>CAKUSQ010000001.1 GCA_934691225.1 uncultured Opitutales bacterium
CAACGGTAAATGCTTTGATGTTAAAGGTACCGCAAACAAAGATTTTCCACTTTCGGTATAAGCGATAGGCGTTTTAGGTAAAAATTCTTTAAATGGTGAATGATCACAAGCTAATAAATACTTGTAATCCTTTTCCTCAACCCAGACAATTGGGAAAGGTTCTCCCCAATAACGTTGTCTAGAAAACAACCAATCGTGCAATTTATACTGCACCGTAGTTTTACCAACCTTCAAATGTTCAAGCTCACTCAAAATTGCCTTCCGAGCATTCAAGGTAGCTAGTCCGGAAAACTTTCCTGAATTTACTAAAACCCCCTCCCCTACTGCTGGCAATGTTTCATTTGAAGACAAAGTTATAACCTGTTTTATCGGCAAATGATAAGTTTGAGCAAATTCAAAGTCGCGCTCATCATGCGCTGGAACACCCATAACTGCACCTGTTCCATGATGCATCAGTACATAATCTGAGATCCAAATAGGAATGCGTTCTCCTGTAAAAGGATGCACAGCATAGCTTCCTGTAAAAACACCTGCTTTGTTTTTCGCCAGATCCGTTCGCTCTAAATCACTTTTCGCAGCCACTTGCCTACGATAATCTTCTACCAAATGTTTTTGTTCAATAGACACAATCGAATCTATCAAGCCATGTTCTGGAGCTATAGCTATGAATGAAACCCCAAAAATTGTATCAGGACGCGTCGTAAACACTTCCAAAGTGATATCTGGTTTCACTTCAAAAGAAACTAAACCACCTTCCGAACGCCCTATCCATTGCTTCTGTTGACGTTTTGTTGCTTCCGGCCAATCCAGTGAATCAATTCCCTTAAGTAACTTATCGCCATAAGCCGTTATTTTTAATACCCATTGACGCAAAGGCCTACGCTCAACTGGGTAATTACCGCGTTCAGATTTGCCATCTACCACCTCTTCGTTAGCTAAAACCGTTCCTAGTTGTGGACACCACCAAACCGGTTTTTGATCCACATATGCTAAACCATGCTTAAATAACTGCAAAAAGATCCATTGCGTCCATCGAAAATATTCCGGATCTGTTGTGTTAATTTCTCGTTCCCAATCGATCCCCAAACCTATACGATGCATCTGCTGACGAAAATTATCGATATTCTTTTTCGTATTGATGGATGGATGCAAACCGGTTGCAATCGCATGTTGCTCCGCCGGCAAACCAAATGCATCCCATCCCATAGGATGCAAAACATTAAATCCTTGCGCCTTCTTATAACGTCCCAAAATATCAGTAGCTGTGTATCCTTCAATGTGCCCCACATGCAATCCTGCTCCTGAAGGGTAAGGAAACATATCTAAAATCCAATACTTTTTTCTGGATTCATCTATCTCAGCGTGAAAAGTTTTATGTTCTGCCCAAAATGCTTGCCAATGTGCTTCTATGGCTTTGAAATCATATTCAGCTGTTTTTATCATAAGTTTTACTAAGAATGATTTAAGTTTAACAAAAATGCAACTTCAAATTCCTATCTATTTATAGAGTAATCGCATGATAATATTTATTTAAATAATTACTTGTAATTAAAATATCAACATTTTATTTTACTTTTCTATGATTATTAAATTTTTATGAAAAAACAATTAGGAGCTATATGTTTACTTTCTGGAACAGCCATAGGATCAGGTATGATATCGTTACCTATTGTTCTAGCAAAGTGTGGAATTTTTATTAGTTGTTTACTCTTTTTCATATTTGCTGTAATCACTTACGTTAGCTCTATCATTCGTTGCGATTTAAATATAAATTCATGTGCCAATAATTCTCTAAGTGACGTCAGCAAATTATTTGGTAATAAGGTACTTGGTTTAATAAGCGATATCTCAATAAAATTGCTTATGTTTTCGCTAATTTCCGCATACATTTTTGGATTGTCTTCTACCTTAAGTGCTGTGTTAAATATTCAGCAACAAACAATGACATTTTTATGCATCGCTGGAATCTTTGTTTCGTTATACATCCCAACAAAAACGCTTATTCAAATAAATAAGCAAATGTTTATGGTTTTAATCATTACTTTTTTTCTCATTGTAATGTTTTTAACAAGCAACTTATCAGCAAATCAGCTCCCTGAATTTAATTTTGATGGAATACATATACTTTCTGTAACCATTCCTGTTATCTTCACATCATTTGGTTTTCAGGGATCATTGCACAATATGACCACTTATGTTAATAACGATGTCAAAATCATAAAAAAAGCGTGCCTCTGGGGAAGTTTAATTCCAGCTATCGTTTACACCATCTGGACTTTATGCATATTATTTATTGTATTTAATACCTCTAAAGAATTTTTCTACAAAATGCTTTCAGAATCGGTTGACGTTGGCGAGTTAATCGAAGTATTAGCCTCTGCAACACATGTTGTATACATTAGAGGAGCTTTTTATACAGTATCCATCTGCTCTATCATAACTTCACTCATTGGTGTTACCTTATCACTGTTCGAACCATTCGAAAAATGTTGTCAAACAAAACATACATTTTTCCGTAAAACCATATCCGGAATAAAAACAGTAACACTTCCAGGAATAATTGCACTTATATTACCGAATGCCTTTATTAAAATTTTAAATTTTTCAGGTATATTGCTCGCTATTATAGCTCTAATTATCCCATGTATATTGAGATTATCTATACCCACACTTAATAAAAATACAATTATCACCAATAAATACGTAATATCATTTACCCTACTTTTGGGATGCGTAATTATCTGCTTTGGTTTCTAAGTTAGAAAAAAATGTATACTTCTACTTGAAATCAATACCAAAAAATACTACCCTTTTGAAAAAGTAAATGGAGGATTTATATGGGAATTGATAAATTTACAGATATATCACAAACGTTTATACAAAAAGCTCAAAACTTAGCTGTTAGAGAAGGCAATCCTTATGTAACTACTTCGCACCTATTAAAAGTTATGCTAGAAGATAAAGATAGCATGCCTTTTAGCCTTTTAATGCAAGCAGGCGCTGATTTATTTTCCATCCGCAACCAAATAGATGACGTTTTATCAAAAATGCCCAAAGCTTCTGGAATGTCTGTTCAGGTAACAGCCTCTCAAGATTTTTTAAAAACGTTGAGCAATGCAGAACAATTGGCACAAAAAGCTAAAGATACTTACATAACTGTAGAAAGGCTTTTACAAGCCGCATTAATGGAAAACAATTACGGAGTTGATTTAAAACGTCTGGAAGAGGTAATCAATCAAATAAGACAAGGCAGAACAGCTGAAACTGCTTCTTCTGAGCAAAGTTTTGAAGCATTAAAACATTACGCCATTGATTTTACAGAACAAGCTAAACAAGGGAAATTAGATCCTGTTATTGGTAGAGATGAAGAAATTCGACATACCATACAAGTTTTATCCAGAAGAACTAAAAACAACCCTATTCTAATTGGAGAACCTGGCGTTGGTAAAACAGCTATTGTTGAAGGATTAGCCCTACGTATTGTAAACGGAGATATTCCCGATAGTTTAGCGCATAAAGTAATTATGGCGTTAGATATGGGAGCTCTAATTGCTGGAGCAAAATACCGCGGTGAGTTTGAAGAACGATTAAAAGGTGTATTAAATGAAGTATCGGCTTCCAACGGCCAGATTATTTTATTTATTGATGAAATGCACACGGTTGTCGGAGCTGGTGCTAGCGAAGGTTCTATGGATGCCTCCAATTTATTAAAACCGGCATTAGCTCGAGGCACTTTACACTGCATCGGAGCAACCACTTTAAAAGAGTACCAAAAATACATCGAAAAAGATGCGGCTTTTGCACGTCGGTTTCAACCAGTTTATATCAATGAACCTAATGTTGAAAATACAATATCGATCCTACGTGGTATCAAAGAAAAATACGAAATTCATCATGGGGTACGAATTTCAGATGCAGCGCTCGTTTCAGCTGCAGTGATGTCTAATCGATACATCTCCGATCGATTCTTACCCGATAAAGCTATTGACCTAATCGATGAAGCTGCTAGCCGTTTAAAAATTGAATTAGATTCTAAACCTGAAGCTTTAGATGAATTGGATCGTAAACTTTTGCAGCTCAAAATCGAACGCGAAGCCCTCAAAAAAGAAAAAGATGAAGCCTCTCAAGAACGTTTAGCTTTAATTGAACAAAAAATTCCTGAAATGGAAAAGGAATCCGCTGATCAAACAGCTAAATGGCAAACTGCCAAACATGGTGTGCATGAGGCTAACCTACTGAGAGAAAAAATTGATAAAGCTAAAATAGATATCGATAAAGCTTTTAGGAATGGTGAATATGAAACGGCTGGACGTTTGCAGTATAAAGAAATTCCTGAAATGCAGGCAAAATTAGAGGCACTTAATAAAGTCAACCAATCGCAAAATGCATTGGAAATCGTTACACCTGATTTAATCGCTTCAGTAGTTTCAAAATGGACCGGAATTCCGACCGATAAATTAATGAGTTCTGAAAAAGAGAAATTGCTCCATATTGAAAACGTACTAAGTGCTCGTGTTGTTGGACAAGAAGAAGCCATCTCATCCGTAGCAAATGCCGTACGTAGGTCTCGCGCAGGCTTAAAAGACCCGCATCGTCCAATAGGCTCGTTTTTGTTTTTAGGCCCAACAGGTGTTGGTAAAACAGAACTCGCAAAAGCTTTAGCCAACTTCCTATTTGACGAAGAATCAGCCTATATTCGAATAGATATGTCTGAATATATGGAAAAACATGCAGTGGCACGACTCATTGGATCACCTCCAGGGTACGTAGGCTACGAAGAAGGTGGTATTTTAACCGAAGCTGTTCGCCGGCGTCCTTATCAAGTTGTTTTGTTCGATGAAGTCGAAAAAGCTCATCCAGATGTCTTCAATTTACTTCTTCAAATATTAGATGAAGGCCGTTTAACCGATAGCAAAGGTCGAACAGTTGATTTTAAAAATACATTTATTATTTTGACTTCTAACCTCGTTGTTAGCGAAGAAGGCTCTCAAATGATGATGAAACTAAAAACTTTCTTTAAGCCAGAATTTTTAAATCGGCTTGATGAAATTATTAAGTTTCATGCGCTACAAAAAGCTGATATTCGTAAAATCGTTGATATCCAATTGCACCGCTTGCAAAGCCGTCTCGCAGATAAGCATATTACCCTTGTTCTTGATGATAAAGCTAAAGATTGGTTGGCAAGTAACGGCTACGATTCTGAATTTGGAGCTCGTCCGTTAAAACGTCTAATACAACAAGAATTAGAAAATCCTCTAGCGACAAAATTGCTATCTGGAAGTGTAAAAGAAGGATCAACTATAAAAATATCAGCAAATGATAATAAATTAATGTTATAAATTATATACCTGAAGTTAAGTATTCTAAATTAATTTCAGGTATATCCTACCTCATGAATCGCATAAAAATTTAAATTTTATGCTTCAAAAGTGCTCTATTTTGTTCAATAGTTGTTGACACTTTAAATCCAAAACGATCTTCTACACTATGCCAAGCAGGACTTTCTTGTACCTTTAAATAATTCTGAACATTACCCGTATTAGTTTTCGTAATCTCAACAGCACTACCTGAAAAATAAATATTTTGTAAATTTTTCTTCTCATTTTCAGGAATAGGTTCAAATGGGTTCGAAAGCTTATTTTCTATAAACAATTGTCCTACTAAATTAGGTAATTCTATCGAACATACCCCTGTACGATCTTTTCCACTTTTACAATTGTAAGATGAAGCGTAACCAAGAAGATTTGTTAAAACAATAACACGACATGGCAAGGCATAAGGATTCCCTTCAATCCCCTTTGGAAATTTTTTGCAAATCTCGATAATTTGCTTAGATAATATTTTAACTTTTTCTTTATCTCCAGAATCAACCTTAGGGTTTTTTAAAAATGCTTTAATTTCTCCATCAAAATTTTCCTCATCTATGTTAGGAAAACTGTTTCCAAAAATATGTTTAAAACTATTTAAGTTTATATCATTCACAACAGCATCTTCTTTATTATGAGGCAAAATAAAATGCTGCCAATTAACACCAAAATTAAAAAGTACAGGTTCTTCAAGTTTTACAAATACCTTACGATTTTGCCAAATTAACTCTATAGGCTGTTTTTCTTTAAGGGATTTAAATCCATTTATTTGTTCAAACATTTTGTTACGATCACCTAAAATCCCTGTTGTCATTAATTGTGTACTGGAAAACTTTAACGATAATGGTTTTTCTTGCGTTGACGCCATCATTTCATCTTCGGAATACTTTAATGCTAAAGCATTTGCTAAAACTTCTTTACTTGCCTCTTGAACGCCTCGTGTACAACCAAAACGTAAAAAATCTATTGATTTACCTCCTATATTAATAGACTGTTTGAACAAATTTTTGGCATGATCCGCTTTGTCATGTAAACTGCTACACTGTAACATACTATCATCGTTACCAAAACCTGACATTTTTTTCTGTGGGGTATGAGTAACGTTTAATTTATATGATTTCTCTCCAAAAGTTAAATCTATATTTTTAGTTTCTATAGTTTTTCCACCAAACTGTTCTGAAACTAAACGCGCTAAAGGTTTTCCTCCTTTTGACGCTCCTTCTACTAATCCTCGAAAATTAATTATAGCTTTTAAATTTACTTTTGATTGCTCTATTTCATTTAAAGCCTCTGTAATACTTTCTGAACTTGCACAATTTCTTAATTCTTTCTGAAATGCATTTAAAAATTTTAATTTATCTTGTGGCCTTTTGATAAAATGAACATCTTTTTCTGTAGAATTCCAAGCTTTCCAAAAAGATTCACGAATTTCTTTACATTCTTGCAATTCTTTCAAGCTAACTCCAGAAAAAGATAAAACTTCCCCCATCGTTTGACTTCTTAGAAAACTTATTTTTGTTGATGCATTCTCTGCAATTTCTGAATTTTTTAGATCAGATATTTTTTCTTTTACAATTCCCGTCACATGTTTCATCAAACTAGAAACATTCCTATTTTTATTTTCATAAAAAAAGGCTAAATTTTTAGCAACAAATTTTTTACCAATTGACATAAAATCCTTTAAAGATTCACAAACCTCTTTAAAAGAACCATTCAACTGAGTTTTACCAACAGTGTTGATAGACGATGTATTAATATTAGTTGTCTGACTTGTATCTGTTTTTATCCCATTTATTGCCATATATATTTATTAAGTATTTTAAATTAATTGCAGATATACTTTTCTACCTCATGAATCGCATAAAAATTTAAGTTTTATACTTTAAAAGCGCTCCATTTTGTTCAATAGTTGTTTACATATCCGACCAATCAATATTTGAATTACTAAATTTGTCGCAGCGTTTTCTATTGTATCCAAAGCTACTGTAATTTTACCTGCAACCTCTTTGGTCTTTTCATTACCTTCACCATATTCTATTGAAACATTTCCCTTACATTTTTCTAATTCTTTGTAAAATGCAAGTAAAAAAATGATTTTATCTTCTAGCTTAAAATCATTTTCTCTAGTTAAAGGATTTCTTTCTTCTGTTAACTTCCTAGCTTCCCAAAAAGAGTCACGAATTTCTTTACATTCTTGCAATTCCTTCAAGCTAACTCCAGAAAAAGATAAAACTTCCTCCATTGTTTGACCTTTTTTTGAAATTTTTAAGTCAGATATTTTTTCTTTTATAATCCCTGTTGCTTGTTCTATCAAATGAGAAACCTCTCTTTTTTTATTTTGATAAGAAGAGGTCAAATCACTAAATTGCCCACCAATAAATTTTTTACTAATTGACGTAAAACTTTCTAAAGATTCACAAACTGTTCTAAATGCCTCTTTTAACTGAATTTTATCAACAGTGTTGATAGGTATACTACTTATTCGATTTGTACCTGTACTTACACCACCTATTGCCATATACATTTATAAATGTTAGCTAAAAACATACCAATCCATTAGAAATTTCTAAAAGGACCACTAAAAAATAATGTTTTTAAAACTATAACTGGCTTGCTTTTTTAAAACATTCTTCCCAAAACAATTTAAATTCTTCTTGAGAAATTTTTTGAGGACAATATTTGTGTCCACCTAAATACTCAATTCCAACAAAATCTACTTCAGGAAAATCTTGTTTTAAGGCTACGGAAACATCGCTTAAATTCTTTACACGATCATCCACTAAAACGATAAACTTAGGAACCCAACCAACCTTCCTCAAAAACGCGCATAGAGCACCCCCTTTCGTGGTTGGACCCTGTTCACTATTTGAACACAACACACCTTTATAAAAACAAGGGAAATTTGAACGGTAAGGTACACATTCATCTAAAACAAAATCTTCATTTTCGAAATTACCTTCAAAAGATAACTTCTTGGCTTTCAATTGCTCATAACGCAATACTTCCAAACGTTGAAAATCAAGGTAGTGCCCAGAAAATGTCGCTGTAAAAGCAATTTTCTTTGTTCCCTCTAATGATTTCAAAACGTCATAAATGCCTTCATCCACCAATCGTTGTGGTATTAAAAAAGAATATAAAAATGGTAATGTTAAATCTAAATTCGGGTACTCTTTTACAATAGATCGATAAATTTTTATGTACTTTTTTACATTGGGAACATAAAAAGCAGGATGCTCCGGTTGTAACATTGTTAAATCAATATCAAACGCACATAGAATATCGTCCAAACTATACTTACTTATACGTTTTTTTAAGTAAGTTTCAACATCACACATTCGATCAAATGTTTTACTAACCCCACTTTTACTTATTTTATCAATCAAACCCACAATAAACCAAGCTCCTATAAATACAATTACTACCTTTAAAAGTCTCATATGAATGCTAAAAAGTCCACTGAATTTTTTCAAAAAACATCTACATTCAAGATAAATTAGTATCTAAGCGCACGTTTAAGCAAAACAATGCCTAAAACCTGAAAAATGATATTAGGTAACCAAATAAGTAAGTCAGGACGATACTGTGGCTTAGATTCCAACCATGATATTGCCATAACTACGAAATAAAAACTCAAAGCTAATCCAACCGCTAAAACAATATTAGCCGAAGTTTCTGCACGACTCAACTTAATCCCTAATGGAATAGCAATCAGAATCAACGAAAGAACAGCAAAAGACATAACTGCATTTTTTTGAATTTCTAGATTAACCGCAACTTTGTAATTGTAATTCTGACTTCCTTGAGTAGCATTTAAAACTTTACGCCGCTCTTGCAGCAACTCTGATAAAGTCATGTAACCTAACTTTTTGTAAAAAGTACTGCTACCTAGCAAAGATGCTAATGGCAAAGCAACTGCTGTATTTTCAAATGCAACCACCTGCGTTTCAATTTTTCCATTCACATTGGTTGAATATTTTTCCCCCACACCTTGCAATAATGTCATTACAATGCTGTTTGCTTTTTCATCATACCTCAAAAAACCTTTTTCAGCATGTAAAAAAACATTAACGCCATTCTTTTGCCTATCATCCAACTCCCACAACCAACAATGATCCACCCAATCGTTACGTTTTTTTTCAATAAAAAACATATATCCAGGAAAATCCTTCACAAAACTTCCTGCTTGAATAAATTGCAATGGCCTTTGACGTATAATATTGCATAAGGCTGAACGATAATACGAAATGGAATTAGGTCCCCAATAAAAATTAACTATAAGAGCAAATAAAGTTCCACTGGCAGCAATCAACACCAAAGGTGCTACAATGGCATACAAACTAATACCCGAAGCTTTCATGGCAATCAATTCACTCTGTGAGGATAAACGACCAAGCACTAACAAAGTAGCTGTCAACAATCCTAAGGGCAATGCATATGCTATCATCGAAGGAATCAAATGAATTAACGTATTAAAAAAGAAAAACCAATTAATTTTTCCACTAGCTAACAAAGGTAAAACTTCTTTTAATGCATTCCCTACAATCAGTACGCCCACAAACAATGCGATAGTATTAACAGATGTCAAAAAAAATTGTCGGAACAAATATCGCTGAAGAGTATTGGGCATACAGTATACGTTATAACATATTTTAAGGACTTGTGTAGTAAATTTTTAATAAATCTCATGTGCAAAATAATATTTGCTATTTTTTATGAATCTGTATTTAGTAATTATTGTATGGGAATTTTAATTTTACCGGAAAATATTGCCAATCAAATTGCAGCCGGTGAAGTCATTGAGCGACCAACTAGCGTCGTTAAAGAGTTGCTCGAAAATAGTTTAGACGCACAAGCAAGTGATATCGAAATTCAATTCCGAGCTGGAGGCAGCACCTTCATTCAAATCACTGATAACGGTACTGGAATGACAGCTGATGATGCCATTCTATGTTTTAAACGGCATGCAACCAGCAAATTAAAAACCTTTGATGACCTTCAAACGTTGCATTCTTTTGGATTTCGAGGCGAAGCAATTCCATCCATTGCTAGTATTTCTAAGGTCAGTTTAACAACACGACACGCAAGTGCATCGTTAGGCACTCACATTGAATTTTATGG
Organism: uncultured Opitutales bacterium; assembly: GCA_934691225.1. Taxonomy (GTDB): domain Bacteria; phylum Verrucomicrobiota; class Verrucomicrobiia; order Opitutales; family UBA9783; genus UBA1183. The sequence continues at coordinate 10,485 of CAKUSQ010000001.1, forward strand.
AGGTCAGCTTATAAAACAAACCCTCTGTACATGCCCTATTGGAACCACTTTCACCGTTGAGCAGCTTTTTTACAATGTTCCTGCAAGACGCAAATTTTTAAAATCTGAAGCAACTGAATCCGCACATATCATTAACTGCGTACGTTTGTATGCTACCGTTTATCCTCATATTCACTTCAAACTTGTACAAGACCATCGTACCCTTTTATCCTCTCAACCGCACGAAGATTTAAAAGATCGCATTCACGAATTATGGCCTAAACGCAATGTAAAACAATGGTTAACTTTGGATGCCAAACAAGAAAACCTAAGCATTTCAGGGCTTATTTCTTATCCCGGCGAAGGTGTTGCAAATGGTCAAGAAATTTACACATTTCTAAACCAGCGTCCTATCGCAAGTACATTTCTCCTAGGAATTTTACGTGAAAGTTACCGAGGATTTTTACCGCCTAAAACGTATCCTTCTGCCTTTTTGTTTCTTCAAATACCCGAAAATGAAGTAGATATCAATGTGCACCCAACCAAGCATGAAATTCGTTTAAAACATGAAATACTTGTTAAAAAATTCATTCATGATAGTCTACAACAATGTTTGAATGCAACCGGAAGCGAACCTTTAGGAATCACTCATACAGTACCATTCAAACAAAACTTTTTGCCACCGTTATCCTCTGTTTCAAACTCCAACGAGTGGATTTGTAAAAAAGAAATTACACATCACAATAAGGCAGCATCTTCAGTAAATATCACATGCACACATCAAAACAATATTAAACCTACTTACACACCTATCGCTCCTTTAGAAAACAAAATAGAGCCTAAAAAAGAATGTCTTAAATTCAAATTTTTTACTTTGTGGCAGAACCAATACGCTTTATTTGATGAATATCCATTCCTATTAATTCTTAATTGTAAAGGTGCGCAAAAACGCATTTGGTATGAACATATCTTAAAAAATTTAAAACAAGGTGAAATAGGTACCTTACAAACTTTACTTTTCCCACAAATAATCGAACTTAATGAATTAGCATCTGCTTGCATCAGTGAATCCATTGATTATTTAACACTTCGAAAAATCTGTATTTTAAAACCAGTAAAAAACTGTCAATTTCAGTTAGAAGCTATGCCTCCATGGGTTCCACTTGCTCATACAGATCTATTTATCGATCAACTGATTGAAAGCTTAACTCACTATGGTCAAAATCAATCGCTAGAACATTTATTTGAACCTCTTTTACAACGAATTTTAAAACAACACACTTTCCCTTCTATCGAAAGTCAAAATCAAGTTGAAAATTTATACCAGGAACTCAATCACTGCCCCAATTATATTACAGAACCCAATGGAAATCCTTTATGGAAACGTTTATCCTTGGAAGAATTTTTTAAAAACCGCTAATTCTACTCAAAAAATAAGGTAGCTTGCGCAATTGTGGCTATTTTTTTGCAACTGTTTAAAAAACTAAAACCATCTACACCCTTTGAAACAATTAAATTTCCTCCAGGCATCTGAACTTTTAAGTCATAAGTGGTTTTATTAAAAATTGTTCCATAAGCGCAAGCCACTGCACATGCACTAGACCCTGAACCCAAAGTATATCCAGAACCTCTTTCGAAAATTTCAACGACAGCCCTATTTTCATATTCATTCCAACGAACAAATTGAACATTCGTCCTTTCTGGGAAAGCTTCATGTTTTTCTAAAATTTTTCCAAGCTGACAAGCAAGCGCATTCGTAGGATTATTCACGGGCACCACGCAATGCGGATTTCCCATGTTTATTTTGTACAAACTCAATTTTGAAGGCAATTCAAAAAGCTGCTGAAAATACGCTGGAACCTCCCATAAAATCTCATTGCTGCATACACCTTTACCCAATGCAACCTTAGAAACGATATTCCCCTGGTAATTTTGATTAACAACTTTCACTTTGCAGTAAGGTGACGGTTGTATGTAAAACGTTTCATTCAATTCAACTAAGTTGACATCCTGTAAATAACGTGAAAATATCGTTAAACCATTGCCACTTATTTCCGCCAAAGAACCATCTGCATTATAAATATCCACCTTCCAAGCATCATTAACACGCTTTGGACCAACAAGTACACCATCGCCTCCTAAACCATAGTGCCGATCACAAAGTTTTTTTACAATTTTTTCACTAATTTCTTTGTTATACTTAGGATCATAAACCCAATAATCATTACCTAAAGCCTGATATTTAACACAATTCATAAAAAATATTTTTGTTGCATTTTTAACCAATTCACGGAAATCAGAGCAATAACTCCACCGGTAATCAACATCGAAGGTATATAATTTAACAAAGCACTTAAATTTATCCCATGTTTCATCAAACAAACACTTACATAAATTCCATGAAAAACAAAATTTAATAAAAAACTGTAAAGACGCACATGACACAAAAACATATTTTTAAAAACCATTGCGTTAAAAAGCAAGGTTGTTGAAGCTAGAACGCAGGCAGTTACCCCAAAAGGCAATCCACCATTTAAAGCATCATATAAATTTTCTAATATAAGTATCGCGCAAATACTTTCAAAACGATTTAAACAGTAAACCGAAAAGCAAATAAAAAAGCCTCCTAAATACACATGCACATTAATTAAACTTCCTAACCATAATAAAACCAAAGCAAACAATTCATGCGTAATTACGAAATAAAATACTCGATCCAATGTCCTCATAAAGTTAATGTCGGTAAAAGTATACCTACTTCACGTACCCATTTAACATAATCACCTACCCTCACAGTTCCTACGTATTTCGAACCTTTTTTCTTTATCTCCAACAATTGTCCAACATAAATATGATCTGGGAATTGTTGTCCTAAACGTGTTGTCTCGACACGCCTAGGGCACGCCAATATGTCACTCGCAACCATGTCTAACAACTGTCCTTTATAAGCATGTCGCCATCCTTTTTTATTCGTTAACCCACAAAACAAGTAAGAAGTTACATCTTTTTCTATATGCACTAACATCCTAAAATTAGGCGATGTTATAAGTTCAACAAAAGCAACCTTATCCTTAACTTTCGAAATTCTTCCAACAACACCTCCGGTACAAATAACTCCCTGTCCAACACAAACTCCATCTCTAGCTCCTTTATCGATCACTAAAAACTGTGCCCACATTTCATAAGAACGATAAATAACATTCGCAGGTAAGCACTTAAAATTTTCACCCACATCTATTTTATTAATTTCCAAAACACGTTTGGATAAATCAACAATATCCTGCGTTTCAGATAATTTTAATTTCAAATAAGCATTTTCACTTATTAGTTCACGTGTTTTATTAATCCACCACTGCTTAGATTGCCCCTGCAAAGCTATCGATTCCTGCAAATGTTGCAAACCTGAACAAAGTTTCAACATCGGAACTTGTGCTGTAAAAAAGCAATGTTGAATTTTTCCTTTAAATGAGAGTGGTAAAATGAAATTCCAAACAACTAAAAAAACAAAGGTCCAAACACAAAAAGAACGCCACGATTTTTTATGCACAAAATCAATATTCCTCGTTCAACCAAAATGTTAAATTTTGTAATACAGCCCCTGTACCATTGGCTACAGCCCTTAATGGATCCTCTGCAACAACTACTGGCAAATGCGTTGATTCACTGATTTTTCGATCCAAATTTCTAATCATTGATCCACCTCCAGCCAGCACAATCCCTCGATCTACCAAATCTGCTGCCAATTCAGGAGGGCACCGATCCAATGCCTGCCGAACCACTTCAACAATGGCTGACAAAGCATCAAAAAGAGCTTCACGAATTTCTGTTGAAGTAATCATTACAGTTCTTGGAAGACCCGAAATGGTGTCGCGTCCTTTCACCTCCAAGGATAATTCTTCTTCTAATGGAGTTGCTGAACCTATCGCTATTTTAATATCTTCAGCCATACGTTCACCAATCAGCAAATTATACGTTTTCTTTAAATGATTCATAATGGAAAGATCCATTTGATCACCACCCACACGCAAACTTTTTGTGAACACCATACCTGATAAAGATATGATCGCCACTTCCGTAGTTCCACCACCAATATCTACAATCATACTTGCAGCAGGTTCATCAATAGGTAATCCTACGCCAATAGCCGCTGCCATAGGTTCCTGTAATAGTAGAACTTCGCGTGCACCTGCATGAATAGCAGATTCCTTAACAGCTCTACGCTCTACCTCCGTAATTCCCGAAGGAACTGCAATAACAACACGCGGTGGCACAAATCGATGGTTGCGACAAACTTTATTGATAAAATAACGAAGCATGGCTTCCGTCACTTCAAAATCTGCGATAACCCCATCTTTCATAGGTCTTAAAGCCGTGATATTCCCAGGTGTACGCCCTAACATTTTTTTAGCTTCTAAACCAACGGCACGAACCTTCCGACTTTTATTGTAAATCGCTACAACACTAGGCTCACTGAGCACAACCCCACGATCTTTTACAAAAACAAGAGTATTTGCGGTACCTAAATCGATACCTATATCGTGAGACATAAAAGAAAATAGCTTGCCAAGGAACGACATATTTGTTTTTTTCTATAATTAGACGTCTTTATGTATTTATAAAAGTTAACAATAAAGAATAATTCGTCAAGCTAAAGAACAGATCATTTTATCATGGAAGCAAGTTATCTCATACAAGATTTAACAACCATCATGGTAACCGCGAGTATTGTATCGATCGTTTTTTCAATTCTCCGGTGGCCTAGTATCCTTGGATACCTCGTTGCAGGGTTAATTGTTGGTCCCTACATCACATCCAATTTTGTTATACGCGATGAAGCTTCTATACATAGCATCAGCGAATTGGGTGTTATATTTTTGATGTTTTGTATCGGTCTAGAATTTGATCTAAAAAAACTGCAACAAACGCTATTCCCTTCTATCTTAGCCATGTTTTTTCAAGCAGTCATGGCATTTTTTACAGGTGCTTTAGTCGCACACTCACTCGGATGGAATCCACTCTTAGGAACTTTTTTAGGAGCTATTTTTTCCATCAGCTCCAGTATGGTTGCCATCCCTATTTTAAAAAACAAAAATGCTTTGAAACAACCTTTTGCACAATTTACAATTGGTGTAGCTGTATTAGAAGATATCTTTGCTGTTGTACTTTTGGTCTTACTTTCTAATTCTAGACAAGGGCACTTTAATTTTACAGAATGTTTAAATCTTATCTTCTGGATTACGGTATTCATCGCTAGTATGCTCATCTTTGGACGACTAGCAGCACAACGTTTTATCGTCTTATTAAAAAAAATCACAAACGAAGAAATTGTTCACATTTGTGTTGTTGGCTTAATATTACTCCTAAGCGAATTATCGAGCAGTTATTCCAATGCGTTAGGAGCATTTCTTGCAGGTGCTATCTTTTCAAACACGCCAATCATCCATAAACTTGAAAGTATGATAGCTCCTATTAGGGATGTATTTACAGCTGTTTTCTTTGTTTCCATTGGAATGCTCATCGATCCAAAACTTATTTGGACCTATAAAGGACTCATCTTATTGCTTTCATTCATTGTTGTTGTAGGACAATTGGTAAGCGCATGGTTTGGTTTCTTTTTAAGCGGTCAAAAACCAGCCAACGCTTTTCGAGCTTCTTTACCCAAATCACAAATCGGTGAATTTAGTTTCGTTATTGCTGCCCTAGCGCAATCCTTGGGTATTGATGATGGGCAATTGATGGCTATTACGGTAGGAACAGCGTTATTTAGCATTATCGCGGTTAATATTTTATGTGCCAAAGAAGACATTATTTTACAAAAATGCACAGATATTATTCCACCTGCCCTAAAATCTTGGGCAAACCTTTATCAAAACATTTTAATTTCCATTCAAAATCACTTATCTGGAAGTCGTTTCCTAAGTATCGTACGGAAACCTCTATTAAAGATCGTTATCCACTTTTTCCTCATCAACGCTATTGTATGGTGCAATGATTGGTTATGTGAATTTTTGCAGACTCATCCCATTCCACACCTTGAAAACTACACTATCTGGATTCAACGTGGTATGTCACTGCTGTCGTTGTGTTTAGCATTACCCTTCATGAGTTGCGTTGTTAGAAATATCAATTTAATTATCCTAAGCATTTGCAAACATACGTTAAGAAGTTTATTTGTGAGACTGAATCATCACGCTACACTCTACCAGATTTTTCAGCTCCTAATAAATACAATTGCAACGTTAATTTTTACTTGGATATTCCTTATGTCTTCCGCTAAATACTTACCTGCTTATACGCCTATATTGCTTTTAACCTTTATTGGTGCAATCCTTGGTTTTATATTCTGGAGGCATTTAAGGAAATTAAATTCGCAATTTGAATTTATGTTTCTAGAAAGCTTTGCTAGCGAAGTTGAAAATGAAAATGAAAAACGTCGTCAAGCTATGATCAAAGTGGTTACCAAGAAACATCCATGGAATGTACTAACGCGTCAAATTACACTTCCACCACAATCAAACCTTATCGGACAAACACTCAATGAAAGCCAATTACGTGCTAAAACAAAAACAACTCTGTTAGGTATTAGTCGCGATGGTTTTTTCAGTGATCTTGTTTTCCCTGATCATGTTTTTTATCCAGGAGATACTCTACTTCTACTAGGAACCAATGAACAACTTGACGAAGCTGAGAAATTTATTTCTCAAAATCGAGCCATTCCGATTGATAACAGTGCTGAATTTGATTTCGATCAAATTATTATCACGGACAAACATCCATTTTTGAATGAAACCTTAGCTTCTGTTGATGTACGCAACCGTTTTGGGGTCAACATCGTAGGAATTCAGCGTAAAAATCAACAAATTGAACACTTAAATCCAACAGACATATTCAAAATCAGTGATTGCGTATTGCTCGTTGGACATCCAGGTAACATCGAACATCTCAAACAGTGGATAGACCAATCCATTAAAAGTTAAAATTATAACGATGAATTCAATGCTGTAACGGTTGTTTCTACATCCAAATCGCTAGGTAAAGATTTAGCTGCAATCGTGATGCTTGAAAAAGGCATAGGAATTTTGAAGTGATCCCATGATTTTAAACTCCAAAATCGATGCATTGAAAAATGTACACTTGAAATACGGTATCGGTGTTCTAAAGCCCACTTAACAGAACCTGGTTTGCACACACAACAAGGACCTTTAGGACCATCCGGTGTAATGATAATGTCACAAATATTACATTTTCGTTGTTCAAGTTCATGCAAAGCCATCGAACCTCGCCAAGAACTAGAACCTCGAATAGCCATTACTTTAAACCATTTTACCAATGCTTCCAACCAAGCACCATCTTTACTTGCGCTCATCAAACCGTACATAGGTCTATGTTTACGTAACTTTCGAAGCATAGGTGCTACAAACAAATTATGATGCCAAAAATAAAAAACTTGTGGAACATTTTCATTGCTTCGAAATAAATTTCGTGTCGCTTCATCCATCTTTATACGCAATGTCAGATACCACAGACGCAACAACCCATAAATAGGAATTACGCACAATCTTTTGATAAAATTCAAATGATAAACTTGTCGCATTGTATCAAAATAAATCTAATTGTGGCGTTGTATCTGAACCTGGATGCTCATTGAGCAGTTTTTGTAAAACTTTACATTCATTTTCCAATTTCCCTAAAACAGCTTTAGCACGTTCTATAACTTCTAAAGGTAATCCAGCCAACTTTGCAACCTGGATTCCATATGAACGACGAGCACTTCCTTGACAAATTTGATGCACGAACAAAATCTCATCGTTCCACTCTTTAACTAAAACATAAGCATTAAAAATGCGCGGATAAAGCTTTTCTAGTTGCGTCAATTCATGATAATGTGTAGCAAAAAGTGTACGCGGCCCCATTTCCAAGTCACGCTGCAAATATTCTACCACCGACCAAGCTATGCTCAATCCATCATACGTACTGGTACCACGACCAATTTCATCTAAAATAATAAAACTGTGAGAAGTTGCATTGTTTAGAATGTTTGCTGTTTCTAACATTTCTACCATAAAAGTTGACTGCCCATTAGCTAAATTATCACTAGCTCCTACGCGGGAAAATATACGATCCATCCAACCCATTCTGCATTGCTTTGCTGGCACCCAACACCCTATATGTGCCATCAATGCAATTAAAGCATTTTGCCGAATGTACGTTGATTTTCCAGCCATATTAGGGCCCGTAAGAATCATAATTTGTCCTTTTTGACAACTTAATTGAAGGGCATTAGCCACAAAATGAGCCGAAGAATTTTTTGCCTTTAAAGCACTTTCCACAATAGGATGACGCCCCTCCTCAATGATAAAAACATCTGAATCATCCACCACAGGACAACAATAATGTTGCTCTTTGGCTAAAGAACTCCATGCAGAAAATACATCTACCTGAGCCAAAATATCCGCTGTTTTTTGTAAAGCTTCTGAACGACTTAATACTTGCTTCACAAGTTCAACAAACAACATTTTCTCTCGTTCTATAGCCCTTTCTTGGCTATGCAAAATAAAATCTTCCTTTTCCTTCAATTCTGGCGTATAATAACGCTCAAAATGTGTCATTGTTTGCTTACGAATATAATGCACAGGTACCAAATTTGTATTTGATTTTGTTACCTCAATGAAAAACCCAACCGCAGAATTATATTTCACACGCAAATTGCGAATTCCAGTTGCTTGCTGCTCTTGTTGTTCAAATTGCTGTAGCCACAATTGTGATTCCTTTTGTGCTGATCGTAAATGATCCAACTGTGCATCAAAACCAGAACGAATATATCCACCTTCATTCAGGTCATTTGGCAAATCTTCGACCAAAGCTTCATTTAAAGCACATTTTAAATCTTCAAACAACTCAAAACCTTGCAACAATCCATCTAAAATACAAGCATTTACTTGCTTTAATGTATCGTAAATAATGGGTAATTGTTGAAGTGTTTCCAAAACAGCACCCAATTCACGCGGCGAACGCAAACGATTATGTAACCGTGACAAAATACGGCTTAGATCTCGTGTTTTTGCCAAAGCCGTTTGTAATTGATGCGTTACCATTGGAACATCAAAAAAAGCCTGCACACAGCTTTGACGATAACGTATGATACTTAAATCTATAAGTGGACTTATCAAAAACTGCTGGATCAATCGACTTCCTGCAGCGGTCTTTGCAACATCTAAAAAATGCAACAATGAACCTTCTCTGCAACCTTGTTGGGTTTGAAAAATTTCCAAATTTCGCAATGTAGCTGCATCCAACTGCATATTTTTTTGGCAATAATACCGTGAAATCTTTCGCAAATTCTTAGGAGAATGACACAAGTTTTCTGTAACATAAAAAACCAATGCGTTTGCACATCCCAACGCAAGTTCATCTGAAGAAATACCAAAACCATCCAAATGATGCACTCCAAGAAGCTGTTCAAGATTTGGACGCGCTCGTTCATTGTCAAAAGAAAAACTTGGAACTTCCGAAACTGTACGATTGTGAAGCAGATCACCTAACCACGCTCGTTGTTCTGACGTTATTTTTTCCGATAAAACAATCTCTTTGGGGCTTAAAGCTTGCAAAAATGCTAATAAGCTTTCTTTATTAGCTTCCGAAGCAATCTTAAATTCACCTGTGGACAAATCTAACCACGCAGCACATAAATAAGCTGAAGATATATCAATACTTGCAACATAATGGTTATTACCTGCATCCAACTGACCTTCTTCTAACACCGTTCCTGGTGTTAAAATGCGCGTTAAAGAACGTTCAACCAATTTCCCAGGCTTAGGTTCTTCCATTTGATCACAAATAGCAACCTTTTTGCCAGCCTTAAGAAGTTTGTCAATATACGTTTCAGAAGCATGGAAAGGAATCCCTGCCATAGGAGCTCCTCCACGTTGCGTTAAAGTAAGGCCTAATATACGAGCACCTACTTCCGCATCATCAAAAAACATCTCATAAAAATCACCTAATCGAAAAAATAATATCGTATCTTTAGGCAACTTTGAATGCACAGAAAGATACTGTTGCATCATAGGTGTCACCGGCTTCTTCTCTTGCATACGCTTATAAAAATAAATTTAGCCAAACACCTCAATCTTTATTTATTAATTTTTTAAAATCTTAAACAAAAAAAGAAGCCTTTTCGAGGCTCCTTTTTTCAGTTTTTGTTAATGAAATTATAACAAATGTGACAGACGTTGTAAAACATCGACACAACGATTGCTATAACCCCATTCATTGTCATACCAACTAACTAATTTAAAAAAGTGATCATTGAGTTCAATACCAGAACCTGCATCAAAGATCGAAGAATGCGTATCATGAATAAAATCGCTTGAAACAACTTCATCCTCTGTATAACCCAAAATTCCTTTTAAAGACCCTTCAGCAGCTTCCTTCATTTTTTTACAAATTTCTGCATACGAAGTAGCTTTGGTAGTTTTAACAGTCAGATCTACTACTGAAACCGTAGGTGTTGGAACACGAAATGACATTCCTGTCAATTTACCTTTAACTTCTGGCAATACCAATCCAACAGCTTTAGCAGCTCCAGTCGTAGAAGGGATAATATTAGTAGCTGCAGTACGTCCACCCTTCCAATCCTTTTTAGAAGGACCATCAACAGTCTTCTGGGTAGCTGTATAACTATGGACGGTGGTCATCAAACCTTCCTCAATTCCAAAATTTTCCAAAATAATTTTTGTGATTGGAGCCAAACAATTGGTGGTGCAAGAAGCATTTGAAATCAAACAATCGGAAGCTTGCAAATCTTTTTCATTAACCCCCATAACGATCGTACGAATTTTTTCGCCTTTTCCTGGTGCTGTAATAAGCACTTTTTTTGCTCCTGCAGTGAGATGACCTTGTGCTTTTTCATCACTGGTAAACAAACCCGTAGACTCAATCACAATATCAACCTTCAAATCTTTCCACGGCAACGCGGCTGGACCTTCTTTAATTGCCAAACACTTAATCTCCTGTCCATTCACCACAAGCACATCTTCACCTTTTGCTTCAACCGTTCCGCTAAAGCGTCCTTGAGTAGAATCATACTTCAACAAGTAAGCTAAATTATCAGCCCCAACCAAATCGTTAATGGCAACTACTTCGAAATCCTTTCCGAGTAAACCGCGCTCTGCCATTGCACGGAACACCAAACGACCGATACGGCCAAATCCATTAATTCCTATTCTTGTTTTCATAATATAGTTAATTATACTTGGTAAAAAAATATCTGTAAATCTTTATTTTTTAAAAATTCAAAAATCGTCATCGTTTAATATAAAACATTATTTTTAGCTTCACTTATTGCGAACAATCGCATTGAATAAAAACATGTTTGAATCATTGTCCGATCGATTTTCAAAAATTTTCTCAAGTTTATCCAAAAAACGCAACCTAAATGAAAACAATATTGCTGAAGCTTTAGCTGACATTAAAAAAGCTCTGCTAGCTTCTGATGTTTCTTTTGAGGTTGTGCAAAATTTTATTGATGAAATAAAAAATGAATGCATCGGGCAACGTATTTTTCAAAATGTTCAACCTGGACAACAAGTTGTAAAAATTGTTTATGATAAATTGGTTGAAATTTTAGGGGGTGAACAAGCCGATCTATGTACACAACGTCCACTCAAAATCATGATGGTAGGCCTTCATGGTGCCGGTAAAACAACGACCAGCGCTAAATTAGCTTTGTGGCTCAAAAATAAAAATGAAAAACCTGCTTTGGTAGCATGTGATATTTATCGTCCTGCAGCTATAGAACAATTAAAAATCCTAGGTCAACAAATCAATATCCCTGTTTTTAGTTATGGACAAATTCCTGTCGAAGAAATTGCACAAAAAGCTTTAAAAGATGCTACCAACCAGCATTGTTCCGTCATTATTTTCGATACTGCCGGACGCCTTCAAATCGATGAACCTTTAATTGATGAAGTAAAACAACTAAAACAATGTATTCAACCGCAAGAAATTTTCTTGGTTGTCGATAGCGCTTTAGGTCAAGAAGCTGTCAATATTTCAAAAACATTTCATGAAGCTTTAAACTTAACAGGAACCATTTTAACAAAACTGGATGGTGATACCAAAGGTGGTGCCGCCTTATCCATGAAACGGTCCGTACAATTACCTATCAAATTTTCAGGTACGGGCGAAAAAATTGAAGATTTCGAAAAATTTTATCCAGATCGCATGGCAAGCCGAATCCTAGGTATGGGCGATATCGTTTCCCTAGTTGAAAAAGCGCAAGAAGAAATGGATAAAACTACCATTGATCACTTATCTCAACGGCTTATGCAAGGAAATTTCAACTTTGATGATTTCTTGCTTCATATTCAACAAATGAAAAAAATAGGATCTCAAGGCGGTTGGACAAAATGGTTACCGAATTTACCCTTTTTACAATCGAATGATTTGTACGACAAAGAAATCAAAGCCTGCGAAGCTTTCTTATTGTCCATGACTCCTCAAGAGCGCCAACATCCTAATTTATTAAATTCATCCTATCGACGTGCACGTATTACACAAGGGGCAGGTTTAAACATTTCTGATTTTAATAAGTTTTTAAAACGCTTTCAAACCATAAAGAAAATTTCTCAAAAAATTAAAAAAACAGATCCTAAAAAACTAAAAAGTATGTTAAATTCCATATCTGGAAACAACCAATTTTTAAATACAACTTCTCAATTATTTAAAAAATGAAACGCGTGTTTATGTTTTTTCCAACACACTGGATTTTAAAAATAGCTACCTTAGGTCGCCTAGGATATCTGGGGAAAATGCCAGGAACCAATGGTAGCTTTATAGGTCTTATTTGGTACACGCTCTTTTTTCATGAATTATCACCTTTTTTTTATCTAATTTTAGGAATTTTATCAGTTTACATTGCCTGTGAAATCTGCACACAAGCAGAAATATTGCTTCAAACAAAAGATCCACAGTGTGTAATTTTAGATGAAATGGTGGCTATACCTTTTTGTTTCCTTGGTTTACAACCTGCCATGCAACTATATCCTGTATGGATGTATATGTTGAGTGGTTTTCTATTATTTAGATTTTTTGACATTCTTAAGCCCTTTGGTATAAAAAAACTGCAAACCTTACCTGGCGGATTAGGCATCGTCATGGATGATGTAGCTGCTGCTTTAGCTAGCTGCCTTTGCCTTCACATCTTAACTTTTCTACTAGCGCAATGTTAACGATTAAAGTGCTAGGTAGCAGCAGTTCTGGCAATTGCGGACTACTCGTTTGCAATGGGGACTATTATCTAATCGATGCAGGCTTTTCAGGGAAAAAAACAAAAGAAAAGCTTAGTAAGTACGGTATTGATTTGCATGACATTTCAGGCATTTTTATAACCCATGAACACCACGATCATACACAAGGATTAAAGGTGTTTTCAAAAGTAAAAAATATAAAATTTTACGCTAATTACAAAACAGCTCAAGCGATTGAAAACAAACATAAATTAAATGCTCCGTGGTGCATTTTTGACTCCGAGGAAAGTTTTCTTATAAAAAACCTGCTTATTCAAACATTTTTAGTACCACATGATGCAGCTGAACCTGTCGGCTTTCTATTCAAAAGCGATACGACTGCATGTGCTTGGGTAACAGATATTGGTCATATCACTGAAAAAATAGAAAAAATTCTCGTACAAGCCGACACTTTAGTTATAGAATCCAATCACGATATCAACCTTCTTTGGAATCACCCTGAACGTCCCTTATATTTAAAAGAACGAGTTGCGGGAGATCATGGGCATTTATCTAATCATGATGCCTATAAATTTATAAAAAATGCACATCATCATTGGAAAACCGTTTGCCTATCCCACATCAGCAAAGATTGCAATTCTATCCATCTTCTAAATCAATTATTTCAACCGCTTGCACAGCAACAGAAATTTGAGCTTGAAATCATTGATCCCATTTTAGAAAATTAATAATTGCTGTTTTATTTGATCTTGTATTTGACATTTTGTATAAAAAAGCTTTTTAATAGTAACTGTTAGATCAAAAATTAACAGATTTTAAATTTTCCTACATCAAATTATTTTTATCGTATGGAAGCCATCGCTCAAGAAAATCTAGAAGTGCCATTACCTAAAGAAGAACCTGCCGTTAAAAAAACGAAAGTCCGACGTCCCAGAAAGGCAACTGTTAAAAAAGTAGAAGAAGCTACAGAGACTGAAAAAATAGCTTCAACTAAAACAGCAAATGAAACCACCACAAGTACACCATCTGCCGAAGCTGTAAAAGTTTCTGATGATAAAGCAAAACCCACTGCAACCATTAAGGAAAGCAGTGAAAAAGCAAATTTTCGACGTCAACCGGCAAAAAATACTTTTAAAAATCAAAACAATAATAAGTTCAGTAACAGTACAAATACCGCTGCATGCCCACCTAATTTACAACGTTATCGATGGTGGATGGGGCAGTTACATCAATGGAAAAACATCGGGGATATGACTTCACTCAACAATTTAGTTAATGAAGTCACTGATCCTACCCTATCTCCATTTATTTTAAATGAATGGTACGATAAATCGCTCGAGGATTTATTAAAAGATATCCCTGAAGAATCGCAAATAGCTTCACTCACCCGTCAAGGAATTTTGCGCGAAAAGATGCGTACCTCCAGTGAAAAGAAACAGCCTATTTATGCAGAAGGTGTTATCGCAAAAGTTCAAAACACCGATGAATGGTCCATATGTTACGCTTTCGATAATTATCAATTAAGAGAATTAAGCGCTTACTTGCCCAAAACGCTAGTTAAAAAGTACGGCCTCCGCCCAGGACAAACGATAAATGGTCAGCTTTTTGTTTCACCAACGCATATGCAATGCCCCTGTGTGATAAAAATCAACACTGTAATGGACAAATCTCCAGAAGATATGCGAACTATTGCTCACTTTAAAGAGCTTGTGCCTTACTACCCCACACAGCGCATTTTATTGGAAACACATCCTGCTAAAGGTTGGGACAATAATGCCATGCGTATTGTAGACATATTAACACCTATCGGATTTGGACAACGTGGACTTATTGTTGCACCTCCTCGGACAGGTAAAACAGTTTTATTACAAAATATTGCGCACTCAATTGTTGAAAATCAACCTAAAGCTCATCTTATTGTATTGCTTATTGATGAGCGCCCTGAAGAGGTCACCGACTTTAAAAATTTGCTGCCTGGTATCGAAGTTATTAGTTCTACCTTTGATGAAGCTCCAGAAAGTCACGTCCGTGCAGCCGAAGTTGTGATTGAAAAGGCTAAACGCTTGGTTGAAATCGGTGAAGATGTTATTATTTTATTGGACTCCATTACACGTTTAGCTCGCGCTTATAATACGATTATACCTAGTTCAGGCAAAGTACTTTCAGGTGGTGTTGAAGCCAATGCATTACAAGGCCCTAAAGCATTTTTCGGGGCAGCCCGCAACATAGAACAAGGTGGAAGCTTAACCATTCTTGCAACGGCACTTATTGATACAGGTAGCAAAATGGATGAAGTCATCTTTGAAGAATTCAAAGGCACTGGCAACATGGAAATTCACCTGGATCGCAGTCTAATCGACAAACGAATTTTCCCAGCAATTAATATTGAGAAAAGTGGTACTCGGAAGGAAGAATTGCTATACCATCCAGATGAATTACTCAAAATTTATTCACTTCGTCGTGCTCTGAAAGGCGTTATTCCCTCTACAGATGCTATGGAAATGTTGCTTGATAGGACCAAAAAAACGAACAATAATATCGAGTTTTTAATGTCAATTAATGCTTAAATTATGAAAAAAAATTTTTACATTACTACAGCTATCGATTACGTCAATGGGCAACCTCATCTAGGACATACGTATGAAAAAATTTTAGCAGACGCTATCGCAAGGTACCATCGATTAAAGGGAGAAAACGTTCATTTTCTTACCGGTGTCGATGAACATGGTCAAAAAATTCAACAGAAAGCGAATTTGTTAAACATTTCTCCAAAAGATTTTTGTGATCAAATGAGCCAAAAATTTGTTGAATTAACACATTTATTGCACATAACAAATAACGATTTTGTAAGGACAACGCAAGAACGTCATACGCGCGTAGTTCAATGGGCATTACAAACGCTTTTCGATAAAGGACTTATTTATAAGGCTGAATATAAAGGTTTTTACAGTGTAAAAGAAGAGCGTTTTTTATTGGAAAAAGATAAAGTAAATGGTGAATGGCCTAGCTTTTTTGGTGAAGTCAAAGAACTAATAGAATCTAACTACTTCTTTAAATTAAGTGCATATCAGGATTGGTTAATCGACTTCTTAAAGCAGCATGATAACTTTATTTTTCCACAAAATCGACAAAAACAAGTGCTTGAGTTTTTAAAAGAACCTCTGAATGACTTGTGTATATCACGTCCTATTGAGCGTTTAAGCTGGGGCATTCCCCTACCCTTTGATCCGCAATTTGTCACTTATGTTTGGTTTGATGCTCTCTTAAATTATATTTCTGTAGTTGGAGTTAATGAAGATAAGTTCGAAAATTATTGGCCTGCTGATTTACATGTAATTGGCAAAGATATTTTGGTACCTTCACATGCTGTGTACTGGCCTATCATGCTTAAAGCATTAGATTTGCCTATGCCTAAGCACATCTTAGCGCACGGTTGGTGGTTAACTTCGGGTGAAAAAATGTCTAAAAGTTTAGGTAATTCTTTTGACTTATTCGACTGGCTCAATGCGCACGGTATTGATGCCGTACGTTACTTCATCCTACGAGAAATGATTACAGGACAAGATTGCGAGTTTTCAATTGAAAATTTCCAAAATCGTTACAACAACGAATTAGCTAACGATTGGGGCAATTTAATTAGCAGAACATTTAACATGGTTCAACGTTACTGTGATGCCACCGTACCAACACCTTCCTTCGATGAATCCCATACATTAAAGCAAACATGGGAATCTACGTATAGCGATGTTTGCCATGAATTTGATCGTTACCAGTTTTCACAAGGATTAGAAAAATTATTTAAATTTATTCGCGAACTCAATCGTTTTATCGAAAATAAAGCTCCGTGGAAATTAGCTAAAAATAACGATGAAGAAAGCACACTTGAATTGAAAAACACACTTGCTTACCTTATGGAAGGTATCCGTTTATCGGCGCAAATGCTTCAAATTATCATTCCAGAAAGCAGTGAAAAAATTCTTAAAATCCTCGGAATTTATGGTAAAGAACCTGATTTCATTTGGAATCCAGCGATTTTATCAGGCGTAAAATTAACCGAAAAACCTGTGTTATTCCCAAAAACAATAACACAATAAATGAATGAATAGCTCAAACAATGAAAAATACACATTGTTTGGGTTATTTATAATTAATAACAATGCTGTTTATAAAACTCTGCCCAATGACCATCCAAGATAACTTTACGAATAGCTTCCATCCATCGAACCATAAAACGGGCATTGTGGATTGTAAGCAGCAATCCACCTGTATTTTCCTTTGCCTTAAATAAATGATGCAAATAAGAACGGGTAAAATTACGACAGGTATAACAATCGCATTGATCATCAATAGGACGCAAATCTTCCCGATAAATTCGGTTCTTTAGATTAATATGTTCCTTGGCAAATTCGGCTTCCGGTTTTTCAATAAGTGCACACCCATGACGTGCAATTCGGGTTGGATGCACACAATCAAATGTATCCACACCTGACTGTACACCTTCTAAAATATCACGCAAACCTCCAATTCCTAAAAGATGTGTTGGTCGAGATTTTGAAAGATAACGCATGGTAAAATCTACTACCTCATACATCTGCTGTTTTTCTCCACCTAAACTACCACCGATAGCTTGTGCAAAAAATGGTTGCGAATTAACAAAATCAATGCTTTCACGCCGCAAATCCTCATAAACTCCTCCCTGAACGATGCCATACATACGTTGCTGATTATTAAACGTAGAAAAAAATTGACGAACACTACGTTCTTCCCAACGATGACTTCGAGACATAGAAGCCGCTGCCTGCTCTTTTTTCATATGAAAAGGTGTACATTCATCCAAAGGAAGAATAAAATCTGCACCCAATTTTTGCTGTATTTGCACAGAACGTTCAGGGCTTAAAAAACACAAACTTCCATCTAAATATGAACGAAAAAAAGCCCCATCTTCTGTAATTTTTAATAAAGATCGAGGGCGCGATGAACGATCTTTTTTACCTTTAATCTCATCAACGACACCTCCATAACCTAAACTAAAAATTTGAAAACCTCCTGAATCCGTCAACATAGGTCCTTGCCAACCTGTAAATCGCTGCAATCCTCCATGTTTTTCAACCACATCAGGCCCTGGTTGCAACCACAAATGATACGTATTTCCCAATACAAATTGAGCACCTGTAGCCTTTATTTGCTCCATCGTAGCCCCTTTAATAGCTCCATGTGTTGCACAAAAAATAAAATTAGGCGTCTCAATAGCTCCATGCGGTGTACTTATCAATGCACAATGCGCACGTTCATTGTTTTTCTGAGCTGTAATGGTATAAGAGAAGCTATCTGTCATTTTCTTCAAGCAATTATTGGTAAAAACATATCATAAAGCAAGACAAAACTCAAACTCACCGCATCAATCGATTAAACAACATCTGCGCTTTCTAGCCATTCATTTTCTAACACCTGTAGTTGTTGACAACAAGCCTCAAATTGTTTGTATGTTTCTAATGTATAATTCTGTGACAGTTCGGCCTCAAGTATTTGTTTTTTCTGTTCAAGCTCAGCAATTGCGCGCTCTATTTTTTCTAAATGTTTTTGTTTTTTTTGTAAAAGCTTAAGCTCAGAACCTTTAAATTTTTTAGCAGTATTTTTTTCTAAAACATCCTGTGAAGGACATCTTTTAATCATCAACGAATTTTTATAATCCTCAATAGAACCTTGAAAAACTTTGCAGGTACCTTCTTCCACCACCCAAAATTGATCACATACCTGGGACAAAGTAAAAAAATCATGCGTAATCAAAATAACTGAGCCTGTATAAACGCGAAGACCTTCAATCAATGCCTCACGAGCTTCCATATCTAAATGGTTAGTAGGTTCATCAAAAATCATTAAATGTGGCGTTTCAAGTGAATTTAAGGCAAAAAGGACTCTGGATTTCTCACCTCCCGACAACTGTTCGATTTTAGATTGACTACGTGCCTGTATAATACCAAATCTAGCTAAAAAAGAACGCACCTGTGTTTCTGTCCAATCGCTTTTTCTCTCTAAAATCATTTCAAGTGCTGTCTTTTGCGGATCTAATTCATCGGTCTGCTGCTGAGAAAAATAAGCAATCTTACAATTCTTAGCATACGCCAGACTACCTTCCTTAGGTACCAAACGCCCAGCAAATAGTTTAGCTAAAGTTGATTTCCCGCTTCCATTTATTCCTAACAACGCAATGCGATCTCCTTTATCAACATTTAAGGTAACATGTTTAACCACACAATGATTACCATACCCTACAGAAACATCCTTACAACAGATTAAACGTTTATCGACTTCTGGGAACGGTTGCGGAAAGTCAAATTGCACGCGATAATCTTCCTTAACAAACGTTGGAATCTCCATACGTTCTAACATTTTCACACGACATTGCGCCTGTTTTGCTTTGGTTGCTTTAGCCCCAAATCTATCTACAAATGATTGTAAATGATCTCTCAATTTTTCTTGATTTTCAATGGTTTTTAGCAACGCTTTTTCTTGAATATCGCGTGTAGAAACATAGGTGTCATAATTTCCCTTAAATAAGTGCAACTTTCCATGGTAAATGCTCACGATATGATCACAAACCGTATTCAAAAAATGTTTTTCATGCGAAATAATAAGTACTGTTTTTCGAAGTCCAACAATATAATTTTCTAACCATATAGAAGTTTTCAAATCAAGGTGATTCGTTGGTTCATCCAATAATAAATATTCTGATGGTGCAAATAATGCAGCGGCTAAAGAAGCTCGTATCCGCCATCCTCCAGAAAATTCACTTAAAGGTCGTTCAAAATCTTTCTGGGAAAAACCAAGTCCTGACAAAATACTTGCTGCACGTGCAACAGCAGTCGGACCCCCTTTAGCATTATATAACGCATAAATTTCCGACATATCTACATTTTCATCCAAACTATTTTCAATTTTGTTCTTTAAATGCATTAATTCGTAATCTGCACTTAAAACAAAATCCAATAATCGCGTCTGAACTTCTTTTATTTCTTGCTGCACATGAACCCATCTTGCACCTGATTTATAGAGAATATTACCTGCATCAGGTTCTAACATCTTTAATATTAATCGAAACAAAGTTGTTTTTCCACAACCATTAGGACCTACCAAACCAATTTTCCCTTCAGGAATTACAAGCGATGCCTGATCAAATAATACGCGCGCTCCTATACGATAGGTTAAGTTTTGAATTTCGATCATAACCTTTATAAAAACAAAGGTTTAATTTTTTACAAGAGAAAATCGTAATTAGAACAAATTTAAAAAATTTGTAAATTATTAACTGTAATATCTAATAACCAAACGTTCAACAGGAGCAAACAAAAGATATTCTATGCTCCATCCTAATAAAACTAAAATAAATATAGTACCCACAACTTGATCCATAGCTTGCATTTCACGACCATAATGAAGCAACTGACCTAAACCAAGTCCACCGATTACACTGATATAAATTTCTGCTGAAAGTAAAGATCGCCATGCAAATGCCCAACATTGCCGCATTGCACTCATGGTTAATGGAAATGCCGCTGGTATGATCACCGTTCTCCATAAGGTAATACCTCTTGAGCCCATAGTACGAGCAGCTTTAATAAAAACGCGAGGAACCAATTGAATGCTTTTGGATGTACTTATAATCAATCCCCAAATGGACCCCATACAAATTACAAAAATAATCGCTATATCCGTTTGTCCAAACCACAACAAAGCCAAGGGTACCCAACAAACACTTGGCAATGTTTGCAAACCCAAAGCAATTTTCCCAATAGTGCATCCCAGCTGCCTAATAACGTAACACAATACACCTAATAAAATGCCTATAAAAACGCTCAATACATAACCTATAATAAGACGTTTCATACTGATTCCTATTGCATGCCACAATGTGCAATCTTTAAAAAAACCATTGTAAAAAAACGAAACTATTTGGGTAGGACTTGGGAAAAAGAGATCAGAATACCAACCTAAATCAAAAGAAATTTGCCAAAAACATACTAAACAAACCCCATAAAATATAGAAGATTGCGTGACTTTCCTAAAGAAATTCATAGTAAAACACTTTCCTGACGAAATATGGAAACAATCTCATTTGATAATGCAGAAACTTCTGGAGCATGAACATATCTAGGGAAAGGTAAATGTACATCAACTTCTTTAAGAATATGCCCAGGAGATGCTGAAAATACAATAACTTTTTGAGATAAAGTAACCGCTTCACGCACATTGTGTGTAACTAACAAAACTGTTTTTTTACTTTTTAACCAAATCCTTTGAAAATCATCATAAATATGTTCACATGTCAATGTATCTAAAGCACTAAAGGGCTCATCCATGAGCAACATTTGTGGATTGGGAGCCAAAGCTCTTGCTAAAGCAACGCGTTGTTTCATGCCTCCTGATAATTGATAAACACGAGCATCCGCATAAGCTTTTAACCCCACCATATCTAAATAATACAACGCAACATCTCTACATTCTTTTTTGTTTAAGTTCTTCTTAAAACGAAGACCATACATCACATTTTCAATAACACTGTACCACGGAAATAAAGCAGCCTCTTGAAACATCATCATTCGATGTCGCTCGGGTTGATTTAAATGACTTTCATCTACTTCTATTTGCCCTTGTTCGCACGTTTCCAAACCAGCAACCATGCTCAATAACGTTGATTTACCACATCCGCTTGGACCAAGGATAGAAATAAATTCTCCTTTGTGAACAAGTAAAGAAACATCCCTCAATACTTGATTTGAATGACCACAGGCAACAAAAAATTTGCTTACATTTTTTATCGCAATATTAACTGTTCGGCTAACTTCTATCCTCACGTCACTAAATTAGATTTCATCACAACCAAAGTAAAGTAAAAAAGTAGGACATTTTAATTTTAAAAAAACATTAAAAACAAGATTGACGTAACGCATTTTTTAGTTTTTTGTAATTAATGTATTCGTTTGGCGAGATAGCTCAGTCGGTAGAGCAGAGGACTGAAAATCCTTGTGTCGGCGGTTCGATTCCGCCTCTTGCCACCATAATACAACCCAATAGTACAGGACGTTTTTTCAATATTGAGTTGTAGTTAATGTAATATCAAATGGATTCTGTTTATTTTTGAATGGATTTTATGGTTTTGCTTGTACTCCACCCTTCTAAAAAAGGTAAAAAAACAATCTTTGTACCACAAGCATCCAACACTTGCTTTTCGTCTTTGTTTAACGTATCTAATGTGTAATCTCCAGATTTAACGTACACATCAGGACGTATTAATGCCATTTCTCTCGATAAATTGGTACCGTCAAATAAAAAAATGCCATGTACACACTCTAAAGCGTTTAATAAATAGAGTCGTGCATTCTCTGGGTATATAGGTCGCGCAGGTCCTTTTAATTGACGAACACTTTTATCAGAATTAAGCC
Organism: uncultured Opitutales bacterium; assembly: GCA_934691225.1. Taxonomy (GTDB): domain Bacteria; phylum Verrucomicrobiota; class Verrucomicrobiia; order Opitutales; family UBA9783; genus UBA1183. The sequence continues at coordinate 33,151 of CAKUSQ010000001.1, forward strand.
CAACCCAAAGAATATCTCCTTGCGAAGCTGCTTGTTGCAATGAATACACATGTCCAGCATGCAACAGATCAAAACAACCATTGGTTAAAACCAAACGTTTACCTTCCAAGCGTAATTGTTCGCGCTGTAAGGCTAAATTTTCAAAAAGAACTTTTTTTCGTGAAAACAGCATCATTTTCCTAACGCAATTCGATAGGCTTCTAAGTATTTTTGCCGAAATTCTTGCGTAAGCTTTGTCTCTAAATTAATTTTCACCAAAGGATTTTTTGATTTTAACATCGGCGTTAAAGTTTCAAATACCCAATCGTATGTAATGTTGTCCAACGATTCCAATACTGCTAATGCCTTCTTGGCTCGCGCATCATAGCCTGCATTTTGAGCATCAATAATAGCTTTCCATGCTTTTGAAAGTTCGGTAAATGGATCCATAAATAACACTTTAGACAACATGCGAATAGCTCCAAAAGCAGGTGCTGTCCATTGAGGCTGATAAGGAAAACCATCCACATCTTCAAAAGGATTCATATCTGGACTTGAAACATAGGGTTTTTTAGATTCCACATAAAAATCTTTTCGAAGCGGCGTTCTATGCAATGCATAATACTGCGGTCCACCAGGCACACCTGTTTTGAAACCAATACGATCTTGTCCTTTTTCGGAAATGACATATTCAATAAAAGCTTTGGCCAATTCTGGATTAGGTGCTCCTCTAAATACACCTATCGGATCTGGAGAAATACACGATCCTCCTTTAGGCAAAACAAAACGCAAACGATCACTACCACCCCGCGCTTCATTAACAGCTCTCTGATGACGACCATAAAAATCTACAACAATGCCAACGGCACAATTCCCCATAGAAACATCCCAAACCGTCGTTACAGAATTATCTGTAAAATAACGAGAATTAGCCATAATCTTTTGAATCATCTTTAATCCTCGCATCCACCCTTCATTCAAAACATAATGCAATTGTTCTTGCGTAAGATCATTCTCTTGGGAAGTAGACAAAATCTCTGAACGAATTAATTTCATTTGTTGCTGCAGCATCATTTCTAAACATTTAATAACAATACTGCTTTGCATAGGATCCACCATGGCGATCTGACGATAAAGCTTAGGGGATGTCAAATCATTCCATTGAACAGGATCCTGTTCCAATTGAAGATCAGATACACGATCTGTATTGTACATAATTCCAAAACTTGACAACGATGTACCTATCCATGTACCCTTAGGATCCCACAAAATATCCCCACCTAAATGCAATGGAATACATGCATCAGAAAATATTTCTGGATGCTCTTGAACAACCCCAGAATTCACCAACTGCCCCATCTCGGCTTCCTTTTTGTGTTCAATCACACCACCACCGAAAAAAACATCAATTCCACAACCTACATTGGATGCCAAAAATATTTCCCTTGTTTCTCGATCACTGTCACTTTGAGGGGCTTTATTTACAAAACTTTCTTGAATTTCTTGCGTCCATTTCCGCTTTAATACTTTTGTCCAGTAAACTCTAAAAGCATTTACGTACATAGCATTAATATAACGAATAATGTCTCCTGTACTTCCAGGCACACGCCAATCAATTGAAACGGTCCGACCTGTTTTATTAAAATACCATTCACGAAATCCTAAATCCATTTCTATACGAATAGCTTCGTTATGCGGTGTTATAACCACTAAAGTATCATCAGTACGTGTAGAAAAAGATAAATTATTACGCTTAAATGCTAATGGCAGACCAATTACAATGGCAATCGATCCCAAGATATAAATATACTTTTTCATAGATGGCTTAATGGCAAAACAACAACATCCTCTGTAACAACATTGGCAAAAAGTCCTCGCTGCAAACTATGTTCAATGTGCCGAGGATTTAATTCAGAAATCTGCAATGTTACTCCATTTTTTATAAAATCATAATGAGCTACTTCACCATAATAAGTTGTTTGTCCAATCATACCATCGGTTGAATTTTCTGATAAACCATACGGCTTTAAACGCAAGGCTTCCGGACGTATCGACAACATTACGTTTTCCCCTGTTTGTGGAACAGGTGCATCCAAATGCCATAAACCACGATAATCTCCTATAGCGGTCTTCACATATACTTCTCGTTCTTGCGCTGAAACTACAGCCCCTGGAATAAAATTTGTTTCTCCTAAAAAATGAGCAACAAACGCATTATGAGGTGTTTTGTAAACCTCTAATGGATTTCCAATCTGCTCTACATGTCCTTTGGAGAAAATAGCAATTCGATCAGCGATGGATAAAGCCTCTGTTTGATCGTGAGTTACATAGATCGTTGTTAATTGAAACTCTTTACAAATACGACGAATTTCCGTACGCATTTCAACCCGTAATTTAGCATCTAAATTTGAAAGCGGCTCATCCAAAAGCAAACACTTAGGACGAATCGCTAATGCACGTGCTAAGGCAACACGTTGCTGTTGACCTCCTGACAACTCATTGGGCTTACGATCTGCATACATTTCCATACGCACTGAAACTAAAGCTTCTTCGACCTTTTCTTTTATTTCCTTTGAAGGTAATTTTTTCTGCTGAAGTCCGAATGCAACATTTTGCGCAACTGTCATATGAGGCCACAAAGCGTAACTTTGAAACACCATACCTGTTTTTCGTTTATGCGGCGGTAACTTCGATACCTCTTTATCACCGAAAAATATATTTCCTGCATCGGGCTGATAAAAACCTGCAAGCAAACGCAATAATGTCGTTTTACCGCAACCACTAGGCCCCAAAAGGAAAAATAATTCACCTGAATTAATGTGAAGATTAATTTTATCCAACGCTGTCACGTTGCCAAAATTTTTAACAATATTTTCGATGCGAATATCGATCATTTGATTCTTAAACATCTTTTACTTATGCATAGAAGTCAAATATATTTTTTGAGTTTATAAAAAATTCTTTTTGCAGGTATGTATTTTAAATTTTAGTTGCAAGTTTTTGAATTTTGATGTGAAATTACTGAATGGATCGAAGTTGCCTCTGTATTTTTCTATCAATTTTATGCGGATGTGGGACTTCTCAAAATTCAAATAATTTAACTAAAATCATTGAACATGCGCGCGAAGACTGCTCGCAAGGCAATTATACTAACGCCATCCAAACTTTACAAAAACATTTAAATTACGAAAATCTAGATTTATTAGAAACATTAGCCTTTGCGTATGAATCGCGCAAAAATTTCGCGCTAGCCGCGCAAACGTTTGAACAACTTGCACATTTGGATATCAAGAACACTTACCCAGAAAGTTCATTTTACGCAGCTCAAATCTACGAACAAATCGATAATTTTTACTCAGCCGCACGCTGTTATCGATTGTATCTCGAACGATTTCCAAAAGACCATTGTATTTGGTTTGCTTTATCTCATGCTGAAGAAAAATTAAACCACACTTCCGCTGCACTTTCAGCCTATCTAAATGGCCTTCAATGCATGGATTCTTACGCATCTGAAGAAATCAAACACCTGGCCAAACTTTGCTATCAGAATGAACTATACGACATGGCTGAGTTTTGGGCTCAAAAATCACTGGAACAAGATCCACATAACTTATTTATACTTGAATTGCTTTTAAATATAGCAGATCAACATAATGATTCAAAAAAAGTAAATCAGTACCTCTCTATACTTGATACTTTACAATGCAATACAAGGGATTTGAGTTATTTTAGAGAAAAATATAAAACACTGCCAGAAAATAACCATAAAACTGAATCAAAAACCATAAGTTCATCCCCACAAAACATCGAACATACTTTAAATATTTTTAATTTAACACGTAATACGTCCTTTATTTCCATAAAACTTACGACTTATGTCCACTCTATATTTATTAGCTGGCCCCACCGCTTCTGGTAAAACAGAACTCGCTATCCGTTTTGCATTGAATAACAACTGCGAAATTCTTTCCTGCGATGCTTCTTCATTCTATCGTGGCATGGATATTGGTACAGCCAAACCTACCTCTTATGAACAAAGTAAAGTAAAACATTGGGGTATAGATATCGTCAATCCATCCGACTATTTTTCAATAAAAAACTACATTGATTATGCTAAAATTTGCATCAACTCAATTGTTCAAAGGCATAAAAACATTTTAGTTGTTGGAGGATCTGGTTTTTACCTTAAAAGTTTTTTGCAACCTATGCTTGATAATTTACTCCCTAATACGGAAGTTACAAAACACATTAATGAAATTGAACATCAAGGTGGCATTGTTGCATTGCAACAAGCTTTGACAAAAATAAATCCAGACCTTCCTCAAAATTTTGATTTAAAAAATCTGCGCAAAGTTAAAAAAGCCCTAGAACGCTGTTTAATCACGGGACGTTCAATTCGACAACTACAAACACAATTCAATCACCAAACAGAGCCATTCCCCTATTTAAATAAACAAACTTACTTATTACAATGCCCACTTGAAATTTTAAAATTGCGCATCCGACTTAGAACTTATGCAATGATAAAACAAGGCCTTATCGATGAAGTTAAAAGTTTACTTGATAAAAAGCAACTTCTACCTAACTCACCTGCTTCGCTTGCCATTGGTTATCGAGAAACAATTGCATTTATCCAACAACCAACATCAATTGACCAATTGGCAGCTCACATTATCCAAAACACCTATGAACTTGTTAAAAAACAAACAACATGGTTTCGGCATCAAATAAAATTTGACCACTACATTTATGTTAACTGTTTTTGAAATTCGGTATCAATTCACGAATAAAATCAATGCTTCCTTCATTGGTTGTTAAATGTTCAGCTTCCGCTAAATAATCAGTAACCGGTCGCATATGCTTTAAGTAAGCTTGATCATCCTTAAACACACCTATCATTTTGTGCTCCGTAGGCAAAATTTGCTGTGGATCAAAAACCAAATCTTCGTGCAATTTTTCTCCCGGACGAATACCTGTATAGACAATCTCAACATCAATACCCACACGTAAATTATTTAATTCTATCATACGCTTAGCAACATCCAGAATTTTAACCGGCTTCCCCATATCCAAAACAAACGTTTTACCAGCAACATTATCGAAACTAAAAGCTTCTAAAATTAAACTTACCGCTTCAGGAATAGTCATAAAAAAACGTGTCATTTGCGGATGTGTAACTGTAACAGGTCCTCCTCGAGCAATCTGTTCACGAAATGTCGGTAATACGCTTCCTGCAGACCCTAAAACATTACCGAAACGAACAGCCATAAATTGCGTTTGATTTCCTGGTCGATGCTGCATAGCCATGCATAACATCTCACATATCCGTTTTGTAGCTCCCATATTATTAACAGGGTTAATGGCTTTATCGGTTGAAATCAAAACAAACTTTTTTACCCCAATTTCACTTGCGTATTGGGCCAACCAACCGGTGCTCAAAACATTATTTTTAACAGCAATTAAAGGCTGACTTTCCAACAAAGGAACATGCTTGTATGCAGCTGCATGGAAAATCACATCCGGGCGATATTTATCTAAAACCGACTTAAGTACTTCTGCATTTGCTGCATTTAACAAAACAGGAACACAACTCAATCCCAAAGACAATAAAGATTGCTCTATTTTGAATAAATTGTATTCTGAATGATCGATTAATATAAGTTGCTGCGGATTTTTCTGAGCAATTTGAAGCGATAATTCACTTCCAATGGAACCTCCAGCTCCTGTAACACAAACGACTTTGCCTTCAATCGCTTTTACACTTTCTTCTAGATTTAAATGAATAGGTTCACGTTCTAAAAAATCTTCAACATCTAACGGTCTTAAACGACTAGCAAATGCACGTCCTTCTAAAAAATCACCCAAAGACGGAATTATCAACGTTTTTAAATCCAGTGACTTTGCTAATTCAACTAACTCCAATAGCCGTTTCTGTGGTAAAACACTACGAATAAAAATCACACCATTTATGCTCTTTTTATAAGCTAAATCTCTTAAAAGCTCAGGTGTCCCTAAAACAGGCACATTGTGCATTCTTCTCCCAAAATACTTTGGATTATCATCCAAAATGGCTACAGGAATTACACCATATACTCGCTTTGATTTAACCTCAGAAACAATTTGTGAACAGTATTCATCCGTTCCAATAATAGCAACTTTTAAAGAATTAGGCAATACTCCCTCATGTTTTACTTCAATTCGGCCGTTAATAATACGAAGACTTGTTCTAAAAAATAAAATAAATAAAATAGAGAACAATAAATCTGATAAAATAATCTCGCGCGATGGCAACCAAATAGAATTTACACATAACCTCAACCCTAGTAAGGTAAAGGAAAATGCTGTAAAACATGTTACAATTTTTACAAGGTCTGGAAGACGAAAATATGAAAAAATTCCTTTAAACTCTCCTAAAAGAATCAATATAATTATTTTTACTGAAACAAGCCAAATAACATTGCACCACAGAACCTTTTGCAAATCCTCTGGAACAACAAAAGCAAACTTTAAGTTATAAGCTAAGATCAAACTAGCTGCTAAACATAAAGCATAAGTACCTACTTTAAAAAAAAGCCCAAATAATTTTTTCATATAAAAAAGGCCCTACCCACTTGTAGGACCTATTGACGAAACATTTACATACGTTTTGCTTGTGTAGCTTGATCCAACAAATCACCTAAATTTGTCAAATCTTGGCTTGCCGAAATAGTATCGTAATTCTTAATTTCTTCAGCCAAACGAGAATCATCATAAGCAGCCGCTTTTATTGATAAACCTAAACGACGTTCTTCTTTATCAATTTTAATCACACGAGCTTCGACTGTATCTCCTACTTTATAGGTATTTTTTAGATTATCTACATGCTCTTCGCTGATCTGACTGATATGAACCAAACCATCGATATCATTTTTCAGTTCAACAAACAAACCGTACGATGTGATTTTAACAATCTTACCGCTAACCACATCTCCAATCTTATAAAGACTTTCAATATGAGCCCAAGGATCTTCGGTCAATTGTTTAATACCCAAAGCAATACGTTGTTGAGAAGGTTCTACTTCCAAAACAACTGCATCCACTTCATCACCCTTATTCAACATTTCACCTGGATGATTAATTTTACGCGTCCAACTCATGTCAGAAACGTGAATCATGCCATCAATACCTTCTTCCAGCTCCACAAAAGCTCCATATGTGGTTAAATTGCGAACCTTACCACGAACATGCGCTCCAACAGGATAATTATGTTGAACCATATCCCATGGGTTAGCTGACAGCTGACGAATACCTAACGAAATTTTCTGATCTTCCTTCTGAATATCTAAAACAACTGCGTCTACTTCATCACCTACGCGCAAAACCTCGCTAGGTTTATTAATACGTTTTGTCCATGAAAATTCAGTGATATGGATCAAACCTTCAACACCATCTTGAAGTTCAACAAAAGCTCCAAATGGAACCAAATTAACCACTTTCCCATGAATTTTCGATCCGATTGGATAATTTTTTTCAATTTGATCCCATGGATTTACATGCAATTGTTTAATACCTAACGAAACACGCTCTTTATCGTGATCAATTTCAGTAACAACAACTTCGATTTCTTCTCCAACTTTCAACATGTCGCAAGGATGAGAAATTCGACCCCAGGTCATATCATTGATATGAACCAATCCATCCAACCCATCTAGATCGATGAATGCTCCATAATCTGTAATATTTTTAACAATACCTTTACGAACCGAGCCTACTTCAATTTCACTCAAGATCTGCTGACGCTTTTGTTGACGATGCGATTCTATCAATTCACGGCGCGAAACAACGATATTACGACGATCTTTATTGATTTTTACAATTTTAAGATCGAAGGTTTGCCCTATATACTGATCTAAATTTTTAGGTGCTTGTATATCAATTTGTGAAGATGGTAAAAACGCATCAACACCAATACTTACAATTAAACCACCTTTTACTTTTCCCTTAACACGGCCGGCAACCTCTTCACCTTCCGCACATTTTTCTAAAATATTTTCCCAATTTTTCTGTTGTTGAGCTTTATCATAAGAAAGGACAGGACGACCTTCCATATTTTCAACACGTTCAACATACACTTCAACTTGATTTCCTACCGATATTTCATCAATGTCTAAGAACTCGCTTACAGGAACAATTCCTTCAGCTTTAGCGCCAATATCAATAGCAACTTCATCCGAACGAATTTCCGAGACTGTACCTGTTACAATCGTATTTGCTTTCAGGTTTTTCAACTTGTTTGCATCCAGCAAACTATCCATTACATTTGTCATATTTTCATTTTCCTCTCACATTAAAATGCGAAAGGGTTAAGGGTTACATATTTAGTTAACATTTCTATTTTGAAAACGTTCTCTTTTTTTTCAACAAAAAACTTTACATTTTTTACACCTCCATACAAGGGACCGAAGTCCCTTAAAATCAAATGATTGCTTAATCCATTTCATCTTCTGAATCGTAAGCATTCAACACATGTGTTTCTTGAAAAGATACGTATGGGAAAACTTGCTCTGAACTTTCATAAGTACTTATATTTTTTACAAGTGCCCTATGTGCTTTGCCTCGTTCTAAACAACGCGTTAAATCGGTTTCTGGTAAACGTGGATCAAATGAGGCTGAATGGCTTTCTTGTTCTTCTTGTTCTAACAATCTACGTATTTCTTCATTGTTATCATCATCAGCTAATGCAGCTATTCGTTCTCTTAAATCAATCAAAGCATCTTCTGTCCTTTCATCCGAAGTTAAATTTTGCAATGAACGCAATCTTTCCCGTGGCAAACAATTAACATTAGCGGTCGTGCTTCCATAATGATTTATGAAAACAAAATTTTTAATACCTTCAATTTTATTGAGACTGCGTGCTAAATACCAAGCTTCTAATGTTTTATAGAAACATGATACATACCACGAACTTTGCCGCTTTCTTATAGCTTCACTATAAGTTTGCTTCAATAGCGCATCAATCTCATCCACCGAATTTATTAAATGTGACTGCTCATTATACTCTAAACCTTTTAAAAACAATCGACGCGTATCATCTATAGCCAAATGTCCAACAGGATGATAACCGGATTCAACACCTGCTACATAATTAAAAAATAAGTTATAAAACCACCTATCGTAAGTCTTTCCTAAGCACACATAAGTTACAATATCAAAAATACTGCTGTGACGAATAATGTTATCACGTCCTACTACTTGGTTTATAACAGCTTTTGTATTATCATCACCTGTGGGATTAGGCCCTGATAAAGCGTAAACAAAAAATCGAGGCATGATTATGTTATCAAAATTTCCACCAAAAAATTCTTTACCCAAACTTTTTACAATGTCTAAAGCTGCTGGAATTGCAATACCTGCCCCTTGACTATGTCCTGTGATAATAAAACGTGTATTTTCTCGCAAATCTTCAGGGATTTTGTTCCACATTTCTCTAATATCAGCATGAATGTTAAGTCTAGCAGACATGTACTTCTCTAAAAATCCTTTATGAAACACAGCCCCCTTCATAGCTAAAGGACTAGGCGTGATCATTTTACTTGCAGAAAAATTCGTAAGCCAACTAGGTCCTAAAACTCCTCCCCAAGCCTGAAATGATTTCGATTGAGAACCCCTAAAAACAACAGCAATGATGGGCGGTCTTTTTAAATTTCCTGAAAGATCGTATTGTGCATGGGATAAAGCAACAAAACCAGAATAATCCATTTCCGTTTTAAAAGGAAGGGGTAATTGCCCGAAAAGCCCATTTAATTCATTGGCTCCTTGAGTTCCTGTAAAAGGTTTATGGATAAACCAATTACTTTCCTGCTGAACTTCATCGTCAGATATATTGGTAATTGAAAAACGATTAACTCGATTCGTCGTTAGTTTTTTAGGATACAAATAATCATATTCATTAACTCCACGATTAGTAATACGGTAGCTTCTTTTATTTAAGTGATGTAATTCTTCAACCAATGTTTTTGTCATTATTGGATTAACATAAATATCACCATTATCTTCCTGTACTAATGGACCATTGATATCTGGAGCCCCAATCGCCAAACCATTGATTAATGGAACTAACATAAAACATAGATGTTTCTTGCAAACTTTCATACAAAATCATAAAACGGAACACTTTTTGCTCCTCTTAGGAAAAATTTTCCAAAATGTGAAATTTTTTCCTATTTGATCTTATGAACACGAGTATTTTTTCTGATTTATTAAACAAAATTCAACATCCTCTGTTCAACTTATAATTTGGCATTCATTCTGCTTATCTAATTTTCAAATGCCTATTGAGATTTTAACACCAAATAATATGCAACATTCACAAAATAAATCTAAAGATACCTTGCAAGAGCTTGCTCAATTGGACAAAAAGCTTGCTCAATTGCAAACATTTTTTAGATCTACTAAAACCGGCGATGTAAACGATAGTCTATTAACCAAACACAATGTACAAGAAGCTATCGCACTGCTGGAAAAAATTAATCCTTCAGAAAAAAATATGATTTATGCATTAAAATCTTTGCTCCCATTATCTGAAAAAACACCGCAGGAACTTAGCAATCTTCCGGATAACCTCTCTAAACTTAATACAAATCCTACCGAGAATTACAATCAATGGACTCCAAAATTAAAAAGTAAAGTTCCTTTAAACCGCGTTATATAAATATGTCATCCTCACCGAATATTTCAAATATAAGCTACATCTACCCTATTGCTAAAAATCTGAATTTGGGTGACAATCCAACTATTGATCAAATTAAAACTGCTTATAATGAGCAATTTAAGTCACACAAAACAACTCTCGAAAATCTTTTTAATCAACTAAATAATATTTTCGGAATAAAGGATACAAAAATAACGCTACCCATTTCTATTTCTGTTTCTGATTTTATAAAAAACATTTGCGATGACTGTGATGAAAGTAACACCGCTTACAAATTTTATGGTTGTAAAATCATCAATAAAATTAATCAATTATCAGATTATATAACCGAAGCAAACGCTATTATTGAACGAATCGGAAAGCTCACAGGAGATGAAAGCACTAAAAATAATCAAGCGCATTCATTGTTTGTTCAACTTGAATGCTTAGATAATTTTTGCTCAGAAATTGCACAAGAATTTGGAAATCGATATCTTTACGATTCCGAAGAAGATATTTGGAAATTAAAAATTGACGATTACAATAAATCAAAAAATTCACAATTAGAAACTAATAAATACGATAATTTGGATAACTTACGGTCAATCCCCGTAGAAATTTATCCTAATCCTAATAAAAAAGGTACCGTTTCCAAAACCATTGAGTGTTTCAATGAACTCAATTTATTAGATCGTTTAACATACATAAAATTATACTACGATATCACTCAAGGTAAAACCGATTATGTGTTTCCAAATGACAAAAATTTAGGCTTCCCTTGTGTTAAAGAAGATGAATCATCAGAAACACGAATAGGTAATTTAGAAAAGTTTTTCTTAGGTTATCTTATCGACCGCGATGGCCCTATCAACGCATTTGTTAACTTTTTTGAAATCAAAACATCCGCTTTACGTTCAACAATAGCATTGATGTCAGAAAAGATAAAAGCACTCAACGTATACCTAGCTTTTATCAATCGAGCACTCAACTTACTTAACGAAAGCCAAAGCTCAAAAAATGAGAAAATTCCTGATGGAACTGTCATTGCCATGACATATCTGTGCGATAACACCGCTTACAATTTATTCGAAGATAAAACCAATAATCAAAAATATCTCGTCATTCCTTATGAAGGTAAATACCTTTTGGTAAGGGCAGATGAAAGTGGAATGCGATTTTTACTGGGAGACGGAAAAGAAAACGATTATAATAATTCCAACGGCTCATGCTACTTACATAGTTATGCTAATGAAACCTACAAGATTTTCATACTATATGCAGAGAAAAAAGCTGATGGAACGACAGAAACTAAAGAAATATCTCCCATATTAAATGTTGAAAAAAATAACGAAAGTAAAGAAAACGTTAAACCAACAGCGTATTATGCCAATGAAAAAGCTAATTACGCAGACGATCATACCAAATACCATTATGATCCTCAGCAAGACGAAATTCACGACTTTAAATTACCTCGACCTATACCTGAAGTTCAAGCCATTGCCCACAAAAGTATTCTGAACTATCAGTACGCAAGATCAAAGGAAGCTGATAACAAAGTTGTCACCTCATGGCAAGACGCTTTACAAAAGAAAACTTCCTACATCGACACCGCTATTGAAAGCATCAATACAGATATTGAAGTTTTTAGAAATAAGATAGATACCTTTGATTCTATGTGCTCTCAACTGAACTCTCGTGTACAAGACGTCTACCTAAATACAATTAAAAATACAAACCAGTAAAATCATGTCTTTAACTACCGATTCCATTTCTAATGTTAACTACTTATATCCTGTTCCAACTTTGGCAACAGCAGAATCTATAAATGCAAACACACTAAAAGGTATTGCAGACAAGTATAAAGATCAATTTGAAGCACATGAAAAGATACAAAATCAAATTTTTAATAACTTTCGAAGCATTTTAGACTTACAAGAAAATGACTACAAAACAATCGATTCTTTAGGTACAAGCGAATTTTACAGAGATACAAAAACAATCAATGGCAAAAAAATTGATAAAAATTGCTGTGTTGAAGGATATCTCAGTTATCGATTTTATATAAAAGAAATTGTAACAAAGTTACAAAATATAGAAAAATACCTAAATGAAGTTAAAGAAATATTTCAAAATTTAAACGATTTAAAAGGTACTGATGAACAAATCAGTAATCAAGCACATGCTTTAATCGATCGATTATCCATATTAGATAAATTTATTTATGAAAATATACAAGATTTCCAAGAATATTTTATATACAACAATGATATAAAACAATGGGAACAAATATACACAAATATTACTGCATCTAGTATACCCTCACAGTTATCAAATTATAACCAATATGAAACATTGGAGGCACTTAGAAAAACTCAAATTGCTTATATAGACTCTTCACTAAACAACCCGAAGGCTGATATAAGTTCTTTCAATTCATTAACGCTTTTGGATAAGTTAAAATTCATTCGATATTACTACAAACTTATTTTAGAAAAAGATGTAAGCTTTCATATTTTCCCAAGTGATGTAGAAACAGGTTATCCCTGTTTACCCAATGTAGAAAGCAAAGAAAAAACAAAAGCTACACAAGAATTAGGATCCCTTGAATTATTTTATATAGGTTACCTCATTGACCGCGATGGCCCTATCAATGCAGTATCTAGTTTCTTTGAAGTCAAAACCTCAGCTTTACGTTCAAATATTGCTTTAATGTCTGAGAAAATATCCGCTTTAAATGAATATCTATCGTTCATTAACTGTGCTATGGACCTACTAAATCAAAGTCAATCTAACGCCTCCAATGATAAAAAGAACCGTATTCCTGATGGTGCATGGATCGCACTTACTTATATATGCGGACAAGATATGTACAACCTATTTGAATACAAAGATAAAAAATACCTTGTAATACCCTACCAAGGTGATTATTTGTTGGTAGAAGCAAGTAAAGCAGGTATGTTGTTTTTACTAGGAGACAAAGTAGAACATATTGAATGGCAGGATTCTGACAAAGACATCTCAAATTCAAATGGTTGTCTCTATGTAGATCTAGAAGATAAAAGGCTTTTTTTTTACAATCAGTTCGATGTTTCGGGTTCTTCAGTAAAACCTGTCAATAAAAACACACCTGAATACTTAGCTACTACGACCACAACTACAATTGATGGCAAAGAAACGAAATGTAATATAGGTTACTATGGTGAATACAAAAAATATAATAACTGGGAACAAGCTATGGTAAAAACGGTAAAAATTTCTGACTTTAAACTGCCTACACAATTAGAAGTTCAAACCATTATTCCTGGAAGCGTTTCCAAGTATAATTCGTTTTCAGACCGTAATGCTATTACCACTGAAGTTGTTAATTCTTGGACCACAGCCTTTTCAAATAAAACACAATACATTAACACAGCTATTGATACCATTAACACAGATGTTACCTTAGACCGCTCTAAAATTGATACTTTTGACTCCTTGTGTTCAACTTTCAGAAATAAAGCTCACGAAGCCTATTCAAATACTGCTTCAAATATTCGGTAATTAAATCAATCCCAGCTCCATTTTACCCACTTCGGAAATCCTTTCTTGCGTCCAAGGTGGGTCCCAAACGAGTTGAATATCGATTTCTGTGACACCATCCAATATTTCAAGCGATTCGTGAATACTTTGAAAGATGTAAGGTGCCATAGGACACGTCGGTGAGGTTAAAGTCATCTCGATAATAACTTTAAACTTTTCTGCGGTTTGTTCTTGTAAACGAATATCGTAAACAAGCCCTAAGTTTACAATATCTAAACGAACTTCAGGATCTTGAACTAAACGTAAAGCATCCCAAATACGCACTAACAACTGCTCTTTAAATGTCTCCATGTGAAGTGAATTCTGTCTCCTTCAAAAACCCAGCTAAGTACAACCGTTGTGCTTGCTGATCATCCAATCCTCGCATTTGTAAATACACCATAGCTTCGTGTGGAATGGGTTGTGTTGCCGCTCCATGCGAAGCTTCTATATTTTTATTCCAAACATGCAAACGCGGTAACGTTCGAACACTCCCTTGCGCACTTAATACATGATTCAAATTTCGTTGATGAGCTACCGCCCCTACAGCCGCATCTCTAATAAAAACATCACAGTAAAAATTAAAACTGGCTGCATCATGCACAACACTTTTTACTAAACAATTTGATTGTGTTTTTGGAGCCTGATGATCTATCGTTATTTGAAGTTTTCTAACTACCGATTTGCTCAAATCATCCCCTTCACGCCAATCAACCATTGCACCAGCACCCATCAATTGAATACAAATTTTAGAATCAGCCTCACACCGCATTGGTTCCTTATGATCATGGTACAACTTTGCATCTTGCTGCAATATATATGTCGCAAATTTTTGTACATTGCCTCCTACATTGGTGTGCCAAACTGTAGCATTCGGTAAAATTTGATACTGAATCGCTTCAGCATTATCTATAATTTTAACGCAAGTATTAGATCCAACAATAATATTTAAATCAGCTTCATTTTCAAATAAAACCCATTGATTGACTGCAATACCATCAAAAAATCGAAAACACAAACGTCCCTTTTCATGCACCCAACAACCAAAATCAGGTTTATCATGTACGGTTATTTTTAAACACTCATCCAATAGCATTTTCAACCTCCATGTCGATTAAACGTTTTAGTTCAACACTATACTCTAATGGAAATGATTGCACTAAATCATTCACAAAACCGTTCACACTCAAACTAACCGCTACAGAACGTTTCAAACCTCTTTGTTGCAAATAAAAAAGTTTCTCCTCATCCAAGGATGAAATACTTGCTTCATGACAAATTTGATGGGTATTTCCAGAAACTTCAACGCAAGGTAGAGCGCCTGTCGGACTTTTTTCACCTAACAACAATGAATGACATTCCGTGTTATTTTTGCAACCATTCAATCCAGGTTTAACCAATACTTTACCACGATAACCTGCCCAACCATCATCAATAGATATGGATTTAGAAACGATATTAGATGTCGTTTCATCCGCAAGATGCAAAATACGTGCCCCTGTATCCTGACACTGCCCCGAATGGGCCAACGCTATCGATAACACCTCTCCTTTGGCTCGCTTACCTTTCAACAAAATCCCCGGATATTTTACCGTTATTCCAGAACCTATATTACAATCGATCCAACGAATCTCTGCATCTTCCTCAGCTAAACCACGTTTTGTCACAATATTCATTACATTTGATGACCAATTTTGAACTGTCACATATTGCAACTTCGCCCCTTTTTTAGCTACCATTTCGACAACAGCAGAGTGCAAATTTTTAGTATCATAGGCAGGGGCAGTGCACCCTTCCATGTACATCAATTCAGCACCTTCATCAACAATAATCAACGTACGTTCAAATTGACCTGAACGCTCTGCATTAATTCTAAAATAAGCTTGTAAAGGTTGTTGAACTTTTACTCCTTTAGGAACATATATAAAACTACCACCACTGAATACAGCGCTATTTAAAGCAGAAAATTTATTATCCTGAACAGGAACAACTTTTGCAAAATAAGGTTCAAAAATATCCCTATACTTACTCAATCCTTCTCTTGAATCTGTAAAAATAACACCTTGATCCTGAAGTTGCTGCCGCATTTTTGAGTACGCAAATTCACTATCAAATTGAGCTTCAACACCAGCTAAAAACTTACGTTCTTTTTCAGGCACACCTAAACGCTCAAACGTATCCTTGATAGCATCTGGAACATCTTCCCAGTTTTTCTTAGTTTTTTGTCCTTCTGCTAAATAATACTGAAGATTCTGAAAATCAATTTTATGCAGAGCATCCGGCACCCAATCAGGCAACGTCATGCGTTCAAAGTTTTTAAGCGCATTTAAGCGAAAATTCAGCAAATAATCGCTCTCACATTTAGCTGAAGATATGTACCGAATAGTTGATTCATTTAACCCAAATCCTGCATTTAATTGGTAAGTTGTATTTGTACAAAATTCTTCATTCATGCGTTATGAAACCCTTTTGCTTCAATTTCTTCCATAAAATCTATTCCATGCGTCTCAAGGTTACCGTTTTTCAACAGATGGATATAATTAGGTTCTAATTTACGAATAAAATCCATATCATGCGATATAATAAGAAACCCTGTTCCCTCTTTTTGCAACGATTTTATGGTTTGAATTACCTGCTTGCGAGCATCAACATCAAGACCACTATCCAACTCATCTAATAATGCAAATTTTGGTTGAAGCAATAACAATTGCAACAACTCAAAACGCTTTTTTTCTCCACCAGAAAATCCACAATGAACCGAACGCGACGTAAAATCTTTCGGTAAACCAACTTTCGCTAATAATTCATATAAATGCTGATAAAATACGGTAGCACTCCATTTATATCCAGGGTTATCCGGGTAAGCTTTTAATGCTGTTCTCAAAAAATTAGCGACGCTCAATCCCTCAATCTCACAAGGATTTTGAAAAGCTACAAAAATCCCCTTTTGAGCCCTAACTTCCGGTAAAACATGACTTATATTTTCTTTATTTAAAAATACATCACCCGTTATTTTTACATAATCAGGATGTCCAGCTACCAATTTCAACAGAGAACTTTTACCAACCCCATTTGGGCCTAACAATACGTGTACTTCACCTGATAACAACTTTAAATTCAAATCCTTAAAAACATCCTTAGCATCAATTGATAAAGATAAATGACAAAGTTCCAACATTGAATTACACATGAAACAACCTCTAGATTCAAATAAAAACCAAGTCAACTTTTTTCAGTGCACAAACAATCTTCAATTGTCGTTAATCGTTGTTTAGGATTTTTTAATGAAGGAATACATTGCAGCAATGCTCGTGTATATGGATGTTGCGGTTCATGCAAAATTTTTTCTGTAGAACCTCTTTCAACAATTTCACCTTTAAACATAACCAAAACCGTATCTGCAAAATTCTTAACTAAACTCAAATTATGCGTTATTAAAATGACCGATAAATTCTCTTGTTTTTGCAAATGTTTGATTAAATCCATAATTTGCTTTTGAAGCGTTACATCCAAGGCCGTCGTAGGTTCATCTGCCACCAAAATCTTAGGGCAACACCCCAATGCCATAGCAATCATTGCTCGCTGTTGCATACCTCCGCTTAATTCAAAAGGATACGATTTATAACACCTTTCTGGATCTAAACCTACTTTATATAACAGACCCAATACTACTTTTTTTACATTTTTATGTTCAGGTTGATGCAATCGAACAGCCTCACCTATTTGAAAACCTATCGTAAGCGATGGATTTAAAGAGGTTGAAGGATCCTGAAAAACATAAGCCACCTGTTTCCCTCGAATTTTTCTCAATTGATGCTCATTATAACGTAAAACATTCTCTCCATCTATCAATATTTCACCTGTTACCTCACAATAAGATTTTCTGGGCAACAATTGTGCAAGCGATAATGCAGTCACCGATTTTCCACTACCGCTCTCACCAACAATGGCTAAGGTTTCTCCCTGTACCAAAGAAAAGTTAATATGATTAACCGCTACGGTCCTATTAAAACGAATGCATAAATCTTTTACCGTTAACAACATCTTCTACAACTAACATTGCCTATCTTTACACAAAATGCAATACATTTTGTAATAACATCTTACAATCAATTTATCTTAAGTTTTTATAAACTTTCTCAAACATAAATAGCTTGTAACAAAAAACTTGCATTTTTTTACAATTGCTTCCATGTTATTTGTAATGCGTTCGTTTCTAACTAAACGTTTTTTTGATTCAATCATTGTATTGTTTTGCTTAAGTACCTTGACTTTCTTCTTAACACGTTTTGTACCTGGAGGCCCTTTTGACCAAGAACATGGTTTAACAAAAGAAACACTTGAAAATTTATCTAAATTTTATGGATATGATGCTCCATTACATCAACAATACAGCCGATATTTATGGAATTTAGTGCACGGCGATTTAGGACCTTCTATGCGTTATCCTGGATACTCCGTCAATCAATTGTTAAAAGAACGCATTCCAACAAGTCTAGAACTTGGTTTTTGGGCTATCTCGCTTGCAACTATAACGGGAGGATCGATTGGCATCCTTGCAGCCATCTATCGAAATGGGTGGATAGATAAGATATTAATGGCCGGCTGTCTTTTCGGACTCAGTTTGCCAACATTTGTCTTAGGTCCCATCATATTGCTCATTTTTTCCTTAAAATTAGGATGGTTTCAAGCCACAGGTTGGGTACATTGGAGCGATCGTATTTTACCCACACTGACACTGGCTTGCATGTATAGCGGCTACATTGCCCGTCTTATGCGTACTTCCTGCTTAGATGTACTATCGCAACCTTTTATCCGAACAGCTCTAGCAAAAGGTTTAGGTAAAAAACAGATCTTCATTTTTCATGTTTTAAAAAATGCTCTCAATCCTGTACTAACTTATTTAGGTCCTACCACAGCGGCTATCATGAGTGGATCCTTGGTGATTGAATCGTTATTTCAAATCCCCGGAGCAGGTTCTTTGTTCATTTCTGCCGTTGGGCAACGAGATACATCGCTACTCATAGGAACTGTACTCTATTTTGCTGTTCTTATTTTGCTATTAAATTTTTGCGTTGATATCGCTTTATCAATTTGTAATCCTAAACAAAAAGCACTCTAATGAAACAAAAACTGTTAAAACGCCCATTTTTATGTTTTCACTTAGGCGTGCTTATTTTCATTGCTGGATTGTGCATAATTGGTCCTTGGATACATCCTTACGATTATCATACACAAGATCTTGCACTAAGTGCACAACCCCCTTCTTTAAAACACCCCTGTGGAACAGATATTCTTGGTCGAGATTTATTAGCACGCCTTTTATATGGAGGACGTTTATCCCTTTTCATTGGAGGATGTTCAAGTGCTATTGCAATTACCTTAGGACTAATTGTAGGCAGCATTTCCGGCATGATTGGTGGCAACATAGACCGTTTTTTAATGCGTACAATCGATATTATCTATCCACTCCCGTTTACTTTAATTATTATTCTTATTATGTCCCTAAGTGGACGACACTTATGGTTATTAATCTTAGCTATGGGAGGTTTTAATTGGTTAACCATGGCACGCATCATTCGAGGCCAGGTGTTATCACTCAAAACCCACACATTCATACAATGCTCGCAATGCATGGGACAATCTAGTTTTGGGATATGGCGAAAACATATTTTACCTAATCTCAGTGGAATATTGCTTGTTTACGGCACCTTGCTTATCCCTAACATTATCCTTGAAGAAGCTTTCATAAGTTTTCTAGGTTTAGGTGTGCAGCCGCCTATGAGCTCTTGGGGCACACTCATACTTGACGGAGCGCATGAAATGGAAATTTCACCCTGGTTACTTTTTTATCCCTGCTGCTTTTTTTCACTAACGTTATTATCCCTTAATTTTCTTGGTGACCATCTTCGAGAAATATTAAATCCTGTAACGAAACATTAAAATTTTATTTACTCTTATTTATTTTTTTATTAATATATTTTTGTGAATGTAAGAAATAACTCAAGAGGCTTTACGCTAGTGGAAGTTTTAACCGCTAGTATTCTTTCTTGTATCACACTCGCTTGCATTGTACAATTCTTCTTAACACAATTAAACCAATATCGCTTGATCAGTGGTAATAATCAATTGAGCGAAAATTTGCGTATTTTCTCAAAGTTTTTTGAAAAAGATACACACAATGCTTTAGCATTTTACGTCTTTGAAAATTTAGATGCTGCTCTAAATTTTAAAAAAACAGACAAAATAACCACACATTATTCCGGAAACTGTGTACTATTTGTTGAAGAACGCGGCATTGTTTCTGGAGGGCAAGGTACCCTTTATTATGTGGGAGAAAAAACTACTCGAAATGGACAAAGCTGTTATCCACTTTACCGCGCTGTTATTTCTTTCAATGATTCTAAAATTAATGAAAGAAAAAATGATCTGAAAAATTTATCTCTAGCTTATTTAAAAGAAACACCTGAATGTTTCACAAATGGCATTTTTTATATTTTATCCATACGAAAATTCACGAACACGCCTATCGCAGGCTGTCGCCATGGACTTTATACTAAATTCAAAATGATTGAACCTGGCCTAAAAGGTCAAGCTGCAGAAACTTTATGTAATTTTGCTTTTTATGCAAGAAATCCAAGATTTATTATAAATTAACTTGCCGATTGCACAGCCATATAACTACGTTAAAAGTATGTTATTTTTCTGCAAAACAATGAACGCGCAAAATCATTGGCATTGGCACATATTAAAAGCAAATTCACCATTTCATTGCTTGCGTTTACTTTACAAACGTCATTTGCACATTTGTAAACTAATGTCTCTAAAAGATTTACTAACACATATATTTTCTTCATCGCGTAAAAAAGCCGTTTCCGAACAAAAATGGCTTTACTTCTTTGAGCAAATTCATGCTCAATTGCTGATTGGTAAAACGTTACTGAATGCCTTAAAAAGTTTACCAATAAAACATCTCGAAGAAGCACAACAGCGCTTTGTTAACCAAGCTATAGAACGCTTATCTAACGGTTACTATTTATATCCGTTGTTAAACGATCCGCAACTAAACTTAACTCAACAACAAATACGACTTTTACAATGTGCTGAAGTTGGCGGTTATTTCTCACAAGGACTAGAACGTTTAAAAAACATGATAGAACTGCAAAATAAAATTCGAAAGCAAATGAAACAAAGCCTCATTTATCCCATCTGTGTTCTATCGCTTGCATTTATCTTTTATTGCATTATGAGTTTATTCTTAATCCCAAAATTTGAATCATTTTTTGTACAGCAAAACTTTGAGATGAATCGTTTTATGCAGATTTTATTATCCCTCAACCATCAAGCTCCTTTTTTTATTTTATCTACTATTTTATTTATAATCTTTTTTACGTTATTTTTAAAAATAAAAAAATTATCTCTCATAACTTACATTGAACGTTTTTTCGAACGCGGTTGCATACAATTTAAATACAGCTTATTTGCTATGGATTTAGCTGAATTGCTGGATAACAAAATCTCCATGCTAGAAAGTTTAAAACTAGCCTCACATGTTTTACCTAAAAAATTCTCTTTTCATAAAATTTCTCTTGCACTTAATAACGGAGCAACGCTTTCCGAAGCTATGCCTGATTTACCTGAAGATTTCCGAAATACCTTGCGCTCAGGTGAAGTTAGCAGTCAACTCACACAAACACTGCGAGAGCTATCAAAAAGCTACTACAAAATTTATGAAAACAAACTGCTTCAATGGGCCAAATGGGTAGAACCTGGCAGCTTAATCGCTATTGCTTTTTTCATATTTATCAGCATCATATGCCTGTTTTACCCACTGTTACAGATATTTCAATCTCTAGATTTGAATGTCTAACACATAAAACTTCAGGCAAAAATTTGTGCGTAATTTTGAATAAAAAATATTGCGTTATGTTTATTTTTCTGAAAAACTCTTTACTTGAGTCATGGCGGTTCACATCACAGTTAAAGAATTATACAAATACTATGGTAATAAAGCTGCCATTAAAAATCTCAATTTTAATATAGAGCGTGGTGAAATTGTTGGCTTTTTAGGCCCCAATGGTGCAGGTAAAAGTACTACTTTGCGTATTTTATGCGGACTATTATCGGCGACTTCAGGAAGCGTTTACATCCGAAATCAACCGTTAACGCGCTATGGACAACGATTAAAGCGGCATTTAGGGTACATGCCTGAAAATAATCCTTTACCTGACGACATGCGTGTCGAAGAATTTTTGCGTTTTCGTGCCCAATTAAAACGTGTAGATAACGTAACGCAAGCGGTAGGCAGTGTCATGGAATGTTGCGATCTAAAGCGAACAGCTGCCAACAAAATCATTCGAACTTTATCCAAGGGATTTCGCCAGCGCGTAGGTATTGCAGATGCTTTATTAGGTCAACCTCAATTGATCATTTTAGATGAACCTACAATCGGCCTAGATCCCCATCAAATCATAGGGATACGCAATATTCTAAAACAAATTCAAGGAGAAACTACGGTCATTTTCTCAAGCCACATTCTTCCTGAAATTGAAGCCGCTTGTACGCAATTACTTATTATGCATCAAGGTGAACTAGTTGCTGATGGCACATACGAAATTTTACGTCAAAACTATTTTAGGCAAGCACGATATAAATTAGTTTTAGACGGTTTTCATGATGATTTTTTAAACTTTTTATCTAACCCGGAATTTGATTTAATTTGTTTACGACAAACAGGCAACGAATTTATTTTACAGTCTAAACGCGTGCCTAACGCTGATTTTGAAGTTAATTTTTTGAGAATTTTATTTGAACGTAATTATCGCGTACAACGGTTTTCTAAAATAGAACCCAACCTCGAAGCACTTTTCTTAAAATTAACGAAATTTGCCTGGAAAGATGAACAAAACAAGGCCTAATTATGAAAAGTTTTTACATATTATTTCAACAAGAACTTCATAAACTGGTACGTCAGGCTTCAACCTACTTTATTGCGGCTGTTTTTCTTGCTTTAATGGGGTTCAATTTCATCTATATTTTATTTTTAAACACACAGTCTAATGAAGTAAGTAATTACTTACAAAATTTTTTTGAAATTTTTTGGCTGCCCACTCTGTTCATTATCCCACTTATTTCAATGAGAACACTATCGGAGGAACAACGATCCGGTATTTTAGAAACGTTACTCGCAACCCCTATCAGTACAGGAACTTTAGTTCTAAGTAAATTTCTCTCAACTTACATTTTTTATATATTTTTATGGACATGTTGCTTATTTTTCCCGTACTTCACACATTGTTATCTTAACAGCACTTTCAGCCTAAAACTTATAAATACAACCACATTGTATGGCGGTCTTATATTTATCTTATCTAGCAGTTTTTTATTTATTGCTATGGGCATTTTTGCCAGCAGCTTAACGAAGACACAAGCGCTTGCCGGATTCCTTGGATTCAGTTTTTTATTTGTTTTACTCATTGGCATCAAGTCTATCCTTGAAATATACCCCATTTCTCCTGAATATAGCGTATACATTGATTTTTTTGAAACACTCAATAACCTTTGTGAGGGTTTATTAGATACTCGCCCGGTAGTTTTTCACTTAATAGGTGGATGCCTACTTCTTATGCTTACAACTAACATGATTGAAAACAAAATGCTGCAATGAAACTATTGGATGATTTTAAATATTTCAATCGCGTGAAAATTTTAAACCGATGGGTACAATTTTTTCTCATACTATTGCTATTCTTCGGATTTCAAACATTACTCCCCTATTTACAAGTTCGATTCGATTTTTCACAAAATCATCAAAATTCCCTCTGCAGCGAAACAAAAGCCTTTCTGCAATCCTTAAAACAACCTGTGCAACTTTTCTTATTAAAAGATAACAAACATCCTGACGACACTTTCACACGAAATTTCAAAAAATTGCTGCTAGACATGCGTACTGAATTTTCTAAAAATAAGGGTGTTTTTGACTTTCAAGAAATCGATACATTAAAATCACCTAAAACATTGCTCCAAATCCAAGAACGTTACAAATTTGAAGGTCATTCGGGGTTATTCATGGTTTTAGGGCAAAAAACGTTACTTATTCCTTTTGAAAACTTTTATAAAAACAAAATTTTCATAGGAGAAACCTGTTTGTTAAATGCATTGCAACAATTAACAGCTTCACCTAAAGTTGTTTACTGGCTTACAGGTCATGGAGAGCTAAGTGGACAAAATGTTCATCCAACAAAAGGTGGCTCTACAGCTTACAAATCTTTAAAACAATCCTATTGCGACATTCGATATTTAGAAACGTGCAATATCATTCCAGAAGATGCAGATACTATCGTTATCTTTGGCCCACAACTTCCCTTTTTACCACAAGAATGTACACAATTAAAAAATTTTATTCAACAGCGACATGGACATGTTTGGATATGTCTAAACCCTATCTATGAACATGGGCTGAATGAGTTCTTAAATACATTAGGTATAGCTTGTAAAGCAGATTTATTGTTAGATAACAGCAATGATTTTCTAAGTAACGATGGAAACTTGATCATTCGAAGATTCAACCAGCATGCGATCACTCAAGCCTTAATTCACAAAAACTTAGGTCTCGTTTTCGGACTTGCAACAACGCTAAAATTAAATGACGCACACCTATTTCCATGCGTATTATCCTCAGAATCCAGCTGGGTAAAAGCTTCTAATAACTTAAAAAATTTATCTTTTGATACTAAAAAAGATGCAACCGGCCCCTTTCCTTTATGTGCTGTCTATACCTCTTATTCATCTGATCATTTTGACTTAAAAATACCTCAAGGCAAAGCCGTTGTGATTTCTTGTGCAGATTGGCTAGACAATGGTCACTTTCAAATGCTGGGTAATCGCATTTTTTTTCAATCTATTTATCAGTTTTTAGAGAATGAAACTTATCTTTCAATACCTCCTACAGAACAAATAGAAAACGCTACCAAACTTATTATTTCACAACAAAAATTTCTTACATTAATTTTAAACTTCTTACTCCTTCCTTTTATTTTTTTAATAGGAGGATTCATCACAACAATTATTAGAAAAGAATAATATGTTACGCCTTGGTTTTACTATTTTTCTAACATTTCTTAATGTAATATGGATAACGTATTTCATTCGCTTTAGGATGCATCCAATCCAACATACGCCTCAATTTGAACTAAAAATACAAAATGATGCCTTTGATATCCAAACCATAGAATTTCAGAAGAGAACTGATAAAACTCATTGGCAATTTGAAAATATTAATCATCGATGGATGCTGAAAAGTCCCATTGTCTGGGAAGCGAATCCACTCGCTATCAGCGATTTTTTACAACAAATAACCAGCTTAAAACCTCAACTTTCGTTCAAAGTCGATCCGCATACAGACTTAAACGCTTATGGCTTATCGGTTCCTTTTTTAAAACTGAAATGCTCAACCCCCGAACACACTTACTTGCTGCAATTCGGTAGCCCTTCGCAAGCCAATGGTAAAGTGTACATTTTAGAAGTTGAAACTAACAAGATATTCATTACCGACGCCAATTTTTTGAACTGTTTGAATCTTTCGACGGAACAATGGTGCACACCCACTATTTTTCCCATCAACACTTTACAAAATATTAGTTTTGTTACCCCTACGCAAAAACTATATTTGAACTACAATCAAGGTATTTGGCATTTGAAAATTCCCACAGAAATTCAGGCCAATCAACAACATGTAATTACTATATGCCATCAATTAATACAACTCGAATGTCTACGATTCTTATCTTCTTCGGACGTTAAAAATTGGCTCATTCCCTTTTCGCAGGACTCAAATCTTTATTACCTCACTTTGACCAACGACAAAGGCTCCTACACATTAAAATTTTTACCTTACGATGAAGATCAACATTTATTTGTTGCTCAACGCAACAACGAAGGGCCCTTGTTTCTCTTTCAATCTACCTTCGTCGAACGCCTTTTAAATCCACAAGAAACATTGCGCGAACGCACTCTGTTTCACATTGATCTTAAGCAAGTCAAAAAAATTGTTTATTCAAACCAGGCTGAACAATTAGTTTTGCAACCTATTACAAAAAACAAATGGGAAATTTTACAAAATAAAAATAACAATTTTATTCAAGCTCAAAAAGCTTCGTTAAAACATATAGAACATTTTATAAATTCTATTAATGATATCTATGTTGAAAATTTTATACAAGACCCCATTGATTTAGACCAAAGCAAGTGTTTTAAACTTGAACTGCATAACGAAAGTAACACAACTTTAGCCACCTTTTATAGCCTTAAAGATAATTTTTACGTAAAATTTGATAACGAACCTACGCTATTTCAATTAACCACCTTTAATGAAAAGCTGTTCACACAAAGCATAGAAAATTTTCAAGATAAAACCGTTTGGGCATGGAACACTGACGAACGTATTTCTAATGTTACACTTTCGATTCCTAATGAAAAAAAGCAGATTCCTGTTCATTTAAATCAGTTTGATGAAAAACTTTTATCACAACTCACTGTAAAAAAATGGGTTGATCGTGACCTAAAATACCCTATTTTCAATCCAAAATATTACATACTCGAAATCGAAACCACAGATTCGAGTAACATTGTTCGAACGTATACTTTGCAGTTTCTCGAAAGAATCAACGGCAACACACAATCAGGACAATATCTTTCAAAAAAATTCATCTTACCACAACCATGGATAGATTTCTTATTTAGACTCACACATCTCCCTTATTGGAATGAATTATCACAAAAATTTCATAAAAATCTATGAAAAAATTTTTGTGTCTCCAGGGCCTACTTCTAGGGTTAGGCATAAGCGTATGGTTTTGTTCAGAAATAACTTACGAATTATCCAACCCCTTGATCAAAAAGTTTTTGCATCTAAAATACCATCTAGAATGCTCAAAAATTCTATTGCATAAAAATACAATTACATTGCTCAATTGTAAATTTCAAAATGAAAAACTGCAATTCTCTTGCCCCACAATCATATTTTCGTTGAAAAATTTCTTAACATCAAAATTTCTTCATCAAGTCACTATTCATCAAGCTTCAGGTAAAATAGATGATAATACTATTCATCATTTGACAGCGCACCTCCAAATAAAAAACAATACTTATCGTGGATTTTGCACAACAGAATTTAATAATATTAAAAACATTAACATTTACTGCTCAAAATTTCTACCTATCGATGCTATTTACCACTTTTCTCCCACATCTATTATTCCACATTCCACCACTGAATTATCCATAAATTCATTACAAATTTACATTCCAAATGCAAAAATTTTACAAACCCATTATAAAATCACCGCTTTACGAACAAACCACTTTCAAGCAGACACCCTAATTGGGCAAACATTGCTGGGGCATGAACAAGTTTTTAATCGCATAAAAGCTACAGACATAACGTTTAATCATCACACTTTTACTAATTTATACGCAAATGTAAGCAATAACTCTACCTTTTCAACATTTACAAATCTGAACCTATCAGGTTACACTCATCTAGATTTTATCAAAAATATACATTTTTTTGGGCATGCACCTGTTATTTATCTCGATAAGCCATTTGAAACACATGTTCAACTATCCAACGATCAAATAAATGCTTACGGGAAAATTTACCTAACAACAAACCTATCCATCTTAAAAACAGAAAAAATTGCAGGTAATTTTTCAGAAGGTTTATACAAACTTTTTGCAAAAAATTATTCTATTCCTTACAAAATTAGACTGAAAAAAAACGTAAATTTTTTTGCTTACCTAAAACCATCCCATATTTCTTTGGCCTTAAATACGAAACATATTATCATTGAACATCAACCTTTTAAATGCGTACGCGCTCATCTATCATTAAAAAACGATAATCATCTCGTTTATAAAATCAATTTTTCTCCTCAACTACACTTAGAAGGCAATCATTATTTTAAAGAAAAAACAGGCGATCTTATATGTCAAGGATACGTCGCTCCTGAACTTACATTTCCTTTAAATGATTGGCTACCTCCATGGTGGCAAACTTTCATAAACCATTTTCAGTTTTACCAAAAATACCCTTACGCTAATTTTAAATTACAATGGAATGATGAAAAAAATACATCCCAACTTTTTGGTAATGTTCATATCAAACAGAGTTATTTTAAAAATATTCCGCTTGAAAAATTAAATGTAACCTTTGGTCATCAACCCAATTATTTTTATTTAAAAATTAACACTTTAAAAACAAAAGATGGAAGCGGTGCATGTGAAATTCACTGGCCTTACAGTGTTTCTAAATGGCCGCAAGAAGCCTGGATATTTAATGGAAATGGGATCTTTAATGTTCACGAATGGCAAGCTATTTTAGAAAATTTCATAGAAAACGCAAAAGCCGCAACTTCTTTAAATTTATTTGATACAAACTCTATCCTAAAGACACAATTTACAGGCACTATTTACAGTTATGAAACTTTAGAAAACCATCTAAATATTCATGCATTTTCCCCAGGAACCACAGTAAAAAATTTTCCTCTTAAAAATTTAACCTTTGATTATCGTTGGACACCTAATAAAACGTTACTGAAAAATATACACGGAAATCTATTCAATAAAGCACCATTTTCAGGCAAGGCAAAAATTTCTAAACCTTACTTTAAATTTTATTTTCATGGAGAAAATATTGAATCTAAGTATTTGATCGAACATCCGCTCTTAAAAACCTGGACATCCGCAATTCCAACTGAAAATTTACCTTCTTATCAGGGAACTTTCGAGCTCACATTGCAAACGAAAGGTCAATACACACCTCAAACCAAATTTCATGGCCAAGGGTATATCGATTTTAAAAATAAAAATTTGTCTAAAATACATTTATTAGGCCCATTACGCGGCTTATTTTCAAAAAAACTAAAAGATCAGCCCTCCATTCAATTTGATCAATTTGTATCTAATTTTTCATTTACTCAAGAGGTCATCAAATCGAATCAAACATACCTATTAGGACCCAGTGCTCGCGGAGATCTTCAAGGCAATATAAATCTGCTTGACCAACGCTTATGGGCCGACATTCATTTCTCATTTCTCGATTATCAACGATTAAAATTTCCTATTATGAGACATTTATTTCAAGTTTTTCAGCCTATATCTAAAGGGTTTTCTGCAAACATTCAAGGGACTTTTAAAAATCCTCAATGGAAATTGACTTTTAATCCTCTACGATTTGTATTACCCAACTCTAATAAAAAGTAAAAAATTAGCTTTACAACTTTGCTATAATAGCTTTCACTTAAATTGTATATGCAAAAGACTAGAAAATCGATTGCTAAAAAGTTTAAAATTACAGGAACGGGAAAAGTTATCTTTCGGAAGCCTGGCTATAGGCATTTCCTACGTCATAAATCACCTACACGTTTGCGCAATGCAACAAAAGATTTATGTTTGGACAATGCTAAACAAGCAAGTACCGTTAAAGAAGCTATGCCTTTTGCTTGATTTTACGCAAGTATGAATTGTTCGATGTAAGCGTTAACGACGACCTTACATTGGCTTAAAAGATAGAAATGTAATTATGACAAGAGTAACAAATGGAGTTGCAACAAGACAACGTCGTAAGCGGGTTCTAAAACAAACGCGAGGTTATTTTGGTAATAAATCTCGTCTTTTTAGGTATGCACACGATGCTTTTTGGCGCGCAGGAGCTTACGCTTTCCGTGATCGTCGCAAGAAGAAATCTGAATTTCGTCAGCTTTGGATTGTACGCATTAATGCAGCCTGCCGCAGCGCTGGAATTTCTTACAGCCGCTTTATCAACGGTTTAAAGAAATTAAATATTGAATTAGACCGTAAGCAATTAAGCGAATTGGCCATCCGAAACGCTGATGGTTTTAAGTCGCTCGTTGAAAAAGTTAACGCTGTCAATCAGTAAAATTTCATGGATACACTCGAACAGCTTCAATCGGTTGCCATTCGTACTATTCAAGCATGTGAAAGTGTGTCTGAAATTCATAGTTTAAAAGCTCAATATTTAGGCCCTAAAAGTCAAATATTGAGTATTTTAAAAAATCTAAAAAATTTGCCTCCAGAAGCCAGGGCTAGTGAAGGTAAAAAAGTTAACTTAATTAAGCAATCATTAGAACTTGCAATCTCTGAAAAAATTAAGATATTACAAAACAATGAACGCTTACAAAAGTTGGGGTCTCCTATTGATCCAAGTTTGCCCTCCACCTATGCAACTTCTAAGCCTTTGCACCCGTTGACTCAAACGCGGCAGCGCATTTTATCCATATTTAAACAGCTAGGATATACAATTGCTGAAGGACCAGAAATTGAAACAGAATGGTTTTGTTTTGATGCATTAAATGTCCCCATTAATCATCCTGCACGAGCCGAAAAAGATACGTTTTTCTTTGATAATAATGTTTCGGTATCTACCACAAAAAAGAAGGAAAATGAACTTTATTTATTAAGGACGCAAACATCAACGGTTCAAATTCGAAGCCTCGAAAAACATACACCTCCTTTTAAGGTTGTATCACCAGGACGTGTTTTTAGGCGCGATACGGTAGACGCAACTCACAATTTCAATTTTCATCAAATTGAAGGTCTGTGTATTGACAAAAACATTTCGTTAGTAGATCTTAAAGGAACTTTAGATTATTTTGTTAAAAAATTTTTTGGTAAATCTTTCAAGACGCGCTTACGTCCCAGTTTCTTTCCTTTCACAGAACCTAGTTTTGAAATGGATATTTTTGTCCAAGATCTAGGCAAATTTCACAACACGTGGATTGAAGTTTGGGGCTGTGGAATGGTAAATCCAAACGTTCTCCGTAATGCGGGTATTGATCCTAATGAATGGCAAGCTTTTGCTTTCGGTTTTGGTGTTGAACGTTTAACCATGCTGCTTTATGGCATT
This sequence comes from uncultured Opitutales bacterium, assembly GCA_934691225.1. GTDB lineage: Bacteria > Verrucomicrobiota > Verrucomicrobiia > Opitutales > UBA9783 > UBA1183. Next base: position 64,281 of record CAKUSQ010000001.1, read on the forward strand.
GAAGATATTCGTCGTTTTTATCAAAATGATGCTCGTTTTCTATCTCAGTTTTAACCACACTTTTTAGAAAAAAACCTTTACTTAAGTCATTTTTTTCGGAGATAATATAGACGTGAAAGTTTTAGTAACAGGCGGTTCAGGTTTTTTAGGGCGGCATTTATTAGAAGCATTAAAAACGGCAGGTTATTCAAATCTTCGAACTTTTAATAGAAATAACTGCCAAGATTTAAAAGATATCGAAATTCTTTATGGGGACCTATGCAACTACGAAGATGTTTGTCGTGCTGTAGCAGGATGCGATGCAGTTTTTCATGTCGCTGCTAAAGCTGGAATTTGGGGAACGTACAATTCTTACTATAAAATCAATGTCACAGGTACGCAATACGTTTTGCAAGCATGCCTTAAACATCAAGTAAAATATTTAATTTACACAAGCTCTCCCAGTGTTGTATTCAATGGTGAATCGCTCGCTAATGTTGATGAACAAATCCCTTATGGCAAACGCTCTAAAATGTGCGCTTACGCACACACAAAGATGTTGGCCGAACAATTAGTATTGAAAGCAAATGGTCAACAAAATTTAAAAACAGTTGCACTTCGTCCTCACTTGATTTGGGGCCCTGGAGACAATCACTTGATCCCCAATATTTTGAAGGCTGCTCGCAAACATCGATTGTTTCAGGTAGGACATGGAGATAATTGGGTAGATATTTCTTATGTAACGAACGTTGCGCAAGCTCACTTGTTAGCTTTGGAGGCACTCAAAAATGTAACCTGCCACGTTGATGGCAAGGCTTACTTTATCTCTCAAGGCGACCCTGTCCAATTATGGCCATGGATTAATCAATTACTTTCAAGATTAAATCTACCAAAACCCATCAAAAAAGTACCTGCCAATGTTGCTTTTTTTGTAGGAGCCCTGTTTGAATTGGTTTATAAAATATTTTGTATCCATCATCAACCTCCTATGACTCGGTTTGTTGCCAAAGAATTATCGCAAGATCATTACTTCAATATCTCTGCAGCAAAAATGGATCTGCATTACCTCCCTAAGGTATCTAATGAAGAAGGAATGGATATTTTAATCAACGCATTGACTCATCAAAAAAAATAAATTTTATCTACAATTTTCCATTAAAATTGACAATATTTCCGCAAGATTTAGAATATATTTATGCGGATAGATAAAAGACGTGGGATATCGTTATTAGAAGTGCTTATCTCAGCCAGTTTATTTACGATTGTTATCTTAGGTATTTCACAAACGGTACTCCTGATGCACCGTTATGCAAGTGCTAATCTTTGTAAAAACCAAGCACATTTATTAGCAACAAGTTACTTTGAATCCCTTTTATGCGACACCCATCCGTACGAATTTATCGATGCAAACGATCATAAAACAATTGGGAATAACATCACTTTACGCGATATTACTGATCCAACCCAAACAATCACGTTTAAATTTGATATGGATCAAAAACTGACCCAAAATAAAGCGAAAAATTTAAATACATTCGTTTTAAATGTAGCTGGAAGATCTATAAATGTGTATATTGCTTTATACGTTCAGGATTCACTTGCTTACGACAATGCCTTCAATAACATAAAAAGGGAAGCTATTAATCCTCCTGAAGGTTTTCAGTCGTTAAGACTCACTTATTGGTGGGAAAGTCCATTAATGCGCCAACCCGACGCTGATGCCGTAAAAGGATCTCTAGAATACTTAAATTGTCTTCCTAAAAACGAACTTTACGCTATTCGACCTATGCAACCTGATGATCCAGGAGCATAACATTCAATTTGTTTTAACGTTTAACTTCCGGCCATTGAAAATTACATAACTTAAAATGGCTATACCAATAAATAGCTGAATTCCAACAAATGTTACCATAAAATTATTTACACAATTGATAACAATTGAAAAAACAGCATTAACCCCCACTTGACAAATAGAAATAAATGAACTTGCCATACCAATTTTATTATTCGGGACTGCATTCAGTGCTCTTTCTTGCATCAATGGTCTAAAAAATGACCCAGCAATATTATGAAATAAGATAGGTAGCAATAGGCAAAATTTAAAACTTACGCACGTCTTATTCCAAAAAAACAACCCGATAATAGCTGTAAATGCAAGCAATTGAAAGCAAAAAATTCGACCATATAAAACTGACTGCGACCAATGTTGGGTAAACTTTCTAAACAACAAGGAGCATATAAAATATGGAACAATAGGTAGCAATTGATACATAAGTAAATAATCAACATCGATATTAAAATGATGTACCAAAAGACTAAAATAACTTCCCCATAAAATGTATCCTGACATAGAAAAACACGCCATCAAAGTCGGAATTAAAAACTGAGGATCTTTCCATAAATGATGAGTGGCTGATGGCGGGTTACCGGCTAGATTGGCTTCTGGAGCCATCACTGTAACTTCACGAGGTTGAAAAAGGTAAAAATAGAAAACAGCAAATGCTGTAATCGCAAAATAAACAATGTATGTCAAACGCCACGATAAGTTCATTGAAAAAAGATTTCCCATTAATGGCAAAAAAATCGATGCCAGAGAGAAAAAAACTTGTTCTGCGGCAACAATAGAAGCTCGACCTTTGCCGGAGAAGAGTTTCATTAACAAAACTAACCCCATAACTTGCCCGCCTCCTAAGCCAAGACCTTGTATAAATCTAGCTGCAATAAACATATAGATATTGCTTGAACAACATGCCATCGTATGCCCTAGCAAAGCAACCCATAAAGCTATTAACATACATTTTTTACCACTGCAGTTATCCACCACAGCTCCCACTAAACAACGTACAAAAAAGATAGCGCAAAAATAAACCGATAACGTTAACTTTAATTGATGTGCGGTTCCTAACAAATCTTGATTAATAAATAAAATACACTGGTTATAAACCGCATTGTGCGTTGTGTTTAAAGCACAAAGTAGCAATAATAAATAAAATAAACACGCAGTAGCCTTCATAGTATATGAAACAACTTACTATATCACCGATTTTAAAAAAACAAAGTGTTTTTATTTAAAATTTTATAATATTTTATTCGATAAAACTACTTACAAAAGTCTTTTTAAAATTCTAACATTGATTTTACTAGCGATAAAAGGTATAATAATATTATGGTATTGTTCGAAGATTCAAGCGTCGAAAGTAAAAAAGAAACTCAAGAAACACAAGGTCAAGGCTGGCAAATTAGTCAACCCAGTCCTTCCTTTGGGAAAAGTTCTATTGATAAAAAAGCTAGATCCACGCACATAAAATTAGAACAACTTTGTATTTTTGCAGAACAATTATCTTCTATGCTCAAAGCAGGACTTCCTCTATCACATGCACTGGATACCATTGTTGAAGAAATTGATGATAAAATTTTTAAGTACATCCTAACGCAAATCAAAGAAAATATTTTTGCAGGTGAATCTTTTTCAAACAGCTTACGGCAATATCCCAATGCCTTTCCTCCTCTTTTTTCCAATATGGTTGAAGCGGGTGAAGTTTCTGGATCCTTACCTGACGCTATTCAAACCATCTCAAATTACTTGGATGCTTCATTAAAGCTTTCAAAGAAATTTAAAAGCGCACTTACTTACCCCATTGTCATTATTTCCTTATCTGCATTGCTTGTAATGGGTTTAATGCTCTGGGTAGTTCCTGTTTTCGGAGACATGTTTGGTGGATTTGGTGCAAAACTACCCTGGCTAACACAAAAATTAATTAACATAAGTAATTTTATAAAAGACAACATTATTTGGATTATTATAACTGCCTCTCTTGGATTTATAGGTGGGAAAAAATTCTTTCTATCGCCTAACGGTGCTAAATTCTTAGATATTGCGTTACGTTACGTTCCTATTTTCGGCAACCTTGTCAAAAAAACTAACCTTGCACGTTTTTGCAGAACCTATTCTGTACTGCTAGCCAACGGCGTACCTATCCTAAAATCCATAGATATTTGTGCCAATGTTGCTAATAGTTTTTATCTAACACAAGCTTGCGAAAAAATCAAAAAAGGAATCCAAAGTGGTCAACAATTATCTTCACTTATGAGCACTATTCCCTACTTCCCCAAAATTGTTTGCAACATGACTAAAGCTGGAGAACAATCGGGAAATGTCGAGAAAATGGTTCGTAATGTAGCTACTTTATACGAAAATGATGTAAATAATATTGTCGCATCCTTGACTTCTTTAATGGAACCTTTCATCATTTGCTTTCTTGGAATTGTAATTGGCACCATTGTTATTGCAATGTTCATGCCAATATTCCAATTATCTTCTTTAGTGCATTGATGAAAAAATACTCCATAATTGATACACGACAATTTGATATACACAAAGTTTCCATCGTATTAAACGATGGACACTATACCCTATTGGAAGATCAACAATATCTAGAAAGTTGCGATCAAAAAATATGGAGGCAAAAATTTCCCTACATTTTACAGGACATCGCTAAAACCATAACGGACACGATTCCTATATTTATTTTTCCTGAAACTACATCCATCAATCTGATTGTTGAAGTAAAACCCATAGATAATTTCACTTTAGAACAACAATTAGCTCAAGCGCTACAACAAGATTTTGGTATATGTTCTCAACATTTCGCTTACAGATACCTAAAATTGCAAAATCAGTGTTATTTTATTACTTTAATTCCAAAAAAATTCCTGCATTTTATAAAATCTACGTTTAAAAACATTCCCTATCCATTTTATTTTTTACCTCCAATGGTAGGTCTTAAAGCTTATTTTGATCGTTTTCCTAAAGAAGAAACGCCTACAATCGCTATTTTTATTGAACAGTATTTACGTCGATTTTTTATACAAAATCAACAAACATTTAACTTTATTGATTTTCAACAAAACACGTTAAATCAACAGGATACACTATCGGAAGAACTTAAAACCTCTCATCAATTTATAACTCAAACGTTAGATATACCTTCGGGGAAAAAACAAATTCTTCTATTCGGGAATTTCCCTCCTACCCTACTGAACACCTACTCAAATGACCCTCAAGTTATTGTAAAAAATATTCAAAATATCGAACAATTATCGGGAAGTATTGAACGTACCTCAACATTACGTCAATGTTTATATGTTGGAGTTTGTGATTTCATAAATGAACCAAATCATCCTTTAAGTATTTTTAATTTTTACAATTTTCAGCCTACCTACTCCTCCTCCATTAAAGTATTTAAACATATTTATAAAACTATTGAACGATATTTTACGCCCATTTTTTGTACTTGCATTCTATTATTTTTTGGCCTAACGGCTGGAATCATTCACGAATCTCATCATCAAAAAAATCTTCTCCAACAAATAGAACAAGTACACAATTTAAGATCCGACATACAAGCTCTTCACATAGATAATCAACGCCTTATCCAACAAAACAATACTCGCTTATTTTTGCCTAATGCTATATTAACCTTGTGCCAAGATCTCCAAAAAATCGAGTGCGATTTCTGCATTGATAATATTACTATTGTAAATGTAAAACAACAGCATTATTTTAACCTAAAAGGAAGGATTGAACAAAAACTTTTTAAAAGATTCGCAAAGGATTTAAATCAAATTATAAAATCAAAACTTCCAGAAAAATCTTCTAAAAAATTTTCTCTACAAACGACCACACTCGAAGGTTCTTTTTACGAATTTACAATAAAAATTCCCTTACAATTACCTCCATTTTTAACACTGAAATCATGAAAAAAATTATCTCCATTATATTTATACTTCTTATAAATATGTGCTTTGCAAGTTACTATTTTTATTTAAAAAGAAACAATCACATAGCTCAAACGGAAGTTCAACCTTTACAAAATCTCCAACAAAAATACGCTTATTTAAAACAAAAACATTCCCTTTTATGTTTTCCATGGCAAACTCAAACAAAAGAAGAAAGTAAGGCTTTTTTAGAAAAACAATTATCTGATTTACAAATATTTATTTTAAAAGACCACTGTCTAACACCTACATCACCAACGCTATCACAAAAATTTAATCGTCCTAAAATTAACCTACATAACGGTTACTTATCCGGATTTATTTTATACAAAGATTGCATGTTTTTGTTAGAAAAATTATCCCAACTAGAACTCCCATTATGGATCACTTCTATGACGATTCAACGCAATTTTTACCACAATCTAGGCTTACAAGTTTCATTCACTTACACCTTAGCCGAAGTTTCAAATTAAAACAAATCTGCTTGCTGCATTTGCTGATTAAACCTTCTCGAATTGCTTTCCTTAAGCAACCAACCTAAGTCTTTGGCACCTATTGATTCATTTCGAACGAAGTTTAATAATAAAATTGTACATGCAATAGCATCAAACAAAGCACAATGGAAATATTTTCGCTGAGGTGGACAAAATTTCTCAGCTAATTGGAATAAAATTCCACTTAAATTGCAATTTTGAATCAATTGAGACAAAGAACAGGTCGTATTAAAAAATTTTTTGTACAAAAAATAGGTATCCAACCAAGGTCCCCAATGATTTTGTTTTACATCTGGCAAACCATACGCATGCAAAACAACTGGACAGTAAGATTTTAACAAGGTATTTTCAAAGATAGCATTATGAGCACAAAAATAAGCCTTTGAACGCAATTCTAAAAATGTCTCAATATAGATTGAAAAGTCTTTGCATTTTTCAACCAAATGCGCATCAATACCATGACAAGCCGTTTCATCATTTGAAATTGATTGCCGATTTTTACATAATTTTGTCTGTGTAAAAAAAATCCCGTTTTCCAATGAAACACCAACAATTCCGTACTCCAAAATACCCGATTTTAAGCTTCCTTCAAAGTCTATAACATAAATCACGGCATCTTTCATGTCGCTTTAATTTTTGCAGTAACGATAAAAAACACAAGGAATTTTTATTATTTTGTTGACAGAGGATTTAGATTATTTTCTTATAAAAGCATAGTTTGTAAAGCACCTTTAGCTCAATTGGATAGAGCATCTGACTACGGATCAGAAGGTTGGGGGTTCGACTCCCTCAAGGTGCGCCACTCTTAACTTGCAAAAACCATTTTAGGAAATTTTCTTTGTGTTGAATAATTTCGGGCATATGTTATGCTTTCTTTCATGAGATAATTGTTTTTTTATGAAAATTAATTTTAAAGCACTTATTATTATCAGTTATTCGTTATTAAATTGTTGTTTTGGAGGCAAAGATCGTTTACCTGACGTATACTTTCATACGCCCATCCAAAAAAAGCCGGTAGAGTACAAAGCAAAAGTTCCTTGTGCTGCAAAAAAACGTCCTTACTTTCGCTTACCTAAATTAATAGACCCATCCATTCTTCTTATTTGTCCCAATAGTTACGAATTTGAAGCTGTTTATGAAGCATTAAAAGACAAATATGAACTTAAAGCTTGTAAAAGAATAAAAGATTACATTTTTGGCAATTCAACCTCTTCTGATAAAAACCTAAAAGATTTACAGGATAAAGAAATTGAACCTTTGTATTTTTTTAATATAAACAATGTAAAAACCTGTCTTGCTTTGTGTGGACAACGTACCTCTGAAACCTATAACTTTTCTTCTAAATTTCAAATCGTCTTCAAAAATTTAAAAACCGTTATTTTATATGGAATTTGTGGTTGTTCCGATCCTGATACAAATGTAGGTTCGATTATTTTTCCATCAAAATATGTAGAAGGAGTTTCACCAACAACAGGACAACCTGCCGAAAATACAGAAGTTTTTTTAAAAAATAAGAGTTTTTATTTTAAAGGTAAAAAAGAATTCGAAATAGAAACAGATACTAAAAAAATTATAAATACTTTTCTAATGACATTTAAAGAACGTTTAACAAATATAAATTGCTTTATCAACATCAACTTTACATCCGAAATTTTTATAAAAGATGATGAACTTGTTCTTCAATTAAAGAAAAAACTAAACACAACTAATATTTGTATAAATACAGAAGATTATACAATGGCTCAAAACTACAAGGGTATCACATTTATCCCCATAAGAGCAGTAAGTGACCACGCGGGGCTAGAAGACCCTAATGAAATTCTTGAAGGTAAAACTCAAGCTTGTGAAGTTTTAACTCAAGCAGCACTATTGACAACTAACCTTATTTCTAAACAGAAACTTAAATAATCATATTTTAGAATTGAAAAATTTCCAGATATTCTTCAATATGCAAAACGATGAAATCTGGAAATTTATTGATTTTGCAATCGGGCATCCCTAGTGTCGTTGGGAATAGCGTTTTACATGGAATGCTTTCTGAAGCTTTAAATTATGAAAACATCGAGGAAATTTATGGCGTTTTCAATGGATTCGAAGGAATCACGAAAGAACATTTTATTGATTTAGCATCTTTGCCGCAAAAAAAGGCACAACTTTTACTAACCACAAACGGTTATGCCTTGAAAAATGAAACACGCTCGTTTCAAGGAACATCTGAAGATTTTGACAAAAGTATTGAAGTATTGGCTCAGTATGAAATTAAATACATGGGTGTTATCTGTGACCAGGCTTCACTCGAATATGTAAATCGCCTAAGCCTTGCAGCCCGCCAAAAGCAATACGATTTGCAAATCATTGCGGTGCCTCATTCCAATTACAATGAGTTACCGATTACAGATCACAGTTTAGGTTACGGCAGTTATTTAAAGTTTTTGAACGCCTACTTAACTTCGTTTGAAAATTTTTTGCAAAACAAACCTGTGCATGTTGGTATTTGTGAAATCGATGGCGGTAATAACGGTTGGATCGTTGCTGGAGCTTCTCTAACTTATTCATCCTGCAACCATAAAATCATTGATGAAGATGAAATGCCCTACATTGTATGCTTGCCGGAACAACCTTTTAATAAATCCACCTTTCTAGCACTCGTAAAAAACAAATTATCAAAACATTCGCATATTACAGTTATTACACATGCACAATTAGTTGATGAAGAAGGTGTCACTTTAGATTTAGGAACGTTCAATTCTACCGGCCAATACTTAAATCATCTGATTCAATCTGAACTAAATGTATCCTCTTGTTTAAACATTTGCAGTATAGCTCAACAACCATTGTCTCATTTTATATCAAAAACAGACCAAAATGAAGCAATAGCTTGTGGACGTGCTACATTACAACAATTAATAGACGAAGGAGAAAGCGACAAAGCAGCTGTTCTAATCCGCAAAGAAAACGACGTTGGAAGTTGTGAAGTAAGTTTTCTACCTATTGATGAAATGATCAATGGATTGAAGTTTCTACCTACCGATTGGATCTGTGAAAAAACAATGACGATCAACTATGCTCTTACTAAGTACGCTTTACCTTTAATTCAAGGTGAAATTGTTGTACCTTTTGAAAAAGGTATCCCTGAACTTATTCAATTATCCTAAGATGCGAACTTTATTATTATTCCCTGGCCAAGGAGCACAAGCGGTAGGAATGGGGAAAACTTGGTATGCAGCAAGTGAAATTGTACGCAGCCATTTTGAACAAGCTAACAAAATTCTACCATTCGATATTATTGATGTGTGCTTTAATGGTCCCATCGATGTTTTGCAAGAAACTCGTATCTGTCAACCAGCTTTGTTTGTGGTAGGCTACTCCATTTTTGCTCATCTAAAACATATGGGTTGGTTTGAAAAACATCCACTGTTGGGAGCCACAGGTCTAAGTTTAGGAGAACTAACTGCGCTAGCCGTAGCCGATGTTTTTGATTTTCAAACAGGCTTGCGTATAGTAGCCGAACGCGGACGGTTAATGCAAAAAGCTTGCGATCTTGAGCCTACGGGAATGCTGGCGCTAATTGCAGGCACACCGGAAGCTATTCAACAATTATGCGCTGATTTTGATCTTGATATTTCTAATTTAAATTGTCCTGGACAAACCGTGGTTTCAGGCACACTAAATAACCTTGAAAAAGCACAGTTTGTAGCTAAAGAACGCGGCTTTAAAATGGCAGTTCCTTTAAAAGTTGCAGGCGCTTATCACTCACGTTGGATGCAACCAGCTCGTGAAAAATTTGAAAAATTCATTCAAAAAATTCCATTTAACACCCCTAATATTACAGTACTGACGAACGTAAATGGAAATCCTATACACGATCCTGAAGAAATTCGAAATGCTTTAGGATTACAACTAACATCCACGGTACTTTTTGAAAAATGCTTACGCTATTGCCACAAAATGGAAGCAGATGTTTGTTTAGAATGTGGTCCAGGTAATGTAATTTCTGGTCTAGCCAAACGAACGGAAGCGACGCTTAACGTAAAAAGTATGGCTGATGCAGACAGCTTAAAAAATTTATAAACATGGATCGTATACGAAACTTTTGCATTATTGCCCACGTAGATCATGGGAAAACAACACTTTCTGATCGTTTGTTAGAAACAACACAGACCATCGAAAAGCGAAAAATGCAGGAACAACTGCTAGATTCAATGGATTTGGAACGTGAAAAAGGTATCACCATCAAATCCCATCCTGTAACCATGCACTACCAATACAAAGGTGATACGTATATTTTTAACCTTATTGATACACCTGGCCATGTCGATTTTTCTTATGAAGTTTCTCGAAGTTTGGCCGCATGCGAAGGTGCCATTCTTCTGGTAGACGCATCACAGGGTATTGAAGCACAAACCGTAGCTAATGCTCTCCTGGCTATTCAGGGAGGATTGTCTGTCATTCCAGTGCTCAACAAAATTGATCTTCCAAGCTCAAATGTCGAAAAAGTTAAAAAGCAGCTGGAAGATATTTTAGCCATTCCATCAGATGAAACCTTGAACGTAAGCGGCAAAACAGGTGCTGGTGTACCTGAATTGATGGAAGCCATTATTAAACGCATTCCATCGCCTAAAGGACAAGCTTCTCAACCTTTACAGGCGCTGGTTTTTGATGCCACTTACGATACTTATAAAGGATTGATTTGTTACGTTCGTATCTTTAATGGCTGCGTAAAATCAGGACAAAACATTCTCATGATGAGAAATGGGACCGAAACGCAAGCTAAAGAAGTTGGTGTATTTACACCGCATATGCAAGAAACAGAAAGCTTAGCTGCAGGCGATGTCGGTTACATTGTTACTAATTTAAAAACATTAACCGATATAAAAATCGGTGATACATTAACGTTAACACAACAACCTGCTCAAGAACCATTGCCTGGTTACAAAGAAATCAAACCCATGGTTTTCAGCGGCTTATACCCCCTGGATACAAAGGATTATGAACGGCTGAAAAATGGTTTGTTTAAATTAAAATTAAACGATGCTTCATTGACTTTCCAATCTGAAAATTCAACTGCATTAGGGTTTGGTTTTCGTTGCGGGTTTCTTGGATTGCTCCACATGGAAATTATACAAGAACGTTTGCGTCGCGAATACGATCTTGATTTAATTGCTACCTACCCGAGTGTTGTTTACCATGTCTACCTAACGGATGGAACCAAAATCAACGTTGATAATCCATTGCGCTTACCTGAGCCATCTTACGTAAAACACATTGAAGAACCTACCATTAAAGCTTCGATTCACATACCAAACGAATCTATTGGAAGCATTTTGGATTTAATTCGAGAAAAACGCGGTGAATGTCTATCTACTGAAACCTTAGATGAGCAACGATTATTGCTCGTCTGCTCACTACCTCTTAATGAAATTTTACTAGATTTCAACGATCGACTTAAAAGCTTAACCCAAGGCTATGGTTCTATGGATTATGAACTAAGCGACTATGTATGTTCTGATCTTGTAAAAATGGATATCATGGTCAATGGAGAACCTGTAGATGCATTTTCCAGCATTGTTCATCGCTCAAAAGCAGAATACCAAGGACGGCAACTATGTGAACGCTTAAAGGATTTGCTACCTAAACAAATGTTTAAAGTACCTATACAGGCAAGCGTTTGGGGTAAGATTGTTGCACGGGAAACATTAGGAGCTTATCGAAAGGACGTAACTGCCAAATGTTATGGAGGCGATATTACGCGTAAACGTAAATTGCTTGAAAAGCAAAAAGAAGGTAAAAAACGGATGAAACAAATTGGTAAAGTTTCTATACCACAAGAAACTTTCGTAAATATTCTAAAATCGAATATAGAATAATCGATATGTGTGATTCTCAGAATTTTTTCCTCGACCATCTTTATAATTACCATCCTCAAAATGATGAAGAAATTCACAACAAATCCATTATTATTGATTTTATAAAAGCACATCCAAATTGCTTCGAAAACAATTGCAAACCTGGTCACGTAACGGCTTCTGCTTGGATAACAAATCGTACTAATAGCAAATTTTTACTAACTTTACACAAAAAATTCCAACGATGGCTACAATTAGGTGGACACTCTGACGGCAATTGTAATTCATTGCAAGTTGCCATTAGAGAAGCGCAAGAAGAATCTGGCCTCCAACATTTCAAAACAGACGGCAAAATTTTTGACATAGGCATTCATCACGTAAGTGAAAACCATGTGCATTTTGATCTTCGCTTTCTCTTGCAAACGCTAGACCCCGATGAAGCCATTATCTTATCAGATGAATCTTTGGATCTACAATGGTTTTGTCAACTACCTCCATCATCAGATACAGATATGCTAAGAATGTACAACAAGTGGGTAAAAACAAAAGGACACCTGTGATCAAATACAATTCAATCGACACACATTTTTTGTATTAAAATAAAATTTATTTAACGATTATAGTGCAGAAATATTCTAAAAAACATTGCTTATTTCATAATGTCGGCTTATGAATATAAATTATGAAACCAAACGAAATTAGGCAAAGTTTTTTAGATTTTTTTGTAAGTAAAGGTCACCATATCGTTTCCTCTTGCTCACTTTTGCCTGAAGCTCCTAATTTGTTGTTTACAAATGCTGGAATGAACCCTTTTGTTCCCTACTTTTTAGGTGAACGCAAACCTACACACTCAAGAGTAGCCGATACCCAAAAATGTATTCGTGCAGGTGGTAAACATAACGATTTAGAAGAAGTTGGTTTCGACACTTATCATCACACATTTTTCGAAATGTTAGGTAATTGGTCTTTTGGTAATTTTTTTAAAAAAGAAGCTATACAATGGGCCTGGGAATTACTAACCAAGGTTTGGGGATTACCCAAAGAACGTTTGTACGCTACGGTCTACAAACCCGAATGTGGAGATCCTGCACAATTTGACCAGGAAGCTTACGACATTTGGAAGCAAATTTTTCTGCATGAAGGTTTGGATTATCAAACGCACATTGTTTTTGGAAATAAAAAAGATAATTTTTGGATGATGGGAGATACAGGACCTTGTGGTCCTTGTTCTGAAATCCACATGGACCTAACGCCTGAAGGCAACACAGAAGGTCGACTTGTTAATCAAGGAAATGTTCGTTGCATTGAAATTTGGAACCTCGTTTTCATGCAGTACAATGCTCTTCCTAACGGCCAGTTTGAATTGCTAAAAGATAAGTATGTAGATACTGGTATGGGATTTGAACGCATAGCTGGTATTTTTGAAACGACTAATAATTTTAAAGATTTTTCGAAACTCCCTTCCAATTACGACAGTGACTTGTTCACACCTATATTTAATTGGTTACAAGAAAAATCAGGTCATATTTATGGAGGTAAAATAGCGAATGCTGATGAAAAAACGCTTTCACATGATGTTTTACTAGATTGTTCCTTCCGAATTATCGCTGATCATATTCGAACATTGTCCTTTGCTATTGCAGATGGCATACTGCCAGGGAATGAAAGTCGCAATTATGTTTTGAGACGCATCATTCGACGAGCAATACTGTTTGGACAAAAATTAAACCTTCCCTGTGGTTTCTTTTCTGAACTTTCTTCGGTTGTCGTTCACACCATGGGGCATTTTTTCCCAGAACTGGTTCAAAATGCAGATACTATCAAAAAAGTTCTGAAAAAAGAAGAAGAAACGTTTCAAATAACACTTTCGCGTGGTTTGCGTTTATTTGAAAAATGGGCCGAAGAAAATCCAAAGCAACTCTCAGGAGACAAAGCTTTTTTGCTTTACGATACCTATGGATTTCCTATCGATTTAACGCAACTAATTGCGAAAGAACATGGCATGGAACTCGACTTGCATGGATTCGAATCAGCCATGTCTCAGCAAAAAGAACGATCAAAAGCCGCTTCAAAAAAATCTATTGTACAGCTAGCAGATAATTCTGCATCTGCAACTCGTTTTGTAGGGTACCTTTCTAAAAATTTATCCAATTGGGAAGCTACTATTAAAGCAGTTCACACCTATAACAACCACATTTATATTGAAACGGATACTTCTCCCTTTTATGGAGAAAAAGGTGGGCAAGCCGGTGATACAGGTTCATTTACACTTGCTAATGGGCAGACAATCGAAATTGTCAATACTATTTGGCTTCAGCAAATTCTTTTGCATGAAATTAAAAACATAACACTAGAAAATGCTCAGACGTTTATAAACAGCCCTATCACCATGCACGTAAACATCGAACGACGCAAGGCTATTGCAAGACATCACACAGCCACACATTTGCTTCATTGGGCTTTACGAAAAGTCTTAGGAAATCATGTGCATCAAGCAGGTTCTTCAGTCACAGAAAATGCGCTGCGCTTTGATTTTTCACATTTTGAAAAAATATCCCAGGAACAACTGCAAACGTTAGAACATTTATGCAACGAAAAAATCTTAGATAACTTACCTATTCATACAGATGAGGTTGATTTTGATAAACGTCCTGCAGAGTGTTTAGCTTTTTTCGAAGAAAAATACGGCGACCGTGTTCGTGTTGTCCATATCGGCGATTACTCTGTTGAGCTATGCGGTGGTACCCATGCAAGTGCTACCGGCGAATTAGGTCAACTAAAGATTGTACAAGAAACTTCCATCGCTTCAGGTGTTCGACGCATTGAAGCCATCGCTGGATGGGCTGCCTATCAATACCATCAAGATATACTTCAAAAGTGCCAACAATTGGAATCGCATTTAGGTTGCCCTCTTGAAAAAATATCAGAAAAATATCAGGCTTTAGAAATCAGCAAAAAAACTATCGATGATCTTTACCGTAAAAATCTTCAAAAAAACATGAAATCGTCGGTTGCAAAAACAACTGAAATTCAAGGCCTTACTTGCATTCAAATGCAAATGCAAATCGTCGATACGAATACGCTGCGAATTTTATGCAAAACATATTTCACTGAAAACACCCCTGACATTTTACTAGCTGCCAGCGAATTTGAAGGCAAAGGTATTGTGTTAGTTTTCTGCTCTGAAAACGCAATTAGTAAAGGGAAAACTGCCAATATGATTCTTCAAAACCTTCTAAAGCCTTTAAACGCTCATGGTGGCGGCAAACCTGATTTTGCTACCGGAGGTGTCAAAGATTTAACAGCACTGAAAAATGTTTGGAATGATCTAACATTAAATTTTTAACGTATGGATGTTGTTGAAGCACTAGGGAATACTGCGAAAAAATATCCCCAAAATATCGGGCTAAAAGTTTCTGTTTGCAAACCATTCGCCCCTGTCGTTTATTACGAAAAAACATTCAAGGATTTAGATCACGCAGTTAATCTTTTGGCAACTTACTTATTGCTTAAAGGTTTTTCTAAAGGACTAAAAGTTGTTCTTATGTTACCACCTGGAGAAGATCTGCTTGTAACTGTTTTCGCCATGCTCCGGCTAGGCACAGTTCCTATTGTTATTGATCCAGGTATGGGGATTAAAAACCTCATCAAATCTGTAAAACAAGTTCAACCTGATTTATTCCTAGGCTGTCCCAAATCGTTTCCTCTTTATTGCCTGCTAAAATGGTATGTAAAGTTCAAAAAAGCACTGTTTTTATCCCAAAAGTTAAAAGAAAAATTACTGAAAGAAAATTTTGTTTGCAACCTTCCTAATGAAAACAATAAAGATAATTTAGCTGCTGTTTTATTTACATCTGGATCAACAGGGTACCCCAAAGGAGCTGCATATACTTACAATGATTTTAATGAACAAATTAAAGCATTAAAAGATACATTCAATATCCTTGAAGGCGAAGTTGATCTACCTTTATTGCCTGTTTTTTCCCTTTACAATCCAGCTTTAGGAATGACAACGGTTGTTCCTGATATGGACCCATCTCATCCAAGTGAACTAGATCCTCAAAAGATTGTTAACGCTATTTTAAATTATAAAGTAACAAATAGCTTTGGTTCACCCCGATTATGGGCTAAAATTGCAGATTTTTGTGAAGAAAACTTCCTCTGTTTCCCTTCCATGAAACGCATTTTTGTAGCTGGTGCTCCTGCACATCCAATCTTATTGAAACGACTCCAAGATTTGCTCGTTGAAGGTGATGTTTTTATACCTTATGGAGCTACTGAAGCACTCCCTATAACATTTATTTCTGCCAAAGAAGTATTGCGTGAAACGTACGATAAAACATTAAAAGGATGTGGGACCTGCGTTGGTCATCCCCTTCAAGGTGTAAAAATTTGCATCATTCCTATCTCTGATACGCCTTTATCCGCTTTACCAAAACCGCTAGAGTGTGGACAAATCGGAGAAATTGTCGTGTCTGCTCCTTACATCAGCAAAGCTTACCTTAATAATCCTTCTGCAACTTCTTTTGCTAAAATATTCGATCAAGGCAAGGTTTGGCATCGTATGGGAGATGTAGGTTTTGTAGATGACCAAAATCGTCTTTGGTTCTGTGGAAGAAAAGTCGAACGTGTACAATGTGAAAAAAGTACATTTTATACCGACTGCTGCGAAGCTATTTTTAACACACACAAGGATGTCTTTCGATCTGCATTAATTGGATTCAAAGAGGGTGATAAAACAGTTCCAGCCATTGTTATCGAGCCCAATAAAACGCTTGAAAATGAACATGTTGTGTTGAAAGAACTTCGAGCATTGGCTAAAATCTATCCAACAACTCAAGCCATAGACCATTTTTGCATTTTTAAAAAATTTCCTGTCGATGTTCGCCATAATGCCAAAATTCATCGTTTATCTTTGGCACAGTATTTCAATAATCACCCCAAAAAAGTTAAAATTGTTCTTTAAACCTTTTTATTTTCGGTACAATTTATGCTTCTCAAATGAAGCATGGGCATTAACATATCATCAGCGTCTCAAGCAGAACAAATTTATACAGACGCGTCATCTTCATCCGAAAAAGTAATCAGCGGTGAACTGGATAGTCAAGAAGTTCAAACAAGCACAGAAGTTGATGCAAGTACCAAAGATGATGAGCTCATGAGCAACATTCAGTCTGAAAAAAATAGTAAAAAAGCCATAAAAAAACAAAAAAATAAAGAACAAAAAAAGCTTTCCAAAGTTGATCAAACCGACGATTCTAAAAAAGTTAATGAGCAAGATCAACGTAGCAAACGAATTTCTAAACAAACAGAAACTCGACTAAACCTAATTAACAGCACAACTAATCAAGATCTACAATCGACCATTGAAAAGCGTTCAAATGCACTTTTCTCAGGAAGTGAACAAAAATATAGCGCTTGTTTTGACACGCTCGATAAATCCAATATGGAACAAAAATTGGACTCCGATGCTGTTGAAAATGCCTTAAAAAAATTTGATGATATTGCCGAACAGCATAACGCTTTACAAATTATTAAAGATGTTTGGGAACGAAAACTTTCTAATCTAAAAAAATTTTCGCAAGAATTAAAATTTGCTGAAAAACGCGATGATGATCCTGATGCATTCAGTAATCACGATTATAGTCAGCTACAAAAACAAATACAGCAACTTGAAAATAGCTTAAACATTCTATCACAAACGCAAGATAAAATTATGCTGACAGCCGGCAATCGCATTGAGGACAGTTATAAATTAGCTCCACTTCTTCGCGAAACAACGGCACACTTTACACATGATGTTTCACTTCCACCTAAAGCCTTTAATGCACTCATTTTAGACCAAATTTTACCCTTAAAAGGTGATATTATCAAAACATTCAACTGTTTAACGCAAGGTTTTATTGAGAACATATCTGATAATAATACTAAAGATCGCATCCAGCATTTCAGCGATAACATTTCCATTATAAAACAGTGTTTAAATAACGAATTAAAATGTTGCCCTGATCCTAAAATTGCTAGTGCTGTTTTAAATGCGTGTAGAAGTGCAGAAAAATTAGAATCTATACATAATTTGCATGAACAAGTTTTAATTCAAGCTTATACGGCTTTCAAAAATTTAGGGAATTAATATGTTTCAAGAAAATCAAATACAAGATCTTGCATATTATTTAACAAAAATATTTATGCAGTGCATTCTTAAAGAGTATTTTGGTACAGAGCAACTAGAACAGGTAATTAAACATCTAGACTTCAAAACCCAGGAACAACAAATCTACTTTTTAACGCAACTCACTGTTTTACTGCGTAAATATCCCGATTCAATTTTTTCAACTCCCGATGTTCGCACAAATTTCATTAATGTTGTGCAAGAATGTTTAGACGCAAGAATCCTCGAAGAAAATAACTAATCATGTTTATCGATACAGAAATACAGCAATTTGGAAATACGATTGGCATCCCTAATTTACATTTGAATGAGAATGGTTGCTTAAAATTCTTGATGCAACAAAATCGAACCATTTATATTGAAAAAGCAAACGAATTTGTTTTTTTCTTCATCATAAAATCTTATGAACTTACTCCCCTGCCATACCAACTTTACGCAAAAACTTTAACGTTATGTTCACAGCAGCAAGGTTATCCATTTGCTATACAAGCTATCGCCAAAACGGATCACGATATTGGATTTTTAACAAAAATTCATGATAATGAATGCGATCAACCAACTATTTACAAACTTTTTAAATTTCTTCTAAATCTTGTAGAAAAACTAGAATGATATTATTATCATTTAAGTGTCACATTTTCATAATGGTTTAACTGCACAATTTTTCCATGCTCATCCCAAGCAATCGATACCACATCGAAACGGTAAACCCTTATATAACGGTGTGCCTTTAAGTATGCTTCAATTGCAATTTTTATGGCACTTCGCTTATGTTTATCCACTGTATCATAACCACTTCTTAACTGCAAGGTACTCCTACCGCGCACTTCAACAAAAGCAAAACATCCTTGCTTATAAACAACGATATCTAATTCATAACGTCCTGAACGCCAATTTTTGTCAACAATTTTGTAACCTGCTTTTTTAAAAAATTTAACAGCGGTTTTCTCTCCCAACCTCCCTCGACGCACATTCACATTTGTGAACCTACGCCACCATAGCTTACATTTTCTTAAAAACCCAAACAAAAAATAACCTACTAATTAACGACGAACCTTCAATTCACCACGAACATGTTTAAATAGTCCCCAGAAAACATATGATAAAGATAAAATAGCAAACGATAATGCTTCAAATGTAAAAACAATAACACAAATGCTAACAATGAATACAAAGGCCTTAACTTTCGTCTCTGTGGTCCAATCAACATGTTTAAAACTTGGATAACGAACATTGCTCACCATCAGCCATGCAATCAGTAACATTAAAATAGGTAATACAAGCGACCAAGCTTTTAAATCAAAACGATTGATCACCAAAACCAATGCTGCGATAACGCTAGCTGCTGCTGGAATAGGCAGTCCAATAAAACAGTTAGCATCACTTAAAGATTGCCGTTGCGATGCTGGTAAAAGCGGGTGTGTAATCACATTAAAGCGTGCTAAGCGAACTGCACCACAAAGGAGATAAATAAATCCCACAATCCAACCTATTTTTCTAAAAAATGGATAATTATTGGTAGGCGACAAAATGAGAAAAAACACCATCATAGCTGGTGCTAAACCAAAAGAAACAACGTCAGCAATTGAATCAAATTCTTTCCCAAATAAAGATTCTCTGCCTCCTAATCGAGCAACTCTACCATCTAAACTATCACATACACACGCACCTAAAATACACCAAACCGCTTGATTATAAAACTCAAGTGCTGGTTCAGCTTCTGCACAATATTTCGCTTGAATACAACGAATAATGCATAAAAATCCAAAAAATAAATTTCCAGCCGTAAAAATATTAGGTAACAAATATATTTTTGCTAACGGCGTCTCTGTTGTTTCATTTACTTTCATAAACTATTTTTTCAAATTTTCCAAATATTGCCAAAAACGATTATCCTTTTCAATCGCCTCTTCATTAAAAGGCAGTTTAAAACGAAATAAAAAATCATTCCAAGTATGCTTTGGTAATAAATAATGAATTACAAATGTACCTTCTGACAAACATTCAAAATAAATTCTAAAATCATTCCAAGGTAATCGATAAAACGTTTTATCACCACGAATAATTTTACCGAAATTTGTTGATTTTTCGAAATCAAATCCTCCTAAAAAATCAATCAACTGCATCTGTTGCTCCTGCGACATATGCTGAAGAACGACATTACTTTGTGTACTAAAAGTCAATTGATGCATTTTTTAAACTTTCAAAAATTGTATCAAGCTTGTGCTGATAAACTTGCACCTGTTCAAAGTTTTCTATCCGAAGATACGCTTGCAAACGTTTCCTTAAAAATTGAATGCGCGGCTTATAACTTTCACCCACTTGCTTTTTAGCAGGAATTTTCCCAAAATGAACAGAATTGTTTTTAAATCCATCCACCAAAATATTATCTAACAACTGATAACATTCGCAGCAACCTACACGCGCATTTTGCTCTATCCACTCTTTGGAACAACCACATTTAGGACAAATATGTTTAGAAAAAACAATCCCTACGGGCTTTGATGGTAAATTTTCTATTAAATCATAAGCACGTCGTGACAAATTAATGAAACAATTAGCATGTTTACTGCACAAATAAGCATCTCGCATATTCCCATTAACATCAATGTTCATAATACGCATAGATGCTTCTAAATCACATTGACAACACGTTCTATTCATCATCATTTAACCATGATTCTGCTTCTAAAGCTGCCTGTGCTCCCATACCGCTAGCAATACACGCTTGACGATAAAGCGCATCCACACAATCCCCAGCTGCAAAGACACCTGGTATGCATGTACAAACAGACTTTTCTTGTATTTTTATATAACCTTTTTCATCCAAAGGCAAAAAATCCTTAAAATTCTGCGTATTAGGTTTCCAACCAATCGCTAAAAACACACCTTTGCAACACAATTGCCTTACACGATTTTCAATGATTTCTTTAACAATAACCGCAGTGATACAACCACTTTCATCTGTCTCAAATCCTTGAGGCACACTGTTCCAAACCATTTCTATTTTTGGATTATTAATAACACGCTCCGCCATAATTTTTGAAGCCCGCAACGCATCACGTCGATGAACCATGTAAACCTTTTGGCACATTTTACTAAGGTACAAAGCTTCCTCACAAGCGGAATCACCACCACCAATCACACACACAATTTCATCTCGATAAAAAAATCCATCGCACGTCGCACAAACACTCAAGCCTTTTCCCCCTAACAGTGCACGTTCTTGCGGCAAATTTAAAGTATTAGGATGCGAACCAGTAGCTAAAATAACAGCTTTACTTTTTAATGTTTTACCACCTGCTAATTCCAATACTTTCCATGCATGATCCAAAGTAATGCGCTGAACAATTCCAGAAATGAATCTAACTTCAAAACGCTCTGCCTGTTTTCGCATACGTTCCATCAATTCAAAACCCTGAATACCTTCTGGGAAACCTGGGAAATTTTCCACTTCTGTCGTTTGTGTGAGTAAACCTCCTGGCAAATCTCCTTCTATTACCACTGGATTTAACTGAGCTCTAGCCGCATAAATGGCTGCTGACAAACCTGCACATCCACTTCCTACAATGATAACTTTTTCAGGCTGACTCATAACGTATTTAATACAATACTTTTTTGCACATCTGTCAAATATTTTTCCTGTTATGACACATGTGGATGCCAATCGATTAGTTGCAATTGTATAGAACGCGCTGTTTGCCAATAGGACCAACCACAACATACCGCTAAATCCACAGCTTGCCCCGAAGAAATTCCGCTATGACCTAAACCCCAACCAATCACAGAAAAATTGTTCAATTTAAACCTCAAATGAGTTCCTTGTTGTCCAAAGCGTTCAATATCCTCACCTAAAATGACATTTTCAATAACAAACACAGGCATTTCATTTCCTTGCCCAAACGGTGCAAGTCTATCCATATTGTTCAAAAATTGCGATGTCAATTTCTCTAAACGCATGACTGCTGCAATATTTAAAGTAGGTTCCGGTAAAGACGCAGGAAAAATTCTCTTTAAATAATCATTAAAAAAATCTTCCACAGCTTGAATTTTATTAATTTCTATGCTCAAACCAACCGCAGCTGGATGACCGCCCCACTGAGCAATTAACGACGACGCACCCGAAAACATTTCTACCAGATTAACTTCTGGAATGCTTCTTCCAGATCCTTTTGCTTTACCTTCATGTAAGCCTAGCACAAAAACTGGACAATTAAATTTTCGACTTAACTTACCCGCAACAATTCCAACTACTCCCACATGCCAATCTTCTTTGTACAAAACATAGGCCCAACGATGTGGCCGTGCTAAAATCATCGCTTCCGCTTCCTTCACAATATTTCGTTCGATTTTTTGCCGCTCACCATTGAGATCATTCAATGTTCCAGCCAATTGTTGACACAACGCTTCATCGTCACTTATCAATAATTGATAAGGCATATCTGCAGAATCCAAACGACCACTCACATTAATTCTAGGAGCTAATTTAAATGAAACATCTTCCACGTTAAGCGGAAAATTAAGGTTACATCCAGAGACTTCAAGTAATTTTTTTAGTCCAATAAGTTGCGTTTGCACCATCTCACGCAAACCAAAGTACACCCACAAACGATTTTCATCGCGCAATGGCACTAAATCTGCAACCGTACCCAACGCTACTAAATCTAAAAAATGCCGCAACCGCATTTCCAGAGCAGGTTCATATTTTTCACTCTTTAATCGTTTTAACCACGCATGTACCCACTTAAAAACTAACCCAACCGAACATAAATTTTGCGAAGATTTTGAATGTAAATGGGGATCAACATGCGGATTAACAACAATAGCTTTTGGCAATTTTTCACAATTATGTTGGTGATGGTCTACCACAATCACTTGAATTCCAGCAACATTTAATTTTTCAATGGCCGCAATTGAGTTGGTACCGCAATCCAACGCAATTAAAAAATCAAAAGAAGCATTCGATAAAATGCGATCCACTAATCGCTCTGTTAACCCATACCCTTCTGTATCACGATTAGGGAAAAAAGGACAAAAAGTAAAACCTAATGCATCAAAGCAACGCTTCATTAAAGCCATACTTGTGATACCATCCACATCATAATCGCTTACAATAGCTATCTTTTGATTTGCTTTACAAACAGCATCGATACATTCAACTGCTCGTACTAAATTTTGGATCTTATTCGGATCTTCTACATCTTTCAATGTAGGAACAAAAAAAGACATAAATTCCTTCTCATCAGCAAATGAAAGCTGTGAAATTAAATTTACAACTTCTTTTGGCAAATGCAAAACCTCAGCACATGAATTTAACCATGGATGAGATTTTTGCTCTTTTAAAACCCAACGCATTAATGGTTATTAAATTTTTTGAAAAAACTTTCTCTGCGCCCTTTTTATATCTCCTTTATTCAAATAATAAAAAATTGGGGAAGCAATAAAGACAGATGAAAAAGTTCCTACACATACACCTATTAAAAATATCAACGCATAATCTCCTACGACTCCCGAACACATTAAGTAAAGTACAAACGCAGGAACAAGTGTTGTCAAACTCGTCATAAAAGTTCTAGACAATGTCCGACTTATAGCTATATCAATGACCTGTCGTAATCCTAGAATATCACTTTTTTGTAATTCTTCTCGAATACGATCAAAAACAATAATCGTATCATTAATAGAATAACCAATTACCATCAACACCGCTGCGACCATAGGTGCTGTAAATTGATGCCCTAACATAGCATACAAACCTATGGTAATAAAGGTATCGTGTGCTAATGCCATCACAGCGCTGACACCATAACTAAATTCAAATCTGAATGCTACATACATTAACATAATAATCAATGCAATAATCACAGAAAAAATTGAATTCTTTTGCACCTCTGAACTGACCGATGCTCCCATCTTATTTTTTGCTACACATTGCAATTCAGCTTCTGGAAATTTATCCTGCAACATTTTGAAAACCTGAGAGCTTTTTCCAGTTTCGGTTTGTACTTTCATTAAAATCATGTCACTTTCAGCATTTTTTTGATGAACTGCACTTACCTCTCCTAATTGTGCTACCTTAGCTAAATTGCAGACCTCCTGACAGTCCAATTGAACAGATGAATGAATTACTATTTCCTCACCTCCAACAAAATCAATGCCTAAAACATGTTTGCCTCGATACACTAAAGCCAAAATGCTGCACAAGAATAATACCCCTGAAATATAAAATGCCACTTTTCTACATTTCATAAACTTGAATACCCTTCCATTAAGAATGGAATCGCATGGCCAAGTGATTATATTGATGCTATCAAAATATTCAAGCAAGCTGCGATTAAAACACAATACCGTAAACAAAGTTGTTACAATACCAATGGCTAAGGTTACGCCAAAACCTTTAACAGAACCCGTACCAAGCCAAATTAACAAACATGCCGTTAATAAAGTAGTAACATTTGAATCAAAAATCGCTACAAATGCCTTCTCATGCCCTGAGCTAAGCGCTTTTGTTAAATTATGCCGTGCGCGCATTTCTTCACTGACACGTTCATAAATAAGAATATTAGCGTCTACAGCCATACCAAATGTCAAAGCTAAAGCTGTAATGCTCGGCAACGTAATAGTCACCCCTAACATGACCCAAGCTATAATAATAAATGCAAAATTCATCACTAAGCCCACAGAACCAATAGCTCCTGCTTGCTTGTACACTAAAATCATCAATCCAAACACCAATATTGTACTAAACAAAGCAGCACTATAGGTAACGCTTTTAAGCCCCGAAGCTAAAGAAGGACCTACCTCATAAACTTCAACTAAATCCAACTCAAATTCAAGCGGATTATTTAATACATTAGATAATTCTATAGCTTCACGTTGAGTAAAATGACCTGAAATACTCGCCTGCCCACCTGTGATTTCCGATTGAATTACGGGTGCAGAACATACCTTTCCATCAAGGACAATTGCTAAACGTCTATGCAAATTTTGGCGTGTAATGGTCGCAAAACGCTCTGTACCTTCCCCCGTCATTTGCAAACTAATTTCGTATTTTCCATAAGAATCCACCATCGGATGTGCTTCTTTTATGGCTTTACCCGTCATTTCAGGAATCTTTTTAACAACAATAGGGTATTGCACTTCTTTTCCTGCTTCATCTTCATGCGTGATAAACAATTTTTCGTACCCTAAAGGAATGGGATCACCTTCTTTAATATTATCATTAACCAGCTTAAAATCTAATTTGGCCGGTTTTTTCAGAGCATAAACAATATCCGGATTAGATTCTAAAGAAACTCCCGGCAATTGAACTTCTATATTTCCGTAGCCTCGAGGACGCACAATAGGTTCAGCCACCCCTAAAGCATCAATACGACTCAAGATCACTTCCACAGCTTTTTGCACCAATCGCTCTCGTTCAAAGTCAGATTTTCCAACCAATACCTGCTGATTAATTTCCAGTGAAAAAGCAACTCCGCCTTTTAAGTCCAAACCTTTCTTGAAAACACTGTGCGATTTTGCTAACAAATGGCGCAATAAAATTTGATTCTTTTTATCAATATTTTTAATATCGGCGATGTTAAATTGTGTAAAATATTTACTTAAATCCAAATGCCTCTCATGACAAAGATTCAATAATGCGGACATCAAATGAGGTTCTTCTTTAGCATCAACTTTAGATTGCGCATAATCTATCAAAACATCAAACTGATTTTTATTTTCCCTCACTTGAGAAATTAAATAACGATCAAACGGTATATCATCCAAAGGACTCAAGTAAAAAAGCCCTATGACAAAAAGCACAATTGTAACAACAAAACGATACCCACGTGCACTCATTTTTAAACTTACTTAGATTTTGTATCGGACAATTTAGCTTGAATAAAACTTTTATGAAGTTCCACTTTTGAATCACCTGTTTTAATAATGACGCGATCTCCTTTAACCTGAACAATAGAACCCATGATCCCAGCTGTTGACATAACTTCATCGCCCTCTTTCAATGCAGCCAGCATTTTTTCTTGGGCTTTTTGACGTTTCCTTTGCGGAGCAATTAATAAAAACCAAAAAGCTAAAAAGAAAAAAAACATCATCATAAGAGATGAAGCGCCACTACCAGCCACAGGTACTTGATCACACAATACAAAATTTCTAAAGTTCAACATATCATCATATATAAAAAAAATTTCTAAACCTTGGCAAGCTTGTTTTCAACTTTTATCAATGATTAACAAACTACTCCATCGCACGCTTATTTTTAAAAATCTTTCTCAAAATAGTTTCTACAGAATCATCTGCCTGAATATCCATTTTTATATCATCCAGCAAACTTTCAGCCTGCTTTCGACCATACCCCAACACCACCAAGGCATCGATTGCATCTCGACATGCCGCAGAAAACGTTGAATGTACTACAGTGGTTGGAATTTTTTTAAGATAATCCTGAAGCTCTAAAATAAGACGTTGCGCTGTTTTCTTACCAACCCCAGGACACTCTGCTAAACGCTCAACATTTTGGTTAAAAATAATAGCACACAGATCATTCATGCTAAAAAAACTTAAAAGTTCAAGCGCCAATTTAGGTCCTACGCCTTTAACTTTTTCAACTAAAAGTTTAAAAAAATTCCTCTGTTCTATATCCTTAAACCCGTACAACTGCTGACTATCTTCGCGATAAACAGCGTACGTATAAAATCGATACGTTTGTTGAACTTTATAAACATGCGGATTTTTTACAAAAACTTCATACCCTACCCCATTTACATTGAGTATAACATCATTTGAACCACTACTTTCTAAAATTCCTTCTAAAAAAGCAATCATAATAAAACATCTTCCATATTAAATAATCCACAAGACTGCTTTAAACTCCAAACAGCTGCTGAAAGTGCACCTTCTGCGAATACAGAACGGTCTAATACAGAATGTTTTAATGTTAAAACTTCATTTTCACCAGCCAAAACAACACTATGCTCACCACGAATTCCACCTCCACGATGCGATAAAATAGGTATAGCAACATCGGATGCACATGTCTTCTTTATATCCTGCTGTAAGGTCTTAGCTGTACCGCTTGGACAATCTTTTTTACTTGCATGATGCGACTCAAAAATAGTTACATCAAATCCATGTATAGATGGCAAAGCACGAAGCAATTTCCTTAAAATATGGATACCTACTGAAAAATTCGTGTCATATACAACCGGTACACATGTGCTTAATACTTTTAATTGTTCCATTTGATTCTGAGATAAGCCTGTCGTGCCCATCACCAATGGACATTGTCGCTGACGAACCTCATTAATAACGGTTTCAAAAGCACTTGCATGTGAAAAATCGAGCCAAACGACCGATGTTTCTATCGTTTTACCTTTTAGTAATTTAAAATCGTACAAAGAACCACTAAAAAATAAATGAGCCAAACGACGCAACGTTTGACCCATCTTACCATTCCAACCTGAAATAATTATATCCGTGTTACTCAACACCATATAACGATTCAAACACGTTATTAACAAGCGTCAAGCTATTATCGGATAAAGGACATAAAGGTAAACGAACTTCTGCACTACGAATCAATTTAGCTTTATACAAAAAGTGTTTAATAGGTACAGGATTAGTTTCTACAGTTAAAGCACGAAACAATGGATAATAACGACGATTGATGTTAGAAGCACCTTCCAAATCATTCAATGAAGCTAAACGAAACATCTTTACTAATGGTTTTACAATCCAATTGGAAGCCACACTGACTAATCCGCATGCACCCAATGCAAAAAATGGTAACGCCAACGCATCATCACCACTTAAAACATTAAAATTATCGTCATTGTCTTTAATCAACTGGGCAACACGATTGCATGAACCTCCAGCTTCCTTTATACCTATAATGTTTTTATAATTTTTTCGCAATTTTACTACCGTTTCAATCGCAAGTTCAACACCACATCTTGAAGGAACTGAATACAGACAGATCGGCTTTGAAGTTGATTCTGCAACCGCTTCAAAATGCAGATACAAACCTTCCTGCGTTGGACGATTGTAATAAGGAACAACCACTAAAAAACCATCTGCACCCAACTCATCAGCCTGTCGCGTAAGTTGCAATGTTTTTTTCGTGCAATTGGATCCCGTTCCAACCAACACCTTCACTCTGTGATTTACTTGCTGTAAAACTCTCTCCAAAATCTCATTACGTTCGTCTTCACTTAAAGTCGCACTTTCCCCCGTTGTACCTAAAAGAATAAACCCCTGTATACCACGAGAAATTTGATATTCTATTAAGCATTCCAAAGCATCATAATCAACTTTACCCTGATAAAAAGGCGTAATTAACGCTGTAAAAACACCCTGTAAAAGCTTATTTTTAGAAATCTTACTCATATATTTATTAATGTCGGAATATTTTTAATAATAACAATGGATGTATTCAAAAAATCTTCTCAAACCAGTAATCCTACAGGTTTTTCTCTTGTTTTTTCAGGCTTTGCTTGCAAATCTTTCAAATTTTTTAACCAAAATTCGAACGTATTAATAAAAAACTCTAAAGATCGATTAAATAAATTATAATCGCAAGATTCCATAGGAACATTTTGCACTAAAAGAACCTTTTCACTGTACTGTTGAAGTCCCAATGTAGAACCGTTTGTTTCTTTCCATTGCAAATTTGCTTCTAACAATTTAGGATAAATTTGTTTAATTTTATGTTCATTAATGTTTCCTAAAACTCCTTTGAATAGACAAACGCCCTCCTCTACTTTATATTCAATCTGAACTAACATCGCTTCATCAAACAGAAGGAAACATTGATTTTTTTCATCTAAAACCAAAGGCTCATTTAGTTTTAATTCGCTAGCCAACTGATTTAACCAATTTTGAAAAACATCCATACCTATACCATACAACATTTTATCAAAAATATCAAACAATTAAATCATAAGTATTGCCGATATTTTTTTAAGTAATTATAACCAGAATAGGTTGTTAACACCGTTGTAATGACAAAATTTACATAATTAACAACTACCAAAAAACATATAAAAGAGCGCGAACACCACGCATTTCCATCTGTCTTTAACATTTCGATCAAAAAAAATGAACCTACAACAACGATTTGCAGAACTGTTTTCACTTTACCCATTTTTTCAGCAGCTAAAACTTGACCTGTTTTGGCCACTAAAATTCTTAAACCTGTAATAAAAAACTCGCGACAAATAATAAATAAAATGCAAAAAATACCCCATATAGGTATCAAACCCTTACCGGCTAATATAACAAACATACTGATTGTAAAGATTTTATCATTCAATGCATCTATCAATTTACCAAAATCTGAAACCTGCTTATATTTTCTAGCCACATAGCCATCTAGCCAATCAGTAATGCCTGCTAAAACATACAAAATAAAGGCCAACATTTTCGCACCTGTGAATGAATTGTAGAAAAACACGCCTATCAAAAACATCATAGGAATGCGTAACATACTGATAACATTAGGTAAAGTCACGCTCTTAATTTTTACAAATACTTACTTTTTTGCAAGCTCCTTTTATAAAAACCTTGAAACAAACTTCATCTATGACCATAAGATCAACGATGCAATGACGAGTAGGCATCGTGCAACCGAAATAGTCCTCGACAACTTTTATCTGAATTAAACACCGGTAAAACATTCAGAGGACGTGGACGATCTTCCATCAATTGTAAAGCTTCTTCCAAATTTAAATTTGCATAAACTTTAATAGGATCCTTCGTCATTATATCCTTAGCAACCACACTTTCAATGGACGAACACTGCTGTAAAGAACGCCGTACATCACCATCGGTAATAAGGCCTAAAAATGTCCCTCCTTCCATTACAAAAGCAGCACCTAAAGGTTTTAATGTCATTTCAATAACAATAGAACGCAACGTATCTTCCGGGCTTACACACGCTACATTTTTTAAAGAACAGGTAAAATCACCCACACATTTTCCTAAATTTTTCCCTAATTGTCCACCTGGATGAAATTTTAAGAAATCCTCTTTCTTAAAATCACGCGCCTGCATAAGTGCACACGCCAAAGCATCGCCAAAAACTAATGCTAATGTGGTACTTGACGTTGGAACAAAACCTAAAGGATCAGCCTCCTTAGAAACAGAAGCATCAAGCACATAATCGGCAGACTGCGCTAAAGGAGAAACTAAATTTCCTACCATAGCAATCACTGGCGAACCAAATTGCCGTATTACCGGCAACAAGTTCAGCAATTCTTGCGTACTTCCGCTTTTTGACAAAAATATAGTTGGATCTCCGTAGGAATAAATACCTAAATCCCCATGAATAGCTTCTGAAGGATGTAAATAAACAGACCGTGTACCTGTGCTATTAAATGTAGAACTTAACTTCTGTGCGATGTACCCTGATTTTCCAATACCTGTAAAAATAACTTTCCCTGGATGTTTTAGAATAACTTCTACAACCTTTGAAAAAGTCTCTGTATCAAATCGTTCGTATAATTTTTGTAAACTTGAAATTTCTTCAGACAATACACTTTTACCCCACTCACCCAACTTATTCATATTAAAACCTCATGTAAGAATTTTCTTTTGCACACACAGGACACGGACAAATATCTGATTGACCGCTGTACAACTTATGACACTGTTTACAATAAAAAGCGTGCTTCATTTTCAATTTTTCATAATATCGTACCTGCTGATTCTCCAGATACAAATATAATAACAGATACGTCACAATAAAAATAAGAAATGCAGCGATAAAATAACTTTCCACAATTACATTCTCTGTAAAGTTTCCAATCCTAACAAATTTAGCCCCGTTTCCAAAGTAGATAACGTCGCTTTGCAAAGCAATAAACGCATATTGCGAATAGCTACTTCATCTACCATCACTTTATCAGCATTATAAAAACTAGAAAACACACCAGCTAATTCAAATAAATAACGACATAACCAATGCGGTTTCAGTTCTTTCAAAGCCAAATTTAATGCCATTGGAAAAGCTAATAATTTATGCCCTAAAACTCTTTCCGTTTCTGTTGAAAAATGCTGAAAATTTTCAAAAACATTTGGATTTAAATCATGCGCATCTTGAGGAGCTTTTCGTAAAATAGCGTGTATTCGAGCAATCGCATACAGTAAATAGGGCGCTGTATTACCATCAAAATTGATCATCTTATTCCATTCGAACCGATAATTCCCTGTTCGTTCTTGCGATAAATCAGCATATTTAATAGAACCCACACCTACCACTTCGGCTACATGTTGTTTTTCTGTTTCTGTTAAATCTGGACTTTTTTCACAAATTAAATCGTAAGCTCTTCGTACTGCTTCGTCTAACAACGCTTGCAACTGAATAGGTTTACCTTCACGCGTTTTTATGGCTTTGCCATTAGCATCTAGAACAGTTCCGAAATACACGTGGTACAACGCCGGCAATTTCCAATGTTCCGCCTGAAACCACTTTTCAAGCGTCAAAAATAATTGTTCAAAATGATCACGCTGACGATTATCTGTTACATACACAATGGCATCAGCACCAAAATGTTTTACACGATAAACCACCGTTGCTAAATCTGTAGAAGCATAATTAGATGCACCATCCGACTTACGAATAATAAACGGCTGCTTATTAAAACGTGAATGTTCTGGGTGAAAAACAACCAAAGCACCTTGATCCTGGATCGCTAATTGATGCTTCTGTAACGCTTCATACACTTGTTCCACCTTATCACGATAGAATGATTCACCCAAAACTTCATCAAAGGTAACCCCCATACGCTGATAAATATTCTCAAAACTTTTGTAAGAAATTGTATTAATTTTTTTCCAGAGATCCATGTTAACGGGATCTCCCTGCTGCAACTTTACTAATTCCTGACGCGCCAACTCCAAAGCTGCTGGATCTTCTTTGGTTCGAGCACTTCCCGATTGATACAAATGTTCTAACGACTCAATCGCCAGCTCTGGTTCCTCATCAAAATTGTAATGCGTCGCTTTTATCTGCATCAATAAAATACCAAACTGCGTACCCCAATCACCAATATGGTTATCACGAATAACTTCACCGCCACCAAAACGAATAAAACGCTGTAAAGCTTCTCCAATGACCATAGAACGTAAATGCCCTACATGCATACGTTTAGCGGTATTAGGCGAAGAATAATCAATAACGACCTTCTTATTTGAAAATATAGATCTGTAATGCCCTTTATAAGCATCATTTGTATGAAATTGCTGTAACCAGTTAATAACACTGCGATCTTTCAATTTAAAATTTAAAAAACCTGGCCCAGCCAACGTAACATCGAATAAATTATCTACCTTTTCAAAAGCCTCTAACAATGCTTGTGCTGCAGGACGAGGATTCTCTTTTTTTCTGCCTAAATATGATAAAACACCATTGGCTTGAAAATCTCCAAAACGCTCATCAGCAGGTCGAACTTCTGGATCAAAATCATTTCCAAACATTGATAATTGGCTTGCCGTTAACGTTAATTTTTCATGCAAATAACTCTCTAAAGAAAATTCCATTTACTTTCAAAAAATTTCATTTCGCTTTGAAAGTCAAGTTAAACCTAAAGCTTATTCAAAATCAAAAATTTTTACTTATTTATCTCTTAAACATTATTAACCACAATTCACATTTTTATTGCTTCACACGCCACTTAATGTCATAATTAAAAGCATGAAGAAATTGCTTGTTTGCACCGATGGTTCTTTTCCTTACACAGAAAGCTGTTTAAAATACACAGAATGGTTCATTAAAAAAACAGGTGCTTCCGCCGATATTCTTTATGTTTCTGATACACATCAACTTGACTTTTCAATGCTAGCTGATTTTACAGGAAGTTTAGGGGTACAGCCTTATCAAAATTTATATGCACAATTACAGCAAGTTGAAAATGAAAAAACGCGCGTCATTAAATCTACTATTGAACATTTTGTTAATGAAGCTGGTTTAGCAGACAAAGTAAATTTTTGTCAAAAAACAGGTTCCCTCATTGATTTATATCAAGAATACGAAAATAGCGAAATAGGTATTGATCTAGTTATCTTAGGGAAACGAGGTGAAAATGCTAATTTTGCTACCGAACACCTAGGTTCTTCCATGGAACGCATTGTTCGAACCAGTCAACGTCCTTGCTTTGTTGCCTGTCGAAAATACACCCCTATTAAAAAAATTGCACTTGCGTACGATGATAGTCCAAGCGCTCGACGCGCGTTACAATTTCTATTGCGTATTCAATTTTTTAAAGACATTGAAATAGATATCATCAATGTTTGTGAAGATGAAATTGTCACACCCGAACTGCAACAATCTATAAATTTTGTAGCTGAAAATTTAAAAAATGCTGGTTATCATGTAAAAACATCTATCATGGAAGATGAAGTCAGTGATGGCATTGCTAATTATGTAACTATGAACGATATTGACCTACTTGTTATGGGTGCATACGGTCATAGTCCCATACGTCACCTTTTAATTGGTAGCACAACTGCAGATTTGCTCAAACGATGTAAAATTTCTGTCTTGTTATTTCGGTAATATCACTTTAATATTCAAGTTATGAGTCGTATTTTAGACGTTTTTGGAAGAGAAATACTGGATTCTCGAGGCAATCCAACCGTTGAAGTGGATGTTACCCTCGAAAATGGAATTATAGGACGCGCAGCTGTTCCTTCAGGGGCTAGCACAGGTGTCAACGAAGCCCTAGAATTACGCGATAGCCATGTCGAAACTTTAGACGAAGCTACCCGTAAACGCTACAATGGCAAAGGTGTTACACAAGCTGTGTTCAACGTTAATACTGAATTAGCAGCTGCACTTGAAGGCATCGATGCGCTTGATCAAAGAGCAGTTGATCAATTAATGATTGACCTTGATGGAACAGAAAACAAGTCTCGCTTAGGCGCTAATGCTATACTAGGTGTGTCCTTGGCCGTTGCACGTGCTGCTGCTAATTTCTTAGATGTACCTTTTTATCGTTATTTGGGTGGAACTAACGCACATGTAATGCCTGTACCAATGATGAATATCATGAATGGAGGAGCACATTCAGATGCACCCGTTGATATTCAAGAATTTATGATTGCTCCCGTAGGTGCTTCTTGTTTTTACGAAGCTTTGCGAATGGGCACAGAAGTATTTCATACATTAAAATCCATCATTAAATCAACAGGTCGTTCAACTGCGGTAGGCGATGAAGGTGGTTTCGCTCCTGATTTAAAAGACAATGAAGAAGCACTTGAACTTATTGCCAAAGCCATTGAAAAAGCTGGATATACCCTCGGTAAAGACATCAAAATAGCGCTTGATGTTGCTTCATCTGAATTTTATGATGCGAACGTTCAACGTTACATATTTAAAAAATCCGACCATTCACAAAAAACAATCGAAGAAATGATTGCTTTTTATGAAAAACTTCAATCAGCTTATCATATTTTTTCTATTGAAGATGGATGTGCAGAAAATGATTGGGAAGGTTGGAAAAAACTAACGCAAACCATGGGTGCAACTACACAACTTGTAGGCGACGATTTGTTTGTAACTAACGAAAAATTCTTACGTAAAGGCATTGCAGAAAAAGCTGGTAATGCTATTCTAATCAAATTAAATCAGATCGGCACTTTAACAGAAACGCTTGATACGATCGAATTAGCAAAACGCTCGGGTTATGCTTGCATTATATCGCATCGTTCTGGTGAAACTGAAGATACAACATTAGCTGATTTAGCTGTTGCTACCAATGCAGGCCAAATCAAAACAGGCTCTTTAAGCCGCACCGATCGTATTTGCAAATACAATCGTTTACTTCGCATTGAAGAAGAACTCGATACACAAGCAGTTTACGGTTTACATTAATATCTTACCTCGAAGAAAATTTTCTTCGAGGTTTTTATTTTAATATCAAAATTTCTAGCTTAAATAAAAGAAAACTTAAAACTAGCATATTAAATAGAAATTCCATTACCTACTCTTATAGTATTAAATTTGAAAAACTATATTAATTAGCAAAATTAAAACCCACTTTTGGGGTGGTAGACCGGGATCGAACCGGCAACCCCTGGAACCACAATCCAGTGCTCTGACCAATTGAGCTACAACCACCACTTACTTTCTAGAAAATTCCATTTTTTCAACATTGTCAATCATTTTCTTTAACTGCTATATTTTAACTTAGAATTCGGTAAAGTTAATGCTTGTAAAAACACACAAAAAACATTATAATAACTGCTAAATATTATGGTAACACCTACTTTTTACAATGATTTAAACTTCTGTGAAAGCACAGATGCTCGACCGCTAAGGATTTTAAGTGAATACATAGGTCCTGTAAAACGTTTATCTCAATTCAATATTCAACATACCATTGTTTTTTTCGGTTCTGCACGCATTATTTCAAATGAAAAATTAAAAGAAGCAGCTCCTAACAATCGATTTTTACAAGCACCTAAAGCAACTTTGGCAGCTACTTATTACGAAAAAGCCCACCAACTTGCCTATAAAATCACACAGTGGACATTAAAGATTTCTGAGGATCTACGTCCTTACTTAATTACCGGAGGCGGTCCTGGCATTATGGAAGCTGGAAACCGAGGTGCCAAGGAAGCAGGAGGTATTTCATTAGGGATGAGCATAAGTTTACCGAATGAACAAAATCTAAATGACTACTGTGATCCATCAGCCAGCATGCACTTTCATTATTTTTTCATGCGTAAATTATGGCTGCTTTTCAAAACACGAGCTTTTATAGCTTTTCCAGGAGGCATCGGGACATTAGATGAAATTTTTGAAATTTTAACACTGATGCAAACTCAAAAAGTACGCAAATTTCCTATAATTCTTTTTGGAAGCGACTTCTGGAAATCGCTTATTAATTTTCAGCTATTAATTGATTGGGGACTTATTAATAAAGAAGATTTGAATTTATTTAAATTTTTCGATGATGTCGATGAAGCTTCAATGTATTTAAAAAATATGCTTACCCCAGATTATTTAACTAAGGCAAAAAATTCTTGAAAAATGTTAACACATTACATAGAGAATAGTTTTATTATTGATATAAAAAGTTCTACATTTCAAGGAGCTCTCGAAGAACTTTTGGAATGCTGCCCGTTAAATAAACGTCAAAAATCCTCTAATTTAGTTCATGAACTTTTAGAACAAGAAAGCACTGTTTCTAGTTACTTAGGGCAAGGAATTTCCCTTCCTCACCTTAAAGTTAATATGCGTAAGTCCTACTTGTTTGCTTTAGGAAGGATTCGGACACCGCTTAAAGATCCTTCGATTCATTCCAGCGAACAGATACGTTTAATTATTTTACTGTTAGCTTCTTCAAAACTAGATACTTATTTAACTATTTTGTCATCTTTTGCTAAAATTATTCAAACCATTCAACTACCAAAAGATGCTAGCCTTTTATCTTTAGAAAATTTCAAAAAACAAGTTATACAAGCTTGCCACCACTTCCCTATTAAACGTACCCAACGCAACAATACCTTCAATAAGCTTATATTAAAAGAATCGGTAAAAATTGCGAAAGCAGGAAATTGTTCTTCTATTTTTTTGTTTCAAGATACGTTTAACACACCCTTTACAGAATCATTTACGACCATCAATGAACTAAAAACTATCATTGTTACACATCAAGCTTCCGAAGTATCAAAAACAGAATCTACATTCACGCTTCCCGTGCAGTTGTTTTCTTCCGGTCGACTTTCACAATTGCGAAGTGCAATTTTACTGGCGCTCATCCACAAATGTATCAATTATAACGAAAAAATTTGCTGCATAGGTGGTGTTCCAGCTAGCAATCGACTAGATACAATCGTAATTGCTGATGTTAATCGCGAAATTCAATCTGTTTTTTCTCAACAAACAGATATTTTACCTAAAAATGTCTTACCAGAAGTATTTGAACGTCTACTAAGTATTGCTTCCGAATTAGCTGTTGAAGGTCGTGAAGGCAAATGTGTAGGTTGTTTATTTGTTTTAGGTGACGCAAAACACTTGGATCCTTATATTCATCCTCTTATCTTAAATCCATTTCATGGGTATAGTGAAGAAGATCGAAATTTACTAAATCCATTTATCGATGAAACGATCAAAGAATATTCACTGTTAGATGGTGCATTTATTATTAACAATAATGGTGTTGTTGAAAGCGCAGGTAGTTTAATCCATACAGATAACCAAATAACACTTCCAGGAGGACTTGGAACACGCCATGCCGCAGCCATCGCTATATCGAAAGCCGTTGATTGCATCGCATTAACCATCTCGTCAAGCACCGGACAAGTTTCTTTATTTCGCAATGGTAAGATGTTACCTTTGTTTGATAAAGGGATTGGATGCAGCAACTCGGAAATATAACATTTAAATAGCTACTAAAGATATATAATTTGACATACTTGTAAATTTTTGGTTAAATAAAATCATGTCTGTAGGATTCAATGCAAATGTCAGTAGTGTAAATTTTTCTGAAAATTTATCAAATGTTCAAAATTCTCAAAGCGTATTTGGAGGACATAAAATTTCACTGGGAAGTGACCCTGTTATTTCTCCTCATGAAATGACTAATATTAACGGTGATTTTCCAACCAAAACACTTGCTGAGCGAAGCGTTTCTATAACGCATGGATAAATTCACTAATTTAAAAAACCTGATTGCCGAAACGAATAAAAACTATCTTTGGCAATAATAATGTGATCCAATAACCTTATTGATAGCAGATCGCTTGCGTACTGCAGTGTCTGCGTAAGTTTAAAATCTGCTTGCGAAGGTTTTGAATCGCCTGAAGGATGGTTGTGTGCAATAACGATACTGCTTGCATCGTGCAAAAGCGCTGAAGCAAATACCTTACGAGGATAAATAACAGCTTTATTAACGGTTCCCTCTTCCAATCTTTCCACCCCATCATCAATTAAACGATACGCATTATCTAAATAAGCAACCTCAAACACCTCATGTTTTAAACCCCCTAAACGTGTCTGCCAAAATTTTACAAGCGCTTCGTTATTATTAAATACAGGTGTTTCACATGTTTTTAATTGCAAGTAATGAAGCGCAAACGCTTTTATAAGTGAAATACAAATGGCTGAAACTTCACCCATACCATCCACCTCCTTCAATGAATGGATAGAGGCATCAAACACCCCACGTATACTCCCAAACTTTTTCAGTAAGGCTTTAGCTAACGCTTTGACATCTCGCCTTGGAATACAAAACGTTAACAGTAATTCTAATATTTCATGTTCCAAAAATCCACGAAGCCCACTTTTTTGAAATCGTTCTCGTAAACGCTTTCTATGCCCATTGGCCTCCGGTGGTATAACATTCATACCAATAAAATTTTCCCATTTCTGTCGGACTGACGTGCATGAGCAAAAGCCTCCTTCCATTGCTCCAAAGCATACGTTGCAGCTACCGGCAACACTAATTGTTTTCGCTGTAAAAGATCAAAAATCTGCTGAAGACAACATTTTTTCTCTCCTTCAGGACGAATCCGCATCCACCGATCCATCCAAAATCCACGCAACTGGATATTTTTAAAAATAAGTTCACGCGTTGGGAATCTCACTTTATCCCCTACCATTCCTCCAAATGTTACCATAACACCATTAACATCCAACGCTTTTATAAGACCCAATGCATAATCGCCGCCAATAGAATTAAGTGCTAATTTAGGCAGACATCCTCCTGTGATATCACGAAGATCTTTTAATTGTTCTAAAGTTACAATACAATCTGCCCCTAAAGGCTTTAAAGCTGCTGCTTGACTTAAATCACGAACAACATTGATCGTCTTATACCCATAAATCTTTGCTATTTGAATAACACAACGGCCCACGCACGAAGTGGCTGCGTTTTGAATAATCCAATCGCCACTTCTTAGAGGTACAAAATCGTTCAACAACCTCAAAGCCGTAGGTGGATTTATAAAAGCTTGTGCAGCCTGATCTACTGGTATATTTTGAGGTATTACCCACACATTGTTCGCTTCAGCTATGCAATACTTTTGCCAAACCCCTTGATCTTCAGGCATTTTGACACGCATTCCCACTTTCACATTTTTAACATCTGAACCAATTTCACAAATTTCCCCTACCCCTTCTCGACCTGCTACTGCCGGCAATTCATTTAAACGCCCATAAGTCCCTTGGATTTTTCCAAAATCTGATGGATGTACGGGACTCGCTACCATCTTAATTAACACTTGCGTAGAGGTTAAAGATGGCAATTCTTGCGATGCTAACGACAAAACTTCCTCAGGAACACCGTAAGAATTATACACAAGGGATTGATTCAAAAACGCCATGCTAATAGCATGATATATTTATATAACACGTAGCAACGCTAAAATTGTAAAAAGAAACATATATTTTTCAAAAAATAAAAAAACTTACCCCATTAAAAAAATATATTGAAAAATCGTTTTTAATTTTATACAATATATGCATGCTAACACAAAAGAAGACAACAAAAAGACAACGTGGTTTCACTCTTGTAGAAATTATGATTGTTGTAACAATCATTGGTATTCTAGCTTCATTAGCTGTCCCAGCCTTTCAAAGAGCTCGATGGAAAGCCCTTGAAACCTCGGTCAGAAACAATTTGAGGCAAATATGGGGAGCCGCTCAACAACATATGCTTGAAAATGGTGTTGATGAAGTAAACGTTTTGGATATTATCGCTTGGCTTCCTAAAAATGGAAATGAAACCGGAACTAACGCCGGATATACAAGTGTTATTCAACAAGTTTCTGATGAAGATTACGATAAAATAGGTATTTATGACGATGACACTATTACCAATTATACAACATCGGAAAGCAGCGCAGATTCCATTACACTACCATCTTCCGGAGCCGTACTTTCAGAAAAAACACAAGGATTAATTATCCAAATAGGAAGCGATACCAACGCTCGCTATGTTAAATTGCGTGTATAATTAATCATAAAATTTACTTCATAAAGAGACAGTAAAAAGTCTCTTTATTTATTTTTAAGTTTGAGCATAAAAATTTTATCATCTTTGGATGTTAATTTTTATATGCTCTTATTTTATTTCGTTTAACAATATTCACTTGCGTTACAACAAAAAAATCACTAAAATGTTTTCATGTCATTCTTATCAAAATTTGAAAACTTGCTGGCACGCAAACAACAATATCTCATCGATACCCCTTTTTATTCATTAACAGCAACAGCTCAAATCAAAAATAAAGCTGTAACTGTTCTAAAAAGCCAATATTTTCAGAATAATATCTTTAAAGAAAATTCTTATCTCGATCCTACGACCCTCAAAAACATTTCAGGAAGTAAAAAGTTAATATATATTACTTCACCTAACACACAATTTTTATATCGCACCAAAATGGATGCTCGGTTACGAAAACAAGGTGTCGAAGTTTTAGCTAATTTCATTAAGGAACGCTTTAATGTTGACCTCAATCAAAATAAAGTAGCTGTCATTGATGCGGAAACAGGAATTGAAGTTACCGCTAAAACAAAAAATTTACCAGAAAACTTATGCATTCTAGGAGCCGAAAAAAAAGACCTAAGTTTGATGCAAGAAGAATTAACAAAGCAAAAATTTTTCCCAACAAAACTTTTTTTCTCATCCCTGTTAACGGTTTGCGGTTTATCAGATTACCTCAATTTAATAAAATCAAAAAAACCGACGCTTGTATTAGAATTTTCAATGCAACGTTCTTACATCTATATTGTTAGTGATAATAAAATTTTAGCCGCTTATCCACCAACACATGGATTCAAAAATTTACTTAATTTAGGACGCCGTGAATGCAATCTTCCCGATGATATCACAACGATAAAATACCTGGTAGGTGAAAAACAAAAAACACAAGAACAAATTGACTGCTTACTGCAACGTTCTATCGCAGATATTAAATCTTATATCGACTTTTTCGAAGTTCAAATCGGCTTGCCCATAGAAAACTTACTGGTAACTAATATTCCTCAAGGCCTGGAATGGATCGAAGAAAATATTTCAAAACAACTCGAAATAAAAACCCTAGAAATTGATTATTCAACTTGGATGAAAAGCAGAAATATTTCATTTCCAAACGTTGAAACGATACCACAAAAACCATTATTTGGCATAATCTGTGCTCTACTTAATACTGTAAAATAATAGTACCAATGCTACAATTTAACTTTCTAGTGAATTCTCAAAAACCATGGAATGTTGATTTTAGAGATAATGCTCTCATAACCAATTCCATGTACAATACGATAAAATCATCTTCCATGATTTTACTTACGGTTTTAACACTTTTATTAAGTATTTGTTGCATTATAAATTTTTTCTCATTAAGAAGCAAAAAACAAAAACTTGTTGAACTTCAACAGTTCATCTCCACCAATAACCTCAAACATAAAAAAGCTATTGAAACAAACCGTGAATTTGTCACTCTTTCGAACAAATTAACTGAAATTATCAATAATTATCAAACATCATTTGATCCTTTATATTTTTTGAAAGAAATGATGCTTTTGAAAACAAATAACACCAAACTTTCCACACTTATTGTACAAAGTCCAACGATTATTCCCGTAAAAATACCATTGTTAATTCAGCTGTATGGCACATTGAACGATGATATTTCTTACTTGGACAATTACAACGCCAGCATCATGAAATTTTCTTCATTGAAAACACTCAAAGAAGAATGCAAAAGCTTTTTTCAATTTGATCAATCACAAACACCTTTTAACAACAACGAAGTAAAATTTCAACTTACAATCCAATGAATCCCCTACTCTCCATAAATTTTGAACAGTTTAGAAATTTTCTAAAAAACAATGTTCTTATATATGTTTTAGCTATTCTAAATATTGTAATTTTTATATTCAATATATCATTAGGTAATTCTAACGCTGAAGTCTCTTCACAGATCGATTCCACTCAACTCAACGCAAAACACATAGAAACACAAATTAATCAATTAAATACCATTAATAATGATTTAAATACGTTAAAGCAAACCGAAGAAGAGATTTTAGATAAATGCTTAAACTTTGGCAAAAAAACATCTATATACAAATTTCTAACCAAAATTAACCTATTTTTAAAAGAAAATACATCTAAACTTAACGTTTCTATATCAAACTCTTACAATTTGACACAAAAACAATCGCTGTCCCTAGACCAGAATTTACAAAATTTTAACGGTAATTACGTCATTGTCGATTACTTAATGACCTTTAGGTCCTCTTTTCAAGACATGCTTAATTTCTTAAAATCCATGCATGAATTACCTTACTTTATTACCTTAAAACAAATGGATATAAAAATAGATACAAAAGCATCATCTACAGAAGAACCTCTATTAAACGTTAACTTAACCTATAGTATGTTAGGTAAAATAAAAATCAAGGAGGCTTAAAATGCGTAATTGGCTACTTTTAATGATTTTCACTTCCGTTTGTTTTTTGCACGCAAAGCCACAAAACAAACCTAAAACTAATACTATTCCTATCACCACGCAACAGGAACGACAGAAAATTCTAACGACCTGTAAAAGTTTTACAAATGCAAAAGCAGAAACCAACTTTGACCCTCATAATTTATTCATTTATGATCAAGAAGGCAATATTGAAACACCGATTGAAGAGCTTCCGATAAACCAAACGGCCAGTTCTGATAACAATGTTAATGAATTGATTATCCTCAAAGAAGTAGGTCTCGCTTTAAAACCAAATGGTCGTGCACTCATCAACGGTAAATACCTATTGTGCATTCGTGGATCAAGAACTTTAAAAGTTGGTGACTACATCAATGCCACTTATGATGGAAAAAATTTTAAAATCAATGTTCAAGAAATTTTAAAAAATCAATTTACACTATCATTAAACCATTACTCGCTCTCATTCAACTATTAATTTAACTATGAAATCTTTATTCCCTATCGCTTATACTATCGCCTCTATCCATACAATGATGTTTGGAATTAACCCTGATTTGAGTTTACCTACCTTTGAAGAACTTCAAAAATCCGTAAGCAATCAAAGCTCTCTGGAAGAAAAAGAACATCCAAACAATATCGTTGTTACATTCAATGATGATAAGAAAGTCCCACAGATTTCCCATTCAGATCAAGTTTCTGTCGACTTTATAAATGAAGATATCAAAAGCGTACTTCGATATATTTCTGAATTGTACGATTTGAATATTATCATTCCAACGTCCCTATCCGGTAACGTAACTTTACGCTTAAAAAATGTAACTTGGCAGGCATTATTAACCTCCGTTTTGACTCCTCTTGGATGTTCTTATCAAGACAATGACGGTATTATCCAAATAGGCTCTGATGAAATGATAAAACAGGAACCTTTGCAAACAAAAACGTTTCTGTTAAAATATGCGGATGCTAAAACCGTTGCTGAAGAACTCAAAGATTTTATTGATAAGGAAAATAAAGAAAAACTA
This sequence comes from uncultured Opitutales bacterium, assembly GCA_934691225.1. GTDB lineage: Bacteria > Verrucomicrobiota > Verrucomicrobiia > Opitutales > UBA9783 > UBA1183. Next base: position 108,010 of record CAKUSQ010000001.1, read on the forward strand.
ACCTTTAATGCCCGCACTAACATTTTAATATGGACGGGTCATAATAAAAATCAAAATAACATTGAAGCTATTATAGACAAGCTCGACAAACCTGAAACTCAAGTTATGATCGAAGCAAAATTTGTCGAAGCCAATAACACAAGTTCTGATAATCGTGGGATTGTATGGCCTAGTAGTCTAGCTGCTTACTTAGATGAATCTGGCGATAGTGAGGATACCCAAACTGGATCAAGCAGTTCAAGCGATGATACACACGGACAAGTAAAATACAAATTATCTAAAGCTAAAGCCTTTAACAAAAATAATCTATTTGTAAAAACGTTAACGTCTACCTTTAATTTTTCTAAAACGGATAACATTGGTAAAACATTATCCAATCCTACCATCATCACGATGAATAATGTTCCAGCAACCATGAGTGTTATTCAAAATTATCCTATTCCTAATTACTCCTACAACTCCGACAGAGGGCAGTATGAAATTAGCGGATTTGAGGAAAAACCTATAGGTATTGAACTTAAAGTTACACCTAAAGTACAATCAGAATACATTACCTTGCAACTTGATCCATCTTTATCAGATCAAAGCGATAGTGTCAATTTCTCAACAGGAACAGGTACAAGCGTTAACTATCCTATCATTAATCAGAAAAAAACTAGCAGTACAGTAACTATAAAAAGCGGTTACACCATTGCCATTGGAGGACTCATATCTCAAACAAAAAGCGATAATATAACCAAAACTCCTCTGTTCGGCGATATCCCATTATTAGGAAATTTATTCACAAATAAAAACAAAAGTGATACCATCAAGAATTTACTGATATTTTTATCAGCAACACAAATCGCTTATGATGGCTCAATTATTTATCCTAATCAAATAGGTGCTAAAAACATATCGGATAAACGCATGTTCGAAATGGGCATTTCACAGAAAGATTTACCGGGTGAATTACCTTCAACCGATGATGAGAAAAAGATGTACGAAGAAATCCAAGTTTTACAGAATAAATTGGATAATTTGCTCATGATAAAAAAAGCAAACGAATCTAAAACAACCATAAATAAAAACTTGATAAAAGAAAACAAACCTTCGCGCGTATATCAACCCGGTAAAAATCGAACAGCCCAATTAAAAAAGAATAAGGATAAAAAAGCCCACTCATAAGTGGGTCTTTTTATTTAATTTTTACTGTAAGCCTTGACGCCATTAAAAATAGCCTGAACAAGCTTATTCTGATAACTTTCAGAATTTAGCAAAGCTGCTTCATTAGGGTTACTCAAAAAACCACATTCAACCAAAACACCTGGACACTTCAAGTCCTTTAAAACGCGCATGCGTCCTCTTTTAATCCCACGATCTTTCAATTTTAAAATTTTCCACAATTTAGTTTGTATGTTCCATGCCAAGTATGTGCTAACATCATCATACTTATTTACTTGAGCATACACACGATCTGAATCATTCAACGTATTACGTTCCGTTGAAGGATGCATATGAAACGTATATGCAAATATCTCTATACCACCTATATTTTTGACATTCACATTGTTAGGATCTACGGAATTGTAATGAATGGAGATAAAAATATCAGCCTTTTTACTATTAGCAAATGTTCCACGGTCTTCCAAAGAAAGGTCTACATCGTTCTCTCTTGTAAGGTAAACTGTATAACCCGCCAATCTAAATTTAGTTGCTAATTTCTTAGCTGTTTTCAACGTCAAATCTTTCTCTTTCAATTTCAATGCTTTATTGATAGCACCTTCAGCTTTTCCACCATGTCCAGCATCTATAACAATAATTTTTGGAGTTTTTTTCGCAATATTTATAGGAGATAATAGCGGCTTTATTATTTTTGTTACATCCACATGACTGATATAATAACATTTTTTTAAAGACAATGGTTTTTTATAAATAAGCCTCAACCCATGACTTCCAACAACTTTCGATTCTAACGGATATGTCAAATAGACTTTTGTTCCATCAATTACAGCTTCTTTAGAGCCTACTGTAAACGAAATAGAATGCTTTTTATTGTTTAATTGAACCTTATTCCACCAAGATGTTAACTTCAAATTATACGATGCTGCGACATTTTTTAAATCACACTTACCTGGCACACCCCATGCAAAATTAATCCACCAACAAATGATAAAACTAATAATGCATTTACGCCTCAACATCATCATCTAATTCATCCTCTTTCTTACCCCAAATAAGGACACGCTTAGCAGCAGCCAATGGCGTAAGCAAAACAAAAATATTCCGTCCACTTAGCGTAATTTTTGCATCCGGCATACCCACATTTTTCAAATCATCTACCATTCTTTGGACAACTTCAACACCCAATTGTGGTGTGGACATTTGCCGCCCCTTCAAATTAATGTAGAGTTTTACTTTATTTCCTTTAAACAAAAAACCTTCTGCTTGCCTCAACTTTGTCAAGTAGTCATTTTTTTCTATAGAAGCACCCAACTTAATTTCCTTCAACTTAGCAGCGGTTGTTTTTTGAGACTTCGACTTTTTCCCTTCCTCATACATGTACTTACCAAAATCCAAAATTTTACATACGGGAGGTTGTGCTTTAGGTGAAATCTCAACCAAATCTAGTCCGGCATCCTGCGCCAACTGCAAAGCCTGATTTAACGGCAATATCCCAACTTGCTTACTATTAGCATCAATAACACGAACTTCACGTGCACGTATTTGCTTATTTTTTCGCGGCAAATTTGAAACTTGCTTCTTATAAGGAAATTTTGATGGTTTTGTTTTTGTAGGCGGTACCATTATTTACTGATTTTTACACTTATCTATTTATAAAAAAGTATAATTTATTTTCTGTCAAAACGTTTTTATACTTTTATTGGTACTAAAACTGCTTTCATTGAAGGCATGTCTGCAACAATCACTATTTCATCTGGAACTCTATACGATTACCCTATTCCAAGCATAGGATCAGACAACATTGCAAACTCTAAGGTCGACTTTACAACTTCAACATCCATTAAAGATATATGTGACGCATATAAAAAACTTTTTTATCCAACCGATAAATTGTCTAAAGGTGGATTGTATTACAACATATGCAACAAATTACTAGCCCAATTTAACAAAATTTTAGGAAATCGTAACTACAACTTTAACCTTAATGATGGACTTCCTCTAGAAGAGATTTTTGATGAAAACGAATTATCAGTCAACTGCAAAGAAGGCAAAAGATCCTATCAATATTACCTAAGACAAATTATAAACAACCTAAATTCACTCAACGCTACGCTTATTAATGCACAAAATACTATAAAGCAATTAGAAAATTTAACAGCAAGCACTGAACAAAACTTTAACAATAAATCTCATTCATTGATAACCACATTAGATATTCTCGATAAATCAGCGCAAGATATTATAAAAAAATTCAGTGAATATGCGGTGGTTAAACAAATTACAAATTATACAGAAACCCTCTCGTACGACATTCCCACAGATATTTCAAACCTTGATTTTAACAAATTTTTTGACGAAACAACACCAGAATCTTATGAAGTAAGCGAATCTGCTTATAAAGATTTAAATTCTGAAGAATTGTCAAAACTTAATAATATTAAATCACTGGATGACTTACGAAATTTAAAAACGGAAAAACTATTCCGTGAACGAAAGACGATATATGCTTATGTATCCACTGATGGCATGGCTACCAATAAATACGATTCACTTGCACGACTTGAGGTAAAATACCACACAGAAGAAAATCCAAAAGAAGGGAAAAGTTCTGAATTATCAAACATTAAATTATTTGATGAATTAACCCTTTTAGAAAAATTAGAATACATTGTTCTCTATTACAAACATAACACAGAACCTTACATCTTCCCTAGCGATGATGTCTTTGGATATCCCTGCATAAAACCTAATGATTCCACTAGTGCCACAGAAGATACCAATGAAATTGGGAACCTAGAATTATTCTACATAGGATATATCATAAACCGAAATGGCCCTATTGATGCCTTTGCATCATTTATGGAAATAAAATCCTCTGCAATCAGACAACAAATTACACTACTTTCCTATCGTATCAAAGCATTAAAATTTTACCTTAATCTCGTTAATCGTGGCCTTGAGGAAATGCAAAAAACCCAATCCAATGGTAAAAATCCAATACCTGTTCCTGCTTACTACATCTTACGATATGTAGCCGCTAATACAACGCGTACTTTGATGTATTTAAAAGACAAAAACGGCAATTATCTAAAAGATAAATATGGAAAGGAACTTACAGATCCTTACATTGTACTACAATACTCAAGCGATTCACCTTCAAAGGAATATACTAAGGAAATTAAGGATACAACTTACCACTTAACACAAGACAATAGCTACATTCTTGTAAAAGCTACAAACGATGGAATAAATGAATTTATATCTCAATGTAATAATTGTAATAAAAAGCTAGATAAGATTTTTTCAGATAAAGGAAATAATAGTTTTTCAGATTCTATTACGGGTACAAATATTTATAAAGAAGTAGTATCAGAAAACAATGGTTTAAAATTAACTTGTGAGAATTACAATGTTTTATTTTTACACTTTACAGATGAAAATTCTTCGATTAAACAACTTCCCAAAGAGCTAGAAACTAGCAAAGTTGATGTATCAAAGATAACAGGTAATTTTGCTAATAACCTAACATGGGAGAAAGTACCTAGCAAAGAAGAGGAAAAAGCATCTTGGACAAATTTTATAAATGCATGGAAAAGCTGCTTTGATACGTGCATTGAAAATGAAAAATCGCAACTTGAATATGTAGAAAAATCTATTTCATCACTGCGACAAAAGATAAACACGTTTGATCAAACTAGCACAAACTTCAGAAATAAAGCTTATACTATTTATAACAATATAATAAATAAAACAAAATAACTTATGTCAATATCACTCACTAAAATAATACAAACAGAATTGAAAAAAACCTTAGGTGCTGATGCTAATCATATCACTGAAGAAGATATCAACCTAAGTCTAACTTTAGGAGATCAATTATCTCAAGGCAAAATACGACTTAAAGATGCACTTAATATATCTGATGAACATATGGAGGTTCTGTACACCATCGCTTACGAATCTTATGTTCGAGGTAAATTGGAAGACGCTTACAAAACCTTTACATTAATTTGCTCTTATGATCCTAGCAAAGTAAAATACTGGGAAGGTTTAGGATTAACTCAAAAGTTGCTAAAAAAATATGACGAAGCCATCATATCGTATTTTATATTAATTCAACTCAGAGCTTTAAAAATTTCTTATTATTTGGATTTAGCCGAATGTTTCTTAAAATTAGGCCAAAAAGAACCCAGCATGCAATGTTGTGAAGCCATTATTATCATGGCGAAAGATCCAACTTATGCACAAGAAAACAAAGATGCTAACATCTGCCTTGATAAGGCTAACAAATTGCTCAAGTCATTGAAAAAATAAGAAGGAGAGATTATCATGGGAGTTGATTTAAATCCACAAGCAGGAAATAACGCTATAAATAATGCAACAACTGAAAATTTTTCAGCTGAAACAGCAAAAACAAATGCAAAAAAACAAGTCCATCTTGGTTTCAATAGCGTGATTCTTGATAATTATGCAGAGATTAATGAAAATATAAGTTGTGCAAAGTACACTAAAAAATTATTCAATGAAAATACACTTTTAAGACCTACATATAGATTATGTGATGCTTTAGATAAGTTAAACGATATCATCAATAGAAATTCAAATATTACACGTTTCTTTAATAAATCAGGCGCTCACCTTACTTACCCTGAATTTGTAACAAAATGTTTTGAAAAGTTAATTAAACACAATTTCATAAAAACTTCTAAGTCTAACAAAACAAATTTCAAATCTAAAACAACGAGATCTCAAGCAAATATTTTAGGTCAAAAGACTATTAATATGCTCAAAATGTCACCTGAAGTTTTAAGTCTTTTTTGTTTATTAATAACACAAGACTCCAAATCAAAACTTACTGATACAATAAAACAGATATTAAGTGCAAAAATTAAAGATAGGGACGCAGTTTCCAAAAAATTTCTACAAGAAACTGAAAAACAAGTTGCAGAACAAATTAAATCTGCAAAAGCTCAATCTAGATCAAAAATTTTAGGTATCTTTAAAGCCATTGGAAGCGCTGTAGCCGCAATTATTGGTGTCGCTGTAACGTCAACTTTAACCGTTCTTACAGCTGGTGGATCTACACCTTTAATGATAGCTGCTTGTGCTAGTTGCGGACTTGCTTTTGCTGGAGCCATATGTACATGCGCAAGTTCTGGATTCTCCATTGCAACAGCTTATACAGATAGTCCTAAACTTAAAGCCACATTAAACAAAATAAATATGGGATTGGGTATCGCCGGTGCTGTTTTAGGTATCGCTGGTGCTATTTGCTCAGGAGGAGCTTCTATTGCAAAAATATTTTCAAGCGCACCTGAAATTGCAATGAATATATCTAAAAGCATTGTAAGAACAATAAAAACAATCGGTAAAATTACTCAAGCAGCTACTACAGCAGTGCAAGGTGGTTTACAAACTACAGAAGGAGCATTTAATATAAACCTAGCAAAAATTAGTAAACGATTAGCTGCATCAAAAATAGAATTAGAACAACTTGATAGCGAAATCGCACAATTAAAATCTTTTATAGATATGTTATCAAGCACACTGCAAACTTTTATTCAAAATATGCTTGAATGCGAAGAAAAAGCTGCTGCTATGCTCAATGAAGTATTCAACACACACCTATCATTTGCAGCTAATATTGTATGATAAACAGTTACTATTAAACGACTGCTAAAACATGGAATTACCATGTTTTAGCAAATTTCATTTAATCATGAATAAAAAAAATTAAATAAAAACAAGACCCTGCAATCGCAATATCAGCCACATTAAAACAGGGCCAATGCCAATGGCTCACATAAAAATCTAAAAAATCAACAACGTGCTCTCGTAAAAAACGATCCCACGTATTTCCAGCAATTCCACCTGCTAAACAACCTAAAACAATCGCAATATCATTACGAAATTTAAGTTTTTTAACTAAAAAAGGCAGAAAAATTATCGCCAAAACCCCTAAATAGCCTAAAACATTTGCATAAGATGCTCCTAGACCAAATATACTTCCGGTATTAAAAACCAAATTGATGGAAAAAAAACCTGGAATTAAAACAACAGGTAATGAATCTAATGACAAAGCAAACAATTTCGCCATTTGATCTACAAACAGCACTATGGTTGACATGCACACATAAATACAATAAGGCTTAAATCTCATTCCTCCAATTCCGAACCTAAATCTTGATCATCATCCGTCTCATAAAACGGCCGCTGCTGCCCAATATCATTATCTTCGCTGTCTGAAATGCGCTGTGTATTTGCCATCTGGGCTAATAAACGCATTCGTTTAGCTTCTTCCAATTGTGACTGTCCTTCCAATGAATAACGTGTATAAGGGATTGATTCTAAACGTTGTTGAGCTATAGGTTTCCCTGTTGCTTCACATATACCATAAGTCCCATCAAAAATACGCTTCAAAGCAGCATCAATTTCTTTAAGGGTTTCTTTAGGGTTCGAAACTAAATCCAACAAAGAATCCTCCTCCTCTGAAACCTCCTCTTCCATTTTTTGCAGCCGCTTTTTAAGTTGAATTAACTTATCATAATACACCTTCCATTGACTTGGCACATTTTTAGAATCATTCACTTCATTTTCTTGCTCTTTATTTTGTGGATTAAATCCAAAAATATCGCTTAATGAAGCAGCTTTAAAGATACGTTTTTCTTTAATTTCATTGGAAGGCGTCGCAATGGCTACAGCACTAGGTTGTTTTGCTTCAAAATCCACAGCCATTTTTTTACGCTCTTCAAGCACACGATCAACATCACTCATGTCGAAATGTTCTTCACGTGTATTAAGCCCTTTATTACGACGACTGCGTTGACAGGCTTCTTTTAAAATATTTCTAACATCTGCTTTCATTTATTTTTTAGATGATTTTTAATTATAAGGTTGGCGACCAAAATTGCAAGACTTCTGCACAACGTTCCGAAACTTCACCGAAACCTTCAACATAGACCAATTTATCCACCCAACGCCATGTTCGAGGGCAACGAACACCATCCGCATGTTCTACCTTTACACGCATATCCGCTCCATCATCCTCTGACAAATGAACCGCCGATACAATAAAATATTCAGTAAGCTCATTAATGTATTTCTTCAAAACATCATAATACTCGTTTTGAACTCCAACAGAAACTAAAACCTTGGCATCCAGAGATTGTCCTATGATTTTTTCTTGTCGTGCTAATTCAAGTTGCAACTGCACTTGTTCTCGAATTTTAAACAATTTTTCAAAATCTTTCGATAAATCAACATCTTCCCATTGCTCTACACATTTAGGAAAATCCTCTAAATGAATAAATTTTGTATAACCTAAATCTGAATTGACATGCATACACTCCCAAGCTTCATCTGCGGTAAATGTCAAAATAGGTGCCAATAACTTTAGCAATACACTACAAACATCAAACAATACAGTTTGCGCAGAACGCCGCTCTAGACCATCCGCACGCAATGTGTACAATCGATCTTTCAAAATATCATGATAACGTGCGGATAACGTTAAAGTACAAAATCCATTAATGCTTTGATAAACCTTATGGAAATCATAATTTTCATACGCTTGCGTCACCTCTTTAATCAGCCGATTTGTTTCGTGCAATACCCAACGATCAATGGCTAATAAATCTTTATAATCTACACGCTCTTCTTTTTCGCAAAAATCAAATAAATTTCCTAACTGAAAACGAAGTGTATTGCGCAAAGTTCGATACGTTGCAATTACATGCTGTAAAATATTCTCTGAAACAGGGATATCATTACGATAGTCCTCAGAAGCCACCCATAACCTCAAAATGTCAGCTCCATATTTTGAGGTATAAGCATCTGCCGTTTGCGGACTTCCATCACTTTTAGAAATTTTACGACGATTTTCATCCACAAAAAAACCATGCGTAAGAACCGACTTATAAGGCGCATAATCCTTATCCACCAATGCTGTAAATAATGAAGACTGAAACCAACCTCGATGTTGATCGCTCCCCTCCAAATACAAGTCTGCAGGCTCCCAATCCCTTGATTCCAATACAGAAACATGACTGCATCCCGAATCAATCCATACATCCAACGTATCTTTGCTCTTATAAAGCTTTTTATTAGCCCAATTTTTAGGTAAACAAATTCCTTTCAATAAAACTTCTTCGTTATTTTCAAACCACCACTGTGTTCCGTACTCAGCAATTCTATCGGCTAAAGCACGAATAACGTTTTCATCTAAAAGCGCATTTCCCTTCCCATCAAAAAAAACAGGCATAGGAATTCCCCACGTACGTTGACGACTGATGCACCAATCTGGCCTCGATTCAACGGAACCCAAAATACGATTTTTACCCCACTCAGGCATCCATTTTACGTGATCGATTGCAAATTTTGCCTTGGACTTTAAAACTTCTAAGTGAATAAACCACTGCGGTAAAGCTCTTGAAATAACGGGCGACTTTGATCGCCAACAATGAGGATACGAATGTGAATAAGGCGCTACATTTAACAATGCATTTTTTTGCTTTAAAAGCTCAATAACTGCATCATTCGCTGGCGAATCCCCTTTAGACATCCACACGGCTTTACCCACTAATTCTTTAGGCATATTACCGTCATCCACAAATACACCATCATCATCCACAGGACAAGCAATCTCTAATTTGTAACGCAATCCTGTATTATAGTCATCAATTCCATGCCCAGGTGCTGTATGCACACATCCTGTTCCTGCATCTAACGTAACGTAATCCGCCAAAACTATAGGACTCTCAATATTTATAAACGGATGTTTTGTTTTAACTCCCTCAAGATCGCTTCCTAAAAAGACTTTGCCTTGTGAAAACGCTTCTATTTTACAATCTTTTACAAAATTATCAGCAAGACCTTTAGCCACTAAGTAAGCTTCCTGAGCCGTTTTAATCTCCACGTATTCCAAAGAAGGCGATAAAGCAATTGCTCGATTGGCAGGTAATGTCCAAGGGGTCGTCGTCCAAATCACCACAGCCGTTGGTTGCGATAATCCCAATGCGGCAGGATCTTTTATAAAAAATTTAACCCAAACCGTTGTACTTACATGGTCTTTATATTCAATTTCAGCTTCTGCTAAAGCTGTTTTACAAGGAATGGACCAATAAACAGGTTTTTTGCTTCTATAAACAACACCCGCCTCAACAAATCTAGCAAATGTCCGTAAAACATCAGCTTCATATTTGGGATCTTTTGTTTTATAAGCATGTTCCCAATCTGCAACAATACCCAAACGACGGAATTGTTTTTCTTGCCGCTGTATAAATGATTCCGAAAATTGATCACAAACGCTTCTCAAAGCCACAACATCATTTAATAACTCCGGATGTTCTTTTGAAACCTTATGTTCGATGGGCAATCCATGGCAATCCCATCCAGGAATATAAGGCGTTGAAAATCCTTGCATGCTCTTATAACGCAAGATGATATCTTTCAAAATTTTATTCAAAGCTGTCCCAATATGCACATCACCATTGGTAAAAGGCGGACCATCATGCAACACAAAACGTTCATGACCAGCATTTTTCTTTTGAATCAACGTATAAAGTTGTGAATCTTCCCAATATTTCAATCGTTCAGGCTCTCGCTTAACCAATTGCGCCTGCATTGGAAATTTTGTTTTTGGTAGATTTAACGTATCTTTTAATTTTACAACCTCGGACATCTTGCTTTACTCACTACAAACTTACTCGAAAAATAAATAGATTTTTGTAGCAATGCCAAGCTTTTTTTTAATAATCTTAGCATCATAAAAAACTTTTTTAAAAAAACGTCTTTTAAAGCTAAAAAGTCGCCCTTTATCAAACTACGATAAACCTGCTTACTTAGCAGAAGTTATAATGTGCCGCTCTCGATAAACGATCATTGATGGCATTACCAATACCTTCCGTCGGCGCTTTTTCTATCCAAATGGATGCAAAATCTTGCTCATCCAACTGTTGCAACATTGCAAATAAATTCGCTGCCACTTCGGATAAATTCCCATGCAAACTTAACACAAACTCATTTTTTTTCAACGAGCGCTTAGGTGGACATAAAAACACATGCGCTGCCTTATTTTCAAATGTATAAACCAAATGTTCTGGAGGACAATACGTTGCTAAATCAGATACCCAATAAAGCGGCGTCCTGGGACTATAATGTTTTTTATACAACCCTGGCGATAAATGAGGTTTTCCATTCTCCGTATGTCCTATAGACTCAATCGCTTGCCCTAAAAAATCTTCTAATACTTCCTTAGCAATAGGACCATAACGCAATAATTTCGGACAATCTTCATCTATGAGCGACAAAATTGTAGACTCCAAACCAAATGTACATGGACCACCATCCAAAATGTATTTCAATACATCGCCCATATCATTCAAAACATGCTGCGCTGTTGTAGGGCTTACATGTTGAAACTTATTTGCACTAGGAGCTACCAAAGGGCTTCCTAACAAACGTATAACTTCTCTAAATAAAGGAGATTGAGGTGCTCTAACCGCTACTGTCTCCTGACACGATGTAACAACATCTGGCACACACAGTTTTCGCTTTAAAACAAGTGTCAATGGACCGGGCCAAAAACGTTCCACTAAGCGAAGTACACGCGGTGTAACTTCAGCTACACTTTCAAGCTGCAAACCATCCAACACATGAACAATCAAAGGATTATCTGCTGGACGTTTTTTTAGTTCATATATTTTTTTAATAGTCTCTATGGATGTTAAAGGCGCTGCTAAACCGTAAACGGTTTCTGTGGGCAAAGCTACAGGCTCACCTGCTTTCAACCAATTAATAGCGGTTGAAACCGATGTACCAATGACCGCCCTCATACAACACCTTTTAAGGCATCAACAAGAAATTGCGAGCTTGCTTAACAATTTTTGTCAAATGACGCTGCTCCATCGCCGTCAAACGAGTAATCTTGCGCGGCAAAATTTTTCCAGTTTCTGTTGTAAAATTTTTCAACTGATCAACATCGCGCCATGTTAACTTCAATACCGAAAGCTTCTCTTTGTTTTCGTTTCCACTCATGTCTTATATTTAAAAATATGTCTTTAATCAAAAACACATCCAAAGGCATTGGCAAGCGTAAAGTTTAATAATTATAGAAAAACATCTTTAAAGAAAGCTATGTATATTTTTCTTGAAACATCATTGAATAAACATAGAATTTGTAAAAATGAACGAAACTTTTCGAACAGAAGAAGATATTTTAGGGACTCTAACACTTCCCAGCGGCTGTCTACATGGGATCGCTACCGAACGTGCTTTGCGTTGTTCCTCGATAGGTTCGCACAAAGTACCGAATGAATTTATTCATACCCTAGGGCTTGTAAAATACGCCTGTGCTTCTTCCAACGAAATTTTAGGCGTTTTATCCCCGGTCAAAGCCACAGTTATAAAAAAAGCTGCTTGGGAAATTTATGAAGGGAAGCACGACATGGCTTTCCCGGTAGAAATTTTTCAAACAGGTGGCTGCACACCAACCAATATGAACGTCAATGAGGTTATCAAAAACCTTGCGAATAAAACATTTCCTAATTTAAACGTTCATGCAAACAATGATTGTAATTTAGGGCAATCTACGAACGATGTCATCCCAACTGCGTTAAATATTACACTACGAGAATTATCAAAACACTCGTTATTACCTGCACTTAAACATTGCTGTGACATTTTAACCAGCAAAGCTATCGCTTGGAAAAACATTACAATCCTAGGACGCACCCACACAATGGATGCTGTACCTATGACATTAGGGCAAATTTTTTCAGGCTATAAGCGGCAAATTGAAAAAAATATTGAAAATATACAACTTAGTTTACAGCGCTTTACTGAACTTCCTATAGGTGGCACTGCCGTTGGGAATGGTACCAATTCACATCCTAAATTTGGCTCATGCACCATCGAAATTCTTAACGATGTTTTAAAGGATACTTACATTTCTAGCCATAATTCTTTCGAACAACAATCGTCGCGCGATGACTATGTATATTTTTCAGGATTATTGGATACATTAGCTACGTCTCTCATCAAAATAGCTAACGATATTCGCTGGTATGGATCGGGGCCTATAGGCGGCATCAATGAACTCATCTTGCCTCCTACTCAAGCAGGCTCTTCCTGTATGCCCGGGAAAGTTAATCCTGTTGTGTGTGAAACTTTACTGCAAGCTTGCATTTACACACAAGGTCATTGCCTCATGATTAGAAATTGTGCTGTTATAGGTGGTCAATTCCAACTCAACACAACCACAATGCTGCTTATTTATGCACTTATCGAAAGCATTCGGACCTTATCTAAAACGATAGAGCTCTTTACAGACCTCCTGCTAAAAGGCCTTCAACCCAACCTAGAAACAATTAAACAACATGTAGAAAATGCTTACAGCATACTAACGGTACTAGCACCCAAAATTGGATATGACTTAGTAGCAAAAATTTCTAAAGAAGCACAAACCACTCATCAACCTTTAATACAAACTGTACAAAAATACTGTCCTCAATTTGATGATGAACAACTGCAGCAAATGCTATACATAAAATCATAAATACACAAAATTTACACCAAAAAGATTTCTATCATCTAAAATAAATCTTTATTCCTTTGACGTTTTAAATTTTAGAGTTGATTTTTCTATAAAAAAAGATGTGATAAATTTAGAATTAAATTTTTGTAAAAAAATGACGTATTCAACTCAGAGAGCTATTAAAGATGCTAACGAAGCGGCTGCATCAGTCGCCTATAAATTCAGTGAAATGGTTGCTATTTACCCTATCACCCCTTCTTCGCCTATGGCAGAATGGTGCGATCAATGGGCTACCGAAGGAAAGAAAAATTTATGGGGCATTGTTCCTGAAGTTGTTGAAATGGAATCCGAAGCTGGAGCCGCAGGAACCGTACACGGAGCTTTGCAAGGTGGCGTATTGACCACAACATTTACTGCTTCACAGGGATTATTATTGATGATTCCAAATCTTTATAAAATTGCAGGCGAATTAACACCTTTTTGCATGCATGTGACCGCTCGCGCATTAGCTACTCACGGTTTATCTATTTTCGGTGATCATTCGGACATCATGGCTACTCGACAAACAGGAATGGCCTTGTTATGTTCTCACTCTGTCCAAGCTGCACACGATTTAGCGGCCATTGCGCATGCAACTTCTTTAAAAGCAAGCGTTCCATTTATTCACTTTTTCGATGGATTCAGGACATCGCACGAAATTAACACCTACACGCCTCTGGATGAAACTTCACTCAAAGCATTAGTAGATGAATCTGCATTATTGGAATTTCGCCAACGCGGATTAACTCCTGACAACCCTGTTATTCGTGGTACAGCGCAAAATGCAGATGTATATTTTCAGGGCCGCGAACGCAGCAATCTCTTTTACCAGCATCTACCTGTTATTCTTGAAGAAAAGATGCGTTTATTAGAAAAATTGACAGGAAGAAGTTACCATTTATTTGATTATTACGGAGATCCTCAAGCTACATGCGTGTTTATTGCTATGGGTTCAGGATCAGAAACAATTCAACAAACGGTACAATATTTAATGTCTAAAGGAGAAAAAGTTGGCATGATCAATGTTCACCTATATCGTCCATTCTCCATAGAATTTTTCTTAAAGGCATTACCCATTTCCACACAAAAAGTTATTGTTTTGGATCGAACTAAAGAACCAGGAGCTGTAGCAGAACCTTTATGCCAAGACGTTCAAGCTGCTTTGCAAATGGCTGTTGCAAAAGGTTTACGAACCACGCTACCTCAAACGATCGGTGGACGTTACGGGTTGGGTTCAAAGGAATTCACACCTAGCATGGTTCAAGCTATTTATACCGCAGCTAAAAACAACACATTAAAACATTCATTCACGATTGGTATTGAAGATGACTTAACACACTTATCTGTTCCTGTAAAAACATCTTTAAACCTAGAAACAAATGATGGTTTCCGAGCTATTTTTTACGGTCTAGGTTCTGATGGAACGGTTGGGGCAAACAAAAATACAATTAAAATTATCGGTTCAGAAACTGACAAGTTTGTCCAAGCATATTTCGTTTACGATTCAAAAAAGTCAGGCGCTATGACGGTTTCGCATCTTCGTTTTGGACCTAATCCAATAAAAATGCCTTACTTGATTCAGTCTGCAAATTTCGTTGCTTGTCATCAGTTCCAATTTGTAGATCATTATGATGTCCTCTGCTCTTTAGAAAATAACGGTATATTTTTGCTAAATGCACCCTTCTCTAAAGAAGATGTTTGGAGTAAACTTCCACAAGAGGTTCAGCAAACGATTTTGGAAAAACATATTCAGTTCTACGCTATCGATGCTTACGACGTCGCTCGTAAAACAGGAATGGGGGGACGAATTAATACGATTATGCAAACGTGCTTCTTTGCTATTTCTGGAATTTTGCCCAAAGAAGAAGCGATTACATGCATTAAAAATGCCATTAAAAAAACCTATGGTAAGAAAGGTGATGCGGTTGTAAAGAGCAATTGCGATGCGGTAGATGCAACCCTAGAACATTTACATAAAATCGAACCTAATAAATTATCGTTAAGTTCACGTAAACGTGTTCCATTAACATTATCAGGTGCTTCCGAGTTTATTCAAAAAGTAACCTGTGCATTATTAGAACAAAAAGGGGATTGTTTACCTGTAAGTTTTATGCCAACCAATGGAACTTGGCCAACAGGCACTACACGTTTTGAAAAACGTGATTTGGCGCAGTTTATTCCTGAGTGGGATCTTAGCATTTGTATTCAATGTAATCGTTGTTCAACGGTTTGCCCACATGCAGCTATTCGCGCCAAACATTACGAAACATCAAAATTAGAGACGTCTCCTAAAGGTTTTAAATCCGCTGATTTCCGTTCTAAAGAACATCCTAATCATGCCTTTACTATTCAGGTTTCACCTGAAGATTGTACTGGTTGTGGGCTGTGTTCCGAAGTTTGTCCTGCAAAAAATAGACAAGATACGTCTAAAAAAGGGCTTAATATGGTGCTCAAGCGCGACATCTTTGATGTTGCAAAAACAAATTTTGAGTTTTTTGAAACCTTACCATGGCCTAACACGCTTCAAGATAAGATTGATGCTAAAAATTCACAATTTCGCCAACCTTTATTTGAATATTCAGGCGCCTGTGCTGGATGTGGAGAAACATCATACATTAAAATGTTAACACAACTTTTTGGTGATCACCTCCTCATTGCTAATGCCACAGGTTGCTCTTCCATTTACGGAGGAAATTTACCTACCACACCTTACACTAAAAACAATGATGGACGTGGTCCTGCATGGGCAAATTCACTTTTTGAAGATAATGCAGAATTTGGTTTTGGTTTACGACTCTCGGCTGATAAAAAAACACAAACTGCTCGCGAGCTTTTAAAAGAATTACAACCATCACTCCAACACGATTTTTCTGATTTGCTCACAGCAAGTACAGACGATCAGCAACGTCTTAATAAACGTGAAAAAATTGCTATTTTAAAGCATGAACTGCTATCCTCAACCTCTGAAAAAGCAAAACTGCTGCTACCATTAGCTGACTTTTTGGTTGAAAAAACAGTCTGGACAATCGGCGGTGATGGTTGGGCTTACGATATTGGTTTTGGCGGCTTAGATCATGTATTGGCGAGCGGACGAAACGTTAATATTCTTGTTTTAGACACGGAAGTTTACTCCAATACGGGTGGGCAACAATCGAAATCAACTCCTATAGGAGCTGTAGCAAAATTCGCAGCTGCCGGAAAAGAACGTGTAAAGAAAGACCTTGGCCTTCTGGCTATGATGTATGGAAATATTTATGTTGCTCAAATAGCCATCCAAGCAAATCCTACACAAGCCGTAAAAGCTTTACTAGAAGCTAATAGTTATCCAGGAGCATCCTTAATTATCGCTTATAGTAATTGTATTGAACACGGCTACGATTTGCGTTTTGGTGCAGAACAGCAACGTCTTGCAGTAGATTCTGGTTACTGGCCTCTATTCCGCTTTGATCCTCGTTTGACTGATCGAAATCCGTTACAATTAGATTCTGTTGAAACTAAAATTCCACTAACCAATTACTTAGAACGAGAAAATCGGTTTAAGGTTTTGATGAAATCAAATCCAGAACGTGCAGAAAAATTGCTCAAAAAAGCGCAAGAAGCCGTTTCGCATCGTATAGCGTTCTACAAACATTTAGCACAATAACATCATCCTCCACCTGTAAAAATCACCACAGGTGGAGCTTTTTATTCCCCACTCTTTGTAAAAAGTAGCACAATCATATTCATTTATTTCTAAAAATAAAAATTAAACATTGAAAAATTTTCTTTAAAATTATATTATAAAAATGTCGTTAAGGCAACTGTAGGGACTTAAATATGCAACTAGATAAAATATTGATTGTCGATGATGAACTTGTAATTCGAAAGGCATTGGAAGAACAGCTAAGGAGCAATCGTTACACGGTCGCTTCTGTATCTTCTCTCGCAGACGCTGAAGACATGCTTAATAAAGATAATTTTGATTTAGTTTTTCTTGATGTTCGTTTACCTGATGGTGATGGAACGAAATTACTAAAGCATTTTAATGAATTACCTGACTCGTTTGAAAAACCTTTAACGGTGGTTGTAACAGGTCACGGTTCTATTGAATCAGCCGTCGCTTGTATGAAATTAGGCGCCTTTGATTACATCATCAAACCTTTCTCTTTACAAGAAATAGATGTTGTACTTCAAAAAGCAGAGACATTCAGTCATATGATGAAAATTAACCAATATTTTTCTGCTAAAGGCACAGATGGTGAAAATACCTGCGAGCTTCTCGGAGAAAGTCCAGCTATTCAACGGATACGAACTTTAATTTCCAAAGTGGCTGCCACTGAAGCCACAGTGCTCATCACAGGAGAAAATGGTACAGGTAAAGAACTGGTTGCACATGAAATTTATCGTCAAAGCCATCTATCCGGAAAACCTTACATTACTGTCAATTGTGCAGCTATCGCTGAAAATTTAATCGAAAGTGAATTTTTTGGTCATGAAAAAGGTGCATTCACACACGCTATACAACGTCGCATGGGACGTTTCGAATTAGCCAATAATGGTACTATTTTACTGGATGAAATCGCAGAAATCTCGCCTCATCTCCAAGCTAAATTATTGCGTGTATTACAAGAAAAAGAATTTGAACGTGTAGGTGGTACAAAAACACTTCGTGTCAATGTGCGTGTTATCGCTTCAACCAATCGAGATTTGCGTCAATCTGTATTGAAAGGTGATTTTCGTGAAGACCTTTATTACCGCCTTAACGTTTTTCCTATAGAAATTCCACCTTTGCGCGAACGTGGAAATGATATTTTGCTGTTAGCCAACGCTTTTCTAAAAAAATATATACGTAAACATGGAATTCAGGTACAAGGATTTTCTGAAGAATCAAAAAAAGCTCTGCTTCAACATCGCTGGCCTGGAAATGTTCGAGAACTTCAAAACACCATCGAACGAGCTATTATTTTATCCAACGGACAAGCATGGATTCAACCAACGGCGCTCAATTTAACATCGAACGATTGTGCATGCACATCCTGCCATCATGAACAAGAAATACCTTTAGTTAACTTAGAGACTGTTGAAAAAAAACATATTCTTCATGTATTAAATGCTATGCAAGGGAACCGAACAAAAGCAGCTTCCTTGCTTAACATCAGCACACGTACCTTAAGCAACAAACTTAAACAGTACGCTATTTGTAAAGAATAATTTTTTAAATTAAAAAATAACAGATTAGTAAGGCAAAGGAAATTTTGCACACAATTCCTTGACGCACATACGAATCTCTTCATTTCCATCCGCACTTCCCTCACATAACGTTTGGTGCATCAAATTCGATATCTGTTCCATTTCAGCAAGACCCATACCGCGTGAAGTTAAAGCTGCGGTTCCAATGCGTAAACCACTCGTTTGAAATGGACTGCGTGTTTCACCAGGAATCGTATTACGATTAACAGTAATCTTATTTTTTTCCAATAATTCTTGCGCTTGTTTTCCAGATAGCTCTGCATGTGACGGCCTTAAATCCACCAAAAACAGATGGTTATCCGTTCCACCACTTACTAATTTATACCCATTTTTTTGAAAACAATCTGCCAAACACTTTGTATTATTAATAACATTTTGCTGATAAAGCTTAAATTCTGGCATTAAAGCTTGTTTAAAACAAACCGCTTTGCCTGCGATTACATGCATCAAAGGCCCACCCTGCGTTCCAGGAAAAACAATAGAATCCACTGCTTTCGCATAACAGGCCTTACAAAGAATCAACCCTCCTCGTGGTCCTCGTAAAGTTTTATGGGTCGTTGTTGTAACAAAATCAGCGTAAGGAACAGGTGACGAATGCAAGCCTGCAGCCACTAAACCAGCAATATGCGCGATATCCGCTAATAAATAAGCCCCGCACTTTTTAGCGATTTTTGACATGCGCTCAAAATCAATAAATCTAGGGTAAGCAGAAGCTCCAACAGTAATCATATTGGGTTTTTCACGCATCGCTACAGCTTCCAAATCATCGTAATCGATCCGCCCTGTTTCCAAATTTACCCCATAATGCACCACATTAAACAGCATTCCACTGATATTCTTACTGTATCCATGCGACAAATGACCCCCACAATCCAATTGCATCGTAAGTAATTTATCACCAGGCTTCAAAACGGACAAATACACAGCCACATTAGCTTGTGTACCTGAGTGCGGCTGAACATTTACATGCTCTGCACCAAAAACTTTCTTTGCACGATCAATCGCCAGCTGCTCTATTTGATCCACACAATAGCATCCACCATAATAACGTTTTTCAGGATAACCTTCCGCATATTTATTAGTTAAAATGCTGCCAACTGCTTCCATAATTGATGGTAATGTAAAATTTTCGGAAGCAATCAATTCTAAACCTTCATCTTGACGATGCTTTTCTCTGCGAATAAGTTCAGCAATTTCAGGATCAAATAATTCTAGCGATTGTATAGGCAATATCATATTTTTAAATAAACACAGGTGAAAACGAAATACAAGCCTTTAAACACAAAAAAGCTCAAATATGAGCTCTTATGTGGTTAATTCATTACATTTTTATTATTCACCAAGCTGGAAACGAACAAAACGCTTGATAACAATGTTTTCACCTATCTTAGCAATTTTAGCGGTGATTAAGGATTGAATTGTCATGGACGTATCTTTGACAAACGGCTGTTCCAATAAACAAATCTCGCTGAACCATTTATTCAATTTACCTTCAACAATCTTTGCAATAGCGGCTTCTGGTTTGCCAACACATTGAGCTTTCGCAATTTCTGTCTCCTTATCGATAGATTCTTGTGGAACATCTTCTCGTTTCAAATACAGCGGACTAGCAGCAGCAATATGCATACAAACATCCAAAGCCAACTGCTTAAATTCTTCATTCCTGGCAACAAAATCCGTCTCACAATTGATTTCAACTAAAACGCCTAACTTACCTCCCATATGAATATAGGACTCAATTAAACCTTCTTGAGCTGAACGTCCTGCCTTTTTAGCAGCACTTGCAACACCTTTTTTCTTTAAAATTACAACAGCTTCCTCTTCGTTACCATTACTTTCAATCAAAGCTTTTTTGCAATCCACCAAACCTGCACCTGTTTTAGCACGAAGTGCAGCCACCATTTTTGCAGTTACTTCTACCATTTACTTTTCCTCAACAACTTCTGTGTTTGGCTTAACAGCTGCAGTTTCCGCCGTTACCTCTGATTTTTCTACAGATTCCTTAGCCACAGGTGCTTTAGCGACTTTATCTTTTTTCTCTCCATGCAGCCTTTTTGACTTTGTATCTGTATGCTTTCGCAAACCGCCTTTAGCTTTAGCAGCTTTGACAACACCAGCTGAAATATCCTTATGACTGGCTTTATTCAACTTATACAATTCAACTCCCTGCATGATAACATCTTGCAAATATTCGAAAATAATTCTCAAAGATTTTATAGAATCATCATTCGCTGGAATTGGAAAATCTAACACGGTTGGATCAGAATTTGTATCCACAATCCCAATAGTTGGAATTTGTAAACGACGCGCTTCACGAACGGCAATTGCTTCATGCGCTGAATCAACAACAAATAAAATATCAGGCCGCTTTTCTAACGTACGAATACCTTCAAAACCACGATGCATACGAACCATTTCTCTGCGAATAGCAGCACTTTCTTTTTTCGGCAACTTATTCAACTCACCTGATTCTTCCATATCTAAGAAGCGTTGATACTTTGCCAAGCTCGTTTTTACCGTCTCAAAGTTTGTTAAACAACCACCTAACCAGCGATTGGCGCAAAATGGCATTTCAACCGCTTGTCCTAAATCACGAATTAATGCTTGAGCCTGAGGTTTGGTTCCTACTAATAAAACTCTAGAACCGCTTTTAATTTTTTCGATTAAAAATTCAGCTGCCTTTTCTAAACATTCGCATGTACGTTCCAAATCAATAATGGAAACCCCATGTATATGACGATACAAATAAGGTCCAAATTTCGGATTCCAACGTTTTATCTGGTGCCCAAAATGAACACCTGACTCTATCATACTTTCGTAATCTAATTTCATAATTTTTTCTCCGTATTCCTTTATAGAATCTAGGATAAATGGTTAAGGGTTAATTTCGAACATAAGTAAAAACCATTTTAAAACAAATAGCAAGCAAAACTGTAAAATATTAACACAAAACTTTTTTCAAAAATTGACGCGCTTATCTTTGGCACCCAAAACCTCATGGTTACCATTTTTAAAACGAATCACATACTCACTTGTCCGTAAAAAACCTGCTTGCTCATGCGCCACATGTTCTCTAAATACAGGATCTGTCATCAATTTTTTTATAAAATACCTTTTAGCCATTACCTCTAACTTTAAATCGTTAATCGAAGTCTCGTACTGAATGCGTTTTAATGCTAAAGCTTTATAATGCATATAAGATGCATAAAAACGTTTTCCCCAAAAATTATAAATTCCCAGCAATAATCCTAAAAAAAAGGTTATGTAAATCACTATTTTTTGTCTGAAAAACCCCATTGTTTTTAAAAAAATTCAATTCCATTGTTAGTTTTTCATTGCCAAACACAAAAGTCAAAGCTAAAGTAGAATTAAAGGCTTTGCTTTATGTATCAACAATTCTTTGGTTTTTCTGAGGATCCTTTTAACATTACACCCGATCCTAAATTTTTATTTCTCAGCGACGAACATAACGCCGCACTCACGTTATTGCGTTATGGGCTCGAACAATCTAAAGGATTTATGGTAATTACTGGCGAAGTTGGCTGCGGTAAAACCTTACTTTGCCGATCGCTTTTACAAAGCTTAGACGAAAGCGTTTTTGAAACAGCTTGGCTATACTCCTCTAATATCACACCTGAACAACTTATCCGAAGTATTTTAAAAGAGATCGGGATGCCAACGACTCGATTACCTGAAACAGACCACCTGGAAGTTCTTAACGACTATCTATTATCAAAAATTAGCCGGGGGAAAGAAATTTTACTCATCATTGATGAAGCTCAAAACTTATCTTACGAGCTGCTTGAAGCCATTCGTTTGTTATCCAATCTAGAAACAGATCAGCGCAAACTACTGCAAATTTTATTGGTTGGACAACCTGAATTAAAGGCCAAATTAAACCAACCTCAATTGCGTCAATTAAAACAAAGAATCTTAATTTATTATGAATTGCACCCATTGACTAAAAAAACAACGCAACAATACATAAATCATCGCCTCAACCTCGTTTGTCAACAACCTGGACTTCCTAAAATTTCATACAGTGCTTTCAAACGAATTTATAAATATTCTCAAGGTATACCTCGAATTATTAATAATGTTTGCGATAAATCATTGATTTCAGCTTATACACGTTTATCTCAAAAAGTTGAAGCTAAAGATGTACAAAAAGCTATCAAAGACATTGAAAGGATATCTTTATGAGCCGACTTTTAAAAAAGATTCAAGCCACTCAACAACAGGCTGCTCAGCGCATCATACTATGTCAACGCCCACAACTTTTAAAAAAACGTATGCATGCACGATACGCTAAAACAATTTTCATTTATGCCAGTGCTCTATTTTTAGGTAGTTTACTTGCTTTTTCATTTCTAAAGAATCATACGACCTCAATTCAAAACACACCTTTATCAGAAATTTCACATTCTACTGATGAAATTGAAACCGTTGCAAAAACCAATTATTCTCCTTTACCAACCATTTCTATAGAACCTCTTACTTGGACTGATAATCCACATAACTTTAATGATGAAACATGTGTTGCACAAATACCTTTACGACCAGTTACAAAATCCTCGATAGCAGAAACCGTAAAACCTTCTCTAGAAGATCAGAATATCACTTCAAATCAACTTTCAGAAACAGTTGATAATTCGGATAATCCAATACTTACACCACAACAGGCATTGCCTTTATCTTCCAATAAAAATGATATTGTCACAGTCACTCTTAATAAAAACAATGACACAACTGCCCAAACAACACACGAAATTTTTAACAAAATTTCTACTGAAAAATCAGCCACACAGTTCCTACCAAAAATCGATCATCAACAATTTCCAATTCATCTAATTTCAAAAAATTTGAAACCTCTCTGGCAGTTAATTTATAATGAAATCTCGTGTAAACATCAACAAATAACTCAGTTGATTACCGCTATCAATAATAACCTTCAAATGCCATCCGATGATCCTACCACCAACACACGTTTAACATTGAAACAACAAACACACCTCAATGCTATCTATCATTTCCTTAAAAAGTTTCGCATCGATGGTGTACGCATCAATGGGACTCAGTCTCGCATACAAGCTAATGGTTACGCTTATCATGTAAATACGCTCGTATCTCACAGACCTTTTTTAAAATTAACCGGAATCACCAATAACGAAATTATCTTTAAAGATGAATACAACCAAGAATACAGAAAAGAAATCTCGCAAAACAACTAAAGCGAACGTCATAAAAATCTATCCTCCTGTTGATTGTATGGATGCTTGGGCACCTTCATCGTCCACATTCATTGAAAATAAAAATCAAAGATACTCTTTTAAATACGCTGTTGTTTGCGTAGCTGTTGGATTTGGTATTTACTGGGGTTACGCTAATTATTTACAACATCAAGCAACTCCTAACGAATCAAACAATTCCAAATATCTTCTTAACAATCTAAATAAACCACAACAACCGCATCAATTGGTTCAGCTAGAAAACGATTATATTCGTGATAATTTGGATACAGCCGAAGAAAATTTTATAGAAAACCAAATAGGTCAAGAATTTTCTAAACGCGATAATATCTTGTTTCAAGATAATACCCCTACCCTTCAATCTGAACATTCACCTTTTCAAAACAACAAAATCCATAAAAGTAATATTCAACAATGGCTCATTCAGCAACATATTCAGGGAGTAGCCTATAAAGATTTCGAAAGTTGTTTAATTTTTAACGAAAAAATTTTTCACCTTAACGATACGGTTTCTGCAGAACACAGCCTTGTTTGGAGCGATATTGACCCAATCGATAAAACATTATTTTTCTCAGATAACGACGGAAATCTTTACACACTCAATTACTAACTTGACTACAACAGTACCTATGCTAGGCTTAGCATTATGAATAAATTATGCCTATCTGTTGTGTGTTTATTACCGCTCACAGGTTGCACAAAAACAGAATCTGGATTAGCAGGCTGTGGCGTTGGAGGCGCTCTAGGTACTGGAATTGGTTATGCTATTGATGGAGGTGCTGGAGGCGCTATTGCAGGAGGTTTAATGGGTACCATCGTAGGAGGAGCTATTGGCAGTGCGACACATCGTGACGATACAACACCTTCTACCTCCCAGACAACGACTTCGCATCAAAAAATTTCAGAAGTACAATACACTTTTGAAAAAGAAAAACTTGAGCTTCAAAAACAAGAACTTGAGAGAAAACGTATCGAATTAGAAAAAAAACGCATTGAACTTGAAGTTCAAAAACTTGAAAAAGAACGTATTGAACTTGAAAAACAAAAAGAAAGTTTATAAAAACAAAAAAGTTAAGATACTTTTAACTTACAACTTTGTTATTGACTTATCTTTTAATTCATGCTTTATAAAATAGTATCCTTGGAAGGATGGCAGAGTGGACGATTGCGACGGTCTTGAAAACCGTTAAACCGAAAGGTTTCGAGGGTTCGAATCCCCCTCCTTCCGCCAAAAAATTATAAATACTTTCCTGAAAAAATATTAAGTTGTACTAATTTTTAAAAATCATCTGCTTTTTCCTTATTGGGTTGTGCACACAATTTAGGAAAAGCATTTCCATCAAAAACATGATCTGGATTTTTTAAAAAGAAACGATCACAACATTTCCAAAATTCACCTAACGTCTTTGATAACCGCATTTGTGATAAAAAAATGCCATCAGCATCTACTCCCAAACCAATATAATTAGCAAAACGTTTCAAACATCCTAAAGCAGCTGTTTCAGGTTTCTTATCCAATGCAAAACTATAGAATAAATCCTGAAAATAACAATAAACATCCTTCCATGTAGGAAATTTTACAGGTTGATGTTTACATAAACAACGCCACTGTTCAAAAATCCATGGATTTCTCAATACACAACGTCCAAGCATCACACCTGCACACCGCGTCAATTTAAACACACGCAAGATATCCTCTAAACTATCGATGCTCCCATTAGCAAAAACAGGGAAAGGACAACGTTCAACCGCCTTTTTTACAAATTCATAACGCGGTGGAGCCTTATAAAGATCCATAACCGTTCTAGCATGCAAAGTTACAACATCCACACCTGCTTCAATTAAAATATCCAAAATTTCATCAAAATGATCTGTAGCATCAAAACCTATCCTAAATTTAACACTGAGCGGTTTCTGACAAACATCTCGAAGTCCAAACACCAAATCTCTTAACAGTGCTAGATCTTTTAATAAACCACCCCCCGCTTGCTTTTTAAAAATTTTAGGGACTGGACAACCTACATTGAAATCAATTCCTGCGATCGGATACCGTTCCAAAACGTTCACACTTTTTGCCAAAGCAGATATATCATTTCCCATAAGTTGAACCCACAAAGGGGTTGCCCCAGCTGCTTGCAAGCTTGTTTCAATCCAACTAGGATCGATAACATAGTTCTCATGGACACGAACAAATTCACTAAAAAAGGCATCTGGAGGCCCATACGTATTTAAAATTTGCCAAAAAGGCGGCTGAGTTAAAGCGCGCATCGGCGCTAAAACTATTTTCATAGGAAGCATTATTAACTATCCAATTTACTTAAATTATTCAGCAAATCTTCCGCATTAGGCAAACGATTGAGCAAACAAGGATCAACAAAAATCTGCTTTTTCATCGTCAAAGCCAACATAATAGCATCACTCGGACGAACATCCACTTCTAAAAGATTGTATTTTCCATCCTGCTCCTGCATACAAATCACTCGAGCAAAAAATACACCCTCTGACTCATTATAAATGGTTATAGACCGAACTTGTATAGAAAAACTTAAAAGAATATAACGAATAAAATCGAATGTCAAAGGCCGCGCCTGTTTTTCATCTTCGAGAGCCGTTTGAATTTGCTCACCCATCAACGTATCAACGTAAATGACAAATGTTTTTAGAGAATTTCCTAAAAAGATGCCCGCCCCTGCAGAGGTCATCACAACACGTTTCAAATCTACTGTTTCCAGTGAACATTTCATTGTAATCTTATCCAACCACGACCTGATTTTTGAGGACGAATAGAAGTTCCATTCGAACGCTCAATTAACAAATTATTTCCCTCAGAAAAAGATATCTGCAAAACATCTTCCTTCGCCATAGAACGACGTTCACCTTTATTCAAAGTCCCTACAAACAAACGACGTTTATTGCTTTCTTGGCGAACAAAAACCTGAACCGTATCCAAAGCAACCAAAGTTATTTCCTCATAAACATTATCGGCAGAATCCTCAAACATTTTTTCTGACGACATCACAGAAACGTTTTCAGAAGCTATTTTTTCCTTCTTCGGCCAAAAAATTGAAACTAGCCCGAATATTAATAATAAACCACACAATCCAAGCAGCAATTTAAAATACACAAACTGCCATACAGGTTTTACAAATTTTGCTGAACTTTCACCGCCATCCATTTCGGTAATCTCTGGTTCAACCGCATCATGTTTTAATTCTGAGGATTCAATCTGTAAACGACCTAATGTAAAAGGCTTTGGGTTATCTCCTACCAATTCAGAATACTCTGCTAAAAGAGAAGACTCATTCAACTTTAAAAATTTGACGTATGTTCTGAAAAAGCCACGCGCATAAACCATTGGCAAATTTGTAGCAAATTCATTAGATTCAAATTTTAAAAGTAAAGCTTTACGAATCTTCAATTTTTCTGCCACTTCATCCAGCGACAAACCTAAACGCTGACGAGCTTGTTGTAAACGTTCTCCAATTGTTTGTTGCATGTAGAAAAAGATAATTTCTTATAAAAAAACTGCAAGCTATTTATGTATACTTTTAAAAAAACTTTCATGATATCCCACTTTCTGATGTTTTTACAAAAAAATGCTTGACCCTTACAACAATGGGTTCAATACTTAATATATTATTAATTACTAGGAGAAAATAAGAGATGTCCGTTGAAGTTAAATTGCGCAAAACAGAACCTTTAGAAAAAGCTTTACGTCGGTTAAAGAAAAAATTGGATCGTGAAGGTATTTTACGCGATGTTAAAGCCAAACGTTATTTTGAAAAACCTTGCGAAACAAGACGTCAAAAAGAAAAAGTCGCAGCATTTAACAATATGTTGCGCCAAAAGCACGAATGTGCTTAATAAATTCGCCCTATAATGGCGCTTTCTTTTGATCAAACAAAATCTATTTTGTCAGATTTGTGTGTTTGTCCCAACAAAAAATTGGGGCAAAATTTTTTGGTTGATCCTCGTGTTGTTGAACATTCTATTTTATGGGCAAATGTTACATCTAAAGATTTTATTGTAGAAGTTGGCCCTGGTTGCGGAACACTAACACGAGCGCTCATAAACACAGGAGCAAAAATTTTTGCGGTAGAAAAAGATTTTTCACTATATCAGTACATCTCAAAAAATTTCCCTATAAATATTCTGCATGACGACGCACTTGCGTCACCGGTAGGAAATTTCCACTTACAAACCTCTTACAAAATCGTTGCCAATCTACCTTACGCCATTGCTAGCATTTGGTTAGATAAAATCCTAGAATTATCACAAATACCTGCTTGCATGGTATTGCTTGTACAAAAAGAAGCCGCAGATCGTTGGTTAGCTCCTGCTGGCAATAAAAATTTTTGCGCGCTTGGCATCAATTTGCAAGCAGCTTACACATTAGCTAATAAAATACCTGTTTCAAAACGCTGCTTTCATCCTCAACCTAATGTCGATTCAACGTTAATTCATCTACAAAAACGACCCGATTTTTTCCTATTTCCAAAACCATTCAAACAATTCATGCGCGAAATTTTTATTCATCGAAGGCAGCAAATAGGTCGCTGTTGCAGAGAAAATAAAGCTATTTTTGCAGAAAAATTTCAAAACTACTTGCATGAAAATCGCATTGATGAAAAAACACGTGCCGAAGCCATCCCACTCAATCACTGGATAAATGCTTCAAAACAAATTTTCTCAAATTTACCCTAAAGCACCTCTTATCTTCTAACAAACCACGAAGAAATCCGTTGCCAAAAAGAACTTGCTTCTGGCTTTTCTGTTTGTTGTAAAGCATAATGTAGCAAACCAAAACATGTTGCATAAGCAGGATCCTTCAAGGTTTCATCTACACTAGCCAATGGACCTCGAACGTAACAATCGCACTTAAAAGATTGTGCTGCTATTTTTTCGATATTTTTTAACAAAGCACCACCTCCTGTCAAAACAACTCCCGAAAGTAACCATTCTTGACGAACATCTTCTTTAAAAAATTTATGAATATAATCAAAAATTTCCTGTGCACGCACCTGTAAAATTGTTCTAACATTTTTGAGTTTTACCTGTTTATCTCCAATGCTTCGGTCCCCATGCAACCAAATATCTTCATCATTGATATTTTGATCCAAATATGGAATTCCGTAGTTTATTTTTAAACGTTCGGCGTCTTCTGCATGCACACGCAACCCTGAACCTAAATCGTAAGTAAAGTTCTGCCCTCCAACAGGCAATGTCCCCATCAATACAGGAATTCTATGCTTATAGACCACAAATTCAGTCATTTGTGCTCCCAAATTAATAACACAGATTCCATTCTCTCTTTCAATCGGTGTTGTTGTTGATAAAGCTGAAGCGATACCTGAAAATACGAGATTTTTTACACGAAAACCAAATTGATTAACCACATATAATTGATCTTTTATCGCTTGTGTTTTCCCCAAAAGCGCATTGTAACAAACGGTCAATCGCCCTGCTGAATGACCTAAAGGGTTATCCACACATACATCATTAATCACATAAAATTGCCGAACATGATGCAAAAAAACTTCTTTTTCTGGTAATTCTTTATGCAGAGCCAACTGGTTGACTTGATCTACATCCTGAGTATCAATTACATGCTGAAACCCTTTTAAGTCTAAACCGGTTTCATATTGCATAAACCGTAAATGCGTTCCACTTTGCGATAAACACAACTGTTCAGGCAATAAAGCATAACGTTTCGTCAGATCTTCAAAAAAATGCCCTAACAACTTTATCAACTGAGAACGATCTATCACCTGTGCTTTGGTTATCCCCTCTGAAGGGATACGTGCATGACCAATTAAATTCAACTGCTGTTGTGTAACTTCACCCAACAGGTAAGTCACATACTGAGAACCCAAATCTAAAGCACCTAAGTAAACCTTCTTTTTCACGCTAAGTTCTCAATTTTAACTAAATTTACTTATCTAGCGAGCAGATTTTTCATTATTTTTATCATTCACCGGTACTAAATGATCTTTTTTATTCACATTCGTTTGCGGCCCCGGTATCAAAAATTTCGAACATAAACTCAAAGCTTTAAAATCAATGCACAACGGTATTTTTGTGATAAATCGACATTGGTTCTTGGTTTCATCCACACAATACATAGAATCTAAGTAACCAGGCTGATTGATTTTCAACCCACACATATCAAAAACATCTCTTAAACGAACGGTTGTTTTAGAAATGTAATCAGGAAACGTCAAATATGTAAATGTTTTCAAATCTTGTATACGATCGATCAAACGCTTCATATCCACTAAATTATCCGCATACAAAAGATAATTTTTGCAAACGCTCAATAAAATAGGATACCGTATTTTTGATTCACCATCACCCCATCCTAAAGAAATCCATTGAATTGAACAATTATTATGCAAAACAGCATCTTTATCCCAATGACAAATTACATTTGAAAAATACTCACTTCCAAACAATTTCTTTGAAACAGCTAAATTTATTTGCTGCTTACACATTTGTACAAATTTTTCCAAAAAACAAATAAAATTTTTTGACAAGTTCTTCTCTGATGTTTCCGTCAAAGATTTTCCTTCAAACAAACCAAAACCTTTGGTTCCAAAAAAAATACTATCGGAATGCAAATCTGCGTATGTTTGAAAATTTCCCGATAAATTTTGATCGGCAAAATTTAATAATTCTACAACCAAAGGTGATATAATTTGTAACCATTCGTACACTGCACAGGTACATACATCCTGCTTCCAAGCAGATTTATCCAGATTTTTCAGCAACATCTCCCATAAAGATTTCAAAGCATCATAATCTTGAAAGCCTATATTTTTAATCATCTCTTCCGAATTCCAATTCAAACAGCGACGCAAACTTGACTTAGAGGCTATTGATTTCAAACAGCTCATCATTGGCGATGAAGCTTTTAGAATTGAATCTATCTGACAAACAACTTCATTATCATCAAAATTTAAGACATAAATCCATTTTTCAAAATTATTTTTAAACCAAGCTTCATAAACTAAACTTACAATCTTAGGTACAACGGGCTTAAACATTTCCAAAGCATCTACCGAAAACTCAAAACGCACAAAATCAGAAATATTTGTCAAATCTTCATAAATGAAGGAGGCCATTTTTTTCAAATTTTTACAAATCAGATCTAAACAACGATTATCACCATATATCCACCATGTAGGACGTTTTCCATCGAAAGGCAACGGATGTACCAATTTGTACGTTTTACTACCCAAACCTAAATTTAAATTTTTAACGAGCGGGCATTCATCCACCGCTTTAAAGAAAAATACAGGACAAAAATCATTTTGTTGTTTTAAAATCAATAAATGACAAGGGCTTTTATCATCAACACCTTCACATTGCGTTCCTCCTAAAAAACCTGTAGCTGCTAATGAAATCATCGAAGAAACTTCTGGATAAACTTTTTCCAATAATTTCAACGATTTATTAATAAAATTCGGTAAGTTTGACGAACTTACTTTTAACAAAACACCGTTTGTTTCCTGCGCTATCGGTGAATTTTCAACCTTAGATGCGTTTGTCGAATTCACTTGATTCGACCAACTCCACGAGGATAAGCCACTTATTAATAAAAAAACTTTCGCACCTTGCTTTAACCAATACATGCATCTATGCTAACACCTTTTTCGATCTATGTAAAGCATTTGCATGCCTCAAACTGACTAAAACGTTCGAATGCATTAGCACACACCTTTTGATAAAAAACTCTATTGAAAAAACGCTCTCCAAAAATGGTAGACGGTGTAGGACTCGAACCTACGACCCACTGGGTGTAAACCAGTAGCTCTAACCAACTGAGCTAACCGTCCAAAACTTTTCTAAAATTAGTAAAGCACTTTTTCTTTAAACTATGCAAGCACTTTTTTTAATTTTATCAAAAATCTTGCAAAATACACCATCATAACAGTTTTCTCCTTCCATCAATGCCTTCTTTGGTTTTGCTTAGATGCTATTGTCTGTCGAGGAGAAATGTATAATGTACCATCTTCATACTGCGTTACATACCCTTGCCTTACCAATAAAATAAGATTCTGTTTAAATCTGGCAATCTGTTCAAACTCAACTTGTTGATCTATAGAAATATTGGACTGCACACAAAAATAAACCTTAAGAATGTTATCCAAAGATGCGCAAGGATGCGCTTCAATACAGTCGATGATCGATAATAATTCAGGGGAAAAACAAGTATTTTCATCTCGAATATTACGTTTCACTGAACATACATAGGTTACACCTTTCGTGTCATTACCTTTACGATAAATGTGAAAACCAACCCGATGCAATCTTGTACGACAAAAATTAGTCAACCTTATAGGAAGTCGCATCTCTATACGCCCTTCGCTCTCTAAAAACAAACGTAAATCCTCATCCACCACATTGTGTACTTGGTCGTAAGACAAACACAATTGCTTTAACCTCATAATAGATTCTTGCTTTGGCAAATGCTGCAAAAGATAAGCTTTAGCTAAACGACTATTATCAAAACAAATACTTGGATCTTCCTTGAGATAATAATGATAATTATACGTCATTTTTTTCATCCATTGCTGAACATCCTTTTCATCGTGCGTATTTCTTATACTTGCTAAAAATTCATCCCATGTACAACGATTTTTGAGCTGATCTTCATAATG
Source organism: uncultured Opitutales bacterium (assembly GCA_934691225.1). Classification (GTDB taxonomy): domain Bacteria; phylum Verrucomicrobiota; class Verrucomicrobiia; order Opitutales; family UBA9783; genus UBA1183. The sequence goes on from CAKUSQ010000001.1 coordinate 140,883, forward strand.
TTCACGCAACAAATCACTGTACAAATGATAATTTGGAGGACCTAATAAAACCCCTGTCATTCCACAAAAATTAACTGAGGTAAAAACACCCTGTGGCGGCTCTAAATGAACCTCACGACTCTCAAAAACTTCATTCCAATATTTTTTAACTAAGTAATCTTGAGCGGCTCCTAAGGTTAAAAAAGGCAACTTACTAGGACGTAAACAAAAAACAGAATGCCCTTCTAACGCGTGTATAATAATGTTAAAGCGATTTTCTTTTTCTAAAAACAACCTAACCAAAGGTATAAATTGATAAGTTATATAACTTTTCCTTAAAGTTTGAATTAAGGTATTCATAGCCAAAAGATTTGGCCGAAAATCTACTTTTATACGTTCTCTACACCTAGATAATAATTGCCTGTAAAAATGTACATCCTTTTGTGCTGAATTATCTTGCTCTTTTTTTACAACCTGATTATTTGATTTTGTGTCATACTGTTTTTCTGTCCACGTGGGCCCTAATGAAAGAGCCTGCAATTGCTGCAGAATAGTTTCTTGCGATTCCAATGATAATATGAATTTAATTTCACTTTACTACATAACACGTTTTAGTAAAATTATTCCTATTTGTGAAGTAAATTTTTTAATTTTATGCAAAATCTTAATTTTTTATCTCAAACCCCCAATATTGGAACAAGTACACGTGTGGCTCAACAAGCAATTATTTTCGGTGATGTTACATTAGGCGAACAATGCAGCGTATGGCCTTATGCGGTCGTACGCGGCGATGTCAATACTATCGTCATTGGCAATGGAACTAATCTGCAAGAAAATGTTGTTGTGCACGTTAGTCATAACGCAAACGTAATTCTAAAAAATTACATCACTGTAGGACACGGCGCTATTATCCATGGCTGTCACATCGATGATCACTGTCTTATTGGTATGAACGCAACTGTATTAGATGGTGCAAAAATAGGACATCATTGCATTATTGGAGCTAATGCCCTCATTCCTCAAAACAAAGAAATTCCCCCCTACTCCTTAGTATTAGGAACACCAGGGAAAATTGTACGTACATTATCGAACGAAGATATTGAACTTATACATAATAGTGCGCAGGTGTACATCGACGCCCTAGAACACTTTCCTTTCTAAATTAAAAGAGGAGAAAGTACTAAAAAACCTCTTTACTAACAATAAGCTATAAAGAGGTTTTGTTTATAAAACACAACGAATACTTTTAAATAAAAACTATTCACCATCTTGTCCAATCGCATCCACTGGACAACTTTCTAAAGCTTCAACACAAAGTTCTACTTCCTTTTCTGATGTCGGTTGCTTCTTAACAAAAGAATTGCCGCTCTCTTCTAAATTTCCAAAAAAATCAGGAGCTATTTCTCGGCAAAGCCCACAAGCAATGCATTGATCATCCACATAAAACTTACCTCTTACATTCTCAGGAACTTTATTTTCTTTTACTGCCATGATTAAGTAATTTATAAATAACAAATAGTTAAGTCAAGCTCATTCATTACAAGCTTAAACCAAACTTACACTATACTTTACAACTTCTGTTTAATAGAAATTGGGGTTCCTACAAAAACTTCTTTTCTTTTTTTAAAACTTTATATAAAATAAAATAATTATGGTCCTTCGAATGGAACAGTCACAAGCGCAAACGCAAGTTTTAGCGCCACATCTTAGGCAGTCTTTAAAAATTCTGCAAGCATCTGCTTTAGATTTGCGAACTGTTATTCAAGAAGAACTTCAAATTAATCCGACACTTGAAGAAATCCCTCCAGAATCTCTCAGTCTTGATAATTCCGTTAAAGATTACGATAGCTACTCTAGCGCAACCAAAATTAACCCCAATAATGCTTCTAAAAAACATGCATTTTTAATGGAAAATCTAACTTCTGATGTTTCTTTGCAAGACCACTTGCTGGAACAATTAGGATGCTTAGAACTACCCGATAAAATGCATCAAACAGTTGCATTTATCATCGGGTGCCTTAACGACAAAGGTTTTTTAGATTTATCCGTCGAAGACATCATTTTACAAACGGGGACTAATCACAAAACAATTAAAGAAGCAATCGATATTGTTCAACAATTTGACCCTATTGGTGTTGGCTGCAAAAATGTTACCGAAAGCCTACTCCTTCAACTAAAATATCAACACAAAGAATCATCTCTCGCAAACCAAATTCTAACTCACTGCTATCCTTTACTTTTACGCAATAAAATCATTGATATTGCTAGAACATTGTCTGTATCAACGGAAGCTGTTCAAAACGCCATTCAGCAAGACATTGCTCCTTTAGACCCCACACCTGGCCGAAGATTTCAAACGACCCCATCGCAAGGTATCATTCCCGATGTTCGCGTATACAAAAATACTTTAAACGAATGGGTAGTAGAATTAAATAATCAATACATCCCTAAAATTCAGATTGGGTCTCTATATAAAAATTTATTAACGCAAAATATAAAGACAGAAGACCGAAATTATCTTCGTCTCAAAATGCGTTCAGGTAGATTTCTGATAAATTCGATACTGCAACGCCAAAAAACGATTGAACAAATTGCATATGCATTATTAAATAGGCAATTCGATTTTTTTGAACAAGGTCCTCAGTATTTAAAACCCCTTACTTTGCAAATTTTAGCAGAAGATCTTCAAATTCACGAAACGACAGTCAGTCGTGCAACCGCCAATAAATACGTAGATACCCCTTTTGGAATCTTTAGTTTCAAATATTTTTTTACAAAAGGATTGAATTCTTATTCTGGAGAATGTATATCTAATTCTATTATAAAACAACAAATTCAAAAGATCATTGAAGTTGAAGACAAACGAAAACCTCTCAGCGATCAGAAAATTGTTGCGATATTAACCAAAAACAACGTTCAGATTGCCCGACGAACGATCGCAAAATACCGCGAATTGTTAGGCATTCCTGCAACAAGTTTGCGTCGAAAATATGATTAGATATGAACTTACACGAATATCAAGCAAAATCTTTACTCGAGCATCATAATATTCCTGTTCCATCAGGTATTTGCATTGAAGAGAACACATCCACATCGATCGAACATGTACAACAATATTTTAAAAATCATACTAAAGTAGCTGTTAAAGCACAAATTCATGCGGGTGGTCGCGGTAAGGGAATTTTTAAAGAAAATGGTGCACATGGAGTTCAAGTTGTTACGATAAAAGAAATACCTAATGCCATTCATTCCATGTTTCATAACACCTTAGTAACGCGTCAAACAGGTGATGAAGGTAAACAAGTTCGAAAAATTTACGTAACTGAAGCTATTCAAGTGCTTCAAGAGTTTTATGTATCTATTTTAATTGATAGAACACATCAGTGCCCTGTATTGATCGCATCCTCTCAAGGAGGTGGTAATATCGAGGAAATTGCACAAACCCATCCTCAAAGTATTTTAAAATTACCAATCGATCCATTGCTAGGACTTCGGTCGTACCAAGCACGAAAGGTTGCCTATTTGTTTCAATTATCTGGAAATGCATTCCAATCCTGCATTAAAATTCTAATGGATCTATACCAAGCATTTGTCAGCCTAGATGCTTTACTCATAGAAATTAATCCATTAGCACTCACACAGGATGGTCGCCTTCTTGCTCTAGATGCAAAAATCCAACTCGATGATAATGCTTTAGTTCGTCATCCTGAATATGCTACCTTAGAAGATCCATACGAAAAGGATCCTAAAGAAATTGAAGCCACAAAGGCAAAACTAAATTACATTGCCCTTAAAGGAAACATTGCCTGTCTAGTTAATGGTGCCGGATTAGCTATGGCAACCATGGATATCATTAAGCATTATGGTGGAACACCCGCCAATTTTTTGGATGTAGGTGGAGGAGCCCAACAAGAACAAATTGAGGCTGCTTTTCGAATTATTTTAAAAGATCCTCATGTTAAAGGTATTTTCATCAATATTTTTGGAGGAATCCTAAAATGTGATATGTTAGCGCAAGGCATCGTTAATGCAGCTCATTCCGTTCAACTAAAATTGCCACTAGTGATTCGCATGAAAGGCACACAAGTTGAAGCTGCAAAAAAGATTTTACAGGATAGCCATCTGCCACTTATTCCGATAGATGATCTAGCGCAAGCAGCTCAAACCATCGTTAATCACGTCAAAACATCCTCATTATGAGCATTTTTATCGATTCAAACACACGCATTTTAATCCAAGGAATAACGGGAAAAACAGGATTGTTCCATTCAAAACAATGCCTGGATTACGGAAGCAACATCGTTGCGGGTGTAACCCCTGGGAAAGGTGGTCAGAAAGTGCATGGTTGCATTCCTGTATTTAATTCCGTTGCTGAAGCCTGCGATGCTACACATCCCAATGCTTCCATGATTCTTGTTCCACCAACTTTAGCTGCAGATTCCATTTTAGAAGCTATCGATGCAGAAATTCCTCTTGTTGTATGTATCACAGAAGGGATTCCTGTGCACGATATGATTCTTGTTCGTAGAAAACTTATGGGCAACAAAACACGCCTTATTGGTCCCAATTCTCCAGGATTAATGTCACCAGGAAAATGTAAAATGGGCATTATGCCAGCAGCTATTCATAAAGAAGGTTCGATTGGTATCGTTTCACGTTCTGGAACGCTCACCTATGAAGCTGTTTGGCAACTAACTGAAAAAAGATACGGTCAATCTACAACCGTAGGCATTGGTGGAGATCCCATTATTGGTACCACTTATATCGATGTACTTAAAGCTTTTAATGAAGATCCTCAAACCGAAGGAATTATCCTTATCGGAGAAATCGGTGGATCTGCTGAAGAATTAGCCGCTGACTACATTCGCCAATTCATAAAAAAACCCGTAGCGGCATTCATTGGTGGTTGCTCTGCTCCATCAGGAAAACGTATGGGACATGCAGGTGCTATTGTTTCTGGATCTACAGGAACAGCTGCTTCAAAGATACAAGCGCTTCAAAAAGCAGGTGCAGAAATAGCTCAACATCCTGCCGATATTGGTTCAGCTATGATACGTGCATTAAAACGAGCATAAATACTCAGGAAAGTTTTACCTTTCCTGAAATCCATTAAATTTACTTTATGCATTGCGTTTTAAACAAAACGCACCTCCACCGTCATGTCCATCCACCCAAGGTAAACTCATATGTGACGCTTCTAAAGAAAAATTCGAATTTTCTCGCAAAAAACGATCTACAACCTCTTGATTTTCATCCACATCGATGGAGCATGTGCTATAGACCAATAATCCACTCGTACCTACAAAACGACTTGCTTTGCAAAGCAACTCGTACTGAAATTTCGGCAAACTAATAAAATCCTCAGGCCGCAATCGATAAACAACATCGGGCTTACGGCGAATAACGCCCGTATTAGAACATGGAACATCGATCAAAACACGTTCGTATAACTTTGGTAAATGCATTTCTTCAAAAACATGTTCTGTTAAATTCAAAATATCTTGCTCGACAACATGTACGTTTGAGTAATTAGCAACATTATCATACAAACGTTTTGTATGCTTAGGTAAATCCACCGAAACAACTTTAAAAGGAGCTTTAACCTTTTTAGCTAACTGAACTGTTTTTCCACCCGGAGCTGAACATAAATCCAAAACATTTTGTTCACTTCCAACATTTAACAATTCTACTGGAATTCGTGTCATCGGATCTTGAATGTAAATTTTACCTTGTTTTATCAAAGCAAAAATATTCTTCCAAATACCTGCGTCTTTAACAGTATAAAAATGAGGCCATCGCGTTTCTTCCATACCTTCCATTACAAAATTTGAATGCACATATGTGGTAGAAAGGCCTTCATTCCACTTTAAAAATTCTAACAAAACTTTTTGTCCATAAACTGAACTATATCGTTCAATAAGCCACTCAGGCGTGCTGTAACGCACTGATAATGGCAACAGATCTAACGTTTTAAATTCTGGTAATATTTTTCTTAAAACAGCATTTATAAACTTACATTCTGGTAACGAAAATATTTGCTTAGATCTACTTATCCAGCCATTCACCAATGGAGCCATTGATTTACTTTTATCACTTGTTGATAAATAAAATTGCAACAAACGTCCTAGTACTAATTTAAGAAAGCACTTTAACGTCAACTTAGGACTGTAACGCAAACATTTTTTCAAGAAATATTCTATTAAATCATTGCGTTTAACCACATTCAACACATAAGCTCGACTAACAACATACATAGGATCTTTTTGAAACAATGCGCTTAAATAATAATTTAATTTTTGGTTAGCCGTTTCCAATTCTGTCAAAACAGACAAAGCTTGTTGCCAGGGTTGTTGATTTGTTAATAAAAATTTTTTACTCATTCTTACGATCTTTCTTTCTAAAGGCTTGCTTTTTATTTTTAAAGTGCATAATTTGTTTTATTATAAACCATGAATAAAGAAGCAATCGATCTAATTCTGGAACAGAATCCTCAATTAAAAGGTAAACGTCAAGCTTTTGAAGCGTTAAAACCAGGAGCTTATTGTTGGCATCATAGTTGGGGGGTAGGTTGCATTCAAGAAGAAGACGAAACTAATCATCGCATTATTATAAAATTTGAATCACAAGCAGAATCAAGATCTATGGATCCTGCTTTTTGTATTCAAAAACTCGAGATTATTCCTGAAAACCACATTTTGGTTGAAGCACGCCATCATCCCGAGGTTATTCAGGATATGCAAAAAAATAATCCATGCGAATTAGTTATAAAAGTTCTCAATAGCACACCTTCACACAGCCTAAGCAGTTTAGAATTAGAAAACATTTTAAATCATGTCCTTTCAAACTTACTAACCATAACCCAGTTTAAGCGTTGGTGGAGTTTGCTTCAAAAAGCCATGATCAAAGATCCTCGTATCAGCACACCTAAGCGCAAAACAGATCTTTATCAGTTGCGTGAAGAACCTATTTTGCCTGAACAAGAAATTTTGGAAGAATTTTATTTAACGCGAAGACCTTTAGAAAAAATTTCCTTGGGAGCAAAATTGTATCAACTAGCTGATAGTATTGATGCAATTAGAAATGATTTACCTCAGGTTTTAGAAGAATTAACGCGCGCCATTAAAAATGCTAAACAACTTTCGCAAGCACAACGATTAGAAGGTTGTTGGGTACGAAATAATTTAGCTCGTTACCTCCACGAAAATGTTGAAGAATTAGAACCAACATCTCAGTCAATCATTCGAGAAAGCGACGATTTATCACGTTTAGCAGAAGATTTACCACACGTATACTACCCTCGCTTTTTGGATCTTTTAACACGAACTTATACAGAACCGAATGAGTGGCAGCACATTATCTTAAATTTGCTAAAACATAGTAATGCACGTTTAACCGCTGAATGCATTAACTTTCTAATCGACCATGATTGTGAACAGCGACTAAAAGCCGTTTTGAGCAAATGGCTTCAAGAACAAAGCCTACGCAGTTCTGTCATTAGTTGGATTATTAAACATCGCAATCTTCCGCGTTATGCTTCCCTATTGTCAGATCTTTTAGGTGTTCGTTTATTAAATTGTATCTTTCAGGCAATAGACAGTGATGCACTTAATGTAGCACCTGGACGACGAATTGCGCTCGTTGAAGAAGTTAATAATGATACAACCTTAATCGCAGATTTACTTAAAGATGCAACCTTAGATTTAGCGAGTGATTTAGCAAGAACACTGCTCATGAATCAAGGATTTGACACATTAAAGAAGCGTTCTTTGATGGCACGTTTCATTCGTGTATTCCCTGAATTACAACGCTTAATCGATACTAAAGATGCTGCAACCGAAGAAAGATTTTTAGTTTCTCAAGCGAGTTTGGATGCTGCCAAACAAGAATATTTATCGCTCATTAATGAAAAAATTCCTGCTAACAAAGCGGCTATCGCTGCTGCACGCGAATTAGGAGATTTGAGTGAAAATTCTGAATACAAAATGGCTCGTCAAGATCAAAGTGTCCTATTAGCTCGCAAATCAATGTTAGAAAGATCTTTGAATCGCGCGCAAGTAATAAACTTTGACGAAGTTTCAACCGATAAAGTTAATATTGGCACAAAAGTTGTACTGCAAGACGATAAAGGAAAGGAAACAACTTACGCTATTTTAGGAGCTTGGGATAGTGATCCAAAAAAGAATGTTTTATCTTACCAAACCCCTCTTGCGAAAGAAATGTTGTACAAAACGCTCGGTTCCGTCATTACAATGCCTAATGGTCAAGTCTTAAAAATAACTGCCATTAGTCGCTGGGATCAGTAATTGTGGCTGTGTCCTCCCAAAAATCTAACGATAAATCATCCGAATTGAACATTTCGGATGATTTAATTGAATTAAAAGGCGTACTAAAGCGCATTGTTTTCTCAAATCCAGAAAACGCATATTCGGTTTGTCAGCTCGATCTTGCACATAATCAAGGACTTATTACAATTACAGGCTGTTTTCCTTCCGTACAGTGTGGTGAAACGCTCGTTGTTCGTGGTCAATGGGCCGAGCATGAAAAATATGGACGCCAATTTAAATGTCATTCATTTGAAGCCAAACTTCCTGCAGACATTCATGGAATTCGGCGCTATTTAAGCAGTGGCCTTATTCATGGGATTGGTAAGGAATACGCCAATAAGATTGTAGAATTTTTCGGTGCAGAAACTTTCAATGTGCTTAACCATGCATCCGCTCAATTGTTAAATGTCCCTGGGATTGGTGAAAAACGTGCTCGCATGATTAAACAAGCTTGGGACGAACAACAAGCTGTGCGCGACACAATGATTTTTCTTCAGGCTTACGGCATAACCAACACACAATGTTTGCGACTTTACCAGCATTATGGCAAAGATACCAAAGCGACCATCGTAAAAAATCCTTATGTTATGGTTAAAGCCATTGAGGGCATAGGTTTCAAAACCGCAGATAAAATTGCGCTGAATTTAGGTTTGACAGTGGACAGCGATTTTCGAATTGATGCCGGCTTAGAATATGCATTATCTGAATCTGAAAACAGTGGTAATACTGGCGAACGTCGCGAAAAACTCATCCATAAAACAGCAGAAATTTTAGAAGCACCCGCTGAAATTATTGCACAGCGACTTCAAAAAATTTTAAGCGATAACGTTTTATCGGAATATCTTTCCTTGCAAATCTTACAACGACCTCGAATGGCTATACATGAAGCATCTATTGCAAAACATGTGCAAAGATTGCACGAAGCTTCATCCCTTTTGCCAAACATACAGGTTGATCAAGCACTTGCTTGGGCAGAAAAAAAATTGCAAATCCAATGGTCTGAAACACAAAAAACTGCTTTAAAAAACATTTTAACATCCAAACTTTCCATCTTAACAGGAGGCCCTGGTACAGGAAAAACCACCTTATTGCGCGCACTTGTTGACGTTTTGTCAGCCAAGCATATACGTTTATGTCTAGCTGCTCCTACAGGAAGAGCAGCCCAAAGAATGTCAGAAACAACCGGCCTTCCGGCTAGAACTGTACACAGAACTTTAAAATTCGAACCTTCCATTGGACGTTTCACATTCGATGAAGAAAATCCATTACCTATTGATTTTTTAATTTTGGATGAATCCAGCATGTTGGATGTAGCTCTAACCCATGCTTTGTTACGAGCAATTCCTGATCATGCTCATTTATTATTGGTAGGCGACATTAACCAGTTACCTTCTGTGGGTCCCGGCAATGTGCTCAATGATTTCATAAACAATGCTTACTTTCATGTTGAATATTTAAGTGAAGTTTTTCGTCAAGGTAAACAAAGTTCAATTGTCGCTACTGCACATAGTATTTTAGAAGGAAAACAAAAATTAACCTGTCCCATCGTTTTACCTAATGAATCTATAAATTTGGAAGAAGACTTTCATTTTATAAAAATTGATTCACCTCAAATCTGTATGGATGTACTGCAAGATTTTTACTGGAAAAAACTTCCAAAATGGTACCATGTAGATCCTATCCGCGATATCCAAGTTTTAGCACCTATGCATCGAGGAGTTATCGGTATTGACCAAATAAATCAAGTTTTTCAACAGTACCTAGGAACGCAACGCAGAAAATTCGAAATAGGCGCACAAACTTATTTCATTGGCGACAAAGTAATTCAACTCAAAAATAATTACGATAAAAACATCTTTAATGGTGATTTAGGATTTGTACAAGACATTGATAATGAAAATTCTAATGTAACTATAAATTTCAACAATGAAGAACATGTTTTAACACTAAAAGATTGCTTAGATTTAAAACTAGCTTATGCAATTAGCATTCATAAATCACAAGGAAGCGAATTTCCCATTGTTATTATTCCTTTGTTCAAACAACACTTTGTTATGCTTAAACGCAATTTACTTTATACCGCCATCACACGCGGACGAAAAAAAGTTTTTATTCTCGGAGAACCACAAGCTTATTCCATGGCAGTCTATGCACTTGACAGCACTATTCGTTTAACTACACTTAACGATCGCTTAAATTACATGACTAACTCAATGACAAACATTTAGCAAAATCCAAATCATTTAAAAGTTTAAATTGAGATTGTAATTTCGAATCTAGTAATTCATTAAAAAATCGCCCTAAGTCTTCATCTAATAATATATGTCCACCTAATGACTGTATGATACCATCAATACGATACAAAGGCTCTCGTGAATGCCTCAAATGTATGTCAGATGCTTTAAGCTCTAACCCCTTCTCAATTATCCCTGCCAGTAGCTCATCCATGATTTACCCTACCATAGAATCGTACTAACGTCAATCAATCTCTTTCGCCTGGCAATCCCCTACTCTCACACCACAGTACATGGCACTACCATCGGCAGCTTAGGGCTTAACGTTCGTGTTCGGTATGTGTACGCGTGTTTCCCCTGCGCTTATCGTCACCAGGCAAATCTTTTTCCTTCAGCTATAACCATAGCTTACTCGCTTTTTTGACCCTTTTTGATGCTTAATGAATATCGCTTCCCAACTACCCATAAACTTACCATAACTTCACATAAATCTCTCTCAGACCTTTAGTAGTAGTTAGCTCAATACATTGCTGTACTTACACACCTACCCTATCAACCCGGTCGTCTACCGGGATCTTTACAGACTCGCGCCTGGGAAATCTTATCTTGGAACTGGCTTGGCGCTTAGATGCTTTCAGCGCTTATCCTTCCCGAGCTTAGCTACCCGGCTCTACCATTGACATGATAACCGGATCACCAGAGGCTCGTCATTCTCGGTCCTCTCGTACTAGAGAATGTATTCCTCAAATTTCCTGCGCCCACAGTGGATAGAGGACCAAACTGTCTCGCGACGTTTTGAACCCAACTCACGTACCACTTTAATTGGCGAACAGCCAAACCCTTGGGACCTTCTCCAGCCCCAGGATGTGATGAGTCGACATCGAGGTGCCAAACAACGCCGTCGCTATGAACGCTTGGGCGTTATCAGCCTGTTATCCCTAGGGTACCTTTTGTCCTATAAGCGGTAGCGCTTCTACTCGCCACTACCGGATCACTTGAACCTGCTTTCGCACCTGCTCGACTTGTTGGTCTCGCAGTTAAGCTTCCTTCTACTCATGTGCTCTACCTCCGGTTGCCAACCGGTATGAGGAAACCTTCGTAATCCTCCGTTACTCTTTCGGAGGAGACCGCCCCAGTCAAACTAACCCCCTAGCACTGTCTCTCTACCCGTTTAGGGTCAAAGGTTAGATAATCCATTAGTAAAGAGTGGTATTTCACCGTTAGCTCTTGTATGCCCTGAAACATACCGTCTAAGCTTCCCACCTATCCTACGCATTAAAAATAAATTATCAATACCAGGTTATAGTAAAGGTCCATAGGGTCTTTCCGTCCTACTGCGGGTACGCGGCATTTGCACCGCGACTACAATTTCACTGAGCATCTCCCCGAGACAGCGCCCAACTCGTTACATGTTTCGTGCAGGTCGGAACTTACCCGACAAGGAATTTCGCTACCTTAGGACCGTTATAGTTACGGCCGACATTGACGGGGGCTTAGTCCGAAAGCTTGCACCTTCAGGTTTCACCTTTCCGCATTGGTCACATGTCACTCCCTATACATCGTCTTTCGACTTGGCAGAGAGCTGTGTTTTTGCTAAACAGTCGGTAGGGCCTCTTCACTGCGACCCCCGTTTCACCAGGGGTATCCTTTCTACCTAAGATACAGGATCAGTTTGCCGAGTTCCTTAGGGAGATTTAACTCACGCGCCTTAGAATACTCATCTCGAACACCTGTGTCGGTTTCCGGTACGGGTCACCATAGACTCTTCACGAAACTTTTCTTGAAAATATGACATACCTCACACCATCTCAGCTATTGCCTCCATGGCCTATTATAACCTAGCTTATGTTGAACGGATTTGCCTATCCAACAGCCTCATTACTTCGACATACACTTTCAATCGTATGCTGAGTTAGCCTCTTTTGTCATTCCTTGAATATTAACGTCTATTAGCAAGTACTGGAATATTAACCAGTTATGCATCGATTACGCCTTACGGCCTCACCTTAGCTCCCGACTAACCCTTAGCGGACGAACCTTGCTAAGGAAACCTTGTCCTTTCGGCGATAGGGATTCTCACCCTATTTATCGTTACTCATGCCTGGATTCTCACTTCTAATTCGTCCATCTTCAGTTCCCTTTAGACTTCTTCCTACGTTAGAACGCTCTTCTACCACTCGCTTTCGCAAGTCTACAACTTCGGCATATGACTTAGTCCCGATCTTTTTCGGCGCAAACTCACTTGATAGGTCAGCTGTTACGCATTGTTTAAATGATGGCTGCCTCTAAGCCAACATCCCTATTGTCTATGTAAATTCACTTCCTTCTTTCCACTTAGTCATATTTAGGGGCCTTAATTGGTAATCTGGGCTCTTCCCCTCTTGGCAATGGAGCTTATCCCCCACTGCCTGACTCCTGTATTTCACCTACCGGTATTCGCAGTTTGATAAGAGTTGGTACCCGGGTGTGGGCCCTCGGCTTTTCAGTGCTCTACCCCCAGTAGTCAGCATACAAGGCTATACCTCAATATATTTCGAAGAGAACCAGCTATCACGGAATTTGATTAGTCTTTCGCTCCAACCCACAGCTCATCCCAAAGCTTCTCAAGGCTAACGGGTTCGGTCCTCCGCTTTGTTTTACCAAAGTTTCAACCTGGCCATGGGTAGATCATCTCCGTTTCGGGTCTATTGCCTACGACTATTCGCCCTATTAAGACTCGCTTTCGCTTCGCCTCCAGCCCGTAAAGCCTTAAGCTCGCCTTAGACAATAACTCCCAGACCCATAATGCAAAAGGTACGCCGTCACCCCATAAAGAGGCTCCGACCGCTTGTAGGCAACCGGTTTCAGTTTCTATTTCACTCCCCTAACCGGGGTTCTTTTCACCTTTCCCTCACGGTACTTGTTCACTATCGGTCGATATCTAGTATTTAGCCTTACGCTGTAGTTAGCGCTAATTCACACAAGATTCCACTTATCTCGTGCTACTCAGGAGAATCAACCATGCATTCGTAGATTTCACCTACGGGACTATCACCCTCTCTGATGGAGCTTTCCAACTCTCTTCAACTATCTATCCCTGCAACGTATGAAACCCTTCAACCCCATAGAAATAAATCCTATGGTTTGGGCTGCTCCCCTTTCGCTCGCCGCTACTCAGGGAATCGCTTTCGCTTTCTCTTCCTCTGCTTACTTGGATGTTTCGATTCAGCAGGTTCGCTATTTAACACTATGTATTCATGTTAAATCACTCGACCCTCATCGAGTAGGTTCCCCCATTCGGACATCCCCGGATCGTCACTTACTTCCAGCTCCCCCGAGGCTTTTCGCAGGTAGCCACGTCCTTCTTCGCCTGATATCACCTAGGCATCCACCGATTGCCCTTTCCTTATTTATGTTCTGTTATTCGTATTCTTCTCGCTTATTGTAGTTTTTCCACAATATTCATTAAACTGTCAAAGATCAAAAAATTCTTCCCAATGCACTCACTGGTGGGCCCAGATGGACTTGAACCATCGACCCCGCGCTTATCAAGCGCGTGCTCTAACCAACTGAGCTATGAGCCCCTTCCATTACCCATGCCTTGGTGGAGTCGATCGGATTCGAACCGACGACCTCCTGCATGCAAAGCAGGCGCTCTTCCAACTAAGCTACGACCCCTTCTTTTACTTATATTCTCGTTGCTTCTTAAGGTTGTCAAGCCCGTTTTTCTGGAAATTTACTTTGTGCCTATGTCCGGATGACTTCCGTCGACCTTGATTCAGCTGCTTTCGCACTGAATTTCTCCATAGAAAGGAGGTGATCCAGCCCCAGGTTCCCCTAGGGCTACCTTGTTACGACTTAGTCCCAATCACCAACATTACCTTAGGACGCCGCCTCCCTCGCGGGTTGGCTGAGCGTACGTTGGGTAAAACCGGCTTTCATGACTTGACGGGCGGTGTGTACAAGACCCGGGAACGTATTCACGGTACCGTAGCTGATATACCATTACTAGCGATTCCAACTTCATGAAGTCGAATTGCAGACTTCAATCCGAACTGGGCCCGGCTTTCGGGATTTGCTCCACCTCTCGGCTTGGCTTCCTTTTGTACCGGGCATTGTAGCACGTGTGCAGCCCTAGGCGTAAGGGCCATACTGACTTGACGTCATCCCCACCTTCCCACTTTTCAGTTTGTCTCTCCAGAGTCCCCGGCTTTACCCGCTGGCAACTGGAAACGAGGGTTGCGCTCGTTGCCGGACTTAACCGAACATCTCACGACACGAGCTGACGACAGCCATGCAGCACCTGTGTAAAGGCTCCGAAGAGAATAATACTTTCATATCACACCCTCTACATGTCAAGCCTAGGTAAGGTTCTTCGCGTTGCATCGAATTAAGCCACATGCTCCACCGCTTGTGCGGGTCCCCGTCAATTCCTTTAAGTTTTAGCCTTGCGGCCGTAGTCCTCAGGCGGTACACTTATTACGTTAGCTTGGGTCCTGAAACGATCGACATCCCAAAACCTAGTGTACAACGTTTACGGCGTGGACTACAGGGGTATCTAATCCCTTTCGCTCCCCACGCTTTCGTGCCTCAGTGTCAGTTTTCGTCCAGTAAGCTGCCTTCGCCTTCGGTGTTCTTCCGGATATCTACGCATTTCACTGCTACTCCCAGAATTCCGCTTACCTCTCCGATACTCTAGACGCACAGTTTTGAGCGCCCCCTCGGGGTTAAGCCCCGGGTTTTAACACTCAACACATGCGCCCACCTACGCACCCTTTACGCCCAGTAAATCCGAGTAACGCTCGCAGTCTCCGTATTACCGCGGCTGCTGGCACGGAGTTTGCCACTGCTTCCTCTTTAGGTTAACTCAAAACAAGCTATTCACTTGCACTTTGCTCCCTAATGACAGGAGTTTACAATCCGAAGACCGTCTTCCTCCACGCGACGTCGCACCATCAGGCTTTCGCCCATTGTGAATAATTCGAAACTGCTGCCATCCGTAGATGTTTGGACCGTGTCTCAGTTCCAATGTGGCCGTCCGTCCTCTCAGACCGGCTACCCGTCTTCGCCTTGGGGGTCCTTTACACCTCCAACTAGCTGATAGGCCGCAAGCCCCTCCTTAAGCGTCTTCTCGCCCCTTTGGATCCCTAATCATGCAATTAGGGTCTTTATCCGGTATTACCTCAACTTTCGCTGAGCTATCCCTGTCTTAAGGGTAGGTTACTTACGTGTTACTCACCCGTTCGCCGCTTCCCTATGCCTAAGCATATTCTCGCTCGACTTGCATGTCTTAGCCACGCCGCCAGCGTTCACTCTGAGCCAGGATCAAACTCTCCGTACTAAACCTTTTTTATATTTACTACGGCGAACCTATCCTTACGCTCTCTTACTCTTTGCGTCTTATTTACCAATATAGTATTGTAGGCCCCCTTTCAGAGCCTCTACTTAAAACTTATTTCCTTTTCGGTTCACCCGAACATTTGCACAAAGTAAATTTCAAAGATCTTATGTAAACTATAAAATTAACTCTACCTCCCCTTGTCAATACTTTTTTTATCATTTTATTTGAATTTTTTACTTTAATACTCTTTAACAAATCTAACTATTATTGCCAATTTTACGACTTTTAATGGCTTTCATCCAACGTAACACTAAACAGCCAACGCATCCCTTGTCGCAAAAAAAAATTTATTGTAAACTCGTGGCATGAATACATTACCCTCTGAACTAGTTTCATTGCTAGGCTCATCCATATTCGGCAGCACCATGCGCTTACTAAGTTTTTCACTCATGGCACATCACCGAGAAAAACTCCTAAAATTAACCAAAGCTCGCTTACAAGAAAATTCCATTGCAGCAGCGAGAAATCACCCTAGATCCAATCTTCAATTAACACGCCTTCTCATTACTATCCTAGCTGTATTTTCCATCGTACTTCTGCCTAAAATTATTGCAATTATACGCCCAGAAATTCCAATTTCTATTGGATACACACAAATTAGCGATGGGTTTTTATTCTTCTCATCTGCTAACGAAAAAATTCGTTGGACCGAACTTCGAGGGCTTGTAATCACTCCTTTAGATACACATCTCTTATCCGCCGTCATTGGACTCTATTTCGGAAGCGCTCTTGTAGATATAAAAGCTTAAAATCATGAATACTTCTAACGAAATTATTCGCAAAAACCTGCTGATTCAATTGGAAGCCGCTTACCCCATATCGCTCCCTGCTGAAACATTGCAACAAGGACTACACATCGCAAGAATTCCGGTACCTTATCACATTCTTATAAAGGAACTCGAATATTTGCTAGAAAAAGGTTTCCTATCTACAACCCTCAACGAATTATACCCGAAAAACCGAAGGTACAAATTATCCACCAAAGGCATCGATTTCTTAGACAATGAAAACACAATCCACCGATTTTAACGAACATCTTAAGCGCATTAAAACCGCAAAAAATACAGCATCGATCTTGGAACAAATGACAATGGCTGAAAAATCTATGGGCATTTTATGGGAACAAATTTTCGATATCTTATGCATAAATCCACAAACCAACGACTTTACTATACTTAAAGAAATGACATCCATCCTCAGCAAACTTTTAAACAATTACCGACAATTGTTTGCCATTTCGAAAAAAATCAATGGACAAACGAATAATGATAATGCATGGGCAATTTCTGAAAGTGTTTTAAAAGAAATCGAAGAACAACTTGAATTACTCTAATGACTTTTTTTCTCCCTTACCAAATTCGTTGGATTCAAGATAATTCTCGCATAAAAATTATGGAAAAATCGCGTCAAATAGGCCTCTCATGGTCAACCGCTTACAAAACAGTACGCCACGCTGCTTGTTTTCCAAATACGTACTACTGGATTTGTTCACGCGATACATTTCAAGCACAATTGTTTCTAGAGGACTGCAAATCTTTCGCCAATATTTTAAACAAATCATTCGAAGAAAAAATGATCCTACAAGGCAATTCCAGTCGCTCTTCATTATTGCTTAACAATGGGAGCGCTCTATTTGTATTATCATCTCATAAAAATGCTCAAGCAGGCAAACATGGATCGCGCATTTTAGATGAATTTGCATTGCATGAAAATCCTGAAGAATTGTACAATATTTCTTATCCAGGCATTACTTGGGGAGGTCAGCTCGAAATTATTTCCACACATCGAGGTGCTCACAATTTTTTCAATCGTCTCATTGAAGAAATTCGAAATGGCAATAACCCTAAACATATTTCTTTGCACCGTGTCACTTTAACAGACGCACTTGAACAAGGTTTTTTAAAAAAATTAAAAACAAAACTTCCAGCTGATGATCCACGCCAAACCATGGATGAAAGCGACTATTATAACTTTATAAAAAGTTCTTGTGCAACGGAAAAAAGTTTTTTGCAAGAATATATGTGCCAACCTGTTGATGACGACAACGCATTTCTTACCTTCGAAAATCTCGATGGATGCTTCTATGAACATAATGCTGCATGGCAACAATGTACACAAGGTCCTTGTTTTATGGGCGTAGATTTAGCACGTACTCAAGATTTAAGCGTTTTTGCCATCTTCGAAAAATACAATGATATTTATTTTTTAAGAACATTAAAATGCTTAAAAAATGCTCGCTTTGATGAACAAGAAGCTTTGTTTGAACAGCTATTTAACACCTACCCTATTCAACACGCTTGCATTGATCAAACAGGCATTGGCCGTCAATTTTTAGAACGTGCACAAATTCACTTCGGAACACATTGCATAACTGGTATTCAATTTACAGCTAAAACGAAAGAAAATTTAGCCTACAACTTAAAAACGCACCTAGAACGAAATGCGCTTCGCATTCCACGAGATGAACATTTAATTCAAGATTTATTAAGTTTGAAAATCAATGAAAAATCTCAATTAAACGCTCAACACAGTACGCATGGACATGCTGACCGTTTTTGGGCGATTGCTCTCGCTATCAATGCGGATAACCCACGCCAATCTTTACACTTTTCAACCGAATTTTTCCCTATTTCAAAACATTCTATTTATGAAAACTAATCCTTACTTAACATCATTTCGACAAGACAGTTTGTCTCGCTTGAATTGGAACCCTATCCGTTCACTAACACCTGCATCTTTATCACGAATACTCGATGACTTTCATGCAGGTAAATTGAGGCAAGCCGCACTTATTTGGGATGCCATCGAACACCGCGACGATTTGCTTCAAGGGGTCATCTCGAAGCGAAAAAAATCTATATCACGGCTTCCATGGGAAATTCTTATGCTCGACAACTCTGATGAAGCTTTCAGACATAAACATTTACTAGAGCAATTCTACAATAACGCTTCCTGCATCAACGCTTACGATGAAAATGAACGCGGAGGAATTCCATTGCTTATACGTCAAATGATGGATGCTATCGGAAAACGTTATGCTGTACATGAAATTGTTTTTAAACCTTTTGTTAAGAATTCAAAAAAATACTTAACGGCTGAATTTCGCTTCGTTCCTCTATTTTTTTTCGAAAATAAAAATGGACGTTTACATTTCGTCGAAAAACCTAATGACAAAAAAATTCCATTGAAATCAGACGAATGGCTCATCACAACCGGCGACGGACTTATGGAATCATGCTCTATTGCCTACCTATTCAAACATTTACCTTTACGTGATTGGTTAATCTACTGCGAACGCAATGGTATGCCAGGCGTTAAAGGCATTACCCATGCCCGTCCTGGAACCCCTGAATGGGAAGTGGCGCGTGAAGCTGTACAAAATTTTGGTGCCGAATTTCACGCATTAATGTCCACAGGAACAGATATTCAAGCCATTGATATCTCAGGCAAAGGCGAACTTCCGTATCCTAAACTTGTAGAACGGATGGATAGAGCTATGGCAGCTTTATGGCGCGGATCCGACCTGATGACATTGGGTCAAAAAGATGGCACTGGAGTCAACGCCCAACGCAATGAACGCGACCTATTGGAAGAAGATGATGCTCAAATGATTTCAGATACTTTAAATGCACAAGTTGATCGTTGCGTCTTAAAATATCTAGATGGAACAGAACATCCTAAAGCCTACTTTCAATTAAAAACAGCACCTAACAAAAATCTGAACAATGATTTAAATATTGTAAAAACACTGTGGGAAATGGGTATACAACTAAGCATAAACGACATTCGTGAACACTTCGGTATTAACCCTCCTTACAATGAAAAAGACACGTTAAGAAAATAATTTACGAATATGAAAACTTGGATACAAATATCGCCTTACGGAACGTTTGACCACCCCATGGGCAAACAATCAATTTCACCCATTGACGCAAAAAACTGCGTTAAAAAAACGAAAACATTTTTATTTCGCCTAGGATTTAAAAAAATCCCTGTTTACATTGGGCATCCTGATGACCCTTTTTTTCAAGATTCCTACACACACATGAACAAAAATATCTACGGATATGTAAAAAATATACGGGCAGACGATCATGGTTTATGGGTACAAATTAATTGGACAGCAGACGGAAGCGAGTTGATCGATAATCAATGCTATACCTATCTGTCTCCACGCTGGAAAATGGGCAAGATGTCTTACGAAAAAGCATATCATCCAGAAAAGCTTATTTCCGTCGGTCTCACAACTACACCTAATTTACCTGTACAAGCTATTTACGAAAGAACACCTTTGAGTCACTTATCCTCACAGGTACAAAAACGTTCTGAAAAAGTAGCTATTTTACAATTCACACAGAAAGTTCAACAACGCATGCAGGAAACCGGCGAAAGCTATCCCGAAGCATGGCATAATGTTTATAAAAATCACAAAATTGCTTATTAAAAACTTTCAAATATTTTCCCTATGAAAAGAAAAATACATACTATCATGGCTAACTCGCATACAGCAGTTGGCATACACGAAGGTTCGTTAACAAAACATACAAAATTGGGTGACCTAAAAGCCTATACATTGATTTGTTTTGATGACGACGCTAATTACGTTAAAACATGCGGAATCAACGATATCCCTTGGGGTATTTGTCAGCAAGACGCAGATGAAAAAGAAAGCATTGTTAGCATTCAACCACTGTCATCATGTGCAAAAACAGCACAGCTAAGATTAAGCAGTGATGTACAAGCAGGACAGTTTATTTGCTTGGATGATAACGGAAAAGTTAAAGCTTTGCCAACGACTGCAGGCACCTACAACGTTGTTGGCATTGCATTAAACACTGGTAAAAATAATGAATGTATCGAAGCACTCACAAGTTTACCACATAACATAGAAATTAAGTAATTATGGAAACAACAATACAAGCCACTGAAAGCCAATTTAACCAAAATAATTATTCTGACGAATTAACACAATTTGCTCAAAATTGGCAAGATAACGAAAATATCGAAAACTTACTGAACTTTATAGCGCCTAAAGTTCCTGTTTCGAGACGTTTTGAGTATAAAAAATCAGACACAGATCAAATATTCTGTTCAGAAAATGACGATTTGAGAGCTCTAGGTAGCAGTTTCAAACGCATCGAATTCGATGGTTCTATGATTCAAGCCAAAACTTTGAACAAAGGCTTAACAGTACGTATCGACGCGGATGATATTGTTGGTGAAGATTGGGAAGAACGTTATGTTCATTTGCTGATGAAACGTTTATTCAGGAATGAACTTCGACGCGCCGTTGCTGCATTAAAAACAAATGCTCAGGTCATTGAAAAAACCTGGACGCCCGAAAGTCAACCCGACATGGACATACGTGAAACGCTTCTACAAAATGGACAAGCACATGGCTTTTATCCTAATCGACTTCTCTTCGGCGAATTAGCTTGGTACTTACGTCAGGATTGTTATGCCATTCAAAACAACGCCGGTGCTCGTATATCTTCAGAAATGTCAAGAGAAAATCTGGCAGAAAAATTACTTGTAGAAGATATCAAATTACTGAAAAAACAAAACCTAGGTATTCAAGGCAATGAAATCACTGGTAACGAAATCTTTGCTTTTTACGCCCAAAATGGTTTGTTAAAGGATGAACCTTCCAACATCAAACGCTTTATAACGCCTACCGATGAAGGATATTTATTCCGCGTTTATATAGAAAAACATACAAAATTCACCGATATCACGGTTGAGCATTACAGCAATATCGTTGTTACTTCCAACACTAACATCACGCAGCTTAACGTTAAAAAATAACCCTGAATCAATTATTGAGAGGTACCAACCTCTCAATCCATCGTATCATGAAATCACTCTCCTGGATTTTTTTAGAAGAAATAGCTATATCAGATTATTTAGCTAACGATCAGTTAAATTTATTATCTACTTATAAAACGCAAGAACCTTCATCGCTTTTAAAAAATATCATTAAAGATATTTGTACTTTAATCCAAAGTCGAATTCCAGAAAAACTACATCCTTGTCCTATGGCAACCAATCAGCTACCATCAGCCTGTAAAACAGCTGCCTGCCATTTGGTGATAGAAGCATTACAAACGCGAATTCCAGAGCTACAATTATCCGAAGGTCAGATTCGAAATGCGCAACAAGCACGCACAACGCTTGATGATCTCTACAAATACTGGGTTGATCAAACTAAACCATCGACCTTTCAACCCCACATCGAAGCCGTTCGATATCGAATACGTGAATCGAGCAACACAACCTTAAAAGGATTATGAAACCTATTTTAAAGTGCATTCAAACATCTATCATCGATTATTTAAAATCGAATGAACATATTCAAAACCAAGCAAATATCCTCAGGAACGAAACTTTTTCACTGGATGAATTTGGAGAAAATAAATTCGCATCCACCTATCCGCTTTGTCTTTTAGTCTCCTACCCTTTTCCCATACAAGCAACCGTTGATGTTTCTGCGCCTTGTTGGGAAAAATTATCACTTCATTGTTTACTAATACAAAAATTATCCATTGCATCAACTTCTCAATTCCTCAACCTAGCTGAAGAAATAAGTTATACTATTTCGCATCAAAAATTCTCTAATGCGGTTTGGGAAGGAACTTTTGTTTTGTCAGAAAACCATCCTTGGGAATGGTTTAAAATAAAACAAGGGTTTGGCCTAAAAATTAATTTTACAACTTCAAATTTTAATCTTTTGCTTCCATGAAAATTACCTTAAATGAACATATTTTAGCGAACGGAAACTTGACCAATGAAAATCCTATCCATTTTGAAATTTCAGGTCAAAGGAATTTGCAAATTATAAAAGCTATTCAAGCACCTAATGTACAAACTTTGGATCGAGGAAATTTGCAAATCAAGCTAACTTTTCAAGTTGGTCGGCGCCACAAATCCCAAAACGATGCGATACAACATATGCTTGTTCACGCTAGTGAACTTGTAAAAGCACACGGAACATTAAAAATCGAACTAGAAGACTCACTCAACCGCTCTTTTGTATTAGAATCCGCAACACTACAGCGAATTCAAACACAATACCGTGGAAATGCTTCTTATTCAACCTACGAAATCTATGGAGGTCATTTGCATGTCAACCAATGATAACAATGCCCTTTGGGATGCATTGATGGAACAAATCGATCAAATTCGTGCCTTAGAATATGACATTCAAGAACTTCGTGAACAAATAGCTAACTTAAGGAATTAAATGACCTGGTATTTATCTTATCGAGGAACCAAAAAATCGTTTTCTGAATGGAACATATTCCACGCAACACGACGCATTTTAAATCAAGGAACAGACACTTTTTCATTTCAATCAGAACGAAATACCCTTCCATTCAATTGCGATGAAATTGTCGAAATTTTCAAAGACAATACACGATGGTTTTATGGCCGTATCACACAAATTCCGTGCGAATACACAACCGATCAAACGTACAAAACTTATCTGGTTTCAGGCCCAAATTGGTACCTTGAACACTTAGTTTATCAACAACCTTGGCAATATTTCAAAGATGGAGATCAAACTCAAACCGTCCCTATCAATCGCAGCCTTTGCGTATTAGGACAAGATGAAAATGGCAACACAATCAATGCGCAACAATGCTTAACCAATATCATACAATACGCCATTCAACACGGAGCACCTATCACTTGCGGTAACATCCAAGGTTTTAATTTTCTATTCCCATGTGAAACCATTAAGGATTGCAGCTGTGCTGAAGTTATTAAAAAACTTTTTCGTTGGACACCAGATGCGGTTATTTGGTTTGATTATGCAACTGCCAAACCTACGCTTCACATTTCGCGTGGTGAATTTTTAAAATCAAATACATTATCTATCCATAAACTCTCAAAATTTACATTAAATCCACGAAAAGATTTAAAAGTAAGTTCCGTTGTTATTAAATATGAACACACGCATTCTAATGAAAATACATCTTGGAAAACCACCACAATCGATGCTTATCCTCAAAATGCTACAGGTGAGGAACTCAATGCTCTCGTACTCACTATTGAATTAGAAGGTACACAAACCCATTTGCAAGAACAATGGGTACAGGTACAACCTATAAAAACAGATAGTATTGACTGGTGGAAACAACATTTCCCAACGCTTGCATCTATCCCTAATGACAAAATCAATTTATCGAATATCAAGCGAAACACGAAATATCCAAACGAACTTATCGAAGGTGCCATTGCCCCATGGATGTGTTGCAGAGCTGCCTATGAAACCATAACCGCTGACATAAGTTACTTGTCTAAAACTTCAAGCATTGTTAACAGCACTATTTCACTAAAAATTTGCGCGACCGATGCCTACTCAAAAACTTATCGAAATTTGATTTTTTTGAAAACAGGTGTAAAACCTCCTACAAATTTAGCAAAGATTTTGTATGATGCAACAACTTGTTTGCAATACGAAGGTACGTTAAAAACGGATCAACATGATTTAGCAAACTCTCACATGGGACAACGACTTAATTTTTCCAATGGTGAAACAGAATGGGAGCACATTAACGTACCAGTTCAAGAAGAATATATGGTTATAGATACAGGGACGACATCCCTTAAATTTGGTGCCCCCAAACAATTAGGCCCCAATGACCTTATTCAACTATTACAATCCAATCGCGCTCGAAATATTACAGATGACTTAAACCAACGTTTCGCCTCAAAAAGTTCTGGTCAAACCACAACTTATTTTCCACACATAACCCCTATTATTAATTCAAATAGTGACCATGGAAATTATGCAAGTTTAATCATTTGTAATGCCGATAAAAAAATAAAATTGGATACAACTGAATTACCTCCAAATACCGAAATTACATTTAAACCTTTCGATATTGTCGAAAATGGTCAATTGAAAAAAATTTGGATACTTTCATCTTAGCACTTTAACTCTCAACATCTTTATTTTATGCCAATAATTCCAAAATTTAGAACTTTTGTAAATGAACTAGGAGTTAGTCCTAATATCTCCTTAATCTCTAACAAATATCTTCGTTCATCTGTCATTGTAGATGCTCAAACATATATGCAACTATATTGGCGATTTTACAAATTAATTATCGATTACAAATACACTGTTAATAATCAGCCCATTTCTCGAATGCTCGTCGTTACTGATGATGAACCTGACTATAAAAGTCGAATTGATGCAACATGGGAAGTATTCAAAAAAAAATCATTTAAAGAAGGGGCAGGCATATCTTCTATGGTCGCATTTACATTGTCCTGTCCCGCTTCCCCTTTTTCCAACAACTCAATAGACGAAAATTGTCGCGAGGAACGTTCTAAAAAGGCTATTACAGCGAGTCGACATGCACAAAGAATAGATCCTAATACCCAAATTCATCTATCTTTTTTATTTGAAGAATTAGCAAGTGATGCAGATTTTCATTTTGACAACAATTCTCCAAGCCTCCTTAAAGATGCTCAAATGTACAAAACTTTACATACATTAACGACTGATTTTTTAGGATCTCCACAAACTTTTTATTTATATACTTCCAAACCCAGAAAAATTCAAGGTTACATAAATTACGTAAAAATAACGTATGAATTATACAGCATTCCTAATGAAAATAGCTAAAACAACGTCGAAAAAATTTTAATAAAACCTTGTATTCCTTTTAGTACTTTGTATTCTAAAATATCATGGAAGGTATCAGTTTATTTTTCGTTGTATTTGCATTTTTACTATTAGCTGTTATAGCGATTGTTTTTTCATTCTTTAATGTTTGGTTGCGTGCATGGTTAGCTGGAGCTTACGTAAGTATACCCAATTTAGTAGCCATGCGTTTAAGGAAAGTTCCTTATGGTCTGATTGTTGATTGCAGAATCACAGCTGCTAAAGCAGGTATTGAGCTATCTGTCGATGAACTTGAAGCTCACTATTTAGCAGAAGGTAATCTGTCTCAAACCGTTCAAGCACTTATTGCTGCTGACAAAGCGGGTATTGAGTTATCATTTTCACGTGCTTGTGCTATCGACTTAGCCACCAAAGGAACGGGTAAAACTGTCATTGAAGCAGTTCATACTTCTGTAAACCCAAAAGTCATTGACTGTCCCAAAGCAATCCAAGGAAAATCAACTATCGATGGTGTTGCTAAAGATGGTATTCAGGTTAAAGTGCGTGCTCGAGTAACGGTACGAACCAATTTGGATAGGTTTGTAGGTGGAGCTCAAGAAGATACGATCATTGCTCGTGTAGGCGAAGGTATTGTTGCTACTATCGGATCCGCTGAAACGTATAAACAAGTACTTGAAACTCCTGATCAAATTTCAAAAGTTGTGCTTAATCGTGGTCTTGATGTCGGTACTGCTTATGAAATACTTTCGATCGACATTGCAGACATTGATATTGGAGAAAACGTAGGTGCAAAATTACAAGTTTCTCAAGCAGAAGCCAATAAAAATATGGCACAAGCACAAGCTGAAATTCGTCGTGCAAGTGCAGTTGCTTTAGAACAAGAAATGAAGGCACGCGTTGAAGAAATGCAAGCCAAAGTTGTGGAAGCGCAAGCAACAGTTCCGTTAGCATTAGCAGAAGCTTTCAAGCAAGGTCATTTAGGGGTTATTGATTACTATAAATTAGAAAACATGAAGGCAGATACCTCAATGCGCGAACAACTAGCCAACACGTCCCATTAATCAATGGATTTTCAAGATATATTATTTTTCATAGTTTTCTTAGCGCTCACGGCTTTACCTAAAAAACGGAAAGAAAAACCAGAAGATACTTCCACTGAATTTGAAGCCACACGAAAAAAGATTGAAGCTCTTAAGAAACAACGTACACAAACCTTACCTAAAGCTTCTCACGATACGCAAAAACAACCACCTAAGGTAATTTTCTCTGCCTATAAACACATAAACCATCTTGAAAAAAAACCATGTGACACACCTTCAGAACCATTACCGCCAACGATCCCTAAAACACCTTGTCCATCATTCGTAAGTAAAACATCCAATGGAATGCAACATCCATCCATAAGAACATGGATGATTGGAAAAATTATTTTAGACAAACCCGCTTTTAAGAAAAACTATGGAAATTTCATTGATCGCTAAACATTTATTGTGGTTTTTCCTTTTGCTAATCAGTCTAACTCTTCATGAATGGGGACATGCATTTGTGGCTGATAAGTTGGGTGATCCAACACCCCGGCAAGAAGGACGCGTTTCCTTAAATCCATTGGTTCATATTGATATCTTTGGAACAATTATTTTCCCATTGCTATGCATTTTCTTATCCATGGGCGTACTATTTGGTTGGGGACGACAGGTCACCATTCATCCTTCTTACTTCAAAAAACCTGAATGGCACGCAGCACTTGCAGGAAGTGCTGGAATTTTAGGTAATTTGCTTCTCTGCACAATCGCAGCACTTGTTATAGCCACTAATACACCCTATCAAATGCTTGCGTATAGTTTATTAGAACTTAACGCCATACTAATTGCTATCAATTTATTTCCCATACCTGGGCTAGATGGATTTTATTTCATTAAATATATTGTAAAACCTTCGAACGCAACGATTTCATTTCTTGAAAATTGGGGATTTTTTATCCTACTTCTTTTAATTAACATACCCATAATACGTCTGGGATTAAGCAGTATTGTTAATGGTATCATTAGCATTTTTATCAAATTTAGCCTCTGGATTCATGGAATCTTCGTTTAAGTTTTTACTAATTTTTCTCTTTTTAGCAACAAGATCTTCTTGGGGTGTAAATGAATTGTTTCAACCCAAAAATAACAAATCTGTTACAAAAATTCGTAACAAAATCATATCTGCTCATACATTGCTTTATCAGCCTACTCGAAACCGCATCAACAAATTTCAAACAATAAAGTCAAAAACTAACAATATATGGTTCAAAACAAACAATGCTGTATTGCAACCTCAAAACTTAAAAATGCGTGCTAAACAGATCGGGTTGTTTTTGAATAGAAACTAAATCTTCATCTTTATTTCGATGTTCAGGTGGATTAATTAATTTTGCCTGCAAAGATTGCTCTCGTTGCATAACAATTTTTTCTGCAATTTTTCTGACATGCATCGTAATCCAACGATAAGTAGAACTACCCGGCAAATAATCTGCCGGTCCATAGCAATCTACACGACCGTTGGCTAATAAAATATCATTTTGCATAAATTCATGCATTGAATTGGGATGATAAACCGCAAATGTTTTACCTCCATGTTCTTTCATAATAGCAAACATAGGAATATCGCTAGAACCATCTGCAATATAAATCATATTTTCCATAGGAATTCTACGCTCTTCCCTAGGCATTGAAGCATTTACGTTTACCCTAGGATCTTTATTGACCCCCTTGTTGATCTCAAATAAATAACGTGTCTTCGTTGTATTATCAACTACACGTCCTATTTGGGAAATTTCATGTTCATTAACCTCTAAAGACATCGTCTGTTGTGTCAAAAACCCTGGAAGCATAGGCTCCTCGATAAATTCGCAGCCAAAAATACCATCCACATACGAAGCAATTTTGCTGCCACGAACCATTTCTGCTAAACCACAACTTATAATGTAGTGCTCTAACTGAATATGATGCTTTTGAAACATCGTATCTTCTTTAACAAAATCTTTCAATGTTTGAAAAAATTCTGGTAATCCATCAAATAGTGGCAACTCGGCACCCAATTCCCTCAGTTTTTTATTATTTAAACCACGCAACCATCCCGATTTTACGTAAGTTAACAAATGATTTAAATACATTAAATCCTCTGAAACCCCTACATTTCTCTTTGCATAAATTTCAGATAATGCATTAACTTCTCTCCAAAATTGCTTGGCATCCAAATCAAAAGCCTTGAATAAAGGTTCCTGCATAAACCCTGGAATCAACGTTTTATCAAAGTCCCAAATACATGCAATGAGCGTTGAATGATTCATAAAATGATTTTATGCTATCTTATTCGCCAACCTCAAGATCTTTTATTAACTATTAACAACCACGTCAGGAGGTGCTACCGAAATAGCTTCTAAAATCGTCGAAATACCATCCTTAACCTTCAACATAGCATCCTGGTGCAACGTTAACATTCCATTCTTTACAGCACACGCTTTGATCTTTTCTGTACCTAAATTATTGTTAATGGCATAAGTAATATCTTCATCATTAACCATCAATTCATGAATACCAATACGTCCTCGCATTCCACTACCGCCACAAAAAGGACATCCTTTTTCATTAGCCTTTTTTACAGGACCTGACCAGTGAATAGCATTTTCAAGTATTCGTCTTTCAGCCTCATTAGGTTCAACTTCTAAACAACACTTTGAACAAACACGTCGGATAAGTCGTTGGGCACAAACCACTAACAAAGAAGCTGAAACCATAAAAGGATCAATACCGATATCAGTAAAACGAGCAATCGTTGAAGGAGCATCATTTGTGTGCAAAGTACTTAACAGTAAATGCCCCGTAAGTGCTGCCTCAATAGCAATTTCAGCTGTTTCTCTATCACGAATTTCTCCCACTAAAATTACGTCTGGATCCATACGTAGAAATGACCTCAAAGCTGCTGCAAACGTCAATCCTATTGCTTTATGCGTCTGCATCTGATTAACACCAGCCAGTGTATATTCAATCGGATCTTCTGCTGTCTGTATGTTAATTTCTGGCGTTGAGATTTCTTTTAAGGCAGAAAATAATGTCATAGATTTTCCAGATCCCGTAGGGCCACAGTGCAAAATCATACCATAAGGCCGCTGAATGCATTCTCGATAAGTGGTCAAATTTTTTTCTGAAAAACCTAATGCTGTGATCGGTAAAGCTGACTTACGCTTGTCCAGAATACGCATAACAACCTTTTCACCAAACATCGACGGACATGTAGCTACACGAAGGTCTATACTTAATTTTTTGCTGGTATAACGCGAGAAATCAATACGACCATCCTGCGGTAAACGCTTTTGTGCAATATCTAGATCGCACATAATCTTTATACGAGCTACCACAGCTGCACACGACTTCAAAGGAAGATTAAGTTTTTCAACACAAACACCATCGATACGATACCGAACAATAAGTCCTCTCTCTTGTGGTTCAATGTGTATATCACTCGCTCCTGCAAAATAGGCATCTTCAATAATTTGGTTGACCAATTTTACAATAGGAGCACTTACTTCATTTTCAGATTTTAACTTTTCCAGGTCAACATCTGAAGCAGCTTCCAATTCAGAATACTCACTTTCAATAAGATTGGTAATTTCATGGATAGTTTGACTCGCCGCAAAAACATCTTGACCTTCTGAAACATCCGGAAAGTGTGACTTAAATAATCGCTCAAACAGAGAAAACGGAACAACTATAACTTCATCTATTGACAATTGTGTTTTTAACGAAAAAGACTCACGTCCTTGATAATCCAATGGATTTTTCATCAAAACACCCACACTGTGTTCATCGATACGTCTATAAGGGAAAACACCTGTTTTCTGTATAATTTCTCCGGATAAAGTAGATACAAAACGTTCATCTATTTCTAACTTATCTTCATCCACAACCAAAGGTGTATCGGTAAAACTGGAAATATAACGCGCGGTATCTAATTCATTGATTTCGTAACTAGGATCCAGAATTCTAAGCAGTAAAGCCGAAGTATATTCAGCAACTTCTTGTAAATAAATTAAATCTCCTTTGTCTAGATACTTCTTTCCAGAATTAGGTTCTTTATTTAAAACCTGAATAGCTCCAATAACGCGCTGATCTTTCAACGGAACCGTTATCATAGATGTAATTTCGAAATCTGTATTTTTACTTAAAGTGAATAATTCATCGCTATTATCCACACTATTAAAAATATTGCTCTCACCGGTTTGAATAACTTTACCTACTAAACCCGTACCTAAAGGAATACTTAATTGTAACAGTTGTTCCTTTTTTTCTTTAAATTTTTCTTCTAAACTCGTTTGTTCTGCCCATAAAGATGGTGAATAATAAACATATTTGAAAGATATTTTCTCATTTTCAATCAAATACAACGTAATACTTTGCGCTTCTAAATCATCGATGATTTTCGTCGCCGTTAACTCTATAATCGAATCCAAATCCTCTCTCGTCGGCGTTGTTTTCGATAAAATCTTTAACAATAATGATCGTCTTAACGTCTTCGAAAGCGCAGATCTTTGTACGGTCCCAGATGCAATTCCAACCATAATGTTAGATTAATATAAATTTTTCTTTTACTCAAGCTTTTTAAAATACACCTCCACTTCATTCGCAACATTTTTGTTAAATAACCAGCTTAGCTTCGCATTTAATGGCTTACAAATACCAATTTTTGAAAAGAAGATAAAAAATAAGATTGACCCCGAAAGAAAATTTTCGAATTCTGTATAGCATTATGCAACCTACTTATTCACCATCTAAAATAAAAAGAGCTAGAATGTGCGGGTTTTTTGCAAGAAAAGCCACTAAAGGAGGACGTAAAGTTCTTGCTGCCAGACGTCGGAAAGGACGCAGGAAGCTGTGCGCATGATCGAATGTGAAAAAAGAGCAAAAAATTTGTAAAAACAATGACTTTAAAAACTTGTATCGTAATGGTTTAAAATTGCGATCTCAAGGTTTTGTGGTTTATTGCCGAAAATCTAAAACTCATCATCGTATGGGGATTGTTATTTCAAGGAAATTTGGGAATGCTGTTGTAAGAAACAAATTCAAAAGGCGCGTAAGAGCCTGGTTTACTTCTTACGATTTTGATGCTCAAACCCCTTACGATATTTTGGTAATTGCAACACACACTGATGTTACACACTTAACATTTAATTCGCTTACAACAAAACTAAACGAGGTTCTTGGTAAGTTTTTAAAGCTTAACGCGTCTTATGAATTTTAAATTAAAAATAGAACTATATTGTACAAAATTGATGTATTTAGGAGTTATTTTTTATAAAAAGTTCATTTCTCCTTGTCGATATTTTTTGCGTGTTTGTTTTGGAATTACCTGCGAGTGTCGCTTCACTCCTACATGTTCGGATTACGCACTTCAATGTTTGCAAAAATATTCTCCTCTGCGTGCATTTTACCTTATTTCTAAACGTCTTTTGCGCTGCCATCCGCTTTGCCATGGTGGTTATGATCCTATCCCTTAAAATCTTATGGATAAAAAAAATTTTATAATTGGAATTACTTGTTT
Organism: uncultured Opitutales bacterium; assembly: GCA_934691225.1. Lineage (GTDB taxonomy): Bacteria > Verrucomicrobiota > Verrucomicrobiia > Opitutales > UBA9783 > UBA1183. Next base: position 173,016 of record CAKUSQ010000001.1, read on the forward strand.
ATTCGCAGCTTTCACATTGTTTCTTAATCAAGAAAAACAATTGCGTGAAAACTTAAATCAAACGGCAGTCACCTCTTCAAATAAACCGGAAGCACCCACAACTGCACCCGACCAAACACCAAGCCGTGTTCATTATTTTCAACCCACTATTTCTGCCGCAAAAATCTTAACGCTTGAAAATGATGTTATTCGCGTAAATTTTTCGGATGTAGGTGGAGCTATCCAGTCGATTGAACTTAAACATTATTGTGCAGATCAAAATAAGGAAACGCCTTACTTATTCAACAAAAATGCAACTATTCCTGCCTTAATGCTTGCATGGAATTCAAAAACTCCAATCACAAATTCATTTGCTGTAACTGAAAAAACAGAAAACTTCATTCAATTTAGCACTACACTTTCAGATGGAACAACAATCGTTCGAGGATATCGCCTTGAAAAATCCGATGCAAGTAACCCTTACATTATAAAGAACGAATTTTCGGTTCAACAGTCCCAACTCACGCATGATCACATTTTTTTACACTTGGGAATGATGCCCGACACACCTGGAGACAAATATTTAGAATACTTGAATTTTAGTGCCTTTGATGGTAAAAAAGCTGACTTTAAACGAATTGCCGATTTTGAACCAAGCAGTGGATTTTTAGGATTTGGCAAACACGATGGTCATCCTTATTTACAGGGAAACGATTCTTATATTTGGGGAGCTTTAAAAAATCAGTTCTTTGTAGCCATTTTAACGCCAAAAACACCGGCTGATGGGTACATTACATTTCCCAAAAAACAAGGTAAGCAAAATACAATTGAAGGAATCTTACAGTTTAATCTAAATAGCACTCATACGCGCATCACATCTGACTATTACGTGGGGCCTAAAGATTTTATCCTTCTTGATAAAATGGGAAAAAGTCAAGATCAACTCATGCAATTTGGATTTTTTGGCGCTGTTAGCAAATTGCTTTTAATGTCTATGCGCGGTATTCATTCTTTTGTACCTAACTGGGGATGGACAATCATTGTTCTTACTATTATTATTAAGCTGCTATTGTGGCCTATCACACAAGCTCAGTTACGTTCTTCTAAAAAAATGGCATCCATTCAAGAGCCACTGAAGAAAATTCGTGAAAAATACAAAAGCAATCCACAAAAACTTCAAATGGAAACCATGAAACTATTTAAAGAAAATCGCGTAAATCCGGCTGCAGGATGCTTGCCAGTATTTATCCAAATTCCTATCTTTATTGGGTTATATTACATGCTACGTACCTCGTCAGAAATACGATTTCAGTCATTTCTTTGGATTCAAGACCTTTCTGTTCCAGACACTATTGGATTTATAGGATCCTTTCCTATCAACATTTTACCATTAATCATGGGTATCACCATGTTCGTACAGATGAAAATTACGCCAACCCCTTCCATGGATGGAATGCAGCAAAAAGTTATTATGTGGATGCCTTTTATATTCCTCATTTTTTGCTACAGTTTCCCAGCAGCCTTGGTGTTATACTGGACAGTTCAAAATCTTTTTACCATTTTTCAGCAATGGTTAACAAATCGCTCTTTAAAAAAAGTTCAAACAACAACCCTTAATCAATAAATTTAATCATGTCAGGACATAGTAAATGGTCTACGATCAAACGTCATAAAGCGTTAGTTGACGCTAAACGAGGAAAAATGTTTAGCATCATTGGCAAAGAAATTACCTTAGCTGTAAAAACAGGCGGCAAAAACGCTGATTTTAACCCACAATTACGCGCATTGTTGGCCAAAGCCAAATCAGCCAATATGCCTAATGAAAACATACAAAAAGCGATTCAAAAAGGAACAGGAGAAATACCAGGACTTCAAATTGAAGAATTGATTTACGAAGGTTACGGTCCAGGTGGCGTTGGTTTCATTGTTGAAGTTACCACCGATAATAAAAATCGAGCTGTTTCCGATGTTCGAAACGCGTTTTCAAAGTGTGGCGGAAATCTAGCCAATTCGGGCGCACTTGCTTTCACATTTCAACGCAAAGGTCAGTTTTTTATCTCAAAAGATAAAGTCAATGAAGATAAATTATTGGAAATAGCTCTAGACGCAGGTGCAGAAGACGTAACAACGGAAGAAGATCATTACGAAGTTGTTTGCGAAGTTGCTGAATTTTATAAAGTTTCTAAGGCATTTGAAGATGCGAAAATTGAGCCTGAATCTTCAGATTTGGTTTATTTACCACTAACAACTATCCCTATTAATGATGCAGATTTAGGCAGCAAATTATTAAAACTTGTAGAACGCCTCGAAGACCTTGAAGATGTTAAGGAAGTTTACACCAATTATGAACTTGATCCAGCTTTAAATCTGGAAGCATAATGGAAATTCTTTCAGAAAATCCAGATTGGTTATGCGCGATCAAACCTAATAATTGCACAACGCAAGTTTTCGTACAAACATTAAAGTCAATCTTCGTAGAAACAAAATTTGCGTGCATCTATGATTTAGATGAAAATGTTGCAGGCCCTATTTTGTTGGCCAAAAACATAAATGCACGTAACTTTTTAAAAAATGCTTACGGCTCTAACTGTTTTAAGTTCACATTTTACGCCTATGGATCGTGCCATAAATTAAGTCCTAATCATTGGGAATGTGATCTTTCAATCGCCTGGGATGAACAAAAAAAACGATCGTATCCATCCAAACAAACGGGTAAAAAAGCATCTACGCAATTTACAATTGAAAAAGCTTATGGGAATTATGTTTATGTAAAATGTGTAACTCACTATTTACGAAAGCAACAAATTCCTATTCATTCTCATTTTTCGTACTTTGACATTTTGGGCGATAATTTATGGAATGCCCATCCACAATTTATTTATTTAAAAAACCTCAAAAATATTGTAAAAAAACCATCTCACGCCCCTATTTTTTCAAATCTTCATCTATTGTTAACGCAGGTAGAGTTTGAATTTCAAGGACAACTCATCTCAATTTCATACCCATTGCCCAAAAACTGGCAACTTATTGAAAAAGTTTTAACCAATTACTGCAAAACATCGCAAAGTCAGTGAGTTTGTAGTCTATAAGCCAGATTCTGTACATTTTTCAATGCCGCATTCATTTATCTAACAACTTAGTTGCTCTCTTTTCGAGTGCGACGAACCCGAAGTTATCAAGCGGGCCACTTAACTCCCTATTTCGTCTTGCACCAAATTGGGTTTATCCTGCCATCAACATCGCTGCTCATGCGGTGAGCTCTTACCTCGCCTTTTCACCCTTACCGTTTCTCAATTTATACTTAAAAAATGGCGGTTTATTTTCTGTGACACTAGCCGTCCAAGTTTAACTTGTCCCTCATTTTCATGAGGAATTTTGCCCTGTGGTGTCCGGACTTTCCTCTCCTTTTGGAGCGAATGCGCAACTACAAACTCTTATTTAAAAAACTAAATTTTTAAGATAATTGCAATCCTAAACATTCACTTTTTAACACAAACAAAAACATCATTGAGGAAAAATAAAATGCCATCAAGGCCTTATAGAAAATGGCGGGATGGACGAGACTCGAACTCGCGACCTCCTGCGTGACAGGCAGGCGTTCTAACCAGCTGAACTACCACCCCGCGATAATTAACTACATATTTAAGAGTAAATTCACTTACATGTATGTCAATGCTTTTTTTCAAAAATCGTTAAACCATGCATACACAAAGATTAAATCTCTGGAGCCGGCTGTCAGAGTTGAACTGACGACCGTCCGCTTACAAGGCGGGTGCTCTGCCACTGAGCTAAGCCGGCGCATGGTACCCGACCAGGGACTCGAACCCTGAACCAATTGATTAAGAGTCAACTGCTCTACCGATTGAGCTAGTCGGGCAAAACAATATTAAGTTTGACGTATTTTTCTTAAAAATCAAGCCTTTATGTAAAAATTTTAGACATCATACATTTTAAATGAAAATATCAACTTTTTCACATACATTTTTACTATAGATGATTACACAAAAAAACCACGGCAAAACCGTGGATTTTTCTTAAAACTTTCAGTTTTTTGTATTGTGAATTACTTTTCAGAATCTTTGTTTTGTTCTAACGTTTGAATTTTTTCACAATCCTTAATAATGCAGGCTTTCTTTATTTCCTGAGATTTTTCATCCTTTTCACATTCAGAACAGCAACAAGCTTTCTCACAAGAACGACATATGGAAGTACTTCCCTCAGCACACGTTAAAGCAGCTCCACACTTTTCACAAAAGCTATTTTCGCCAAAGGTCAAACCTCCAGCCAACATTGTTGAAAACATTCCAAATTTTAATAAGTTTTTAATATTCATAGATCAATAAATCGGATATTTTTATAAAAGTTTAATTTTTATAAAAGAGGAGCTTAAACAAAGCTCCTTAATGAGTAAATCTTGCAATAAATTACGCAACTGTAATAGATTTATCCAAATAAACATCTTGGACAGCATGCAGCAATTCTACCCCATCTGCAAATGGTTTTTGGAATGCCTTACGTCCTAAAATGAGTCCCATACCACCTGCACGTTTATTGATAACTGCTGTAGCAATGGCATCCATAAAATCATTATCTCCAGAAGCCCCTCCAGAATTAATAAGACCAATACGTCCCATATAACCATTCGCCACCTGATAACGTGTTAAATCAATAGGATGATCCGTGGTTAATTCTGTATACACTTTTTCATGCGTTTTTCCAAATTTAGGCAAAGACTTGAAACCACCATTATTGGTTGGCAATTTTTGCTTAACAATATCAGCACCCAATGTAGCACCTAAATGATTAGCTTGTCCCGTCAAATCCGCACTGGTATGGTAATCTTTATCGGATTTAAATGCAGGATTTCGCAAATAACACCACAATATAGTGGCCAATCCAAGTTCATGAGCACGCGCAAAAGCAGCACTTGTTTCTTCGATTTGACGGCTTGATTCCTGTGAACCAAAATAAATCGTTGCTCCAACGGCTACTGCTCCCATATCCAAAGCTTGCTCAACTTCAGCAAAGTAAATTTGATCAAATTTATTAGGATAAGTAAGCAACTCATTGTGATTTAGCTTTACAATAAATGGAATTTTGTGTGCATATTTACGCGCTACACTGGCTAAAACACCGTAAGTAGAAGCAATGCCATTGCAACCCCCTTCCATAGCTAAACGTACCAAATTTTCTGGATCAAAATAATCTGGATTAGGTGCAAAACTTGCTCCTGCAGAATGTTCAACGCCCTGATCAACTGGCAAAATTGAGATGTAACCTGTATTCGCTAAACGTCCATGGTTACGCAAACGCATCAAACTATTTAAAACTTGGTTCGAACGATCGCTGTTAACAAAAACCTGTTCAACAAAATCAGGATTTGGCAAAGCTAATTTTTCTTTGGCAATCGTCTTGCAAACATGCTGCGTTAAAAAACCTTTATCTTCATCTAAAAAACGCTGAATATATTTATTCATAATTTTAATAATAACGGTTTTTCTTAAAAAGTCTCTAGCTTTTTTCGAAAATTTTATAACTTCAAAAACTTACCCAAACGTACCTATATATGTTTATCTTTATTCTCTGTTTTATCCGCTAATTTACTCAAAAACTGGATTCCATTAGGGTGTATACCTAATAAAAATTTCTCACTTTCGTATGACACAACAGCCAAATATTGACGTCCTCCTAACGATTTCGTCTCTAAGATCGTCAGTTTTTTAACCGACTTTCCAACCTTCATTCGACCTGATTTTTGACGAAAATGCGAATAAGCATAAGCCATAGCGACAATAACCATGACAATACCTATCACTTGAACCATCAAAGTTACTGAAGGAATATCTCCTTCCAAATTATGCATACCATGTGCTAAAATTCTCCAACTATTCATTTATCTATCTTTTATACTAAATATTATAATTATAAAATCTAATTTAAAAAAATACAATCCATTAATGTCATGGATGGGAAGATTTCCAAATTCGTACGCTTTTCTTTCATTATTTTATATAACGATTAAAATCAAACGATCGGTTGAGTACTTACAATTTTTTTAATACAAAGTATACACTAAGCAAAACAAACCCATTGATATACAATAAGATTTGGCTAACAGCCCCATAACAGCCGAAAAAATGTGCTAAACTGCTGTAAACAAAAGGCCCCATAGCACTGCAAAAACTAACCCATCCTGCAAAAGTAGCATAACCAATGGCACGCTGTTCTACAGATAGAATGCGTGCTGGAAAGCTATAAGATAAAATGTGACTGCAACTCCAAACTAAAGCACACGCAAAAATAAATGCTGCCATTCCCCAAAGTGTATCCAGATGAGTAATTGAAAAGTTAAATAGCATTAAATCTAATAGGACGCTATAAAACAACGTGTATGTTTTAGAATGATTGTAAAGCCAAGCCATTAAAGGATTTAAAATCAATTCACTCAACGATATAGGTAAAAAAACTTTAAAAATGGTACTCAAAGGAATCTGTTGTTCTCTCGCAAAATCCGATAAGTGAAACGCCACAGCAGTTGATTGTAAATTTTGAAAAGCAATGATACCTAAACCTATTTTAAAGGACAATGGAAAATCTTTTAGAACAAACCGAAATCTTTTTAATGAATGAATTTGCATGGAAGTAACTCTTGGCAAATTTTTCGGCAAAAATAACAACCAAACCACTAACAACATCACTTGCACACAAATAACCCAATGCCATTGCTCAAAAGCATTCCATCTGGCTAAAACATACAAAATAGTGCTTGCACAACACACAATAACAGTTGTATGAACCATCCCTATCCAAGCACAACATTTATCATCAAATAAACTAGCCGCATAAGTTCGTGTAAACGTTGGTAAAAGTCCCTGCCCACTTAAACGAAAACCACCATAAATACTTACCAAAAAAATAAACTTTACAAACACTGGACACGATAATTTTATTGTAAGAAAAACACCGATAAAACTCGCGATAAAAGTACCATATGCTATTCGAAAACTTTTTTTAAGGCAAAAATTTTGTCCCAAACAACAAATCACTAGCGGCACACCCAAACTTGCTATAAAAGTTCCTAAAGAATACGCAAGAGAAAACAATGCCTCCGAAAGACCCAAGTTTTTCTTCAAATATGGATTCAACGCCGATATAAACGGAGTACGCCCTAATATCGATGGCAAAAGAAGCCACGTACTGATTATCAAAAATCGAATCATGCCGATCACATTAGGTTACATTTTTCTTTTTATCGAGCGAAAACTTAAATTCTTTCCATTGATTTTCAAAATTTCTAAAAATCGTTCAATTCCTTCCGATTTCATATATCATATGAAAAAATCTACAATACTCATCGGATGTTTACTATCAGCCATTTGCTTAACCAAAGCAGATACACCCATCAACCTGTTTCTTCTATCAAGACACAATGTAAAAGTTTCAACGTTGCAAGAGTTTGTGTACAAGTCACCTGAAACTTTCAAACATGCCCGCACCTTTCTTAACAGTTTACCTACAAACACTTACATAATTTCAGATTTTATAAAACTTTGGGTATCTTTAGAAAACGCTTGGCGTCAAAACCTCTCTTTGGAAAACTACTGTACTCAGCATCACTTAAAATTTTCCTCCGAATGGGAAACATTCACAACCAAAATGTTACTTAATGCACATCCAAAAACATCCACTGATATGTTCATGTTTGACGAAGAACTTGAAGATGCATCTGAAATCTGGACTCAACCGTTGCGAGCTCCCTACTTATTCCTCTGTGGAACCACATTTGCTTATTTGCCTAGCAACTTCTACCTCAATGAATCATACGGACAACGCTGCTTATGGGAATTATTAGATTGCATCTATTGTAGCTTAAAATTTGGACTGAACATCAAATGTGTGTTTGATATATTCAATTTGCGTGCAGAAAAGATTAATGACCTCAACTACACAGATTACGAAATACACTTACTCGCACTTCACAAAAATGCTTCTAAAACCATAAACAGGTTATAAAACGTTTTACTTAGCTAAAGAGAAACGTTTTTCGCGCACCTGACTTGCAGCTTTACCGATACGCTTACGTAAATAATACATTTTGGCAGAACGCAAAACAACACTTTCCTTGGTAACTTCTATTTTTACAATATTAGGAGAATTCAAAGGGAAAACGCGTTCTACACCAAAACCTGAAACGACACGACGGACCGTAAAATTTTCTGCAATACCAGATCCTTTTTTTGCAATCACGATTCCCGTAAAAACTTGAATACGTTCTTTTCCATTTTCATTGATGCGGATCGAAACGGAAATTTCATCCCCAACTTTAAAAGCAACGTGATTATTTTTCACTTGATCTGCAGTAACTTCTCTAAGAATAGCTTGGCTCATTTTTTTACTAATTAAAGATTAAATCTGGACGACGCCGTATGGTTCGCAACATTTGCTGCTCCAAACGCCAACTAGCGATTGCCTCATGATCACCTGACAACAAAACGCTAGGTACTTCATCTCCATTAAAATTAAAAGGTCGTGTATACTGTGGAAAAGATAACAAACCATTACTAAAACAATCCTGCTCCAACGATTGCTCCGCACCCAAAACTCCCGGGATATAACGAACAACCGCATCAATTAATACAGCCGCAGGCAATGTTCCATTGGTCAACACATAATCTCCTATCGAAACTTCCTCATCCACATAAGAAGTTCGAAAGCGCTCATCTACACTTTCATAATGTCCAGATATCAACAACAAATGCTTGCGCTTAGAAAAAGCACGTACACGTTGATTTGATAACAGCGGCCCATCTGGACACAGATAAACAACATATGTATCTTCGCGCCTCAAATCACTCACTGCATGCATCAGAGGGTCTGGTTTTAAAACCATCCCAGCACCACCACCAAAAGGACGATCATCGACCGTATGATGAACATCTTTTGCCCAATCGCGCAAATTGTGCACACGAAGATCCACAAGATGTTCGCGCATAGCTCGACCTATAATGCTTTCAGATACAAATCCATCCAGCATTTTAGGGAACAGCGTTATAACATCTATTTGCATTGAAAAACACTAAGCTTTACGTGATAATTTCAATAAATGACGCGCGGTATCTGTTAACTGAGCTCCTTTAGAAACCCAATAATCCGTTCTTTCAACATCCAGTTTTACCTTTTCTGTATTCCCTCTAGCAATAGGATTATAAAAACCTAAAACTTCAACCGAACGACCATCACGACGAGCAGATGCTTCCGCAACAACCACACGATAAGTAGGATTGTGCTTTGCTCCGTAGCGCTGTAAACGTATTTTTAATGCCATATTTTTAAAATCTACAATAAAGTTTCTACTAATAAACTATTTAATGAAGCAACAATTTTTCAAACTTGTCAAGCGACTTTTAAAAACTTTATCATGATCGCCACATTCTTACGTAAATTCATTACAAAAATAAATTTTTTCACATTAAGCTTTACTTTTATAAAAAAATACAGTTACTTTAAAGTAAAGAATTTATTATGGGAAATCTCAAAAAGAAGCGTATTTTAAAAATGAACAAGCACAAACGCCGCAAGCGGTCCAAATCGACACGTCATCGTAAACGGACTTGGTCATTGTAATATCTTTATATGAAGAAGGCTTATTGTAACAAACAGGTCTGTAGTGGCTTTGTAGGAACGATAAGTCTTTGGTTGTTAGTGATATTTTTGCAAGTTTTTTTGTTCATCTATTTGAGTCGTCAAATGGATGTTTTTGTTGTTTTACAAAAAAATTGCAGCCTTATTTTTGGTTTTTTAGAAAATCATCTGTGGGGAATTATTTTTGCATTACTGCTAGCACCTAGTTTTGGTGTACCAACCTCGCTGTTGTGGATTTTATCAGGAGCACTTTGGGGCATAAAAACAGGAATGTTTATTTGTTTTATATGTTTAGGTATTAATCTCGTTTTTTCTTATTTTTTTTACAAAAACTGCGTTAATAAATTCCTATCTCGCTGTTTTTTCAAAGACAAATTTCCTTCCCTTTCCTGCAATACAAGCAATACAAATGCTTCGAGATTAGTCAGTATCAAGTGGGTATTTCTTCTTCAATTAATCCCTCACATGCCCTATATCGCACAATGTTACATTCTAGCTACATTAAAAGAGGTTAATTTTTGGCATTATTTAAGCATCAGCTGGTTTGCACAATCCTTATGGGCTTTTGGTTTTATTTGTTTAGGGTATACTTTAAAAGCAGGACAATGGGGAATCACACTTTTTGCTATCATTTTTATGGCTATTTACCTAACACGCAAAGGTTATCATTACTTCAAAAAATTGGATAAAAAACAATGCTAACACCTTTAATTAAAGGATTGTTAAGCGTTCAAGAGTTGTCCGTATGTTTAAAACAACTCATTAAAGATTCTTTCCCATTTGTGGCAGTTTATGGTGAAATTTCTAACCTGAAACATTCTAACCACATCACCTATTTTACCCTCAAAGATAAAGCGAGCCAAATATCGGTCGTCGTCTTTCAATCAACAACATTGCAACCACTTTCAGAAGGACAATCTATTATTGTTGAAGGACGTCTCGATTTATACATCGCTACAGGTCGTTATCAAATTATTGCAAAAAACATTAAAAAAATTGGCCTCGGTCTTTTGCAACAGCGTTTCGAAGCGCTAAAGCTTCAGCTTAAAAACGAAGGGTTATTTGACCACGAAAACAAACATTCTATTCCTACGGCACCTAAAAATATAGGATTAATCACAGCAAAAGACTCTGCTGCATTTCACGATTTCATAAGCATTTTGAAAAGGAATCAATGGGCAGGTACCATCACTCTAAATACGGCTCTTGTACAAGGAAATGCAGCTGCTTCATCCATTATAAAAGCCTTCCGCAAGCTTCACCGTATTAAAGATGTAGATATTATTGTTATTATTCGCGGTGGTGGAAGTTTTGAAGATCTTAATTGTTTTAACGATGAAACTTTAATCCGAACATTAGCCGAACGAACAAAACCATTAATAACGGGCATTGGACACGAAATTGATACAACATTATGTGACTTCGTCGCAGATTATCGTGCAGAAACGCCAACAGCTGCCGCTAAATTTATTTCTGATAATTACCAAATTTCATTAAAAAATCTACGCGAATATCACTTTCAAATAATTCAAAAATGCTACTCACACTTTAAAGATAAACAGTACCATTTTCATTTTCTTCGAACACAGTTATCACATTTTTCACCTCATGCAAAATACCTACAAACATTCACTGAATTTACGCATACGCATCAACACTTACTAAAAAATTACAAACAACAGATCCATACAAAAAGCAACGCTTATTTTGGCATAAAATATCGATTCGCTAACCTTCCGATTACCTTTGCATTGCGACACAAACAAACGCTTTTAAATCACTTACAAAAACGTTTACTGTCTCTATTTAAGCAACAATTTACTCTATATTTAAAACAAAGCTGCCAATTGGCGCAACGTTTAGAATCACTTTCTATGGAGCGCCAACTACAACGTGGACTTCTCATACCGCTAGATCACACGGAAAAAAAACCTCTCAATTTTTCCACATTGCAACCCAATGAACAATTATTTATTCAACACAATTCAGGGTGTTATCAAATAAAAGTTCTCAGGAAAATTTAAAACTGTAATCTACTTACGCTGCCCTGCTTTTTGATCTAACGATAACAGTGAACAAGAACAATCTTTTGCTAGTTCTAAAGCCGCTATAAACGTTTGGCAATCCTCCTCTTCCTGCACCTGTTCATCAATGTACCAATGCAAAAACGTTTGCGTCGGATAATCACTTTTTTGCAAAGCTAATGCATAAGCTGCATGAATATTCTTCGTATTGGCAACTTCCAAATCGTACGCAATCTTAAAAGCTTCTAAAGGTTGATGAATCTCGTAATTTGGACATTCAAAACTTTTCAGTTGAACACAACCTTGCCTTCCTTGAATATAATCAAAAAGCTTCATTGCATGTTCCAATTCCTCTTCATATTGTTTACGCATCCAATGAGCAAATCCTATGTAGGCAGTTTGACCTAACGCTGCTGATAATGCTAAATAAACATATGCTGATTCAAATTCGTGACCTATTTGTTTATTTAAAACGGCTTCTATTTCTCTCTCAATTTTCATAACGATTAAACTTTAATTTGTTCTTTTAAATAAATCGACATTTTTTTATAATTAAAAATATTACTGAATTTTTTTGACCTTCATACAGAATATGTCAAACTTGGTCTGTATGATTATAAAACCAAAAGTTCGTGGATTTATATGTATTACTGCGCACCCTGATGGTTGCGAAGCTCACATTAAAGAACAAATCGATTACGTTCTTTCTCAAGATTTACTTAAAAAAGCTCCTAAACGCGTGTTGATCTTGGGAGCATCTACGGGTTACGGCTTAGCAAGTCGTATTGTTAGCGCTATTGGAGGGCATGCAGATACATTTGGTGTATTCTTTGAACGTCCTGGAGAAAAAGAAAAACCTGCCTCCCCAGGTTGGTATAACACCGTCGCACTTGAAAAAGTAGCCCAACAACAAGGCGTGAAATTCTACTCTATGAACGGAGATGCTTTTTCTGCTGAATTTAAAAATAGTGTCGTTAAAGCTTTAAAAGAAACGCTTGGTACCATTGACTGCGTCATCTATAGTTTAGCCGCTCCACGCCGAACCGATAAAGATGGAAATGTATACAAATCCGTGCTAAAACCTGTCGGACAATCTTTTACCAGTAAAACAGTTAACACAGACAAAGCTGAGGTCTTCGAAACAACACTTGAACCCGCTACTGAAGATGATGTTTTTCAAACCGTAAAAGTCATGGGAGGTGAAGATTGGGAAGACTGGATTCAATTACTTTTGCAAGAAAATTTACTTGATCAAGGTGCTACTACCCTAGCCTACTCTTATATAGGCCCCAAAATTACATGGCCTATTTACAAAGCTGGTACCATTGGGCAAGCTAAAGCACATTTAATGCAAACCGCTGAGAAATTAAACACTTTATTGCATGAAAAAATCAATGGACGTGCACTTACCTCTGTCAACAAAGCTGTCGTTACTCAAGCAAGTTCTGCAATTCCCGTTGTCCCTCTCTACAATTCTGTCTTATTTAAAGTCATGAAATCTAAAGGGTTGCATGAAGATTGCATTCAGCAAATTTACCGCTTATTTTCAGGCCTATTTGAAAATAAAACACAATTGCAACACGAAGGCCATACGTGTATTCGTTTAGATGATCGTGAGTTGCTGCCGGAAGTGCAAGAAGAAGTTTTTAAAATTTGGGAACAAATTAATACAGAAAACCTAAGAGAATTGAGCGACTTCGAAGGTTATCAAAAGAATTTTTTACAACTATTCGGCTTTGAATGCAACGGTATCGATTACGATAAAGATACACCAACGCAACGTCCTATACAAAATTTAATGAATGCCTAATGCTTTAAAAACATTATTTAAAAATATCCTCCATACCCAAAAGGTGCTGGGGGAACCATATTTTCCTGTGGCTGAAAATACGCTAAAGGAATTTTTTGGTAACATTTCTCTTCTTCAAGAACCCACCATTAAACATCAACAAATTCTGCAGACAACTATGTCGGATAATAAGATAGAACTTATTCAAGGGACAAAAGAAGAACAATGGGCATGGTTAAAACAAAAAGTGCTTACGTGCCCTCACTGCCTCAAACACCTATTTCCAGGCAAAAAACTTGTATTTGGAAGCGGTAATTTAAATGCAAACATCTTTTTTTGTGGAGAAGCACCAGGTGCAGATGAAGAAGAACAAGGCGAAGTTTTTGTTGGTAGAGCGGGACAATTATTAACAAAAATAATCAATGCCATGGGGTTAAAACGTTCTGATGTATACATTGGCAATATCATGAATTGGCGCCCAGAAACTCCCAATCATGTTGGGAATCGCCCCCCAACACAAGAAGAAATGCAATTCTGTTTACCCTATTTAAAAGGTCAGTTAGATATCGTAAAACCTAAAGTGATTGTTGCTTTAGGTGCCACTGCTGTCAATGGACTCCTCGGGCACGATGCTCAACGAAAAATGCGCGATTGCAGAGGAAAATGGTTTGAATTTAATCAAACACCTCTTATGATTACCTACCATCCCTCTTATTTACTTAGAAATTCAACGCTAGAAGCCAAACGAACCGTTTGGGAAGATATGTTGGAAGTGATGCGATACTTAAATATGCCTATTACGGAAAAACAAAACCATTATTTTCTTTAAAATAAAGCTCGAAAAATTGTAAACAACCTGTCTAAAATAATCAATAGAGCTTGAATTTTAATTTATGGATCAGGAATCATTAGATAACTTTTTGCAAAAATTTGATACAGACAGGCAGATGACGCATCAAATGCCTAAAAAAATTATTTGGTTAAGTGGAGCTCCTGGCGCAGGCAAAGGAACCAATGAACGCTACATCATTGAAGAAGGTCATTTGTACCCCAAACCCCTTGTTGCCAGCAGTTTACTTAACAGCCCTGAAATGCGAGAAAAAATCAATCGCGGATTGTTATTAGATGATGCAACTGTTATTTCCTCTGTATTTAGTGAACTTCAAGATCCAATATACCAAGAAGGCGTTTTAGTAGACGGTTTTCCTCGAACTCAAGGACAGGCTTATAGCATTTACTGGCTGCATCAAACCATGAAAAAACAAGGATTGGATCCACAATTTTCTATTATGGTGCTAACGCTAGATGAAGAAGAAAGTATTCGTCGTCAATTGTATCGCGGTCAAAGAGCACAAGAATACAATGCGCGCATCAAAAAGACTGGACAAGGTATTTTAAAAGAAGTTCGTCCAACTGACTTAAATCCTGATGTTGCACGTCAACGTTACCAAATTTTTATGGACGAAACATACAAAGCTTTGCTAACACTTAAAGAGAAACTACCCTTTATAGCCATCGATAGCAACGGTAGTTTACGTGAAGTTAAAGAGCGCGTCTTATCGGCAATCCAACAATTACATTTTTATGAAAAATAAAACTTGGATCCTCTTATTTGCATCTACCTTTAGTTTATTGCTATCAGGATGCGAATTCTTTAAAACAAAGGAAATCGATAAAGCTAAAAAAGCGGGCATACTTCTTGTAGGGATTGGACCTGATCCAGAAACTTTGGACCCTCAATGTGCAACGGGTGTCACAGAACAAAATGTTCTTAGAGCTTTATTTGAAGGCTTGGTGAAACCGCACCCTGAAACGATAGAACCTCGCCCCGGTGTAGCAAAACGCTGGTCTATTAGTGAAGACGGACTCATTTATACGTTTTATTTGCGTAAAAATGCCCACTGGAGTAATGGTGACCCGCTCACCGCTGAAGATTTTGTATTTTCATTTCAACGATTGCTAACTCAAGAAATTGCATCTCCAGGTGCTACATCTTTCTTTACTATAAAAAATGCAAAAGCCTTCTATCACAAAAATGTTTCCTTTGATGAAGTTGGTGTTAAAGCAATTAATTCTCATGTTTTACAGATCACATTAGAAAAACCAACCCCTTATTTTCTTTCACTTCTCATGCAAACTTATGCATACCCATTGCATCACGCAACTTTGAAAAAGTGCAATGGTGAATTTACACGCGATCCTTCTTGGACTCGTGAACAGTTTTTCGTTTCTAATGGAGCTTTTCGCCTAAAACAATGGAAAACAAGTGAATGCATCGATGTTTACAAAAATGAAAATTATTGGAATAAAAATCAGGTTAAACTAAATGGTATTAAATTTAAACCCATTGCTGATGTAACAACCGAAGAACGTGCTTTTCGAAGCCATCAACTTCATATTACAGAAAATGTTCCCTATACCAAATTAAAAACATATCATGAAAAAACAAATTCTCCGCTGCAAGTTCATGATTATTTAGGTACATTTTATTATATTTTTAATACAAAGGTAAAACCTCTAGACGATGTTCGTGTACGTAAAGCTTTAAATTTAGCTCTTAGCCGTAACCTGCTTATGGGAGGTGATTTGTTTAATATCAAACATAAATCTACCTTTCAATTGGTGCCCGAAGGATGTCAAAACTTTCACTGCCAACAACCGCTGCATGAAGATGGTTTACAAGCCCGTCAGTTGCTTGCAGAAGCTGGATATCCAAATGGTCAAAACTTTCCTAAGTTAACACTTACATTTAATTTATCTGAAGGACAAATGTATCTCGCAGCCGCCATTCAAGAGATGTGGAAAAGAGTACTTAACATCAACATTGAACTCGTCACACTTGAATGGAAAGTTTACCTCAAATATCGCCGCGAAAAGAACTTTGAAATAGCTCGTGGAGGTTGGATTGGCGATTACAATGATCCAACAACCTTCTTGGATCTTTGGTTACACGATAGTCCTAATAATTATACAAATTGGCAAAACGCAAAATTTGATGATTTATTGGCTCAAGCTGCTCAAGAACCTCACGCAGCAAAACGTATACACTTACTTGAAGAAGCTGAAAATATTCTGTTGGAAGAGGTTCCTCTTTTGCCATTACACGCTAGTGCCACTTCTCATTTGGTTCATCCTTCCGTAAAAAATTGGTTTGCCAATTTGCTAGACTGGCACCCTTACGACTGCATTTACCTTGAATAAACATAAAGGCGTTCATAAGAACGCCTTTATTATTTAAATATCAACCATAAATAGCCTGCATTTTTTGAACAAAAAAATCAGGTGGCTTTATGAGTTTTCGTTGCTGATTTATAAATGCATGAACAGTAAAACCTTTTGCAATGCACTGATCTTGGCGCATAATTTCATAAGTGATTGTAAAACGAATATGTTGGAAATCCTCCGAAGGAATTACAACAATTTTTAAATCATCGTCAAAAAAAGCAGGCATCTTATAGGATAAATCCACTTGAACCACAGGTAAAAAGAAGCCTTCTTTTTCCATATTTTTATAATCTATTCCTAATGATCTTAACCACTCCACACGCGCTGATTCAAGCCAAACAAAATAGCGGCTATGATGAACAACACCCATAGCATCTGTTTCTGCGTATCGAACACGCAAAGAAATTTCGAAAGGCTTCATCAACGTTTTGCCTGCTTCGTTAATTTTTGAGCAACCTGGAAACGTAACATTTTATCCAAACGTTCCAACTCTTCTGCATCAACTAACTTATCACTTTTTGCTTTTTCTAAAGCTTCCTGTGCGCGATGAACAGCTGCATCAATTGAAGATTCGTCCAAAGCCTGAACATCGATAGCTGCCTCTGATAACAAAATCAATTCTGAACCATGGAGTTTGAAAAAACCAGTATCAATCGCCATTGGAATAGAACCCCCTTCAGATGTATAAAAAACGGTTCCTGGTTCCAAAATACCTACGATAGGCAAATGTCCCTCTAAAATTTCAATTTCCCCCAATGCTGTTGGCAAAATCACGGATGATACCTGACCTTCAAAAACGATTTTTTCAGGAACAATAATTTTTAATGTCAGCGCCATACTTATTCCTTCGCTGCAGCAACAACTTCATCAATTGTTCCTTTCATATAAAAGGCATTTTCAGGAATATCATCTAAATCTCCATCCAAAATACACTTAAATCCTTTTACACAATCTTCCGTCTTAACATATTTACCCGGAAATCCTGTGAAAATTTCAGCGACATGGAATGGCTGGGATAAAAACTTTTGAATCTTTCGTGCACGCGATACAATCAATTTATCCTCAGCAGACAACTCATCAATTCCCAAAATAGCGATAATGTCCTGCAAATCTTTATAGCGCTGTAAAACGCTTTGAACACGACGCGCGGTTGTAAAATGTTCTTCTCCAACAATCGCTGGATCTAACGCCTGAGAAGCTGAAGCCAAAGGATCCACCGCTGGATAAATTCCTAACGAAGCAATCCTACGATCCAATACAATAGTAGAATCCAAATGTGCAAACGTGTTTGCAGGTGCCGGATCCGTTAAATCATCAGCCGGAACATAAACTGCTTGGAAAGAAGTAATTGAGCCTTTCTTTGTTGATGTAATACGCTCTTGCAAAGCTCCCATTTCCTGACTCAAAGTCGGCTGATATCCTACTGCAGAAGGTGAACGTCCCAACAAAGCAGACACTTCAGAACCTGCTTGTGAAAAACGGAAAATGTTATCAATAAACAACAAAACATCTTGATGATACGTATCCCGAAAATACTCAGCTACCGTCAAACCTGTCAACCCAACGCGCATACGAGCTCCTGGTGGTTCGTTCATTTGACCATATACCAAAGCAACTTTAGAATTTTCTGGATGCTCTATATCGATAACCTTGGCTTCTGTCATTTCTTTATATAAATCGTTACCTTCACGTGAACGTTCGCCTACACCCGAAAAGACTGAAAAACCTCCATGGGCCATAGCAATATTTTGGATCAATTCCATAATAACAACGGTTTTACCAACACCCGCACCGCCAAATGCACCTACTTTACCGCCTTTAATAAATGGACAGATAAGGTCAATAACCTTAATACCCGTTTCCAAAATTTTTGCTTCCGTACTTTGTTCTAATAAACTAGGTGGATTTCGATGAATAGATAAATATGTTTCAGCTTCAACCGGTCCACGATTATCAACCGGCTCACCAATCACATTTAAAATTCTACCTAGAACGCCCTTTCCTACAGGAACAACGATAGGTTTTCCTGTATCAACCACATCCATTCCACGACGCAATCCGTCCGATGAAGACATAGCAACAGAACGAACTAAACCTTCAAATAAATGCTGCTGTACCTCTAAAACAAGCCGCGTTTTCTGACCGTTGACATCCAATGAAACTTCCAATGCATTATAAATTTCAGGAATTTTATCTGCATCGAACTGGACATCGACAACCGCACCAATTACTTGAACAATCTTTCCAATATTACTCATATGTCTTCCTTATTGTGCATTCTGACTTGCTGTAATTTCAACAATTTCCTGTGTAATTCCAGTTTGCCGAGCCTTATTATACTCCAACTGTAAATCCTGCATAAGCGATTCTGCATTATCGGTAGCCCCTTTCATCGCCACCATACGAGCACTGTGCTCTGATGCCTTCGCTTCCAATAAAATTTGATAAAGCGTTTTCTTTAAAAAAAGTAAAGGCAAACGCTCCAAAATGGTTTTGCCATCTGGCTCCAAAATAAAGTCCCACTCGTCCACCTTTAGCTTCGTTTTATCAATCCCCATCCAATCATATAAATGTGATAATTCTGTTTCAAAATCCGTCATAGGTAATAAGCGTCTGATAACAGCTTCCTGCACAAGCGTATTTTTAAAGCGTGGGAATAGAACCTCTACAGTATCAATTTTCTTCGATTGATAGGCATCCACTAAAAAATGAACAAGCGTCTGGACCTGCTTAAATGAAATAACATCTGGACAATTAAAATGACCTAAAACCTCCTTTTGAACCCTTGACAAAAACTGCATACCTTTTTGTCCCATCACTACAAAACGCGTCGTATTAGGTAATTGTAAAGCAGCTTTTATAAGATTTTGATTCAAAGAACCACAAAGTCCTTTATCGGGTGTAATCAACAAAACTCCCCTGTGTTGAACTGAACGTTCCTGCAAAAAAGGATGTTGAACTGAACTCCACGAAACCTGCTTGGTTAATGCGTGAAGTAAATTAGCTAATTCATAGGCATAAACACGACTTCCTAATGCACTGTCCTGCGCCTTTTTCATCTTTGATGAGGCCACTAACTCCATAGCACGGGTAATTTGAGCCGTATTTTTTATAGCTCGAATGCGTGTTCTAATTTCTCGCATGCCTTTCATGTTTTACCCCTGTGTTTTTTGCCAATCTTCAAAAATAGACTTCAAAATCTGAACTAATTCATCTGAAAGAACTTTTTCAGTATGCAAGCGGGCCAAGAACTCCTTCTGAAGATTGCTAAAATAATCTGATAAACGCTGAACATAATGCGGCATATCTGACAATGCAACCTTATCAAAAATCCCCTGTTGAACTGCCCATAACAATACAACTTGTATTTCTACAGGACGTGACACATGAACCCCTTGCTTCAACAACTCAAGGATATGTTGACCACGCTCTAATTGTTTCCTTGTTTTCGCATCCAAATCCGACCCAAATTGCATAAATGCCTGCAATTCTTGGTACTGTGCCATTTCCAATTTTAGTTGTCCAGCAACCTTTTTTAAAGCTTTCATTTGTGCAGCAGAACCTACACGAGACACAGAAATACCTACTGAAATGGCTGGACGCAAACCTTGATTAAACAAATCCGTTTCTAAGAACAACTGCCCATCTGTAATTGAAATAACATTTGTAGGAATATATGCCGAAACATCACCTGCTTGCGTTTCAATAATAGGCAAAGCTGTTAAAGACCCATTGCCATATTGCTTATTTAATCGTGCAGAACGTTCCAATAGCCGCGAATGCAAATAAAAAACATCTCCCGGGAACGCTTCACGTCCTGAAGGTCTCTTTAATACCAAAGAAATTTGCCGATAAGCCACAGCATGCTTAGACAAATCATCATAAACGATAAGCGCATCCATTCCATTTTGCATGAAATATTCTCCCATAGCCGTACCGGCATAAGGAGCGATGTATTGATTAGTCGCATTATCAGAGGCTGAAGCAGAAACCACAATAGTATACTCTAAGGCACCATGATCTTCTAAAACCTTTAACGTTCTTGCAATAGTCGCATTTTTTTGCCCAATAGCAACATAAATCGAATATACAGGTCTAAAATCTGCCTCACCACTGGCTAAACCTTGACGATTCAATTCCGCTTGGTGTAAAATGGCATCCAATGCTAAAGTTGTTTTTCCTGTGGAACGATCCCCAATGATCAATTCTCGTTGACCTCGTCCAATAGGAAACATAGCATCTACCGATAAAATACCTGTCTGAAGTGGCTGATCCACTGATTGTCTAGCGATTATTCCTGGTGCAATCTTTTCAACGGGGTAATGATCTTCTGCAACGATATCACCTTTGCCATCAATCGGCTGCCCCAAGGCATCTACCACACGACCTAACAATCCTTTACCTACCGGCACAGAAAGCAATCTTCCCGTTGTTTTACAAGTATCCCCGACCTTCAAATGTGAGGTATCTCCCATCAAAACAACCCCAACTTCATCCTCTTCCAGATTCAAGGCTATTCCATAGACATTATTAGGGAATTCAACCATTTCATTGGACATTACTTCCGATAAACCTTCCACTTTGGCAACAGAATCTGCTAATGCAATAATTTTCCCAACATTTGAATGAATAGGTTTATTTTCAAACTTTTCAATTGCTTCTTTAATCTCTGAAAGAATAGCCATAATTTTTTATTTTAAAGTGTTAACCAGTGCATTTAATTGAGCTTTTACGGAGAAATCTAAAATATTATCCTCCTTCTTCAACCTAAAACCGCCTATAAGTTCAGGATTTTCTTCCCATACTATTTCACTACTTTCAAAATTTTTACTCGATTCCAAAGCACGCTTCAAGGCCTCAAAATCTATACTGCCGGCATACTCCACTTGGACATGTTTTTTATAATAAACTTTTTTTAAACAAGCCTCAAAATAATTCAAAAATTGCTTAGCGTTTTGAGGAAATCTTTGAATCAAAAACTGAGCAACTGCCTTTACTCGCAATAATAGCATCTCAGAAGCAGCCTCGAACACAAAGTTTGCTAAACGTTGTATCAAAAACTTATGTTTTCGCTCCATCATTTACGTTGCTCCGCTTCTAAAGCTAATGTTGCCTGAACATTTAACTTAGCACGGACATCATCCGTCAAAACATTTTTCAATAAGCGTTCTGTAGTAGCCACTACCAAAGAAGCCACTTCTGTACGAACTTCAGAAAGCATATTCTTGCGTTCCATAGCAATTCCATCTTGAGCTTGCTGCATCATCTGCTCAATTTTTTGATCAGCCGCTTTTTTTTGCTCTTGCAAATAATATTCGCTTTCCTGCTTTGTTTTTGCGAACAATGATTGTGCCTCATCTTGTGCTTTCCGAAGCAATGCTAAACGTTCTTTTTCTGCTGATGCTAACTGAGCCTTCATCTCTTCAGCATACTGTAAACCTTCAGAAATTTTCTTTTGCCGCTCCTCAACCGTTTTCAAAACAGGCTTAACTGCAAAACGATAAAGCACATAGCTCACCAAACAAAAATTAATAATTTGAGCTATCAGCAAATTCCCCTGAACACCGAATGTATCCATTAAACGCGTAACCGCATTTTCAGGCTCATTCACTGCTGCTCCTAAAAAAATGAAAGGTGTATAGATCATCATTCGCAACTCATTGAATTCTAACCTTGATATAAGAACAATGAATAAAAGGCAACCGCTTCAGCCAATGCCATACCCAAAATGGATTGAACCAAAATCTTTCCTGAAACGCCAGGATTACGACCTACCATTTCAACAGCTTTCATACCTATCATGGCTACACCAATTGCGGCCCCAAAACATCCCAATGCCGAGGTTAAACCACGTCCGATATTTCCTAATGTATTGATATCCATAATTTTTTATTAAGTTTAATTGTTATTTCTCCTAAAAATTCCCATCGCACTTAACTTTCATCTCCATGATTACAAATGCTGCCCACATAAACCGCAACCAACAATGTAAAAACTAATGCTTGAACAGCGCCTATGAGAATTTCCAGAAAATAAAAAGGTATCGGAATTAAAAATTTAGTCCATGGAGCCAATGCCATGATATTATTCAACAAGTTTTCTCCACCAAAAACGTTCCCATACAAACGAAACGACAACGATACCAAACGAAAGAGAATAGAAATGCATTCGATGAATCCCACACCTAAAAAAATAAAGAACAAAAAAGCGTAAATTCCAAAAGAAACTTCGCTTCGATCCGCTTTATTACCGAAAATATGCAGGATAGCTCCCTTAATGCCTTCATACTTAAAAACAAAGAAAAACCATGCAATAAAAGAAATCATCGCTAAGGCTAATGTTGCATTTAAATCTGCATTAGAAGGCCGGAAAAAATACTTAAAATGCTCATGCTCATAAAACCCTATTGTACCTACTCCCGGAAACAAACTGCTCCAATTTTGTATTAAAATGTATATGAAAAAACTTATGAGCAATGGGAAAGCTGTTTTCACAACGCGTTGCCCTACAATAGGTGAAACCATATTGTAAATTCCATCCACTAGGCTTTCAACCACAATTTGGCCACGCGTAGGAATCAATTGCGGTTTTCCAACCAACCAACGAACTAAAACAATAATTGCCAATGAAATAATCCATGTATACAAAATCCCATTTGTTACAGAAAACCCACCTATTGAAAAAAGCACATAAGGTTTAGGGCTAACAGCCACACTTGCTTGACTTATCGTTGTTAAAAAACATCCCGAAATCGCCAATAAAATTTTTTTCAACATATGATTCATTATATCGAATTTTTCAAAAAAAGTTAAGCCTTTTTATCATTTTGTAACATAAAAGTTTTAAAAAACTCAACGAAAATTTTCAAAGAAATTTTATTTTAAACTTATAAATAAAACATAAAACAACACTGGACCCACTGCATTCGCTAAAAATCCAACATTTACAGAAGCATTTAAATGATGATAAACCTCTTCCTTATGCTTACTGTATAAAACTTTCCAAATAACATTAACCAAAACACCAAAAAGCCCCCAACCAACTGCTCCACTCAACACATACATGCCACCTCCTAGCCTACTGAAATAAACTAAACTTAATATAAAAGCAACCTGTGAAACAATAAGTAAAACGATATACAATTCTGCTATCCATTTCTTATTTTTCCAATAAAAACCAAAAATCCACTGAAACAAAATGATTCCAAGTACTTGCGGAAATGCACACCGACCTAACTGTGTTAAATCGATTCCCCAACGATAACAAAAAAATTCTAAATGAAAAAATAGCCCTGAAGTTAATACAACAGGTAAATAAATAACCATATTACTGAAAATAAAACGTATATCGTACAAATCTCTAAACTTAACAACGTTTTCAGTGCCTTGCCAATAATCATAACGTTTTACAAAGATAGCTACAAAACCATAGATAAAACCAAGCCATAAAAATAAACTATCCCAACAAAAATAATGTAGCCATTCCAATTCAAAGAACGGATAGATAAAAACCATCATGGTCCCCAAAGCTTCTAAAATACCCACACGCTTACCATAAACCGTCCCATCTGAAATTTTCAACACCCACGTACGACAAGCAACTACCATCAAACCTTGGCCTACATACTGAAATATAAAAAAAACAATGCAAAGCCATCCTTGAAAAATGCCCACACGTGCACCAAAAACCCATACAAAACAAGTTGCACTTAACCATCGTAGTGATGCACAAATTCCACAACGCCATCTAAAAACATTTAATGATACAAATACTAGTAGCGTTACAATTCCATAAATGCTCGTTAATTCTTGGCGAGAAATTGAAAATTCTTCTAACCACTGTTCAGTAAAAGCCCCCAAACACATCACATTTGTAGGAACTGTCAACAAATATAATCCAACAATTATCCAAAAATCAATGTGCTTTTTCATGCAATTTTCTTACGCACCACCCTGTGTAAATGTATATCAACCCTAATATCCCTACAACAAACCATGAATCTGTTAACCGACCTGTCCCCCAAAAACAACATACAGATGAATTAAAAGCATACTGTTTGCGCAAAACCATTAAAATAAAAACTAACCCCTGATGAAACCCAATGCAAGCCCATAAAGATTTATAAATAAGCCTTAAATGCACTAATATTCCATTTAAAAAAAACAAACAAAGAAAATACGTCCACTGTATTCGACTAAAAATATCCACAACAGAATGGTACGCACATTGCAAACTTTGCACAAAAAGCCAAACAGAACTACATGTATGTGCACATTTTGAAAAATGCAATAATGCAAATATTAAACCTAACAAACATTGACTAACAAATATTGTACATCTCTGGTTTAAAACTTCAAAAAAGAATCCTCTAAATATCCATTCTTCCAAAACAGCTATTGTAAAACTAGCAAAAAAAATTCCTACATACGAAATGTGAACATTTACATTCACTGTCAAAGGTTTTGTAAATGCTACAACACAGCCTAAAAGCATAAACCACAGCACTATTCCCTTGATCATATTCAATATAAAAATTCGCCACTTAAATGGGAACAACCATTGACTCCAACGAATATCGAAAAAACGCATCCCCAAAGGTATTATACAAAGAAAACCTATTAAACGCCAACGGTCCACGTATTGCGCTAAAGGTTTTTTAGATAAATAATTTAATAAATCACAAGGCCAAATAACAACTAAACTTTGGATAATTTTGTAAGACAAACATCCTAAAATAGCAGCGCATAAAAGCAACGTTAGATAAATAAACAAAAGCCAACTTATGCTTTTTTTCATATTTAAGGAAATCAAGTAAAATGGTGGGAGGTACTGGAGTCGAACCAGCGACCCCTAGCGTGTCATGCTAGTGCTCTAACCAACTGAGCTAACCCCCCAGTTAACACAACTAAGTTGCCCGATTTTTTCACACATAGCAAGCAAATTTCTTTAAAAAACACATTCTTTATATTTTTAGCTAACATTTTATCGAATTCACGTTTACTTTATTAAGTTAATCATCAAACAATGCTTGACAAGAACTCCAGAGTAATTCAGGGTCTTACTTTTAAGGTCCATAATGACTCTATTTTCAGATTTTAAACTTAACAACTCTATTCTTAAATCGTTAACTGACTTAAAATACGGTGAACCTACACCTATTCAAGCACAAGCAATTCCCTTTATTTTACAAGGGAAAGACTTTCTTGGTATAGCTCAAACAGGTACAGGGAAAACAGCTGCATTTTCGTTACCTATCCTACATCTTTTGAATGAAGAAGCTTCTTCAAAGCAAACTATTTTGCCTCGTGCTCTCATTTTAACACCTACACGTGAATTAGCCGCACAAATTTTAACAAATCTAAAACGATACGGTGAACATTTACCATTGCGATTTACAGCAATTTTTGGTGGTGTTAATGAAAAACCTCAAATACGGGATTTGAAAAAAGGTGTCGATATTTTGGTAGCCACACCCGGCCGTTTAATGGATCTTTATCATCGTAAAATTTTTTCCCTTAAAGGTGTTCATTTTTGCGTACTTGACGAAGCAGATCGTATGTTAGATATGGGATTTTTACCAGACGTACGAAAAATTATGAAGGTTCTATCTGAGGATTGCCAAACGTTACTATTTTCAGCAACCCTACCCAAGGAAATTGAAAATCTTGTAACAGAATTTCTGCACGATCCTGCACAAGTTAATATAACACCTCCAACCAAAACCGCTGATACCGTTGAACAATATTTATTTTTCATTCCTAAAGCCCAAAAGCAAGAGATGTTACAACACATTTTAGTAGACAAATCTTGCGAACGAGTTATTGTATTTTCAAAAACAAAATTTGGTGCCGAACGTATAGGTCGAAACTTAAAGAAAGAAAACATCGACAATTGTACACTACACGGCGATAAATCTCAAAAAGAACGCCAAAAAGCACTACAACATTTCCGTAAAGGTGACGTAAAAGTTTTAGTTGCTACCGATGTAGCTTCGCGAGGCATCGACGTCTCCAATATCTCACACGTCATTAATTTTGATTTACCTGATGAACCAGAAAATTATATTCATCGAATCGGGCGAACAGGTCGAGCAGGTAAAGGCGGAATTGCATTTTCTTTCTGCGATGCTTTGGAAAAACGTTTACTAAGAAATATTGAAAGAAAAATACAATTGCAAATACCTGTTATCTCAGCACGAAAATTTTGGACCGATTTTGAACCACAAAAGGAAACACCTGCTGTAAAACCTAAAAAACCTCGCAAAAAGCGTCCACAGTTTCGTAAAAAACGTTCTGTCTAACGTTTACTTAGTTGATTTTTTTGCATCTGCTCTTGTATTTTATCCTTAATTTGTTCTAACACATCGTAATTAACAACGTAGGTTTGACAAAACCAATCGTGAATACCTCTATGCAAAGCGTTTATGCACACACAGAACAAATTAAAACACATAAAAAATGGCCAGGCTGTAAACAAAAAAAATGAAAATGCTCCTGCACGCAAGGTACTATCCAAAAATGTAGGTGTTTTAAAATTAGGCAATTTCAAAACCCTTAAATTTAAGATTTGCTTCCCCAATGTGTTTCCTTTTAAAAACAATGCACTTAAAGAAAAATAAGCCCATGTAATCAAAAAAAGCGAACGATCGATGGATGCAAACATATCAACAATTATTTGCTGCTCGTTCATCTGTTTCAACAACTCAGAAAACTGTCCTGAAGCTAATTGCGTCATATAAGCATCCAACAGCAATCTAAACTGCATAAAACCCTCTGCATAATGCAAAGGAATTAAAATCTTCCCAATGATCAACAAACTCAGAAAAAAAACAAGGATTAAATCCAAAAGAACAGCCACCACACGACGTCCCATTTGGGCAGGCGGCAACATCAAATTAAGTACATTCACTGGCGTTGACATAAATGATAAGCTTGTAATGTATTTTTCATAAGCATAGCGACCGTCATAGGCCCTACTCCACCCGGAACTGGCGTTATAGCCGCAACTTTATCAGCTAAATCTTCCATATCTGCATCTCCTTGCAACACATAACCTCGTTCATTATCAGCGGGAACACGAGTAATTCCAACATCAATAATGACAACCCCTTCTTTTACAAAATTTCGATTAAAAAAATGTGGCCGTCCGCAAGCCAAAATAAGAATATCAGCTGTTTGTGTAATTTGTTGCAAATTCTCCGAATGAGAATGACAAAAAGTTACTGTGGCATTACCCCACTGCGATGGTCTCAATAATAACGCACCTAAAGGTTTACCCACAATTAAACTTCGATTGACAATAACCACATGCTTACCTTCAATAGGAATATGATAGTATTTTAAAATTTCAACAATCCCCGCGGGCGTACAAGGAATAATGCACGTTTGATTTTGCTGAATACGGCCACAATTAATCACTCCAAATCCATCGACGTCTTTTTCAGGCTTAATTGTATCAACGATACTTACAAAATCCATCGACGAAGGCAAGGGCGCTTGAACTAAAATACCATCCACTTCTGGATCTCGATTTAAACGATCGATTTCTTCTAAAAGTTGCCTTTCCGTTGTTGTTTTAGCATCAAAAACTTTTAAAATGCTCTTAATACCTACCCAAGCCGCTTTTTCAGATTTTTGACGGACATAGGAAACAGAAGCACCGTCATCTCCCACACGTAAAAAAGCAACACATGGAGGGCGACCTTTAATATTAGCTACACTTTCCTTCACTGATTGCAAAATACTTTCAGCAACCACTTTACCTGACAAAATTTTACAATTCACACACATCTTCAACAAAAATTAGCAAATAAGGTTCCTTATTTACGTATTGTGGCATGCCCTTGACAATTACATTTTTACCTACAAAACTTTCTAAAAGCTGAGGCATACGAACTTTTTCTTTGCTATCCAATAAAGCAATGCATTGCTTTTTTTGATAAAGGCAGTATTTACGATGCGAAGATAAAGAAGCAAAAAAGCCAAGCTTTTCGATCCTTCCTTCAAAATTACGAACAGAAACTTGATAGGCGTTTTCATTTTGAACGACTCTCGAAGGTGCTACAACACCTTCTAAAACACCACAGAAACAAAGATATAAAAATAAAAAAACCTTTAACATTTTTTTTGAAAAATTTGCTTAATTTCATTGATGGACAATTTGCGAGACTGTCCCGGCATCAATCGCTTATCCAGAACAAGTTCACCAATTTTCCAACGTTTCAATCTTAACACCTCATACCCAAAAGAAAACAACAATCTTCGAATTTCTCGCTTTTTCCCTTGTTGAAGAACAACATCTATCTTCCTTGAATTAACCTCGTATACAGCTTTAAACCTCAAAAACTCTCCTTGGCACTCACGACCATTTTTTAATAAAGCGATCAAACTTGGATCCCAGGGTTTATCTAAATGAACACGATAAACTTTTTCAATCCCAGAGGAAGGATGCGCTACCTTATTAGCAAAATCCCCATCGTTCGTTAACAACAACAAACCTTCGCTGTCTTTATCTAAACGACCCACAAATTCCCACTTTTGTCGACGTAAAGCATTCGGGATATAAGGCAATAATGTGTGTTGAGAAAATGGATCGCTATGAGTACAAATAACCCCTTTTGGTTTAAATAACATCCAAACTTCCTGCAAAAATTGAATCTGTAATAAACGTGGCGATAATTTTCTTTTTCCTACAACAAGGGTATCCTTGCCACAATCTACTTTCCTACCTAAATGCGCTACCTCACCATTCACACAGACTTCACCATCTGCGATCATTTCCTCAGCATGACGACGTGAAATTCCATACACACGCGCCAAAACCTTTTGTAACCTTTCCTCCATTGCTTTCTATTCAAAAGATCTTGTTTTTTTTGGCAACAAAAAAGCATACATAACATTTATTATTTGCCAGAAAGACTCGCTAACGCTTTTATCCAATAACACTCTACTTTACAAATTACCTTTGAGATAAACAACGTTTTACCTAAAAAAAATGCTCGAGAAATCTCGAGCACGTTTAAATTGCTAAAAGAATTCAACCTTTAATTTCTCTATGAAGCGTATGACGTTTTAAAAAACGATTATACTTCATTTTTTCAACTTTTTCTGTCTGAAGCTTTTTATTGCGCGTCGTCATATAACGAGAAGCAGGTTTTCCCTCTTTGCGAGCTTCCGTACATTCAATAATTACGTGTTCTCTTGGCATATAAATTCTTTGTTTATGGGTAATAAAGTAAATAGTTTTTTTATTATTTCAATATAAAAAACGACTTTTTTACACCTTGCCTTAAATTAAAACACTAAGATTCCTCTTCTTCCTGTCGCTTTTTTATTTGTTGTTGCATCTCTTGTGTATATCGGCGCAACGATGACATCATTTGATCAAAAATAAAGCGTGTATTATTCTCTTTTATTTTCTTCTGTTTTTCCTCTTTAGTCAAATTTTCAAATTGAGCGACCTGATTTTCATCAACAGGTTGCTCTTCTGCCTTGAGAGTAACTTCTTTCGGCTGTATTTGTGCATTATTTACATTATTTATAGACATCGTTAACCTTTAGTTAGAAGACGTTTTTATTTCATCTTTCTCTTCAGAAGAAGATTTCAAAATTAATGTGTCTTTTGTCAGTTTAAATTCAATAATACTTGCCATATGTTTATTATATATTTTATAAAATCAATAATCAAACAAAAATGATCTACCCTTACCAATTGTTTCAAAATATACCTGCTAACTGGACTTTTCGTGATAATTTCTCTTTAGAAATACCTGTGCACGAATGGCTTCCAAAAATAAATACTGCACTAACAATTTTCTTCTCACAATATTCCCAAAAACAGCGGATTTTTTCTGAAATCCCACCCCAAGTCTTCATTAAAGGTGATGTATACATTGGTAAAAATGTTTCGCTTCCTCCTTTTGGTTATATTGAAGGACCTGCTTACATTGATGATCACTGTGTATTAAGACCAGGAGTATATATTCGCGGCAATGTCATTGTTGGTTCTCATTGTATGCTTGGCAATTCTTGCGAATTTAAAAATTCACTGCTTTTAGACCATGTTCAAGTTCCCCACTTCAATTACGTTGGCGACTCAATTCTAGGATCTTACAGCCACTTAGGTGCAGGTTGCATTTTATCTAACCTACGCTTCGATCGTCAACCTGTAAATATGCGAACTATTTCAGGTGAAAAATATAACACTGGATTAAAAAAATTAGGAGCTATCTTAGGAGATTATGCAGAAGCTGGTTGCAATGCCGTGCTGCAACCAGGGACCTGTTTATTTCCAAATCAAAAAGTATATCCTTGTGAATCTTTTTCAGGAACACGTTGTTAGGAAAAAACTTCAAAAAATCGTTGCTCTAAATTTCTGAAAACGTTTTAATAAGTTTCTTATTAAAGTTATGCCAGATTTAATACAGGATCATCCAATTGCTCAAAAGTTAGATCAATACACTTTTGAAGAGCTAAACCAGCATCTGGAAACGCATTTTGAACATTTAGATCCTAATAAATTGGCTAGGACTTCACCGCACGAAGTTGGACTTTTTCTAGAACGTTTAACGGTTGAAGAACGTCGAGCATTTTTACGTCGATTATCAGCTGAAAGCGCTTCTGATATTTTAGCAGAAATGGACGCTAAAGATTCTGCAGAAGTTTTAAGTGCCATGCGTGAATTTCGAGCTGCACGCATTATTGAACTTTTAGATGCCGATGACGCAGCCGATCTAGTTAGTCAATTGGATGAAACGGATCGAGTTCGACTTTTAGCTAGAATCAATCCTGAACTCGCATTCACACTGAGAAAACTTCTACGTTATGATCCTAACACAGCAGGCGGTGTTATGAATCCAGAAGTTGCTGTTTTACGTTCCGGATGGACCTTAAATGAAGCCATTGAACATCTTCGAAAAGATCGAAAAAAGGTTGAAAATCTTTATAATTTGTATGTTTTAGATGAAAAAAATAGACTGTTAGGTGTTACTTCACTGAAAAATTTGATTTTCTCAGATCCAAGCAAAATGGTCAGTGAAATCATGGATACGCAAGTAACATCCATCGCATGCCTTCCGGAAGTTGATAAAGTTTCGGTTGCTAACACAATGGCTGAATACAACCTAGTAGAAGTTCCCGTCATTGATGAAAAAAGTCGTCTATTAGGAGTTGTCACTCACGATGATGTTTTGGATATCGTACAAGAAGCTGCAACCGCAGATCTCCAGCAATTGCATGGTGCAGGTGCAGATGAAAGCATTCACGATACAATTTGGTATAGTTTAAGAAAACGAAATCCATGGCTCATCATCAATTTAATCATGGCTTTTTTCTCGGCTTACGTTATCTCAAAATTTGGACATGCAATTGAACAAGTAAGCTGGATGGCAGCTTTTATGACGGTTATTGCAAATTTAGGAGGAAATACAGGTGCACAAACGTTAGCTGTTGCGATACGCGGTTTAGCTCTAGGAGATTTTCAAAAAGGTGATAGTCTCTTTATTTGCGGCAAAGAATTACTAAAAGGACTTTTAAACGGTGTATTTATTGGTTTGTTAGGTGGGCTTATTGCTACATTTATGATGCACGATTCATTGATGGGCATCACCGTATTTTTATCCATGGCACTTACAATGTTACTTTCCGGATTTGTAGCTGCCATTATCCCCTTAATTCTGAAATATTTTAATTTTGATCCTGCACAAAGTTCGTACATTTTTTTAACAGCTTTTACAGATATTGCAGGCCTATTTATATTTTTAAAATTAGGAACTTACTTTTTACTAAATAATGACTAATAACGAAATCTATCCTTCTGTTCAAAATTTAAAACAACTCGATAACGGAAGCTTATTTACAACTGTTGTTGTTGTCCGAAAAATTAACAAAAAACTAAGTAAAAACGGCAGCCCTTTTCTTCAAATTGAAGTAGGAGATGCCGTAGATTCTCTTTCATTCAATTGTTTTGAAGGAAGCGATATTTTCAATTTCTTTCAGCAACCTGCTACTCGATTTCCACAAATCATTAAAATCCAAGGCATTATCGATTTTTTTGCTGATAAACTAAGCCCTAAGATAAAAACGATTCAAGCCATTGATGATGCATCCTACGAAACTTATCTGGAACAACTCATTGAAAAACCTGAAGAATCGCTTGATGCATTAAAAGAAAATCTAAATCAACTTATAGCTCAAATTTCGTATCCAGCTTTAGCTGCAACCGTACAACAGGTCTTCAAGGATTTAGGAACAGGATTTTTCGATAGCGTTGCCGCAATTTCTATGCATCATGCCTACATTCATGGTTTATTAGAGCATACAGTACATGTAGGTCGTGTTGTTCAAAATTTAATCGAACTTTATCCAAATGTAAATGCCGATATCGCCTTAGCAGGTGCACTGCTGCACGATGTTGGAAAAGTCCTTGAATATCACTATTCATTAGATGGTATTGAAAGAACTTGCGTAGGACGACTGCAAGGACATGTTGTATTAGGTTATCGTTTAGTACGAAGCGCAGGATTACGACAAAAACTTCATCCCGTTTGGTTAGAACGCCTAGAACACATTATTTTATCTCATCAAGGTGAACCTGAATGGGGCGCTGCTGTTTATCCATCTACGCCCGAAGCTGTGCTTGTAGGTCTAGCTGACAATCTGGATGCAAAAATGGAAATGGTACATCACAATATGAAAAAAGCTATTGAAGAAATGCCATTTTCTGAATTTATTCAAGGATTGCAAACACGATTATTAACGCAACCACTTCCAGATCCTAATACTCAAACGTTATAATGCTAAACCTCTTGCAAGGTTTTAAAGTGCATTTTAACAAATTTAGGTAATGCTTCACGTCCATGTTTTTCTATCAATGCAACAAGTGCCTCTTTGGCTTGAACACCTGCGCCTTTAGGAAGGTCGATGGTTGCTATATCGCTCAGTTTTTTCAATTGACGCACATATGCTGAACGAGCCACAATAGAAGCTGCTGCAACTATCGGATCTGATTCAGCGCGCACATGCTGCTCTAATCTAAAACCATCAACATGCAAATACTTACTTACTAAATCAGACTTTGTAAATTGATCTAATAACCCACTTTCAACAAAACGCTTTTTAAGAGCCCCTTCCAAAGCTTTTGCATGAAACCATGCTAATTGCTCATTTAAATTGCCAAAATTCTGATATAATTGATTGTACTTTTCCATTCCGGCATATGCTACTTCAATCACAACGCCTTCAGGTTGATGTACCAATTTTTCCATTTTGAACAGTTGGGCATCGCTACTAATTTGTTTGCTTTCTTTCAAGCCATTCTTTAACCAAAAATCAACAATATCTCCGTTCGCAATAACACAAGCTGCCACCAACGGTCCAAACAGATCACCTTTCCCGCTTTCATCCATACCTGCATGTGCAACAAACCATTCAGGATGTTCCAAACGCTCTAAACCTAAACGTGGCTTTTTCGTGATTTCAGGCTCCAAAACATCTGTAACAAATGCTTCTGTGTTTTTGCCTTGAATCACAACCTTACCGCTCGTATAAGCAACAACATTTATGCCTTCACTTCGATAAGCATATTGCGAATAATTAACAGCATAAAATTCCCAATTATGGGACTCAAGCCATTCAGCCAAAGCATCCATTTGTGGAAGCGTTAAAGGTAAAGTGTATATGTGCCTTACCTTTTCAGCCTTTTGCTCCGGCTTTTTCATCATTATAAAATACTAAGCGCGACCTAAATAAGACCCATCGGTCGTATTCACACGGATCACTTCGCCTTCTTTAATAAACAAAGGAACTTGAACACGCAATCCTGTTTCAACCACAACTGGCTTTTGAGCATTGCTAGCAGTATCTCCGCGCAAACCCTCTGATGCCTCTGTTACCTTCATCGAAATAGCTGCAGGCAACTGAATTTGAACCGGCTTGCCCTCAACGAACAAAACTGAATACGCAACACCAGGAATCAAATAATCTTTTTGATCTTTCAACAAAGCAGCAGAAATCACCTCATCTTCATACGTGTCTGAATTTAAAAAATGGTAACCCAAATCATCCACATACGAATATTCTAACGACTTTGATTCTACATAACAAAATGTTACAGTATCGTTTGAGTGAAATTTCGATTTTGTCGATACTCCTGACATCAAATTGCGCAAAGTTACCTGAACAAAACCGGATTGGCGACCCTGTGTACGATGCTCAACCTCCAATGCCATATGAGGGACATTTTGATACAAAATCACATTGTTTTTACGAATATCTGTAGCTGAAGCCATAATAAAATCAAAGTTCTGGTTTCGTTTTGATCAAGCCCAATACGCTCTGGCCTTCTTTCCATTGCCCACGCTTTTTTAACAAATCGATACGCTCAAAACGTTTTAACACGGTTTGACTAGCTTTTGTACTACCTGCACTTTTTTTAAAACTTGAATGTTGCGACATAAGAACCTCGTTAACGATTTTTGTTTTATGGAGCCGAGGATGAGATTCGAACTCACGACCCACGCATTACGAATGCGTTGCTCTACCAGCTGAGCTACCTCGGCAACTAAACACTAAAATTCAGCCTTATTCCCCACAAAAGGTCAAATAAAAAATGAAAAATTCCTCCATTTTTATTCATAAATATATTTTACATGTGATTCAAATGCATTGAAATTCTGCCACGAACAACGCCAACACCAATTAGAGCCCAAAGTACCTGGCGTATTAATTCTAGCCAAACTTCCTAAGTTAAAAATATCCTGCATTGGAATAATTACATGCTGCGTTGTCCGACATTTTAATGCCCAACGAAACAATGTTGTTCCCATATGATTTACATCCGCATCCTCTCCTAAGATTGTACAAATACGCTTTTGAAAGCTTTCATCTAATTTATCGAACCACCCTTGGGTAGTATCATTATCATGCGTACCTGTATAAACAAATTGATTGGCCTGCCAATGTTGTGGTAAATAAGGATTATTTTCATCTTCAAAAGCAAACTGTAATACAGCCATACCTGGAAGATTTAGTTGCTTCTGAAAAATCTTAACGCCTTCATTTAAATCACCTAAATCTTCTAAAATAAAAGGCATTTCAGGCCAAAACTGCCTCAATACTTTAAAAAATTTATCTTGTGGACCTAGTTTCCACTGACCACAGCACGCCGTTGTTTGCCCCCAAGGAACTGACCAATAATCGTAAAGTCCACGAAAATGATCGATACGTAGTTTATTAAACCATAACAAATTTTTACGAATACGCTTACACCACCATGCAAATTTTGTCTTTTCGTGCATCTCCCAATCATAAACAGGATTTCCCCAAAGCTGTCCATGACAAGAAAAATAATCCGGAGGAACCCCAGCCACATTTTTAGGACAATCATCCGCATCATTCCAATCAAACAAATTTCTCTGCTGCCAAACCGTTGCGCTATCCAACCCTACATAAAGGGGAATATCACCAATAATATCTACTCCTTTTTCTTGCGCATAATTAAAAATCTCTGCCCATTGTTGCGTTAAAATCCACTGTTCGAATTTAAAAAAATCAATAAATTTGCTATAACTTCGTTGATACTCTTCAACAGCATTTTCTTGATATTTTCTATACTTACATGACCATTCCCACCAAGGCTGCCCACCAAATTTAACTTTAAGTGCACAAAAAGTTGCAAAAACTTCTAAATCTTCACCCTCCAATGTTTTAAATTGCTCAAAATCATCGGTGTTCCCGCAATTCAAAAAACGTTCGTAAGCATTTAACAATAAAGATTGTTTCCATGCTACAAGAGTCTCATAATCTACTTGATTAACTGGAAAAACAGGTGCATTTTTAATATCGTCTTTAAACAACCATCCTCGCTTATACAAATCTTCTATATCGATAAAAAGCGGATTAAGTGCAAATTCTGATAAAGGTTGGTATGGCGAATTTCCAAAACCTGTAGGACCTAAAGGACAAATCTGCCATGCATTCATCCCCGATTTCTGCAATTGGTCTATCCAACGTTTAGCTGCAACTCCAAAACAACCAATTCCAAAATCCCCAGGTAAAGAAAACACAGGTAATAAAATACCTGTCATTAATTTCTGACTCACAATAAATCCTTCATGCTTTAAATGTATCTGGCCCTTCATGTCCTGCTGTTTTAACATAACACTTCGAAATGGGATCCCGAACATATTTTGTAAAACCATGCCCTGCAATATTCTTGTCCGAAAGCAACTGCTTTGTACGTCCTGCAGAATAACCTTTTGATAAATTAGGAATTGTATAAACCCGTTCTAATGGGAAACCTGTATTTGGATCCTTATCTATCTTAGCATCACATGAGTGACTCAGTTCTATCACCGGACATTCGTTATGCGGAATGTTAGGCCATAATATACGATACAGATAAATTGGCATGAAAATATTGTAATAAAAACCTATTTTATTTTCAAGAAACTTCCAAAAATTTTGACTTAATCCAAATCTAATTGACAGGGTAAATCATTAGAACCAATCTTTACAAAAAATCCTGCGTTTCCTCCTGCAGCTTTCCTTTCTTGTACCATTTTCACAGGGCTAATAGATCGTTCAATCCAAACTACAGGATTCGCTTCAAATGTAAAATGTTTTTGAAATAAAGGCGTATGCATAAATAATCGCCCCAAATTTGAAAAAAGAAAATGTGACATATCTTTCGTCACTTCACCTTCTAATTTTACTTCCCAGTTAGAATATGAACAAAAATTATACACGGTTTGAATGCAATCCGAACGCATATCCCACAAGAAATTTATTGTATCATTTGAACCTTCTTGAAAAGAAATTCTCGTATCTGTATCAGGCAATAATAACAATGGAAGCTCTTTAACAAACGGCTTATTTACAAAACACTCATAAGTAAAGAAGCAAAAAAACAGCCCACAAATCCAAAGTACAATTTTCACAATTCTACCACTGAAACAACCACTGATTTATACCCAAAAACCTTAGCTTTGTCTATAATAGCTAAAACATTTTTTAATGCCACACTTTCATCAACCTGAAGCATCAATCTTTCAATATTACACGTTCTTACATCAAATAAATGCTCTAGTTGGTTAAAATTATAACATTTTCTGTTAAAAAAAATTCGCAATTGTCCATCCACCATTAACACATCACCTATTGGCAAAGCCGAAGTGTAAGCTGTTCCCGATGAGACTTTGGGTAAACTCACCTGTAACCCCGGCGGACATAACCATTTTGAACTCAGCAAAAACAAACCTAATCCCAATGTTAAAATATTAACGAACGGAACCCAACGCAAAGGCAAAGCATTTACATTCAATAGCTCCAATTGTGATAATAAACCTAAACGTTCAAAAGAATTAATCAGCTTCATTTTGATGCTTTACATCCTTTTTTAAGAATAACAATAAATCGCTCACAGCCCATTCCATGTCAAAAATCAAGGCACGAACTCTTCCCATTAAAAAATGATATGCCGCATAAAACAAAAACATTTCTAATAAGCCCAAAAAAGTTACTGATAATGCCGAAATGATGTACGGAGAAAAACTAGTTAGTTGCGTATAAGCTTGTAAAGAACCTAATGTCCAAAAACCTTTTAATAAAAAAAATACAGTCCCTATCAAACCAATTAACGAAGAAAATTGTCCCATAACACGCAACGATTCAATACGCTTTCTCAATAAAGGCAATTCCAACAATGCATTTTTCTGTAAAATTGCTTCTAAAACTACCGGCGACTC
Organism: uncultured Opitutales bacterium; assembly: GCA_934691225.1. Taxonomy (GTDB): domain Bacteria; phylum Verrucomicrobiota; class Verrucomicrobiia; order Opitutales; family UBA9783; genus UBA1183. The sequence continues at coordinate 211,417 of CAKUSQ010000001.1, forward strand.
ATTTTCATTTATGAGTGCAATCTTCATTAAGCGTGCAACTGCACCTGGCGTTTCTTCACACAAAGTAATGGCTTCCATTATTCTATTTTTCAGTAGAAGATTTTTAATACCTTGCAAAAAACCTTCAGGACGCACCTGCCCTTTATGTAAAAAAATAAAACGCTCTAAAAAAAATATAATGCCTAAACCACCCAAAATCCCTAAGGGATATACAAACCACTCTATTGTTTTTACAATGTCTAACATGGTCTAATTTTTACTTGTCGGCTTATAAATGACACGACCAAAACAACGATCTGCCCATGTCATAGGCATAACATTTTCTGAATTAGCACTATCCATTCGCTCTTCAGCCACATCAGCCACTTTCGAAATAGGTGCGATCAAACGAACTTCATTGTAAAAAATAACAGCACCTTGCGGATAACTTCTACGCTGTAAGAAAAAATCTCCTAAAACCAGCCGACTCTCCGCATACAATTCCAAAGCTTTCTGCAACCCTTGCTTTGCTTGTTCTGTTTCTATCTTCAAATGTTCATCCTGCTCAAAAAATTGCAAATAATCCTCATAACAAAGAATAGCTTTTCTCGTCATTCCCTGATCATTTTGCGGACCATTAACAAAAGACAAATAAATCTCTGCTTGAAACAAATAAGCTTGAGGTACCCATTCGCTTCCTGGGTAATTTTCAATTAAGCGATCTAAAGCCTCCACTGCTTTTTGCTTATTGCCTGAGACGTACTCAAGTTTTGCCATAAAAAAAAGTGCTTTAGGTGCATTTTCAGAACGAGGCGCCATCGTTATAATATGATTAAAACAATCAATCGCAGGCTGTGCATCCTTAAACCATGATAACCACTTCTTAGATTTTACTTGTTCATAATATTGCATCAATTTACACGCAACCTCGAATTCTTCAACGATAACCTCACTATAATGATCGTAAGCAATATAATTTTTAGTAACAAATTTCAACTTTTCAAAAGCTTGCTCGTAACGACCTAATGCTTTTAATGCATGGCCCCAAGCATGAAAAACAGATGGCGCAATATCTGTTTCTAAATAATGTTTTCCGACATACGAATACTGTTTAAAAGCACCCTCAAAATTGCCTAAGTCCTCTAATCGCTTACCTTTCTGAAACCTTTCAACAGCGATCTTTTCTCGAGCAACACTCTTCATGGAAATCTGAGAAGGCGGGATATCGTTATGAACTGTTTTAAAACATCCTGATAATAAAACACATCCTAAAATTAAAAACAAATTTGATTTCATTCTGTATATCTTATTAAAGTTGCACCCCACGTTAAACCTCCACCAAAAGCGACTAAAACAATGTAATCACCTACTTTGAAATGCCCCTGCTCTTTAGCTTGTGCAAATGCAATTGGAATAGAAGCTGCAGATGTGTTTCCTGTTTTATCCAAATTACAGAAAACATGCTCCATAGGCAAATCCAACATTTGTGCTAACGATTGAATAATTCGCAAATTTGCTTGATGTGGAATTAAACAAGCGATATCCGATTTCGACAAATGATTACGCGCTAACAAATCATTAACCGATTTAGCCATTAACCGCACAGCCATCTTAAAGACTTCTTTGCCATTCATCGAAATATAATGTAAATTCTCTGCTAAAGTTTCTTGTGAAGTTGGTCGAAGAGAACCACCCGCCGGCAAACAAAGCATATCCGGTTGCGATCCATCAGCACCTAAAATTCCATCTAAAATTCCAACACCCGACATCTCTTGCTTTTCAAGTACAAAAGCTCCTGCCCCATCACCAAACAACACACACGTTGCCCTGTCTTGCCAATTTACAATGGAAGACAATTTTTCACTGCCTATAACCAGTGCGCGCCGATAATATTGGCTTTTCAACAAATGCGCCGCCACTTCTAAAGCGTATAAAAAACCTGAACACGCCGCATTTATATCCAACGACATTACATTTCTCAATCCCAATTTAGCCTGCAAAATAGCGGCTGTTGAAGGGAATGGCATGTCAGGCGTAACAGTAGCAACTATTAAAAGATCAATATCTGAAGGTTGAACATTTGCATCCTTTAAAGCTTTTTCAGCCGCTTGAAAACCTAATGAAGAACAAGATTCATCCCCCGCAGCAATATGCCGTTCAACGATTCCTGTACGCGTACGGATCCATTCATCAGAAGTGTCTACTCTTTTAGCTAAATCATCGTTCGTTAATACACATTTAGGTAAATAATATCCAACCCCTTTAACTAAAACTGAAAATTTATCACTCATGCTTATTATCCTCGGTAGAATTTATAAGTACATTGGCTGCTGAAATATCAGCTTCAACATCCTTAAAATCACACACGTCTAAACAATTTAAACAAACATTTAAAGCACCCGCAACTGCACTTGCCTTACTGGCTCCATGCGATTTAAACACCCAACCATTAAGCCCTAATAAAGGAGCACCACTGAATTTATCAGGTGAAAATTGGCACTTCATACAATCAAAAACACCACGTGCAAGCACAGCCCCCAGCTTTCGAATATAAGAACGATTAAACTCCTCACGAAGAAATTCCTTCAAATTCAAAAACAATGACTCACACACTTTTAGTAAAATATTGCCAACAAAACCATCGCACACGACAACATCCACGTTATCTGCAAATAAATCAAAGCCCTCTATCAATCCTTTGTAATTTAACCGATCACCCTCCAAAGCTTTTAGAATTTCATGTGTTTTTTGCACCAATTCGTTTCCCTTGCCTTCTTCCGTACCTATCGTCAAAAGACCAACTCGAGGGCTTGAATGATGCAGAACCGCTTTGGCAAAATGTGCTCCCAAAATGGCATTATGAACTAAATTATGCGTTGTTGTATTTGGGTTAGCTCCCACATCAATTAAAACAAAACGATGTGTACGCGTTGGAATAACACTGGCTAACGCAGGCTTTATAACACCAGGCATCGTTCGCAGCGTTAATGTACTTCCTGCCATCAAACTACCTGTATTCCCACAGCTTAAAACAGCCTCTGCTTCACCCTGTTTGACGAGATTTATACAGCGAAACATCGATGCATCTTTTTTATGTTTCAATGTATGCATCGGTTTTTCATCCATCTCAATGAATTGCGTGGCTTGAACAACCCCTATCTTATCGCAATTTAGCAAATCATTTTCCTTCAATAAAGGATCAATAACTGCTGGATCACCTACCAAAAAAAGCTTACCAAATCGCTGAGCTTCCGCACTTAAAGCCATCCGAACACCCGCAATTATCTGCTGAGGTCCACCATCAGACCCCATAACATCTACTGCGATCCGCGGTAATTTTTTCTGCGGATGCTCATCATTTGATTGCATGAGAAATACTTACAATTCCACGTCTATAACCTGACGATCGCGGTACATACCGGTCTCAGGATTAACTCTATGTGGCATCACTAAACTTCCATCCGCTGGATCTTTAGCCAATATCGGCATCTTAAAATTGTGAGCACCACGCCTTAAACGACTGCGCATTTTTGATTGTTTTCTTTTAGGTTGTCCCATAATGAACTCCGTTACTCAATAATAAATAGTAGTAAAACCTCCCTATTTATTTTCGTCAAGTTTTATTTTACACAGATAAGTATCTGTTACTAAAAATGACATAGGAAATATTTTTACTTGGTCGGGATGACCGGATTCGAACCAGCGACGTCTACGTCCCGAACGTAGCGCTCTACCAGACTGAGCTACATCCCGCAAACAAACTCAATAACAAAACAAAAACATTAATCGATCAAGCTTTTTAATGAGAAAAAATAACACAATGCAGCTGCCATTGCATCCGATTCATCCGGTGGCAAAACAGAAGAAAGTTTCAATATTTGCATAACCATTTTCCCTACCTGATCTTTTGTAGCTTGTCCTACACCAACAACTGCTTTTTTTATACGCAAAGGAGGAAACTCTTTAACAGGAACCCCATGCAAAGCCACTGCACTTAAACAAGCTCCTCGTGCGGATCCCAACACGTGTGCAACCTTAAAATTTTGAACGTAAACTGTCTCTTCTAAACCAACCGCCTTTATATTGTACTGTGAAAAAAAACGTTCTGTTGTTAAAAAAATTTCTCCTAAACACTCAACAAAAGATTTTCTAGAGGACAACTTCAATGTTAACGAATCTACGCAACGCATAGCACCGCTTTCAGAAACCTCCAATACACCAAAACCAGAACCTCTTAAACTAGGATCTATTCCTAAAATCATCCCAGAAAAACCTGCACGCATCGCAAGTAAAGGCTTACGTTTTGAAGCTTTACCCAACAATTTTGCCGTCCATAAAGCTCGACGGCTACTCATTCGATGAAGACCTTTGTGAATTTTTTAAAGGAGGAATACGCAACTTCATCCCTATCTTTAAACTGTTTGCAGACGGCAAAACATCCCGATTAGCATCGTAAATGACGTTCCATTTTACGGCACTACCATACATTTTTAAACTAATTTTAGACAAAGAATCTTCATTTTGAACAACATAAATACGTTCTTTTGTATTCGATTCTTTAGCTACCGGCACCACTTCTCCAACATTTTTTGTCGCTTTCTCTTTAGCAACACGTGACTTTACCAATTGCAACTTTAAACGCGCATTCTCAGCACGTACCTGTTTTAAAACTTCAATCAAATTTAAATACTCAGGCGATTCAGTATAGCGATCGTTTAACGGCAATGTCCTTGCAAATTCTTTTTTAGCCGTTTCAATCATCTGTAAAACCAAATGCGCACGTCTACCTTCCGGCGCCTGAATTAAATACTGACGAAAATGATAAATCGAAAATATAGGATCTTTTCTTATACTTAAATACAACTGTCCCAACTCAAAATGAGATTCAGGGCATGATGCTGGACGCGATTCAACCACACGATTAAATAACTTAAACGCTTCTTCATCGCGATTTTCATTCAAATACTGCTGAGCTTTCTGGAACGAAGGATCATTTGTTTCATCAACATTTTCTCCACTTTTATGGCAGCCCCACAAAAAACTACAAACAGCGAGTATTAGAAAACGACGCATCTTTATTAACTTCACACAATGCAAAAAAAACTGCAAGACAAAAATCCTAATGAAAGCGAACTTTACTTTATCGTCCGCTTTCACTTTATCATTTCCGCATAGATTCTGGCAACAAACGATCCTTAATTTCCGTCTTTAAAAGCTCTATAATCGACTCAACTGAATATACACCTTCACGACTTGGTTGGCAACGTGAACGTACGGAAACAGAATTTCCATCACGCTCCTTAGCACCTACCACAAAAACGTAAGGAACTTTTTCGCTTTCTGCCTGTCGTATCTTTGCACCTAATTTTTCTGAATGATCATCCACAGAACAACGAATTCCTTCGGCACGCAGACATTCATAAATTTTATCAGCGTAGGGAATTAATTCATCGTTAATCGGCAAAATACGAACTTGTTCTGGTGATAACCACAATGGGAAATCTCCACCAAAATGCTCTATAAGCAAACCACAAAAACGCTCCATGGAACCAAAAGGCGCACGATGAATCATAATAGGAACGTGTGGTTGATTATCTGAACCCACATAAGAAATCTTGAAACGATAAGGCAAATTATAATCTACCTGTATCGTTCCCAACTGCCACTCGCGACCTAATACATCTCGGACAATAAAATCTAATTTCGGACCATAAAATGCCGCTTCACCCTTAGCTTCAACAGCCGGTTTTGCTAACTGTTTAGCCGCCTTACGCAAACCATCTTCAGCTTTTTCCCAAAGCGCATCATCACCAATATATTTATTAGAAGCAGGATCTCTCAATGAAATACGAACACGATAATCACTCATACCTAGCGTCGTGAAAATGATGTTAATCAACTTTAAACATCCCGTCAACTCATCTTCCAACTGATCTTCTCGACAAAATATATGCGCATCATCTTGCGTAAATCCACGCACACGCGTTAAGCCACCTAATTCACCTGATTGTTCCCAACGATAAACCGTCCCAAATTCGGCCATGCGTACAGGAAGATCTCGATAAGAATGCGGTTGTGAAGCATATAAACGCACATGCATTGGACAATTCATAGGTTTTAGCAAAAATCCTTCTACATCTACCTTTTCTTCCAAATGCTCACGCAATTCCTCGCATGATTGCGAACTTTCTAAAACTTTATTAAAACTATCACGATCCCAAATCGGTGCAAATTGTGAATCCTTATAATAAGGATAATGCCCTGAAACTCTGAACAAATCCAACTTACCTATGTGTGGTGTCATCACCTGCACATATCCTTGCTTATCCAATTCACTTTCCAAAAACGATTGCAGTTGCTTTCGTAAAATAGTCCCCTTCGGAGTCCATAAAATAAGACCCTGTCCAACTAAATTATCAATCGTAAATAAATTCAATTTTACACCTAATTTACGATGATCATGCTCCTTAGCTAATTCTAATTGCTTCAGGTACGTTTCTAATGCTTCCTGCGAAGCAAAAGCTGTTCCATAAATACGTTGCAATTGTTGTTTGTGTTCATCTCCACGATAATAACATCCAGCGATACTCAACAACTTAACAGCCTTGACAGCTCCTGTACGCGCAACATGGGGTCCACGACATAAATCTAAAAAATCTCCATTACGATACAGTGTTACCGTTTCATCTTCAGGAATATCAGCTAAACGTTCCAACTTATACGGCTGTTGCAAGGCACGCATTTGTGCTTCTGCCTCCTGGCGCGAAACTTCTATGCGCTCAAAAGGATAATCGTCCGCAATAATTTTTTTCATTTCCGCTTCGATCGCTTCTAAATCTTTTGCGGTTAACGTTCGAGGCAAATCAAAGTCGTAATAAAAACCATTATCTATCGCCGGTCCAATATCGTACTTTGCGGACGGAAATAGCCTTAAAACAGCGGCACCCAGTATATGTGCTGCAGAATGCCTCAACTGCTTTAAATCCTCATTTTGCCTTTCATCCATATTCATAACACTAACATGACACAAGCTTAAATAACTTGCAAGTTGTTTTAACGAGTTTATTCAAATTCCTTTAATGTTTTTTCAATTAAAGGTAAAAGCAGCTCCCTTGCATGCTTATTTAAAATAGGACTTATGTAAATATGTAAATACTTAGATGGTAACTTTATTGTTTTTAATGTTGAAATTTTCAAAAAAGGCCCTCCAGCTCCATGTAAAAGAATATTCGTATTGCTGTGTTGTTTCATTGGCACATAATAATGACGTTTTAAATCAGGACAACGATGCGCCTTTTCTAACAAATTCTTCCAACGAATATCATACAACCAATTTTCAGAAATGATAATTTCTAAGATAAGTTTTTCGCTTAACATAGAATCGAAAGACGATTTTTTACCGAACAATATTTCTCGCATAAGTCGCTCTAGATTCCACTCTACATCTGTTTTCAATTTCCTATCTATCTGATTTTCAACTACATCAAAATAATTCAAAACTTTTTCTTGTATCGCTTTATTATCTCTCAAATAACAAATTAAATCCGGTTGAGATAAAACCACATTAGGCTGCACAAACGTCACAAACGCCAACCATTCATCGTACAAATCATACTTTTTAAAATGCTGTAAAACATCTAACAATTGAACGTATGCCATAGTATGATGTGGTAAACACAAAATAGCTTTACAATAACAATCAACTCCTTGCTTCAATGCATTATCACAAACGTACAAAGCTCCTAAACTCTCTAAAATTTCTGGCTGGTACGGATTTACTTTCAAAGATTCCTCATAATACGATATTGAACGCTGAGCTAAATCTCGACTTTTCCGAAATCCACTGCAAGAAAAATAATACCCACCATGATTCAAATAATACAAATTATGCGGATCATTATCGATAGCCTTTTTCAAAAAAAACTCACAATTTGTATCTTTATTACTAGCACATGTTACAAATTTCTTAAAATAGTAACGTCCTAAAACATCTTTAACACTAAAAAAAACAACGATTAAAAAAAGACACAGCGAAATGATTTTTAAAAGAACAAACAACGTCTTACTTTCACTTTCCTTAATTGCATCACTATAAACAAATTTCAACTTAAGTATAAATCCAACGATAAGACAGAAAAAACACGAAATACAAAAAATATCCCATGATGATTCACTCATAAAAGATAAGTAAGAAAAAAAACTTAATAAACATCCTCCTAAAACTATTTTATCAATCCTAGGAACATTGTTTTTTCTTAAAATATAAAAACCACTATAAATTATATATCCCAAACATAAAAAAGCAAAAATTCCTCCAATAAATCCAAACTCTATTAAAAATTGAACAGGTGCTACATGCAATTGCCAACAATGATGTACAATATCTGGAGAAGATTTTAAATAATGTAACGGCGTAGTTGTAATACCATGGCCTGTCCACGGACTCGTTTCAACTAACGACCAACCATCTTGTGCCAAATACCACCGCTCCCCACAAAATGACTTTATACGACCCTTACATAATAAAGTTAAAATAACGCGCGTTTTTGGATTTAAATAAACAATAAAAAAAACCAATGACATTACACATAAAGGAATTATCCAATATTTTTTCAAATATTTAACCCCTCGTTTGGCCCATATAAAAAATAGCAATAACAAAATAAATATCGAACTTAACCACGCTCCTTTACATTTCGATACCCATAAAACACTAAATGCGTACACTAAGCCTAATAACCACACGTATTTTAACTTTTTCCGTTTATCTGCTAAAAAAAGTCCGATAAAAAATGGCCAAACAATAGCTGCAAACATTCCAGCATAATTTGAATAATCAAATGGATTTCGGATCGTATCTAAAGTTAAAAAATCAAATAAATTAGCCGCATTTAACAAAAAACCTAAAAACAATGCACTCCATGGATATGAAAACTGTGCTTGGCTATAAAAACACGCCAATGTTAAACAAATGGAAAAATGTAAAAAAATAACAACAATAATTCCTAAAAACCTTAAAGAATCAAGGAATGCTTCTTTTTTAATTTGCCAAAATAAAAAACTTATTGCCATTGAACATAACATTATATCCAATTCACTCCCAGATCGCACACGGTAATGACTAAAAAAAATGGACAATAACAATGCAATTTCAAAGCCCAACAAACACCCAATAAAAATTTTATCTTGTTTTTTTACACCAGATCGCATCAATCGATACATACCCCACCCACAAACACTTAAATAAAAGACCTTAAGTCCCCATGCATATTCAAACACAAAACGATGTGCAGGATAAATTCCAGATAATATTAAAATTATTAATCCAATAAAAAAACATCTTTGGTTTTTGTTAATAAAATTCATTTATTTGATATTATCATTATTAACTAATTTTTGTCTATAAAAATCATCTATCTCCCTATTTTATTGACAAAACGACGACTTTTAACATTATTAAATTTTAATTATGAATATTAAAATATTAAAATTCTGTTCGTTAGTTGCTGCACTTATAAGCACTAATATCGCTAATGCCCATTGGTGTCAAATATGTCATGAATATCATCGAGGTCGTTCCTGCCCTTACGTTTATTTAGGGCTATCTTGTAATGATGGTTTTGGATGTCACTATTATTATGATGATGCTTATGATTGTTACGATGATGGTAATTCAGATGATGAAGAAGAAGCTTTAAGGCAACAAGAAGCACGTTTGAGAATGGCAAGAGAAGAACACAGGCAACGTCACCTAAGAAGACTTGCAAGTTCGGTTTCTAGCATTCATACAACAAACGATGCTAATATCGCTTTAGATCGTATTGCAGACCGTATCCAATCTACACATTACAATTGCAACCCAATTGAGATTAATCCTTACATTTTAGCCAACCTAACTAAAAACGCTTCTAACAATCTAAACGGTTTCAATGCAATTATAACTAACCTTCAAAATCGAGCTCAACAGTTTGGTTTTCGTTACAACCAAGCAACAGGACGTTTTACAGCTCAACAACCTTTTTACAACTGTCAAGAATACCCTTTCGGTTGCAAAGATGATTATGGCTACAATTGCAATTCATACGATTCCTACGGTTGCCAAGAACACTATGGTTACAGCTGTGAAGATGATTATCGATATGGTTGCAATTCATATGGGTATGATTGTTCAGACCATTATAGATACAGTAATCCCTACGGTTGCTAATAAAATTTAACACAACTAAAAATATCCTTCTATAAAAGAAGGATATTTTTTTATTTTCATATTGCTTTTTTAAAAAAAATATCTTTTTATAGAATCTACGTGCTTGAGTGGCGGAATGGTAGACGCTGAGGACTTAAAATCCTCTGATCGAAAGATCGTACGGGTTCAAGTCCCGTCTCGAGCACCATCTGCTTAAAATTTGTTAAAAGTTTCGTTAGTTTACATCAATTTATGTGTTTGGTACAAAAAAGCATCAGAATCATTTTATTAAATCAGAAAAATGAAATTGGCTTAATCCAAGCAGATGATGCTTCTTTAAAAGATAATTCCGGAAAATACAATGGGAAATTTTGGTATTTAATTGGTGGTCAAATCGAAGCTAATGAAACGTTACAAGCGGCCGCTCAACGAGAACTTTATGAAGAAACAGGGCTCCAATCTCAAGATGTAATTTGGGGTCCTATCGTTTGGGAAGGCATAGTTCATTTACAAAAAAACAACGCTCCATTAAACATTCACCAAAGCTTTATTGTTGCTAACACCCATAATAATAACATACATCTGCATCAACTGGATGCTTGGGAACAGGATCATGTAAAACAATTGCGTTGGTTTTCTCTTGAAGATATAACACATTGCACAGAAATCATTTATCCGGTTGTTTTAAAGGATTTGTTACCTCCTATTTTACTAAAACAATACCCTACTACTCCCATCACCATTGATCTAGATAAAAAACCTAATTTTACAAATTTATCATAATCAGTTCCGATTTGCCCATGACCTCAGTTCTTTTTTTGGGAAGGGCGTAATGTCAATGGGTAAAATCTCTAATCCATAAACAGCTGGATGGGATCGCAAAAGCTTTATATCTTCCAAGGATAATTGTGTTCGGGCTCCAAATGGCAAAGTACCTTCTAAAGCATACGTCTCATCGATGCAAAAACTTACTTTCATTTCCATAGAACCATCGTTTTTTGAAATCAACTGTCGTAACTTTGTAAAAAAATCAATAGCATTCTCATTGGGGTATAAAATCCAATGCAACGATTTAATTAAATAAGGAAAATTTTTGTAAAAATCTATAACACGTTGCGTATTTAAACTGTACCCTTCCGCAGTTTTTCGAACAGTACCTTCAACGATTATCAAACTACCTTCTTGCACCAACGAACCAAACTTTTCAAAATTATCAGAAAACAGTTGCAAATCGTAACGCACTTCTTTTGTGGATAAAGTAAAGGCTAACCATGGACGATTATTCTTTTTAGAAATTCGTTTAGATACATCTTCAACAACACCACAAATCCTAAAACTTTCTCCACCAGGCACCAATGGAAATTCATCTATAGTATAAGTCTGAAAGACTTTCTCCATACCATTTAATGTATCTAAAGGATGCCCTGAAAGATAAAACCCTAACAATTCACGTTCATATTTGAGTTTTTCAAATAGCGGCATAGGTTTATTTATACGCGTTTCTGCTTTTTCAACCATCCGGTCACCTAGCATTTCATCAAAATCAAATAAAGCAGCCTGTCCGCGTTGAAAATCTTGTTGCGCCACCGACGCAGACTTTAATAATGACTCCATGTTATCCAATAAATACTGCCGATCTTCACCAAAATTATCAAAAGCTCCTGCTTTGATTAAATTCTCAACGACACGCTTATTAGAAGCTTTAGAATCTACACGCTTTGCAAAATCCACAAAAGATTTAAATTTTCCGTGCAGATTTCGCTCCTCTAAGATACGTGAAGAAGCTGCATCCCCTACCCCTTTGATGGCTGATAAACCAAATCGTATCTGTTTTTTTTGTGAATTTATAACCGGTGTAAAAACATTCAATGACTCATTAATATCAGGACCTAAAATTTCGATATTAATATTCGAACGACAATTGTCGATATAGTAAGATAATTTATCTGCATTTCCTAATTCTGATGATAGGATAGAAGCCATAAATTGCGTCGGATAGTGTGCCTTTAAATAAGCAGTTTGGTAAATAATAATGGCATAAGCATCCGAATGCGATTTATTAAAACCATAACCCGCAAATTTAGCTAATACATCAAAAATTTCATTTGCTTTCCCCTCTGGAATTCCGTTATGTTCCCAAGCTCCTTTTACAAAAACTTCACGCTGGGCATTCATAACTTCTACTTTTTTCTTACCCATAGCACGACGCAAAATATCTGCACCACCTAAACTGTATCCAGCAATCACGCGTGCAGCTTGCATTACTTGTTCCTGAAACACTAAAATTCCATAAGTTTTTTTGCAAACAGGCTCTAATAAAGGATGTATATACTTTATTTGTTCAGGATGTTTTTTACCATTAATATAATCCGGGATCCATTCCATCGGTCCCGGCCGATTTAATGCACTTAAGGCACTAATCTCATCGATAGAATTGAGTTCAAATTGCTGACAAATTTTTTGAACAAAAGGCGATTCCAACTGAAAAACCCCCACAGTCTCACCTTTATTTAACATTTGAAATGTAAGTTCATCTTCAAAAGGTATATTGTGGATATCGAATGTCGGATCTACCTGATCACGAATTAATGTTTGTGCATCATTGATAATCGTTAAAGTTTTGAGGCCCAAAAAATCCATTTTTAATAAGCCTAAACCTTCTACATATTCCTTAGAGTATTGCGTCGTCAAAGCTCCTTCTTGCAATGTAGTTGGCACCAACTCATCCAATGGTTTATCCCAAATAATAATGCCACAAGCGTGCGTACCGGAATTGCGAGCGACTCCTTCGATCACTTGACCTTCCTTGAATACTTTTTCGGCCATCGGATTGGACTCAACTTCCTGTTTTAATTCCAAAGACTTTTCTAAGGCCCCTGAAAGTGTGATCTTCAAATCATCCGGAATCATTTTAGACCAACGATCGGCTTCCGCGTAAGGGACATCGTAAACACGTGCCAAATCACGAACTACCATTTTTGCCCCTAAGGTACCAAACGTGATAATATTTCCAACATTATTTTGACCATAAATCCGGCGAACATATTGGATAACTTCTTCACGTCTACGCATACAAAAATCAATATCGATATCTGGAGGCGAAACACGTTCTGGATTCAAAAAACGCTCAAAAAGCAAATTAAAACGTATTGGGTCTGTATCCGTAATGGTCATAACATAAGCCACCAGAGATCCTGCAACAGAACCACGCCCAGGACCTACCGAAATTCCTTGTGTTTTAGCCCAATGGATAAAATCCCAAACGATCAGAAAATAATCTGTAAATCCTGTTTGATCGATAATTTTCCATTCGTATTTCAATCGATCAACCACTTCCTTGGCTGTAAGGCCAAAAACATCTGGACCTTCTTCGGTAGAAAAATCAATATTGTAACGCTTTTTTAATCCTTGAATGCACAGATCATAAAAAAGTTCTTTGTTATCCGCGTATTTTTTTTGATAAGCCTCTGGCAAATGTTCAAAATTAAATACCGGGAAATGATTATCTCCAAAAGGAAGCGTTACATTGCAACGTTCTGCTACTTCTAACGTATTATCTAAAAGCTCTGGATATTCCTTAAACGCTAAAGCTATTTCGTCCTTTGATTTTAAGTAAAACTGATGCGTTGGCATCCTCATTCGTTGTTCATCCATAACTTTATTGCCTGTTTGAATGCACAACAACGCATCCTGAGCTTCCCAATCCGATGCACGAACATAATGTACATCGTTAGTCGCGATACATTTTACCCCGAATATTTTTGCAAGCTTTAATAAACCTGGATTAATTTCTTGCTGTTCGGGCATACCTTGATTTTGTATCTCTACTAAAAAATTTTCTTTTCCGAAAATATCAACCAAAACCCCCAATGCTTTTTCGGCTTTACCAAATTCATTCCGCAACAAAAATTGAGATAAAACACCGCTGATACATCCTGATGTTGCGATAAGTCCTTTGCTATATTTTGCTAATTGCTCTAAATCGGTTCTAGGCTTATAATAAAATCCATTGACATGAGCATCGGATACTATTTTTGTTAGATTTCGAAAACCATCCCAATCTTTAGCCATTAAACATGCATGTGCCAATTTAAGTGACTCTTCACCTTGTGATCTTTGCTTTACCAAACGAGATCCTTCGTAAAGCATATAAATTTCACATCCTAAAATAGGTTTAATTCCTACCTTTTGAGCCGCTTTATAAAACTGAGGAATTCCAAATAAATTCCCATGGTCCGTTAAAGCTAGAGCTGGCATACCCAATTCAGCTGCGTACTCAACCAATCGTTCCACTTTACATGCGCCATCTAACAAACTATATTCCGAATGTACATGCAAATGAACAAAAGATTTTTTCATATATTCTAATTTCAAAGGTATTGAAGAGAAGGTCTAGTCAAAAAGAAAGATTTTTTAAGGTTCTTTTACTTTCCTGATTTCAGAGATATCATGTTTCTCCCACACCATCTCTCCAGCTTTTTCGGTTCTTGTTACAGCGGTGATACGATGACACACATCTTTAGAATTGCCTTGTTTCAACCAAACATCGATGACAAAATCATCCGTGCGTGCCGATAAATTCTGAAACAAATGAAGTTTCTCCTTAAAATTCCCTTGTATTTGCTTTATAAAACTAAATCCATCCACAAATATCTGTCCACTTACAATTTCCTCTGTAATTAGACTTACATCATCTTCATTTAAATCATTCCCAAAAATATGCTGCAATTGTTGTTCGATATACAATCTAGGTGCATTAAAATTAATGAAAGGTGCTGTTTTATCGATAACCATTCTATTCCAAACCCAACGATTCAAAGATTTACAAGAATCTTTAATAAAATTTCCAATTTTTTTGTAAGGACTTCCATCAGGAAAAAACAAACAAGCATTTAATTTTTCAATCCATGTATCTGTATAAAAAATAGTATGATAGTTTTCCATCACAATTTCCTTTGTAGTCCAAAACGATTTCGCTTCATCAGAATTTATACTCCATGCATTTCCATCACTCTTTAACGCGCCCTCATATAACCAAAAATCCATGCATAACTCATTGGGAACATCTAAATAATATTTACCACTACTTCCCACGATTTTCAAGTTTACAAAAACAAAATCACCTGTTTTTATAAAAAACGAATCTGTGTAGCCAATACCTACTTCAACATTTCCTCCTTTTTCTATATTAACATCCAAAATCTCTTCTTCATCTTTGCTACTTAATCCTGCAAAGCCAAATGTTGCTCTGTTACAAGAACAAATTTTAGTATAAGCTATTTTTAATTGACCTGTTAATCTTCTATCGTACGGATTAAAAAATTTCAATGTAATCTTTTGATTGCTTATGTCATCAGATACCTCCACCCCTATCAAAAAAGGAAAAAATAAACTCACTGGCAAAGCCTCTGTTTTGTCCCTTTTCAAAGCAACCCAACGCTTTTTAGCTAATTCAACCAATGTAGCCAATGTAAATTTCGTTTCATCTAAATGCGTTTCATCTAAACTTCCCTTCAAGACAC
Source organism: uncultured Opitutales bacterium (assembly GCA_934691225.1). Classification (GTDB taxonomy): domain Bacteria; phylum Verrucomicrobiota; class Verrucomicrobiia; order Opitutales; family UBA9783; genus UBA1183. Next base: position 227,104 of record CAKUSQ010000001.1, read on the forward strand.
TTTCTAAGTCATGGTTATCCAAAGCCATCCAGTCATCCAATTGCTTACGATAACCCGTTTGTTGAAATTCAGGAAAACTTTTTGGAAATTCGTCAAAAACAGCAGAAATTTTATATCCCAACTGCCCATTTTCAAAGTTTTTATCCAAAATTCCTAAATCTTCTATAGGTTGAACACTCGTATCAAAAAAATGCAATCCATCACTTTTAATTACAGGAATTATCGAGTTACTCGAAGCCATCGTTTTTAAAGATTCGTAAGCTATTGTTGATAATATCATCCATTGCTTTTCTACAAGATCTCGTTGCAAACGCTTCTTCTCTTTATCGTAATTTCCTAAATAAACAAATGTATAAGTCGCAATACCTCCACTTAACGTTCCTAGGAGCATTAAAACCAGTAATATATTACCTCGTTCATAAACGTTTTTCCAACGGCATTTCTTTTGACATGAAATGTTTTCCATTTTCATCCACCAAATTAGCTGTAACAAAAATAACAAGATTTTTCTTTTGCGAAGTTTGCCCCTTTGAAGTAAACAACTTTCCAAACAAAGGAATAGCGCTTAAAATTGGAATCTTATCATTCGTTTCTTTGATTTCTTCTCGCGTTAATCCGCCCATAACTAACGTGGAACCATCTTTCAAAGAAACCTCAGTTTTAATTTTTCTCGTTGAGAATATAGGTTGATAATACCCGGATTCAAATGCTTGGCTTTTTGTTGCAAATGTCACAACATTGGAACCACCGTATTGAACAAATCCTTCAAACTCCGTCACACAAGGCTCTAATGTTAAGTGAATTCTATTATCTCCCTCAACCAAAGGAATTACGGTCATTTCAACACCAATATTTCTTGTGGTAAAATTTTCAGGAACACCAGCTAATATGGTAGATCCTGCAGAACTATTTTTTTCTGATTTTGAACCAACATCGCTTCGACCATCACGGTAACTTTCAGGATAACGTAATTCCTGAGCTACTACAATTTCAGCTTTTCTTCCAGACAAAACGGTTACTTTAGGTGCACTCATTAAGTCGGCATCCGAACGCTGCTCTATTGCTTTCAATAAAATATTCATTTGATATTTGTTCAAGATAGCATTGGCATCCAAAAAATTTCCAATAGAACTTCCTAAATTCAAAATATTCGGAAATTGAGGCATTAAAGAAGTATTTTCACTGTTTTTTAAGTACGATTTATTATAATGCAATTGTGCTAAATCTCTTAAACTTGTTTTGGTATCAATTTTTACTTGATTGTTTGCACCAAAGTTTAATTTTAATCCCAATTCTTCCAAAACGCCTTGCTGCACCTCAAGAAATTTCGTTTCTATTGCAATTTGTTTGCTCTGACGATAAAGTTCTATAACTTTTTCTATTTTTTGTAAACAATCGATACGATGCGAGACAATAATATTTTGACCATCATAAGCAAAACCAACACCATTTTCCAAAAAATTAATACCGAGTTTTGCGAAAAACATTCGCAATTTGTCTTCTTCACTTTGTTCATTCTCAGGCTTGTCAACCTCTCGTGCAGTATAACTTAACAGCTGCAAAATACATCCCCGTGACACCGGAAAAACTTTCGTTATTACTTTTACAACCTTATTTACTGGGTCACGAAATATAACAGAATTATCTTCAAAAGACATTTCAAAATTCGTCATTTCACGCAAATAATCAAGCAATTTAACACACGAAATCGACTGAACATTTAAATCAACTGTGGGGGCTTTGTGTTCCGCATCAATTAATATAAAATTCACACCGTCACCTTCCATATCATGAATGCGGACAATATCTGTTATCACTTTCAATGCTTGATTAAAAGGTAAATCACTAATAGATAATTTAGGAATGATAATGCGGTTTAAACGTTGCTGCAAAGTTAAAGGTGCAGGTACTTGTTCCAGCGGCTCACTTTCAACAATCTCCTGTTCTTTTACTTGTAATAACGGAATTTGCCAAGTTGATTGAACTTCCTTTAATAAGGCAGCCTTGGTAACGAAATGCATACTCTTTTCATTACCCAAAACGGTTTGAATAAATATAAAAAAAGTGAGTAAAAAAATCTCACACATCCTATTTTTGTGCACAAAGTCCATTATCTATAACAAGAAACATTGACACAAAAACCCTGTACGTTAAAAGATGTAGATTACATGTAAAATCTACTCAAGCAAAATGTAAAAAAATATTCAATAATAACGATTTTTATATATTTCCAATTCGTTTTTTATTAATTTCAAATTTATTTCATTAAAAAGAACCGTATTATCATAACAACTACCAGCTCCATATCGTTTGTTTAATAAATTTTTCTTTTCTTGATTGTTCCAGCCATAAATACCCAATCCAAATGCAAACAGATTAATACCACTTGCATAATTGAGCCAATTCTCAAAATCATACCCTGTCCCCTGATAAGGTACAATTTTAAACGTATACTGACCCTCGCCATTATCTTTTTTATCGGTTATATAACCGGGGAAAGCCCAAGCTATTGCGCCCTCAAGTTGCCCTGTATTTCCATCTTTAGGAAACTCATTGTGAATCAAATAATACGAACGAAAACCATTTATTAAGATATCAATTTCTTCAAAGGTTGTTTTCATCTTCATATCTTGGTAACATTTTCGAAATGAAGGAACTGCCACTGAACTTACAATAGCAATAATACCAATCACAACTAACATTTCAATAAGGGTAAAACCACCATGTTTTGAGGTATGTTTAGCTAAAATGCTACCGTGTTTAGACAATATTACAGCACACATAGTGTTAGTATAATCAAAAAACAGGCGTTTTACAAGTGCTTTAAATTTTTGTCATGAAAATCATTCTAAAATGGCTACTGCTAAAGCAAAATCAACCGAATGTGACAATGATATACGAACTCCTTTTATCCCTAACGTTTGCGATAAATTTTTACCCAATGCATCCAAAACTACATATGGACACCCTAATTCATTGTTAAGGATCTCCGCAGAATTCCATTTAAAAAGACTCCCCATACCTACGCCGAAAGCTTTAGATACAGCTTCTTTAGCAGCAAAACGAACAGCTAAACTTGGAAAAGGATTTATCTTCTTGTAACAAAACTCCCATTCCCTCTCCGTAAAAATGCGTCCTTTACAAAAATCACCATACTTTTGAACAAAGTTTTTTACACGTCCAATTTCTATAATATCTGTACCAACGGCTACCATTTTATTGACGTGTACGGGGTTGACCTCCACGCAACCAAGCTTCAATGAACAAATCGATATCGCCATCCATAACCGCTTGTACATTACCAGTTTCAACATTCGTTCTCAAATCCTTCACCATTTGATAAGGTTGAAATACGTAACTTCGAATTTGATAGCCCCAACCAATTTCTCCTTTTTCACCATAAAAACGCTCCATCGCAGACCGTTTTTCATCCTGCATTTTCTCATAAATACGAGCCTTCAACACTTTCATTGCAGTAGCTCGATTCTTGATTTGCGAACGTTCGTTTTGACAAGTAACAACAATACCTGTAGGAAAGTGTGTAATGCGAACGGCAGACTCTGTTTTATTAACATGCTGACCACCTTTACCACTTGCACGATAAGTATCAACACGAATATCTTTATCTTCAACCGGTACCTCAATATCATCGTTCAATTCAGCCACCACATCAACGGCACAAAACGAAGTATGCCGTTTTCGATTAGCATCAAACGGACTGATTCTTACTAAACGATGAACCCCTCTTTCGGCTTTCAAATACCCATATGCATTAGGCCCTGAAACCACAAAAGTAACCTTACTGATACCCGCTTCCTCACCATCTTGAATAGCTTGAATATCGGTAATAAAACCTTTACGTTCCGCCCAACGGAGATACATTCTAAAAACCATCTGGGTCCAATCACAAGCCTCGGTTCCACCGGCTCCCGCATGAATAGTTACAATTGCATTATTAGCGTCCATTGGTCCTGACAAAAAAGCTTGCAATTCCATTGTATCCACCAGTTTTTTTGCTTTTTCAATCGATGCATCTAGTTCTTGTAACCAAACTTGCTCTTCATCTGCCTGTAAATCGTTACCTTTGCACATTTCAAAGATTTCTTGTAAGTTTTCAAAAATCTTCTTTCCATCTTGTACAATCATCAAAGAACGTTCTAGTTCTTTTGCCTCCTTTTGTAAGGCTTGCGCTTTCTCCAAATTATCATTCTGCCAAAAGGTATCATCTGCCAACTGATTTTGAATATCCTTCAGGCGTTGTTCTCGATTCTCTACTTGAAAAAAAGCTAAAATCTTACTCCAACGCTCTGACAAAGTTGCCATAATTTCCTTTTTATCAACATCTAATATCATAAGCTACTCTTGAAACGCTCTTTAAAAGATAACATACGCCAAAAACATACGTCAAGCTTTAACCTTAACACATAATTTAATACCTTTTTCTCTCGTTAAATTTTCGAAAAATGATTTACAAAAAGTTATCAAACGTTCTAAATTTGAAATATGGCAAAAGTAGATTTAGAATTGGTTAAGCGCATACTCAAACGGGCTGACATAGAAAACAACATTTTAAGTGAAATTATGGGTGAGCTGCAATCGGCTGTTAATGAAGATAACACTACCGATGAACCCAAAGCAATTCCTCAGAAAAAACAATTTGTTGTATTAGTTGCTGACAACGAAGGCGTTTTATCAGACAAAGAACTGGTTGGCTGGGTTCTTCAATTGCCAGAAGATGAACCTATGACATCCGTTTCTGAAAAAATAACACGCGTTGCCAAAGCCTTCAATTTATCAAAAAAAGGACGGCGTTATCCAGTAGCTACCGTTGGAGAAACTTGCGAAAATGTATCTAGCCGCATTTTCAAAGAACAAAAACTATGGTTAAAAACCAAAGAACCTGTGTTGCTTGTACCTATTCAAAATCAACTTGAATTAGATAAAGTTGAACTAAAAGATTTTAATGACAATTTCAGTCATGAAGATGTTTTTTAAATCAAACACAATGTTTAATGCATGTTAAAATTTTTCACTTTAGCATTGCGTTTAACATTTATGTACTTTTTACTCAAATATAACCCTTTTATGTGCTTAGGTGGTGGAATGGTAGACACACACGTTTGAGGGGCGTGTGCCGAGAGGCGTGGGGGTTCGAGTCCCCTCTTAAGCACCAGAATCTTATGTTAGACATTCATCAATTTCGTTCGTCGTTTGACGAAGTTCAACGTGGAATCTCAACCAAACACTTTCAATGTGATTTAAATAAAGTTCGTACGTTAGACCAGCAACGTATCTCTTGTCTAAAAGCATTCGAAGCTGCACGGGCTCAGCAACAATTAGCTAACAAAACTATAGCTGCTTTGGACAAAAAATCAGAAGCATTTCGTTCTGCTATTGCTCAACTTAAAACTTTATCGGAAGAAACTAAACGTCTTGAAGAAGCTTATAAATCAGCGGATCAAGCGTTTATGCAAGAATGGTTAACAGTTCCCAATATACCCGACGTCTCTGTACCTATCGGCAAAACGTCTCAGGATAATCAAGAACTTTATCAGTGGCATCCTAAAAAAGAAGATTTTCAATATGCGTGCCCTCATTACGACATTCCTAACTTCGATCGTTGGTTGGACTTTGGTCGCGGGACAAAAGTTATGGGTGCAGGATTTCCTTTTTATGTAGGACCTGTAGCACGTCTTGTACGCGCACTTATCACATTTTTCCTGGATGAAGCTCGAAAAAATGGATACACGGAATTATTAACCCCTTTATTAGTTAATGCAGCGAGCGCAACTGCTACCGGTCAATTACCGGATAAAGAAGGACAAATGTACAGCACAGGTGATGGCTATCTTATACCCACGGCGGAAGTTCCCGTTACCAATTTTATTCGCAATGAAATTCTGAATGAAACAGATTTGCCAAAAAAATGTTGTGCTTACTCTTCTTGTTTTCGACGAGAAGCAGGAAGTTGGGGCAAAGATGTTCGCGGCCTTAATCGTCTACATCAATTTGACAAGGTTGAACTCGTGCAATGGGTTCATCCTGAAAAAAGTTTGTCGGCGCTTGAACAATTACGTAAAGATGCTGAATCGCTTCTACAAAAACTTGAACTGCCATATCGTGTATTAGCTATTTGTACGGGTGACATGGGATTTCCGCATGCTAAACAGTACGATCTAGAGGTTTGGGCCGCTGGACAAAAGCGCTGGTTAGAAGTTTCAAGTTGCAGCTGTTTTACCGATTTCCAAGCACGTCGTGCAAATATTCGTTACCGAACAAAAGATGGAAGTTTACAATTTGTTCATACCCTTAACGGTTCCGGATTAGCTGTACCGCGCGTCTTAGCAGCTATCCTTGAAAATTATTATCAAACATCTGGTTGCGTTAAAATTCCTACCGTCTTACACAAATGGCTTCCAGAGGAAGAAATCAATTTCTCAGATAAATGATTTAAAAATAAGGTTGACCTTTTGCGTAAAAGAACGAATAATATTGGCATGAAATTTGTAAAGCAATTATCATTAATCGGTTCTTCCGTATTGCTAACCTCGCCTTTGTTCAGCGATAATAATGCTGAAGCAAAAGCATCTGCCGAAGCTGATAAAACAGTTGAAGTAAAGTCTGTCGCTGAAACAGCTGCTAAAGCAACTGAAGTCGAACCTACCCAAGAACAAAAATTATCCTACTTCAAAACATTGGGTTGGATGACAGTTATGCAAAGCGGAATAAAAAACTTGGGAACTGATGACAAAGAAAAAGAAGCTTTTCTTCAAGGAGCATCGTTAGCCATAGAAGATAAAGATTCTCCTTGCAAATTGGGTGATGTAATGGAATCTATGCAAAAATTTCTTCAAAAAAGATCTGAAGATTACGCTAAAAAACATCAAGAGGAATTAAAAGTGATTGCTGAAAAAAATCGTAAAGCTGGTCAAGAATTTATGACCAACATCAAAAAGAATGATGCGGACATCAAAACAACTTCCACAGGATTAAGTTACAAAATTCTTGCCGAAGGTGATAAAAAAATCAAGGCTTCTGATGAAGATACAGTTGAAATTTTCTATACCGGTAAGCTCATTGATGGTAAAGTTTTTGATGAATCCAAACATAAAGATCCGATCAGTTTTCCATTAAACGGTGTTGTTCCAGGCATCAAGGAAGGTTTACAATTGATCGGCCAAGGTGGAAAAGTTACACTTTACATTCCTGATAATTTAGCTTACGGTGAATACGATATTCCTAGCATTCCCGCAGGTTCACTTTTAGTTTTCGATGTAGAACTTGTAAAAGTAATCAAAACTGAAAAGCCTGTTGCAGATGCAGGAAATAAAGTTAAAGAAGCCGAAGCTAAATAAATTTATTCATGTATTCATTGTTAAACACCGAAGTCTATTCGGTGTTTTTTTATTGCAAACGTAAACAATAATGTCTTTAATTAAAAAGAAGGGTTCGAACTTAGGAAAACGCAGTTCATTAGAGCGTAAAATTATCCTGAGATCTATACTTACGGGATTTCCGGTGTAAAATAGCTGTTAAGCCCTCTAGAAGGGACAACAAAAGTTTTACCAAGTTAACCCACCTATAAATACAAGAGGTATAATTTTCCCTCTCAAACGTTTTTTTCAGTTCGATTTAAACCCTTCCTTATAAAACAAAAAAACTCCAAAGTAAACATACCTTAGAGCTTTCATTTAAGTTATTGTATTTATATCTTTATTGAACTACTAAATTGCATAATACTGGAAACAATTCCTAAAGCTAATATGCTTACCATAAAAAATGCAAAACCAAGTGCACATGAAGTAATCCCATTCGTCAACTTATTGAAACGTTCATCCAACTCTTGATTATGCAAATAATACACTTCTTTAAAACTATCTTGGATATTACCAACACTTTCACCTACCATAAGGATATCCAGTGCCAAATCGGTAAAAAGTGACATACCCTTGGTTTTAAATGCCATCGTTAAAGCAACACCATCGTTAATCTTCCCACGAGCTTCTTGATATTGCTGCCGAAAATAAGTATTTTTAATGGAACGCTCTGTTAAACGCATCGCTTCGGTTAAATTGACACCACTTCCTAACAAGGTAGCCAATAAATTTGAAACACGACAAATCTCAACATAACGTAAAATAGAACCTAACAAAGGCATTTTTAGCAAAAAAGTATCTACCTTAAGCAATCCTTGGGCTGATTTTTTACACCATTGTTGGATCACCAAATAAAATACAGCCGAACCTATAAAAACGATTGGAAGACCATACAATAAGACATTAGAGAATCCTATTAAAATCTTGGCTGGTAAAGTCAAACCACCTCCCATAGAAGTTAACATGCCTTCAATTCGTGGTAATAAGAAAAACAAGAAAAAAGCAACCACACCGATAGCCACCAGAGAAACAACAACTGGATAGGCCATACCAGCAACAATTTTCTTCTTTAATTGTTCGCGTTCAGATAATAAACGAATGATTTCTGTTAACACTGGAGCTAAATTTCCGGTAGCTTCTGCAGCTTCAATAGGACAAACAATATCATCATTAAAAACATTCGGATAATTTTTAAGCGCTGCCCCTAAACTCTTACCTTCACTTAACTCACGCCATAAAACGACGGATAAGTCCCTTAATTTAGGATCTTGGATTCGCGTTTGTAAAATTTTAAGTGTATCACCCAAAGGTAACCCTGCACCATGCAACTGCAATAAACGTTTTAAAAAAGGTAAAGCAACTTTGGACGTTAACTTTTTTACATTATCTTGCTGCTGATCCTTTGAACTATCGCGTCCGACCAATGTTAAAATCGAAGCCTGAATCCCTTGCCTTGCCAACAAACTCAAAGCTTGCTTCTTATTTTCAGCAAAAATAGTACCTTCTTTGCTACTTCCAGCTACCTTATATTTAAACTTCAACATAACCTGCCTATTGTTCCGCGGAAGTTTCCGATAAATCCACAGCTGCAAATCTTAACAACGCGCTCCAACTTGTAAGCCCACGTTTAACCTGCTCCCAACCGTTTTGGTAAAGCGTCCGCATACCTTCTTCAACCGCAATCTTTTTGATATTAAACGCAGATTCTTTTCTAAGAATAGCTTCATGAATTCGATCTGAAACACTTAACAATTCAAAAATTCCAACACGCCCTTTATACCCTGTATTACCACATTGGTCACACCCAACAGGCTCACGCATCAAATGAGCATACTGAATTTCGGAGGCAGGAATCCCTAATTGAGCCATTTGCTCCTCTAACTTCTTTGCGTCTATTTCACAAGCTTTGCAACAATGTGGACATAATTTACGAATCAAACGCTGAGCTAAAATTAATTCAACCGAAGAAGTAACCAAAAAAGGTTCAATTCCCATATCCACTAAGCGCGTCAAACCACCTGCAGCATCGTTTGTATGCAATGAACTCAAAACCAAGTGCCCTGTTAATGAAGCTCTAATAGCGATATCCGCAGTTTCACGATCTCGAATTTCTCCAATCATAACAACATCAGGATCTTGACGCAAAATATGACGCAAAGCACTTGCAAACGTAAAACCAATCTCACTGTGCACCTGCGATTGATTTACACCATCAATTTCATATTCTATCGGATCTTCAACAGTAATGATGCGCCGCTCAGGCGTACGAATACGACGCACGAAAGCACTTAACGAAGTAGACTTACCGGATCCTGTAGGACCTGTAACTAAAATAATTCCATGCGGTTTATGTATGTTTTGATCAATAACTTTGAGATCTTCATGCAACAAACCCAATTCTTCTAAAGTAACAGGACGATTACCTTGGCTCAACAATCGTAAGCTGACACTTTCACCGTACATCGTTGGCAATGTAGATAAACGTATATCCAATTCGATAGGTCCCGATGTAAATCGAATGCGACCATCCTGCGGACGACGCTTTTCAGAAATATTCAAACGAGCCATAATTTTCAAACGCGAAATAATTGCTGCTTGCAATTTCACCAAGTTATCTGGCAGTTTAACAGGAACCAACTGACCATCAATTCTGTATCGAATTTGAATAGAATTCTTCTGAGGTTCAAAATGAATATCTGTTGCACGATCTGCTACAGCTTTAACAACAATTTCATTTACAAAACGAATAATAGCAGCGTCTTCATCCTCTTCAACGTTCTCTTCGCTCGTTTCAACTTCGCTCAGTTCATCATCCAAACTATCGGAACCCACCCCAAAATTTTGAATAATGGTATTGGCTACATTGCGCGCGTACGTCAGGTACCAAATAACAGGCCGTCCACAAGAAATCTCAATCCAACGAATCATTTCATCGCTCGGAGGCCAAACGGTCACTAAATGCAAACAATTTGGATTTAAATTATTTTTCAAATCAATGGGTAAACATTGATATTCATGGATCAACCTCAATGGAATGCACTGCTCTGCGTTGCTCAAAACTGAGAAATTTTCCAAAAATGCAAGGCCACAATCCGTAGCAACTTGGTGACAAATGGAATCTTCCGAACGATCGAGCAGGCTTGCTAATCTCTGCATGCGCTCGTAAGGCGGCAATTTCAGAATTTCCTCTTGTTGTTCCTTATCTAAATGCTCAAAAAGACTAGGGATACGAACTCGATAACTGCTTAAAGGATTTATTGCCATAAATATTACTTTCTATTATCCCAATCATCTGGCATATCTTCATCATCCAAATCATCTAACATTGATGCCCAATTGGAAGCACTGCCATAGCCCAAAGATGAATTTTTATTTCCTTCTAAATTAGGCTCTACCTGTGTGATACGAACCAAATTACCATTGATTGCATCCTGTACAATTAGTACTCGATCAATGGGCAAAAAATTCCAGTAGGTAATTCCGAATTTACCATCATTTTTTGAAGGTTCTGATGACAACCAAAATTCCTGCCCTAACGTCTTCTCTTTCAAGCCAAACTCTAGGTGATCCGAATATTTTACGACGCTAAAAAATTCGAAATTAGAAGCTTCAACTGAAGTTAAACTATCCACACCTCGTTCTGACGTTTTAAAAGGCACAAAAGGATTGTTACTTTTCAAGTTAGCCGACATTTTTTCAATTTCAATCGGTTTAGGATTTTCTGTTACTTCCACAGTCACAGTGGCAGTTTCATTAGAAACTAACTCAGGATTTGTAGAAGATTCAGATGCAAATACATTTCCAACCCCAATTGAAACTATCATATTAAATAATAAACGTTTCATTTATTCGACTGATCTATGGATTTTTGTTGACGTAAACGTGCACGTTTCCCATGTAAAGTAGCTTTTTTATTAAGCTGGGCTGAACGTCCTTTTTTAGGTGTAAATATGCTCTTTTTTGAAAAACGTCCATCGTTTTTATAAGCATCTACTTCTTCCTTCAACACAGGTTCTAAATGACTATTAAACGTTTCTGTATCTGATTGTGCTGTTTCTTCATTAGCCAATAGGAAAGGACGTATGAAAATAATCAATTCTTTAACAACCTCTTCCTTTGTTGTGCCACTAAATAACGCATTTCCAACCAACGGAATATCACCTAAGAGAAACATTTTCTTTTGTTGATCTATAACTTCTTTTTGCTTTAATCCTCCCAAGACCAACATCTCTCCTGATTTAACTGAAATAAAAGATTTAGCTTCACGACGATTGATATGCGGCAAAGCAGCTCGACTTCCTGCTAAAGCAGTTGTTTCTGTTGTAAAATTATCCACTTTTTGATCAATTTCCAACTGTATAACACCATTTAAACCAATTAAAGGTTTAACAACTAACTCAATACCTGCATCCACTTTTTCAATGGTCGAGTTAGAAACATCAGGATCACTAGTAGTAGCACCAGCTTTCGTTTGTATACTGCTAAAATAAGGACGTGTTTCTGTAATCTTTAAGGTTGCTTCCCTAGCATGCGTTGTCAATAACGTAGGAGATGATAAAATAGATATGTTATTATCCATTTTAGCTGTATTAAGTACAGAATCCATATTAATTAAAGGAAGTTTTAATTTGGATATTTTTAGCCCCGATGTGCCTGAGGATAAAGCAGATGTTGTAATATTTCCAAACGTATGACTTGTTTTGTAAGGGCCATCAGGTAATCTAGCATCACCATTATATCCCCTTGAAACGCTATATCCAAAGCTCTCTAAACCACTTGCCTGCCCTTTGGTTAATTTAACTTCAGCAATGATAACTTCTATACGCACTTGCGGAAGAATAACATCCAACTGCTTAACCAATTGTTCAACTTGGCGGATATCTGAAGGCGTTCCATAAACAACAATTGCATTCAAACGTTCATCGCATTCAATACTCAACTGTTTGCTAAATGTATTTGCATTGTTGGAAGTTGCAGAATTTTCAGTTCCTGTTTGCATCTGCTGCTGCATTAACTTTTTAACCAATTCTGTCATTTCTTTGCAAGAACCATGTTGAATTCTAAACACATGATGTTGAATTAAAGGATCTACATTGACATCATATTTTTCAACAAACTGATGAATTAATGGTTCATTGCCTTTTGGAGTAATAACAATAAACAAATTTGTATCCTTATCGGCAGCAAAACTCGTATTACCCAATAAATAACACTTCAAAGCTCCCTGTTGTAATCCTTCAAAATTCTTTTTCAAACTTTCTGCACTTGTATTTTTAGGATTAAAGAACAAAATCGACTCTTGAACATCCCCTACTTTATCAATTCGACTAAAAATTTTATCTAATTGCTGAAGATTACTTACATAATCTGTAACAAATAAACTATTTGCTTTATCCAAAGTCACAATCGATGAAGATAATGGTGTTAACCATGGCGTAATAATACGGGCAGCTTCCCGAGCTGTCAGATTATTTACACGAAATAAACAACAACAAATTTCTTGGCTTCCAGCATGTGCTTTTAAATCCTCTCTCTTTATGATTTCTGGCGAACTGTTCTTCGCACGATTTAAAGGAATAATACGCAAAGCCTTATCGTTCAAAGGTGTCACACCAATTCCATTGGCCGATAATACGCTCTTTAAAACCGAAATAGCTTCTTCACGCGACAATGGCATCGGTATATTTAGGTTAAAAGTCGCTTTAGGCAAATTACTTCCAATCACTAAAATGCGATCCGTCCACTTTTCAAGTAACGATAAAACTTGCTGCAAGGATTCGTTTACTAATGTCAGCGAATCAATAAATGCAGGCTCATTTTTTACTTCAAAATTCGACTGCATCAATGGCATATTATCAACCTGTGCAGCACTTTCTGTTAATACAATATTTGAATTTTCATCCACATTTGTGTCGCCTTCTCCACTCGCATTAGACGACGATGTAGGCTGAACAACTTCTGCACCAATGAATAAAGAACTCATTAGAGCTGTTGTAATAACAAACGGTTTCATTACCTTCATAGATGTATTTTTATTTTTCACGAGTAATATCTTTCAATTGTAAAGCGCTTAAAGAAAAGTCCACTTCAAGCAATTCAGGGTTAAAAAGATTAGCATGTAATTTAACTTTTTCTAAACTTAAATAAGGTTTTTTAGCATAAACATCTTCCTCAAAACGTATCAAAGCATCCATCGAAGCATTTTCACAGTGCAACTGCAACGTGTGTGCATTAAAAATATCCCCTCGACGTGTCCTTGGCGAAGTCATCGAATAATTCAAGTCATACACACGAATAATGTTTTCAACTTCACCAGCGAATGTAGCACCTGAAAGTGTCTTCTTAGGATCCATAATGTCTAACATTTTATCAAGATTAGCATTAATTATAGATTCATTTTTAATCCAAAAATTAAGATTTTTCAACTTCGCACTTACTAACTTCCAATTTTGTATAAGCGTCTTAGTTTGATGGCAACAACTGCTCAGCCACACAAGCATAAAAGAAACAGTAAAAAGCAACAATAAAAACTTTTCTCGATAATTCAGCTTTAAAAAACGGTTGTGTAAACTTTTAAACCACTGCTTCATAAAACCTCCTTTAAATTTAGAAAATAAGCCGGTTGTTTCTCTTTAAAATCACAAGACAATTTAAACTTCGTTCCTAAATTTGAAGCATTGATATTATCGACGGTAACCGCTTCAAATAAACCGCTTTCCTGTAACGATTGTACATAATCATCGACAGACATCGCATTTTCAGCAACCGCTTCCACTATGATATTATGCGCATTATCGATTATAGCACTCGAAAAATAAATGCTCTTGGGACGAAATGAGTTCAACAATCCTAAAAGCTCGAAAGGCCGAACTTCTTGCTCCACAATCGTCTGCATTTGTCGAACCAAAAAATCTTTATTTTCTATTTTTTGTGCCGCTGGCGACAAACGATGAGTTGCACGTTTTTTAACCGCCAACCCCAAATTACCTAATCCTAAAATGCATTGAAAAAGCAACGTCATTAGCAAACCAAGACTTGCCCATTTCATTCCAATTCTAGATATCCAGGCCCAATATTTCTGCTTTTTGAGTCCTTGTAATAATTCTTTGCTTCGAATGTCTGCCATCCATATACATTGAGAAGGAATGGATTGCGTTACCTCTTCTACCGATTCTTGTCCTTCAACACGAATCGTCAGATCACACTTATATTCAAATGCATATTTTTCATATACATCCTTCAATTCTACACGACGCAACGGCAAAGAAAGATATTTTTCTGGCAGCTGAGCCCTTATCGATGCAAAATCATCTGAATCTGACTTCAAAAATAAGGACGGCATACCGTCAATAATCACAGAAATAGCTCCATGATGACTAAACATACAAACTTCTGAAGGTTTTGCAAATAACAACCCTAAAGCACTATGAGGAAACGCATGTCGTGTATTATTAATATCACCTTCAAGAGCTTGAATTCTATCTTTCACCCCAGCAAACCAAACAAATGTGTTACTAGCATCATTTTTGGGCATCACTCCCCACAAAAGTTGTTCTATCGGGAAAGGCGAATTTTCAACAATTTGATTAAAAGCCTCTTCTAAAATTTTCTTATCTGAATTTTTATTAGAAACTTCAAACGGCTTAAAAATGAATAAATTATCTGGAATAAACAGGAAATCCCCTACAGGTATATCATCCTTTTTTTCCAAAACATCCATTTCTACGTTAGTGTTTTGACTTTTCATTGCGGTAAAAAATTATTTTCTGTTATCATTTTCTGCTCCAACACAACCAAACTTTTATTCATTTTATTTTTATTAAAGGTTATTGTCAAAGTAAAAATACTACTCAAACAAAAAGAAACATCTGCTTCTTGCAACATAATTTTCACAGAAACTATTCGCGGACTTGTACCTAAATACATCTTCACATCTAACTGATTTTTTGCAGCATCTGAATCTTTTTTTTCTAAAGTAAGCGCACCATGCCCTCGTGAATTAATTTCCTTTAAATCTTTGTAAAATTTAGGTTTTTCTTTTGAATTTTCACTTAAACCTAAATGTTGTTCTATACGATCCAGATCTAAAGCAAAATTTTTTCCCATAACTTCCAAAACATCTTTAGAAGCTGAATTAATATTAATGGGATATCCCCCTAACAAGGTTGTACAAGCAATCAAACGATCTAATTTACTATTTCCAACACCTTTTTCATCAAAGAATACTGCTTTGAATGAACTGATGTCTTTCAATTGATCATAAGAACCTAAGACATATGTAAATTGAGGGCCTTGATTCAAGTTTTCTGTAGCTTTCTTCTCATCTGATTTAACTGTTTTTACTTCCTTATTTTTCGATAAATTTGTTTTAGCTCTATAACCTTCACATTCAATCATCCGACTGTGAATTGGCTTTTGATGATACCACTGCCAGTAATCTTGCGTCAATTTTTGGGCATCCCAAATATCCACAAACAAGCAAAACAAAGCTTTTAACATTTTCTGATTGGGAACATTAAGCGGTATTTTACCTGATTCATCCTGAACAACTACTGTAACATTCATGGATTCAGGCAAATCTACTTTTATTTCTTTCAACAAATCATAATTTTTTTCAAGTATCCCTTCTCGACTCAACTTCTGTTCCAATTGACATTTAACAGCAGATAAAATATTGTATGCTTCATGACGCAACGTTTCTTTTCCAGATAACTGTATTTTCAAGAAACTATCTCGCATAACATCAGATAAAAACAAACTCACAATGATGGACATAAGCATCAACATGCCTAAAACCAAAATAAGAATTGCCCCTTGTCTTCTATTTTTCATGCTTAGCCTTTTCATTCAGAGTTTTCTTACTTTGTAATTGTTTTAGAGGTTTGGGATCGTTGTTTAATAAAATGAAACGTTCTTCTTCCCAATCATTATGAGAAAATTTCAAGCGAACTCCATCCGGCCTCCCATCCTTCATATCACGATTAAATTTATTACAGTAATCTTCTAGTGATGCAACAAATTCCCAACGACCTTTTTCTCGATCATAATGCGCATATTCCAATTGTGTCACGTAAGGGCTTAATATGAAAAACTTTATTGTGGTATTACCTGTAGCTTCTGTTCCATCTGACATCCTTTTTTTGGAAACTTCAGGTATTTCCCAACGTAAACACAATCCTGCTGGCGACAACATCAAAATACGCCACGCTAACGTATTTGTTTCGTGAGAAAATGGCAAAGCATTTGAAACGAAACCACCTAGAATCCAAACATTATTCTTATCAACGTACTCGCCTTGAACCAATTTAACCGCTTTATAACATTTTGTTGTTAAAGATTCCCCTGTTCTAATCAATATGCTTTCATTCAATTCGCTGGATAAAAAACGAACGCAATTATCAACATGATTAATAAAGTTTTCGTAGGGCGTCTTCTGCGTTTGCCAAGCATGAACAAAACCAACAAATAAAGACATCATCGCTGTCAAAATCAATCCACTCAAAGCTAACGAAATGACAACTTCAATGAGGGTAAAACCGCGATTTTTTCGATTACAATTCAACATCTTCCCTTTCTTCTTTTTGGACAAATGAAAGCACTGTCGCTTTTTCCTGCGTCGTCATCCAATCAGGTCGACTTACCCAAAAAGTAAAATCCTCATCTAATTCTTTTATCTTTACCTTAACCTTATACAAACTTGATACTTCACAAAATTCGACAGACCCCTGCCAACTAATTTTTGTCTGATTGTCAGGCAAAAAGAACGTATGACTTACGGCTACATTATCGCGCTCTAATTGTTTTAATTCATCACGGATTAAGTGGCACACCAACGGTCTCGTGTTTTCTTTAGACAAATTATTTTTACACATTAAACCATTCACAAAGCTTTGCGTTAAAACTAGGATTGAAATAGAAAAAAGCGTAAGAGCCACAATGACCTCTATCAATGTAAACCCACTTTGCAATTTTCTTTTATGTTTCATCTTTGACATAACTTCAATTCACCTGTCAAAACATCCACTTCGTACTGTTCTTTTTCGTCCTCTCGTTCAAATTCAACAAAAACGCTCTTTAAAAAACCACTCTCATTGATTTCAATATTAGACACTTTAACTTCTGACGGCTTGAAAACACCATTTGCGGATAATTCTCCAGCTAACCATCGCATGTTTGTACCTTTAACGAAAGAAAAACCATGAAAAACCTCATCTTCAGAATTTTTAACTTCAAAGGTATCTTCGTTAACACTTATAAAAATATTTGTATGTTTCTGTGAAGCTAACAAACGACCTTGCTGAATCGCCTTGTTCAAAGCGGTTGCTGGTTGGGTACCTCCCTGTCCAAATGCATTCTGTATGGCATCAAAATGTACCACACACACCGAAGAGATTAACCCCAACAATGCTAATACCAAAAGGATTTCTATTAGAGAAAATCCTAGCAACCCTTCACGTTTCATGACTATTCTTCGTTCTTGGAATCATCATCCCAATTACCGATATCGTCATCATCACCACTTTGACCACCTGGCCCCATCGACCAAATATCATAGCTGTTGCGATTATGAACACCAGGATAACGATACTGATATGGGTTACCCCATGGATCTAACAAACCATCACGATCTTTAATATAAGGACCTTGCCAACGACTTGCTTTCCCCATAGGTGCTTTTAATAAAGCTGAAAGGCCCTCTTCAGTGGAAGGATAATTTCCAACGTGTGAACGATAAGCCATCAAAGGAATATCAACACTCTTAGATACAAACAATTTCGCTACTGTTTTTTGGCCACTACCAAAAATCGAATCTGAATTAATAACCACTAGGCCTAACAGCATACCCATTAAAGACAAAACAATCAAAATCTCAATCAATGAGAACCCACCACGATGTTTAATTCTTACACCCATATATTTTATTTTACACTTCTTTGAAAAAAAAACAACTCTTTATTTTGTAACATTAAATTTAAATAATGCAATATCACCTTCTTGAAACGTGTAATCTTTTCCTTCTAGACGAACTTTTCCCTTTTCTCGAGCTCCTACAAACCCTCCTTGCGCTACAAAATCCTGATAAGAAACAACTTCTGCTTTTATAAAACCTCTCTGAAAATCTGTATGAATAATTCCTGCACACTCAGGAGCTTTCATTCCTAACGCAAAAGTCCACGCATGAACTTCCTGAACACCGGCTGTAAAATACGAAGCTAAACCTAACAATTGATACGCGCGCTTAATCAACTCATTCACGCCACTATCTTTTAAATTCAAAGAAGCTAAATATTCAACAGCTTCCTCTTTAGATAAATCAACCAATTCTGATTCCAATTTGGCGGACAGCATGCAATAAGATCCTGAACCTGTTTTCTCTAAAAACGAACGAACGGATTGAACATAATGATTTTCATTCCCGCGTTGCAAATCCATCTCAGAAACGTTACAAACATACAAAATAGGTTTCTGTGTTAACAAACACAATTGTTTCATTAGCCCAACTTCCTCACCTTCACAAACAAAATGATAGGCAGGTTTACCCGCGTTTAAATGTTCACATAAACGTTTCAATAACGTGTGCATCGCTACCGCTTCTTTATCCGCTGATTTAGCTTTTTTGGCCCAACGTTCTACTTGTTGCTCCACCGATTGAACATCCGCTAACAATAACTCTGTATTGATCACTTCTATATCTCTAACTGGATCCACTTGCCCCATTGAATGTAAAATGTCATCATCTTCAAAGCAACGAACAACTTGAACGATCGCATCGACTTCTCGAATATTGGCTAAAAATTGATTACCTAAACCTTCCCCTTGATAAGCTCCTTTAACCAAACCTGCAATATCTACAAATTCAATAGCCGCAGGTACAATTTTTTGTGTGTGAACCAAGGATGCTAAAATCGATAACCGATCGTCCGGAACTTCAACCATTCCAATATTAGGTTCTATTGTGCAAAACGGATAATTTGCAGCCTCAGCTTTATGTGTACGTGTAACCGCATTAAAAAGCGTACTTTTCCCAACATTTGGTAATCCAACTATTCCAACTCTTAGCATAGGTTTAATTTACAAAACATTTTTTTAAAAGTACAACTTTTTTATCAAAACACAAACTTTATTTTTAATTTCATAACATCACAAATTTTCACTCTCAAGCTGTAAACAATAAGCACATGTCGCTTGATCTTCTTTTGTCTCTAAAAAGTAAATTTGTCCCAATTTATCAGGATCTGGTTTTAAAAGTATTTGTCGTGAATCTATTTGAAAAGTAAGCATTTTTTCTGAAAATTCATACAACTTCTGACTAACTTTATCGTAAAAAACACCTCTAAAACAATCTGGTTTATATGCCGTTTGACCCAATTCAAGTGAATATAAATGGCCATCATCCATTTCCACTACCACTGTTTTATTATCCACATCTACGCGTTTCAACTGAAAACCTTCAGGGGTTTTTTGACGTTTTTCTAAATAAACCCATTTTTTGTTTTCAACACAAAACACATAACAAACCTTATCACCATTTAAAGATACAAACCCATGGTATTGTACATTCAATGGAATCCACTGTAAAGATTTAAGAACAATAGGAGCTTTTATAGATAAATCCAAGGGTTTAAAAAGTTCCTTAGCACACAACTGTCCTAAACAAACGCTCAAAAAAAAATATAATTTCGTACCTAATTTCATGAACTTTTTTCTTTCATTTTCCACTGAAACCTTGGAGAACCACCGGCATTGTCATCTTCCCATTGTTGATGAATTTGTAAACGAACGTTATCCTGAAAAACAGAAAAATCAATACCTAATTCTAAACACCTCAATGGAACCATCGATAAATTTTGCGCGTGCAATGTTGTTATTACAAGATATCCAGATAAACTTGCATAAAAAGCCGCCTTTGCCGTTTCAGTATCTCGAATCTCTCCTAATAAAATAACATTAGGATCTTGTCGCAAAACTGCACGCAATGCCTCTTCAAAAGTATAACCTATCTTTGGTGCAATTTCTGTTTGCAGCAACTCACTCAATTCTGCTTCTATGGGATCCTCAATAGAAAGAACTTTTTGTCCGTATTGGCGCAATAATTTTGCTAACGAATACAAAGTGGTTGTCTTTCCACTTCCCGTTGGACCTGAAATCAAAATCATACCTGAGTGCCAATTTCGACACGAATTTTTCAAACAATTTAGTAAGTCATTCGGCAATTGCAAATTTCCTAAAATAAATGGGAATAAGTCCTCACTTAACAAACGCAAAACTAAACTCTGCGATACCGAACTAGCTACATAAGACAATCGACAAAAAACAATTTTACCATCCAATAAATACCTAAAATGACCTTCTCGCGTACGCAATGTATCATCAAAATTTAACTGCGCTAAAGCTAATAAACTTTTTAAAAGTGCCTCACCTTCTTCTCCATTTAGTTTAAATGGTGACAACAAACATCTCTTTTGACGAAATTGTAATAAAACACCTTCTGCAGTTAATGTTAAAAAAATATCAGACGCTTTTAAGTTAAATGCTTGTTGTAAAATCTTCTCAAATTTCCTATGTTTGTTAAATTTCGAATCAAAATGCCCTAAATCTTTTTTGGCAACACCTGATCGGCAAACCATCCAACGAGCTTGTGTAGCCTTTTCTAAAGAGTGCAAACAATTCCCAGGTAACTCATTACCAAAGTATAAAATAAAATAATCTTCACTTACCTGGATGTAATCTAACCCTTCTCTTCTAAGAAGCGTTAAAGTATTGACACGATCATTGTACTTAAGATTGGCAAGGACACGAACCTGCCTTTCCTTTTGATGCGCCGCACGGGCACGCTTCAGCATGTTTAAAATCTGTTTCATAAAAACCGTGTCCTTTAAATATAACACCGGATCCTTCCCCTATTTGTTTTTGCAAAGCAGGTTTATGACAATGAGGGCAAACGGTACGAACAGGTTCATTCATTGAATGAAAAATTTCAAAGTGCCGTCCGCATTCTTTACAAACATAATCGTAGGTTGGCATGCTTTCGATTTTACAACACACACCGGTTTTATTGGCAAGTACAAATAAAAGATTTTTAATCCTAACTTTTTTATTGGGCTAAAAAACGATATTTTTTTTGCGACCACACAGGACCAGAATAATCAATTCCTATGCGAGGAGTTGTTACAATTGAAAAATATTTTTTATTTTTATCATCTATCCATAAATTTGAAGATAGATCACAGGGCAAACCATTAAATGTCGTATTTATTTTTAATTGCCGTGTTAAACGTCCAGGTCCTTGTATACCTTCTACAGAACGAATTAAAATAGCTGATGGACAATCTTGCTTATCTGTCACAATATTTAACATAGCATGCATACCATAACATAAATAAACATACCAAATTCCTGAAGGCCCAAACATAGGCGCATTTCTTCGAGTCTTCCCAAATCGAGCATGCGAAGCTAAATCTTCAGGACCCAAATAAACTTCTACTTCCGTTATAGCATAAGCTAAAACCTGCCTATCTATACAACGACACAACCAACACCCTATTAATTTAGGTGCTACATTTAAAGCGGAATCTTCAAATAAATTTTTTACAATATGCATTGCATCATTTACTTAATATAAAAAATACTTAAAAAAATTTTTGGTCCGTCAACAAGCATAAATGCTAATGTTTTCCACATTGTGAATAACTTGTAAACAACTTCGTCTTGCATTTAACCCAAAAATTAGATTTTTATTTTACCATGTCTTTAGGGTTACAAACAATCTCTTTAAATTCCCCGCAAAAATCAAGGGAATTACTGCATTTTATCCGTTTTTACACAAAAAACACAACCTTAATGCTACAAGCACTATGTTAAATAACCAAGGGATATCTTTTTTAACATGCTTATTCGAAAAAATTGTGAATAACCTCTTTAATTATGCCTCAATTTAAGGATACATCTGAGTTATGGAATGCACTGAAAAAAGATCTGCAAGGGCTTTTTTCGGAAGATATTTTTAAGACATGGTTTCAACCTTTACGTTGCCAAGAAGGAAACTTAGATGAAAAACTTATTTTTTTAGCCAATAATGATTTTGCATCCATGTGGCTACAAAATAATTACCTAGAACTTTTTGAAACTAAAATTGCAAAACTTTTAGGGCATCCTATCGTTGTTGAATTTAAAAGTGATGCAACAACATCTTCTTCTGATATCCCTGCACCAGCCGAACCTGTAAAAACAGTTTCCAAATCAATTAAAACAACGACCTCTTCTTTGCGTCTCTCATCAGGTCAAGGACTCATACCCCAAAATACTTTTGAAAATTTTGTTGTTGGAACAGGTAGCCAATTAGCCCATGCGGCTTCTATCGCTGTAGCTAATGCGCCTGGTCGTGCTTATAATCCTCTGTTTCTATACGGCAACACAGGTTTAGGTAAAACTCACCTTATGCAAGCAGTAGGACATCATGTACTTCAAAGTCAACCTAATGCTAAAGTGATATACATCACCACAGAACGCTTTACCAACGATTTTATCTTTGCTATTCAAGAAAATCAGCTGTCAAAATTTCGAAAAAAATATCGAGGTGCGGATGTATTACTTATCGATGATATCCATTTTTTAGCTGGTAAAGAACGAATTCAAGAAGAATTTTTTCATACCTTTAATGAACTATTTGAATCTCAACGTCAAATTTTTCTTTGTAGCGATCGTCCTGCTTCCGAAATTGCAAAACTAGAAAGTCGACTTGTATCCCGTTTCCAATGGGGACTTGTTTGCGATATTCAACCACCGGATTTTGAAACCCGTGTTGCTATCCTAACTAAAAAAGCAAAATCTATGAATTTAACTTTAGATAAAATAGTTATTGATTTTTTAGCTGAACGCGTCACTAAAAATGTTCGCCGCATGGAAGGCGCTCTTAATCGCATACAAGGGTATCAACGTTTACTACACACAGCCGATTTACCTATCGAAAAAGTTGAAAGTATTTTGCAAGATATTTTGCAAGAAGAACTAGCTACACGTGTAACGATCGATGATATTCAAAAAGGCATTTGCGAATTCTATCATTTATCTATGACAGACCTTTTAGGTAAAAAGCGTCCTGCTAACATCGCTTTCCCAAGGCAAGTAGCTATGTACTTGTGTCGATTGCTCACCCAAGCTTCATTACAAGAAATTGGTATTGCATTTGGAGGACGCGATCATGGCACCGTAATTCATGCTTGCAAAAGCGTAGAAAATTCTTTACAACAAGAACCTACGACAAAACGAACGGTGCAATTTTTACAGCAAAAACTCACAAATAAGCAATAATCATGCAACAATTTATCATGCAACAATTTACAGACGAACAAATTCAAGAAATACGCAATTGGATGCCTGAAATCCATTCCATTAGCGATTTGCAAACCAAAATAAACACAACTTATCAAACGCATTTAACTTATCTAGAAACGCGTTTTTTGATGGACGATTTTAATTTACAGTTGACGCAAGCAACACCTCAGAAAGAGGCTAATGTTAACAAAGAAGAAGCTCTGGAAGGTGAATATCTCCCTGAAAATTCTTCAAATTCTGTGCAAGTTACCGTGGATCCTGTAACACGTCCTGGTTTTATTACACACGGACACGTTACATTTTCAGATGGCCAAACCGCTGAATGGAGTTTAGACCAAATGGGACGAGTTGGTTTAAATCCTGCACAAAAAGGTTATCGCCCTTCTGCTGAAGACATCGCATTATTTCAAGAAAATCTACAGCAAAAGCTCAGTGAATTATCTCAGCACAATGCTTATCATTTGTAATTATGAAAGTTTACCTTAACCTGTTAAAACATGTTCTTGAAAATGGAGAACACCGTCAGGATAGAACCGGTGTAGGAACCATAAGCGTTTTTGGAACCCAAATGCGCATTGATATCTCAAAATCTTTTCCATTGCTAACAACCAAAAAAGTTCACTTTAAATCTATTGCATATGAACTGCTGTGGTTTTTAAAAGGTGAAACTAATATTAAGTATTTGCAAGATCATGATGTCCGCATCTGGAATGAATGGGCTGATAAAGATGGAAATTTAGGCCCTGTATATGGTGCACAATGGCGACATTGGAAATGTGCAGATGGGCGTTACATTGATCAAATTAAAAATGTTATTCAAGGTCTACAGCAAGATCCTTTTGGTCGCCGTCATATTGTTTCAGCTTGGAATGTAGGCGAAATTGATCGTATGGCTTTGCCCCCTTGTCATTCCTTTTTTCAATTTTATGTGAGCACACAAGGACAGTTACATTGCCAATTGTATCAGAGAAGTGGTGACCTATTTTTAGGCGTTCCCTTTAACATCGCTTCTTATTCTTTACTTACTTATATGGTAGCACAAATTTGTCATTTGAAACCAGGAATTTTTGTTCACACTTTAGGGGATGCACATATTTATAAAAATCATCTGGAACAAGTAAACATTCAATTATCACGCCAACCTAAAGAATTACCTATTTTGCATCTAAACCCAACAATTAATTCTATTGATGGCTTTACGTTTGAGGATTTTCATATTGAGGATTATCATCCTTATCCAGCCATTAAAGCAACCGTTGCTGTTTAAATCCAATGACTCAATTTAAAGCTATTGCTGCCATGGCACTTAACCGCTCTATCGGGTGGAATCAGCAGTTGCCTTGGCACATTCCAGAAGAACTTCAATGGTTTCGTCAAACAACGCTTAACCAAACGCTGCTCATGGGACGAAAAACATTTGAATCCATGGGATGCCGGCCGCTTCCGCATCGAATAACCTACATTTTAACGAGCCAAAAACTTGCTTACAAAGGTGTAAAAACAATTCAATCCATTAAGGATCTAAATTCGCTAAAAGGACCCATTTGGATTTGTGGAGGCGCCCATATTTATGAACAATTTTTGCCACTTTGTTTTGAGATTTTTCTATCCGTCATTCAGAAAAATTACCCAGGTGACACATTTTTCCCTCATTTTGAAAATTTCTTTGAAAAAATCAATATAATCAAAAAAACAGATCTATTTGAAGTTCAACACTGGATTCATCGCTAATTATTGCTTCGTTTCACACGATTCCAACAGATCTTTTAAAGCCTCAAGGTTAACTCCAAAAATTGTATTCAAATTTTTTGTGATTTTTTCGTATGACCAATCCCACCACTGCAATTTGAGTAAAATTTGAATCACTTCATCTGAAAATCGCATTCGTATTAATTTTGCAGGATTTCCTCCATAAATTGCATAAGGAGGTACATCTTTAACAACCACAGATTCAGCAGCTATTACAGCTCCATCACCAATACAAACGCCTGGCATAATTACTGCATCACGCCCCAACCAAACGTCATTACCGATAACGGTGTCACCTTTCGAACAAGCACCTAACCTAACACCTTTTAATTTTTCAGCCCAAATTTCACCAAAAATTGGAAAAGGATAGGACGTAAATGTATCTATTCGATGACTTCCGCCATTCATGATAAATTTTACGTTTTTGGCTATAGAGCAAAATTTCCCAATTTTTAATTTATCACCAATAAAATCAAAATGGTACAGTATGTTTCTTTCAAAATTTTCTGAATCCTCAAAATCATCATAATAAGTATAATCCCCTATTTCAACGTTAGGATTTTTTACTGTATTTTTAATAAAACATATTTGAGTAAATTTTTCGATTGGATGAATCTTACGACTATCCGGAATATTAAATTTTTCCATACCTATTTTTCCCTACAAATTATTTATACACATCTAAATCCATTAAATTCCATTTTTCAAGTTTTCTATAAAAACTTCGGCGAGGAATTCCCAAAATGCGAGCAGCTTCTGACTTATTACCATTTGTTCTTTTTAATGCATCTTGCAATAATTGCTTTTCATTTTTTGATGCTAAAAATGGTTCCATCGGAACTAAAAACTTTGGATCTAAATCCTTTAATTGCAATACGGAATCATGATGCATAACAACAGCATTCTCTGAAAAATTTCGCAATTCACGAATGTTACCTGGCCATAAATAATCCTCCAACACGATGCGAGTTTCATTCGCTAATTTTGGAGGTTTTAAATGATTTTCTTGCGCAAAAAAATTAAAATAATGGTCTAATAAAACAGGAATATCTACCTTACGTTCTCGTAAAGCAGGCAAACGAATTTCTACTACATTCAAACGATAATATAAATCTTCACGAAAACGCCCTTCCTCCACTTCTTTTTTTAAATTACGATTGGTTGCACATACAAGCCGCACATCTAAAGCAATTGTCTGCGTACCTCCCAAACGTTCTATTGATTTATTTTCCAAAAACCGAAGTAATTTTACTTGTACATTAGGATTAATTTCACCAATTTCATCTAAAAATAATGTTCCATGATTTGCAGCCTCAAACAAACCAATATGGCGCTGTAACGCCCCTGTAAATGCACCACGTTCATGTCCAAACAATTCAGATTCTAATAAGTTTTCAGGCAAAGCAGCGCAATGAACCGGAACAAAAGGTTTGCTTGAACGCGAACTTAATTGATGCAATTGTTGAGCTACCAATTCCTTACCTGTTCCTGTTTCTCCCATGATTAAAACCGTTGCCTTGGTAGGAGCCACCCGTTGAATTTGATCAATAACACTTTCAAAAGCTTTAGAATTTCCAAGCATATGGGGAATTGGTGTTACCTTTTTTATTTCAACAGGTGCATTTTTTCGCTCAAATAAGGCTTTTTGTACCATATTTTCCAACTTATCCAGCTGAATAGGCTTGCTTATAAAATCGTAAGCTCCATGCTTCATTGCCTCAACAGCTGTTTCGATAGAACCATAAGCTGTCATCATAATACAAACCGGGCGATTCGGTAGGTTTAATGCTTTGTCAATAACGCTCAACCCACTCTGTTGTCCCATTCTCAAATCCGTAATAATAACATCAAATTTTTCCGATTCCATCAACTTAAATGCTTCCAAAGGCTGACTCGCTGTAAAAACATCAAATTTTTCCGAAAAAAACTGCGCTAATCCTTCGCGCGTATGCTTTTCATCATCAATAATAAGCAAAATTCCATCCATAAATCATCGTTGTGGCTGAATATTGGCAATAGCTTGCATAATACGATCGCTTATCGCCTGCATTGGATCAGACGCATCCTTACAGTCATCAAAACTTTCAGGCGGAATAGGTTTTCCAAAAACAATCGATACTTTTGGTTTAAAATTAGGCCATTTATCTCCTTTAGGCCAAGCTTCAAAGGTTCCAAAAATTCGTACCGGAACAACCGGAACTTTTGCTTTTGAAACAAATAAACCAATACCTTTCTTAGGTCTTTGTAAAACACCATTGGCAGAACGCGTTCCTTCAGGAAACATTAAAACAGGAT
The DNA here is from genome assembly GCA_934691225.1 of uncultured Opitutales bacterium. Taxonomy (GTDB): domain Bacteria; phylum Verrucomicrobiota; class Verrucomicrobiia; order Opitutales; family UBA9783; genus UBA1183. Next base: position 254,859 of record CAKUSQ010000001.1, read on the forward strand.
TCCCATCTTTTAACAACTGCAAAATATGTTTAATAGAATGAATATCACTACCCTTATCACGATCCACTGGAATCATATATAACCGATTAAAAAACCAACCTATCCCTCGCTTAAAAAGCGTACGTCGTGCGAAAGAAAAAACAGGCTGACGATTCGCATGAACAGCAATAAAAGGTGGATCCAAATAACTTACATGATTTCCAGCCAAAATAACGCCACCTTGTGCAGGAATATTTTCTAATCCATACAACTTACCTTGATATCCTTTTTTAAAAACAAACTTAAAAAAGAAACGTACAAATCGGTAACATAAAGAAAGGTTTGCTTTCATCTCAAAAAAGGTATATGACTTTTTTATAAAAATTTAAAGAATAATATGCTAGAAGATAAAAAATGGTTAGATTCTCTGAAAGAAACGTTAAAAACATTGGATAATCGTCCCTCATGGAATACCTATTTCATGTCTATTGCCATTCTTTTATCAACACGATCTAGCTGTCAACGCTTGCATGTTGGCTGCGTACTGGTTTCGGGCAGAGAAAATAAAAATAGAATTATAGCAGCCGGGTACAATGGTTTTTTGCCAGGTTTACCGCATCGTTCAATGATCAAAGATGGACATGAACAAGCAACCGTACATGCTGAACAAAATGCTTTAGCAGACGCAGCTCGGCGAGGTGTTACTACACAGGATGCCATCGCTTATATTACACATTTTCCCTGTATAAATTGTGCAAAAATGCTCTTGGCAGCTGGCATAAAACACTGCTATTATCATGAAGATTACAATAATGATCCACTTGTTTCTGAAATTTTTCAAGAAGCAAATATTAACTTAGAGAAATTTTAATGAACCCATTTATTCAACACATTCCAAATCATTTCATAGGACTTATTTTACTTTCAAATGGATCGAATACAGATGCAAATTCTAACGATGTCGTTGTTGTTGTCCACGATAATAAAAATTCAGGCACCATTGGCTTATGTATCAATCACCCACTGCGTTTAACGCTCAATGATTTTGATGAAAAAATTTGGGGAAATTTTAATCAAGTACCTGTTTTCAAAGGTGGACCTACACAACCACAACAAATTATTGTTACGTCGCTTGACTGGGATCAGCAGCAACAACGATTGAAGTGGCAGCTTGGTTTAAATCAACAACAAGCTACTCGATTAATGATGGATCAACCCAAAACCCGTTTCAAAGCCTACTGTGGGCATATTAATTGGGCTCCCGGACAACTTTTCAAAGACATTCAAGATATGACATGGCTTCCCATTCCATTACCATCTAAAAAAATATTCTCAATTTCAAACCCTCGCTTATGGGATACTTTGATGTTAAAATTTTACCCATCAAAATTAAAATCAAAATCTTTACCGAAAAATCTTTCTCTTAATTAGTATTAAACTAAAAAATTCACGGCTTATTTTGATAAGTAATTACTGCTTTAGAACGTAAAAAATCGACATATTCACGAAAATATTGATTATTTACTTCTTCAAGCAAAATTGTTTCTATATCCGACTGAACATCCGACAAAGCTTTCACAGTTGCTTCATTTTTATTTAACAATTTAGTAACAACACAAACGCCATTCAAAGTTATGTAAGATGTTGCTTCACCTATTTTCATTCCATTTAAACATTCAACCAACGTTTCACTTAGCTCTTTAGAGGTGTACCACGCTGGTTCTGAAGAAAACTCATCTAATGTTTGACTTATAACATCCAAAGATTTACCTTCTTTTTTCAATTCGCTTAAGTAATCCAATTTCAAAACTGAATTTTCCTCAATAACAATCGTAGAATCTGCCTTAAATCCTGACTGTTGTATTAAATATTTTGCAGGTATTTCAAAATCACTTTTGTGTTGCTCGTAATATTCCCGAATTTTTTTAGGACTAATCGCATACTTTTCCGTCATTTTTTGCTGTTGCATGATATTCGAGATAATAGAAACACGAACTTCTTCTTTTAATCCACCTAAAGAACGTTTATCATCGTGCAAAACTTTAACCAAAGCTCCTCGATTTCCTTGAAAATTATTTTGTACAATGGCATCCAACTGTGCATCCATTTGTACATCCAAAATTCGACCTTTCTTATCTTGAAAATCTTGTAACAGCAGCTTTTGCTCTATCATTAATTCCAATGCTTTGTCTTTACTTTCGCCTGATTCAACGGCCATTTGCTGCACCTGAGCTTGCGTAATAAAATCATCATTGACGTAAGCAGATATTACATTTTTTTCTTCTGTAGAATGGCTATCAGCATATCCTATATTCAATAGGCAACTAAAAATACAAACAAACAAATACCTAACTCCACATTGATTCATATGCTTATGAAAAAAATTTTACCTCTTATTTTCAAGCCAAAACAAAATCTTTTTAAACACAGTCTTTTAAAAAAGAAGCCTCAGCTTTCACTGAGGCCTCGGATGGGATGGGAGAAAGTATTACTTAGTTTCACTAGCAACTGGTTCTTCGGTCTTAACCTCAACTTTTGCTACTGGAGTCTCAACAGGAGCATTAGCAATAATTGGTGTTAAACGACTCTTCATACGATTAACTTTATTGGCATGTAACACCCCATGTTTACCTGCCTTATCGATAATCGACATAAATGCAATTGCTACATCCCTTGAAGCCATGGCATTATTTTCACCTTGCAATTTCTTCAACTTTTTAGAAAATGTTTTTAAACGAGTTTTTTCAGCCTTATTCCTTGCTGTCAACTTTGCAATTTTCCTAATCGACTTCTTCGATGATTTAATATTCGCCATTGGTTTTCAAATTAATACATAACTATAAAAATATTTTATAGAGCGAGGTGTCAAGCGAATTATCTATTTTTATATAAAAAACAAAATTTATACCAATTTTCTTGATTTCCTATTTTGGGTTTTATAAAAATCAAATATGTTTCCATATCCTGCTGAGCGTCAAATTTTAAACAAAGCAGGCATCATTCCTATACACATCAATTCACACCAATTATTATGCAAAGTACGATGTCCATTTAGCAAAAACACATTTCAATTACTAAATTATTTAAGTCAACGTTGCACAAAAAGCTTGCAACTTGAATATGTCGATAAAAAAACATTTCTATCCGATCTAACAACGTTTTCCACAGCCAATATAACCTCTCAAACACCTTTATTAACTAAACCCATTTCACAAAAACTTAACCAAATCATTCAAGAGGCTTTTGAAGCAAACTGTTCTGACATACATTTTGAACCTCACCGCAATCATTTAGAAATTCATACCCGTAAACAAGGCCAATTAAGATTAGCTGAAACACTTCCATTAACGCTACAACCACCTTTGCTTAACCTTATAAAATTAAAAGCGCAGATGGATTCGACGGAACATCGGCATCCACAAAACGGTCAGTTTACGCTTTTAATTTCCAATGCAAAAATTGAATGTCGTGTATCCACACTTCCGTGTTTACATGGCGAAAGTATCGTAATTCGTTTGCATAACGGGCTTAAAAATGCGCTCCATCACAACGACACTTTACTTAAAACACAATTTACACAAGCCTTTCAAAAAGTTACACCGGGGTTATGGCTTATTACAGGCCCTATCGGCCATGGGAAAACCACAACCTACTACCGTCTCCTCAATCAATTATCCAATCAACGCGTTCTAAGTCTTGAAGATCCTATAGAGATTTCACAATCTCGATTTGTACAGCTCAAACTTCCTTCAAACATTATGTCTGATGATTTTATGCGCAACTTGCTTCGCCAAAGTATTAATGTCGTTGGCATCGGTGAAATTCGAACGCAAGCCCAACTAAAATTGGCGGTTAATGCTGCCATCACTGGACATTGTACGTTAGCCACATTTCATGCAAGTTCACTTGAAGACGTTACGCAACGATTGGAAACTTTCGGTTACGATGTTTCTCAACAAAACACCTTTCTTAAAGGCATTTTATTCCAATCTTGGACGCATACTTCTCCTAGAACCCTCACATTTAATGAATCTTTGCAAATATCCTAATACATTAACGGCAATAATTCTTGCTCAGATTCATCTCTCAAAAGAATCTTTTTCAAAAAAGAAGGTCGATGCACCTCACAAGGGCCATACTGACGCAAAGCAACTAGATGCTCCGCAGTCCCATATCCTTTATTTTTCTCAAAAGAATACAAAGGATACTGTTCAGCCAATGATACCATGTAACGATCACGCATTACTTTAGCAGCAATTGAAGCTGCTGCAATGCAAAAACTTGAACGATCACCTTTAACAATACCAATATGCCGATAAGGTAATCGTTCTAAAGCGTAACCATCAACAATTACTTGCGATAAGGACAATTTCTGTGATTGTATTGATGTAAGTAATTGAACCTTCATTACCTTTTGCAAAGCATTTAAAGCGCGTGTAAAAGCTAATGTAGTTGCTCCAAGAATATTTTCCGTTTCAATTTCAGACACACTTGCCTCACCAAAAGCAAATTTTAAAGAGGTTGTCATTGAAAGCATTTGTAAATCGTCGAACGCTTTCTTTCGTTGTTTTTCTGACAAACATTTCGAATCTTGAAAAATAGTTATATCAGGATTTAAACAATACGTTTGAAAAAACATGTAATCGATGCAAACAGCACACGCAACAACCGGACCTGCTAAAGGACCACGCCCAACCTCATCTGCACCTATAACATACCTGCACGTTTGGTTAAAAAATTTTCCATCAAATGACAACAGATTGGGAATCTCTGTGCATGACTTTTTCATATAAAATAGCAAACGGACCTACATAATCTTAAACCCGATTTATAAAAAATGGTCGAGTCAATGAGATTCGAACTCATGACCCCTTGCACCCCATGCAAGTGCGCTATCCAGGCTGCGCTATGACTCGGCCAGTAGACAAAACAACCAAGAATTATGCAAGACACAACCTTAATTCTTGTCAAGATCGATTTAAAAAAATAAACGATCATTTATCAAAAACACATACGAATCATTATATTTTTGTAAAAGCAAGAAAAAATTTCCAAATGGAAAATTTTTCCACCCCTCTTACATCAAAAAATAGGAAAAAAATTACGAAATGATTTTATGTTTTTTCACAAGATTTTTGAAAATTCACTTTTTAAATAAAAAAATGTGAAAAAACCTCTCGAAAAATAAACCGCTTAAAAACTTGGCACACTTTTTGCTACATCTTACGGTATATGCATCCTTTAATTATTAGCGGTCTTTCCAGTATCGGTAGTTCTTTGCTGGAACAAACATTGAGCAAAATTAGAAACAATGAACACGGTGTGTTTAATTTTAAAGCAATTATGCAGCATCTGTCAAGGAAAGGTTGTGCACGTCAGACGATTCAAAGCATGAAAGCCGACCTTTTAGAAACAATTCAAAATAATCCTTTGCTTAATGAATTTCGTGAAAGCCACAATTCGGCTATTTCTGTTTCCCAAGACCCACATGGACGTTGTTTATTTAAGGAAAATGGCACACCTATATTGACTTGCTCTCGTGATTCCAATTTGGGCAAAATGGGACTTGCTTTTTTCAATCTTTCACAACTCGGCATTCCAACCCAAGAACAATCCAAGGAGGTATATCTTGAAAACGTTGCTTAAATACGCATTTTCTCTGCAAAATAAATGCTCTGCAAACAAAGCCAATCGTGCGCTTTGTCTTGACTACACAAATGATAATCAAATTGAGACAAAGTACGCAACTCCGTTTCAGCCATTTGAAGGCGTCTTTGGATCGTCTGTTCATCGTCGGTTCCGCGCATAATTAATCGATCCTTTAATTCATTTATGGTTACCGGACTTACAAAGATCGTTACTAATCGACGCACCAATTCGGACGCTTTATAACTTGCTTTTAACGTTTGTGCTCCTTGTACATCCAAACAAATAATAAGATCTTTTCCGGCAGCCATTTTCAAAGCTGCTTTTGAAACACCATAAAAATGGTCATATACTTGTGCATGCTCTAAGAATTCATGCTGCTCTAATCGTTTCAAAAAATTATCACGACACTCAAAATGATAATCTATGCCATCTACTTCACCAGAACGTGGCAGTCGTGTCGTTGTTGTAACTACTCTTTCAGCTATCTTAACTTCTGATAAAAAACGCCTGCACAGCGTTGTTTTACCACTACCCGATGTTCCTGTTAATACTAATAATAAATTTTTGTTCATACTACAAGTACGTTAAACCTATAAGCCCTACACCATAACACATGCAAAACAGCCCTATTAATTTCATATATCGGCAATCTTTTTGAAATAAATAAGGAGAAATATCACGCACACGATAAGGATAAACCCCTAAATACATAGCCAAAATAATTAACAAATAAATTCCCGTTGCGAAAAAAGGCTTCACTACGCCCTCGCTCATGTACGCTATATTCAATAATTTTTCTACACTCATTAAAGTAAACATAGCAGCCGCACGCACCAAAATAAAATCACTCCAATAAATATAACACCCTAAAAATGTAAAGCCGAACAGAAACATCAATAAATGCTTGTATTCACCAAAATCAGGTTCACCTAAGTCACTAAGCTTAAACATAAACCAAGTAACACAAATTACAAACAACATAGTTCCAAGGATTCTATTTCGCAAAAAACCATACCAAAGATCTTGCCTAATTTTTACACAAAAAAGTTTTAATAAAAATCCGAAAACGATCAATGCCAGACCTAAAGCGCGTACTAAACCTATTACATTCATGAATCTATTTAAGGTAATTTTAAAAAACTATTCAATTCCAAAGATGTATTAATTTCTCTGCGATCAAATTCACAAAAACTTTTATAATTCACAAAATCACTAATTTTTTCTTGACGTAATAAACCACAAATTATTTCATATTAACAATCATTTAAAAAATTGCCCGGTTGTGTAATGGTAGCACAAATGATTTTGGTTCATTCTGTCGAGGTTCGAATCCTTGCCGGGCAGCCATTAAAAATTTAAAATGAACATCATCCAAAAATGTTTTGATGCAGAAGTTGCATGTAAAGATTTTCCTTCTCTTGCTCATCATAACGCTAAAGGAGAACCTATTGTTTACCTTGACAACTCTGCTACAACGCAAAAGCCTTCTTGTGTTATTAAAGCTTTGACAGATTTCTATTCTCATAACAACGCAAACGTTCATCGCGGTTTTTATGAATGGGGACAATTGGCTACAGAAGCCTATGAAAATACGCGCAATCTCATTGCCAATCTTCTAGGAACTAATGACCCTAAAGAAATTGTGTTCACACGAGGTGCCACAGAATCCCTGAATTGTATAGCAGAAATTTTTGGACAACGTTATTTGCAACCGGAAGACGAAATTATTATTTCTGAGTTGGAACACCATTCCAATATAATCCCATGGCAAATGCAGCAAAATAAACGTGGCGTTCATATTAAATCTTGGCCCGTTGATATAAATGGAAACTTAGACATCTCACAATTAGAAAAGTTGTTGACACCCAAAACCAAATTGTTGGCCGTTACACACGTTTCTAATGTCTTAGGAGCTATTCCTCCCCTACAAAAAATCATTGAATTAGCACATGCAAATAACACACGTGTTATTGTAGACGCCACACAAGCAGTGGCTCATTTACCCATCAATGTTAAAGCAATAGATTGTGATTTTTTAGTAGGTTCAGGCCATAAAATGTATGGACCTATGGGTTCTGGATTTTTCTATGGGAAACGTGAAATTCTGGAAGAACTTCCCCCTTACCACGGCGGTGGATCCATGATGAAAACAGTTTACATTGATTCTTTTACACCAGCGGATATCCCAAGTCGTTTTGAAGCTGGAACGCCTTCTGTAGCCGATATTATTGGCCTAGGGAAAGCTATTGAATATTTACAACAGTTCTCTTGGGAAAGCCTCCTTGATTATGAAGAACGCGTGTTAAGCTACGCAGAACATGTTTTGCAATCCATTCCTCGCGTTAAAATCGTGGGAAATCCACAAAAAAAGACAGCTGTTATATCTTTTTTAGTTGATGGAGTTCATCCACATGATGTTGCCACCATCGTTAATGATCATAACATTGCACTTCGGGCAGGATTTCATTGTTGTCAACCTCTTATGCGACGACTTAATTGTCCAAGCGGCGCTGTTCGAATTTCACTTGGGCTTTATAATACATGCAAAGACATAGATAAACTCGCGGAAGCTTTGCATAATGTTACAACTGTTTTTAAATCATGAGTTTACAAGATATTTACCAAGAAGTTCTGCTCGCTCACAACGAAAATCCAAACAATTTCCGTGTTTTAGACAAACCTTCCCATTCAGCTCATGGCAGTAATCCTCTCTGTGGTGATGAATTAAATGTGTATGTAAATGTTCACGAAGGTATTGTAAAAGAACTCACATTTTCAGGGCAAGGGTGTGCTATTTGCAAAGCCTCCGCTTCTTTGATGACACAAAGTTTGGAAGGTAAAACAACTGAACAAGCGATAAAAGAAGCCGAAGATTTTATTGTTCTGCTTAATGATAAAAATCAAACAGCACCAGAAAACTTAGGTGAACGAGAAGCTTTACTAGGTGTTCGAAAATTTCCTGCTCGACTTAAATGTGCAACATTAGCTTGGCATGCATTTTTAAAAGCTATGCATGCAAATGCAAATTGCCAATGCAACTCCAATGACAAGAACTGTTGCGGATGCTGTTGCCATTAATTTATGCAAGATTGGATCCTAGCTTCCTCTTCAAAACGACGCATCCAGTTGTTAGAAGAAATTGGTTTTCATTTTCGATGCATTTCACCAACTGTAGAAGAAGTAAAACAACCAGGTAATCATTCCACCGCTTGGGTAGCAACAACAAACGCACAACGAAAAGCTCAAGCTGTTTCTGAAGAATATCCAGATGCGTACGTCATTGGAGCTGACACTATCGTTATCATGAATGAAGAGGTTTTTAACAAACCTAAAGACCTTGCTGAAGCTAAAACTATGCTGCAAAAATTATCTGGAAAAACACATTTAGTCACTACAGCAGTTTCTATTTTGTGCAAAAACAATCATATAGCATACAATTTTTCAGATACAACACAGGTGCACTTTTCTGAACTTAATACTCATTTTATCGAAAATTACCTGAATTTCGTGCAACCACTCGACAAAGCTGGAGGTTACGCTATACAACATCCATTATCCAAATCGTTCATTCGCATAGAAGGCTCTTATGCCAATGTAATGGGATTTCCGATAGAATGTTTTCAAAATATTCTAGCAAAATACTTTTAAAAATGCATTGGATAAAATAAAAATAATAGTAGCATCATAAAAATTTTCAATAAAAACACTTGCAAAAGAATTTTCAATATTTTATTGCATTACGTATGCCGATTAAATTTACTTTACTTGCAAGTATGTTCGGGTGTTTATGCGCCTTTGGTTCTCAAAATGAAAATCAACCAGCTTCTGCTACAAATCCTACCACTGCAATATCCGGTAACGCAGAAGAAAAAATTCAAACAAAAAGCATAGATCCCCGCTTATCTAAAAAATGTGCTTCATTAGCTTCTTCTATTTTTATTAAAGCTTACGAAAAAGGAAAATTTATTGGAATTGTTTTAATTGATAGAGGACGTCCTCCTTTGGGATTAGCTTTACCAGGTGGCCTCATTCGTTACGAAGAAACAGCTGAAGGTTGTGCAAAAAGAACCTTGTTCGATGAATGCGGAATTCCTGTTGTCTCAAATCTTCATCAGTTTCATGTCTATTCAGATCCTCAACGCGATCCAAGAATGCATGTAATCGATACCGTATTTACAGCTCGTATTGATGATGTTCAATTAAGCCCAGGGACAGATGCTAAACGCACGCACATATATGCTATCGATGAAATTCCTTGGGATAAACTTTGCTTTGATCATCGTGAAATTTTAAGAGATTGCTTAAATCATGAATTCAATCAAAGTTCTATAGTTTCTACTGAAAAAACAACTGAAAAACCAGAAAATATATCTAAAGCAGAAAGAAACAAAGCTGATTTTGCAATTGCAGCCAAAAAGGCTTACCATCCGCCATTCTTAGCTGCCTCCGTTATCATTGAAATGTATGAAAAAGGCATATTTAAAGGTATTGTTTTAATTGAACGCGGTAAAACACCTTTTGGCATGGCTATTCCTGGCGGACACGTCGAATATGGTGAAAAAGTTGATTACACAGCTCAACGAGAAATGCGCGAAGAATGCAATTTAGAATTAAAAGATTTGCGTCAGTTTAAGGTCTATTCGTCACCAGATCGCGATCCAAGAAAACATACAATCGATGTTATTCACATTGCACGCGTAGATGACATGATGCCAAAAGCAGGCGATGATGCTGCTAAAGCATTTGTTTATTCTTTAGATCAAATTCCTTGGGATAAGTTAGTGTTTGATCATGCTAAAATCTTAAAAGATTATTTAGCTTACCGAAACGGATCATTCGATAATACATGTGTTGATTGTTACAAAAAAGTAAACACACAAAATTAATCCTCCTTTTGATTGCACCCGTAAAAGTGAAAGTTTAACACTTTCACTTTTATTTGTTTATTACACGTAGCACAATGGTAAATCTTCAAAGCTTTCTTCTGGCAACATTTCATAACAACCTGTTGTTTGAATTTGCTTCATCCAATCCAAAACCCCTTGTACTGACATTTCTACTTCTGAAAATTTCAACATAGTTGCTTGTCCATCGCGTCGAACCACCATTAATGTAACTTTTTCAAATAAATTCTGAATTTGTTGACCATACAAGAATAACTGCAAAGCGTGTCCACGACTCATCTGATAGGGCGTAAAAAGATAATGTAACGATGTTTTAAAATCCACAACAACCGCTTCCTTTTCAACTGCATTGACAGCCAAAAAATCGACACGCCCCTTTAAATCTACATGATTTGGCAAAGGCCACTCAGAATACACACACCATTCTTTTTGAAAAAAAGAAGCACAACTATTCGTCATTCTTAAACTCATTGACAATGCACGCTCATGCCACTGCTTTATTAAAAATGGTACATTCAGTTTATTCAAATAACACCACATCTGTTCTGAATTTTTTAAAACATTTGCCTTCCAATCATCTACACTTCGCGGCATAAATTTAAACTGTAAATTTTCATGCACCCATTCCCCTATTATCTTGGCCTTTAAATAATCATTACTTACGTTCAATGATTGCGTTTTTAGAATCGTTTTTAACCATGTGTTGCGTGGACATAAATAAAAACGTTCCCAATTTTTACATGAAAAATTAACTCTATTTACAGGCAAGTTTAATGCATTAAAGGGCTGCCGTGTATCTCCTAAAGCATTGAACTCGTAAACCTCCGTACTTGTAACTGGATATAAAGGATCTTGCACATCATTTTTATCATTTAACAAGGGTGCACATATTTCTACTTTTGAGGATCTCTGTGCAATTTCCTGTATCCAATGCATAATTTTTTGATCTTTAACTGCACTTGCTTTTACTCCATTTAAAAGCAAACAATGACCTTTTATTGGTAAATATTGCGCATCTTTCCAACCTAAAACCCATGATTTTTCTTCGGCCTGCATGGTTAATATACGCCGAAGCCCATCAAAAAACTGCGCTTTGCTCAAAATCAAAGGACATTGATATACATCTCCAACTTTTTTTACAAGTAAAGAAGGCACTTGATCTTTAATACTAGCCCACCATTCAGTCAATGTAGCTTGTTGTGGTTTATTTTCGCACACAAATGGCTCTATCCAATGTTTTTGTGCAGATTTTAGAAAGTTATAAAGGCTTGCATAATCATCTGTAAAACATTTTTCACTCGCACCCTTTAAATCATTCTGATAATTCTTAAATAAAGCATCCTCCTGCACAATTATCCGCAAATATATCAAAAAATAACCTAATGTTCCATGCTCTTGCCAATCTAACCAAGCAGCTACTTCAAAATGACATCGATGTTTTTGTACCAAAACACTTGTATGAACCGCATGAAGATCAATCACACAAACTTTAGAAAATTTTTCTACATGTTGCGTTAACCAAAAACGCTGCGCAGACAGGTTTTTAACAGATATGGTACAAACCGTACTCAAAGTTTCTGCAATATGCACTTTAATATCTTCAAAATCGCGCTTTATAACATAAAACTCATTGCACACAGAAAATTGCTTAATCCATTGGGTAATAACTTCTTTTGGAAAGTCTCCAAAAAACACCAACCGTTCTACAGAAAAAATTGACGGCAATGTCACTTTTAGAGATGAAATTGTACAAAATTTTTCTACTGCCAACCATTCTTGCCAATTACCTTTAACTGCCTCTGACCACCCTTGATCATTCAAACAAACAGGATCATTTATCCAAAAACACTCTGGCATCCAATGCATAAATACTTGCGGCAAAGGATTTTGTCCTAATTTTTTTAGCCATTGCGAAGGGGTAAACAAAATTTCTTTTGGAAATTGAGGCCAAAATGTTAGAAATTGCTCCCTAAAAAATTCATCTGGGACCAAAACAACACTGTTTTTGCATACCACACATTTCTGTAAGCAATCGTAACATTGCTCTGCGGAATCACATAAAAACACCTTGACCATAACCAACAATTACATTTAATTCTTATAAAGCACAATGACAAGCGAAAAAAAGGACATCGCCCTTCAAAAAAATAGGCAAGAACATAATGAAAAAACACTTCTGTGGGAATTGTTTTTCAATCTATGTTTGCCCACATTATTTCTCATGAAAGGACACGTTTGGTTACCTTTATCGCCTAAAGTTTCTTTAGCTATTGCCATTGCTTGCCCACTATCTTATGGAATTATAGACTGGATCCGCGAATCACATTTCAATTGGATCTCATTTTTAGGACTTATTAGTATTACTATTAAGGGAAGCGTAGGATTATTTGAAGGATCCAATCATTGGTTAGCCATTAACGAAATGCTGCTTCCAAGCATCATGGGATGCACATTGATCGTATTAAGAATTTTACGAAAACCTCCATTTTTAACAAAATTTCTCCTAAACAATCAATTTTGTTACGTTGAAAAAATTAATCAAGCCATGACAGAACGTAAAACCCTAAACCGGTTGCAAAAACATATTATGGTCTATGAGTGGGCTCTAGCAGGCTTGTTTTTTTTCAGCGCTCTTCTAAATTACGTCTTGGCACGCTACCTTGTCGTACACCCTGCAGGAAGCGCTGAATTTAATCATGAACTAGGACTTCTGACAGGATGGAGCTTTGCTATCATTGCTGTACCTGCGACTTTAGGTTTGCTTTTTATTGTATGGCGTTTTTTTGTTCAAGTTAAAAAATTATCAGGTCTATCATGGGAAGAAATTTTAAAAAATTAAAGCTATCATCAAACGGATTCACAATGATAGAAATGTTAGCCATCATTACAATCATTGGCATATTTTCAGGATTTTTATTCCCTTATGGTAGCAAATTGATACGCAAGGCCAATGTATCTAAAGATGCACATAATTTGCGACAAATTGCATTATCTTATACCACTTTAATGCAAACAAATGAAAATTATCTGTCCGCTTTTGAAAACATTCGTACCAGTAATGATTGGGCTATTTGCTTAGCTACACAAGGTGGTATCAATGAGAAACAATGCTACTTATCTTCTCTCGGGCCTAAAGCAACGGGAACACGTATGATTGTAGACAAGTTCAATCGTGTACAGGATGCTTTTCAAAAAGCTTCCCTAAGTTGGATTTGTTTGTGTCCTATCCCCAGTGATGCACCTATTGAAACTACACCCTTATTATATTCTTCCGGGTTAGATGCATCTTTAGGACAATGGACCGCAAATAGCCTCTATGGACAAGAAGGCGGTTTTATCGTGTATTTAGACGGCCATGTAAAGTTTCATAACAATTTAAAGGATCAACTCATTAACTACCATACGGGACAACCTACATCGTACATTCAAGAAGCTGTTCCAAAACATACACATGCGTATGACTCAGCTGGACGTGTGTGGTAGTTGGTCTTGACAAAAGTTGAGAATTTGCTTTTATAAAAGCATGCAGTTTGTTATCGCTGGAGGGGGTGAAGTTGGCCTAGCTATCAGTAAAATACTCTTACGACGCGGTTATAATGTAGCCATTATTGAAAAAAATCCAGATGTTGTTAAAAATCTTAGCGAGCAACTATCCGCACATATTATTCTAGGAGATATTACTTTCTTTTCAACTTTGCAGCAAATTGATTGGCCACAAACGAAAGCATTCCTAGCTATGACCCAAGATGATGCTGTTAATTTATTGGCCTGTCAATTAACAAAAACACTCGGAGCCCAACGAACGATTTGCCGAATCCACTTAGCTTTACAAAAAGAAGCTCAAAACTTCAATTATTCATCACATTTTTCTCTTGATAATACCATAAACACACAACACAGTTGTGCTTTTTCCATTGCAAAATTTTTGCGTCCTACCCACCGAGTAACTTTAGAACAATACGCTCAAGGTTTTATTGAATTACGTTCTTTAATGGTTGAAGCTAAATCTCCTTTAATTGGAAAAACATTACAAGAATTAGCACTTAACCACGACATTCGTATTGGTTTAATTCAACGCAATCAAACCTACTTCATTCCTTCACGTGATACTCTTATACAAGAAAACGATCAACTAACCTTAGCAGGGACTAACCTATCTATTTTAAACTTTAGCAAACATTTAAACCCACTTAAAACATTTACACACGTAACACTTTTTTCCGGTAGCGAAGTAAGTCAAACACTCATATTGCTTCTAAAAAACGCTCGATTTAAAATAAAAATTATTGAAAGTTCATTGGAAACTTGTCAGCAACTATCAGATCAATACCCCAATGTATCTGTAATTCATGGAGATGCCACGTTATTACCTGTTCTACAAGAAGAGCAAATACAAACATCTGATTATTTTATTGCTTGCAGCAATGATGATGAAAAAAATATTATTGCCTGTTTACAAGCCAAAAAGGCTGGCGCTAAACATACAATTCTCTGGGTCAATAAGGAAGAATACGAAGGTGTTTGTGATATTTTAGCTTCAAAAATCGATGTAGATCACGTCATATCCACTCAAAGTTGTTTGTGGAAAGACTTAGAATCTATGTTATTTCCTCAAAGTATTACCTCTATCGATATTTTAGGGCAAGATACACTGCATCCTGTAGAAATTCTAGAAATTGAAATTCCTTTTGGTGCAACTATAGAAGGATTACCTCTGCATAAAATTGCACGTCCTAAAGAATGCATTTTTCTCATTTTAAAACATAAATTTCGCATAAAAGTTCCTTCTGCTCAAGACATATTACTAGGGGGTGATCGCATTGTAGCTGCTATCGCTTTAGAACATCGAGAGCAACTTATACAACTTCTCACGCATAAAGATTTACCTGCTTAAATTTATGAAGCCACTTTATCGGCCCCTTGCTCTGAGTTTTTTTATCCAAACCATTTGTTTCTCCATTTGTGCATTGATTGGACATCTGGTTTTTGATGAAAATATCACTGATTGGATTCCATCCATCATTATCGCACTGCTTTTATCCTTTATTTGTTTTAATTGTATAAAGCCGAAAAATTTCCTTTTTACACGCGAAATTCTTTTAACTACTGGTTTACTGTGGCTTACAACCACATGCATCGGAACACTTCCCTACCTCCTTATTGCTGATTGCGATTTTTCCACAGCTTTCTTTGAATCAGCATCAGGATTAACAACCACAGGTGCATCCGCTATAAATAACATCGAACAAATTCCTCACAGTCTACTTCTTTGGCGTGCTTTATCGCAGTGGTTAGGGGGTCTAGGTTTAGTTATATTTTTCATTCCATTTTTAAACCATAACGATAACAGCAATAAAAAACTTTTCCTTCAAGAAACATCGTTTTCTGATGATTCTATAACACTTTTCAATTTACGAAAAAATATTATTTCAGCGCTCGCTATGTATTTGTTATTAACTATCGTATGCTTTCTATCGCTAATCTATTTCAAAATACCCTATTTTGATGCGTTTTGTCACACTTTATCCACTGTTTCAACGGGCGGCTTCTCAATTTATACCGGCGGATTACCTTCATTGCATAACGTTTCTGTTGAAAACATATCGATGATTTTTATGTTTTTAGGAGGGATCAACTTCTTATTTTTAGCTCAAATATTCACCACAAAAGGGCCATCATTTATTTTTAATCAAGAATTCAGAACCTATATTTTTTTAATCTCTCTAAGTACCTGCATTTTCACTTTTTTACTTATAAAAAACAACTTATTTTCTACTTATGAAGCCATTCATCATGCCGCATTTCAAGCTATCTCAATCATTACAACGACAGGGTTACATTCTTGCAATTATTCAACGTGGCCATCGTTTGCACTCACACTCATATTGATACTTACATTCATAGGAGGTTGTTCAGGATCAACTTCTGGAGGATTTAAAATTTTCAGAATCACTGCCCTCTTTAAAATTATTACTACGCAATTTGAAAAAGTTTTTCACCCCTCTATCATTCGATCGGTACGCGTAAACAAGATCTTGTTGCCCGAAAACAAACAAATAGAGCTTTTACATTTTTTTATAATAAGTATTTTCATTATTTTTATAGGCACCTTAAGCATTCAAGCATCTATGCCATCTATCGATATTTTAACAGCTACATCTACCATTATTGCATGTTTATCAAACGTAGGTCCTGGTATAACATCCACCATCGGGCCTAATGAAAATTTCGCACAATTTACACCTTCTGTAAAATTAATATTAGCCACGATAATGCTGTTAGGTCGTTTAGAAATATACGCTATTTTAGCTTTATTTTCTCGAAAATTTTGGAAAAACTTTGAATAATGAGCTTTGAAGAAACATTTCGAAATTTCTTACTAAACTGGTTCCAAACTAATGCACGCATTTTACCTTGGCGACAACAACCTTCTTTATATAAAACTATTGTTTCTGAGTTCATGCTGCAACAAACTCAAGTAAAAACCGTATTACCTTTTTTCAATCGTTGGATAAAACAATTCCCCACCTTTGAAGCTCTTGCACAAGCTTCAGAAGAACAAGTGGTGCAAGCTTGGGCCGGCCTAGGTTATTATTCTCGTGCAAAAAATTTACATGCACTTGCCAAAGCATTCGTACAAACACCTGCAACGACTTATGAAATGCTTTTAAAACACAAGGGTATAGGAACTTATACAGCTGCAGCCATAGCTAGCATTATCTTTAATGAATCAGTAGCTGTCGTTGATGGCAACGTCATTCGTGTCCTAGCAAGAATTTTCGAACAAACACAACAGTTTAAAAGCAAAGATGTTGCAATCAAATGGTGCAATACACACGCACAACAATTGCTAGATCCCCAATTGCCTGGCAAATTTAATGAAGCTATAATGGAACTAGGGGCACTTATTTGCACCAAAAACAACCCTAAATGCTCTCTATGTCCTATAAACAATCTATGCTTAGCTTATAAAAATAATACCGTAGAACAATGCCCTCAATTTATACAAATTTTACGAAAAAAATGCTGTAAACAGCGACTATGGATCTGTTCACATCAACAAATTTTACTGGAACCTTCACACGTTGGTAAACAATCATTGTTAGAGATTCCAGAGTTTACCCAAAATCGTTCGAAAGTATTATCGAATATCACAAAAATTTTTATTGGGAAACGCAGCATCAGCACAACGGATTATACTGAAGAAATCTACAAACCCGTAAAATCATTACATTTAACAACTTTGATTACATTACCTGCTTTTTCCACATGCAAACTTTGCAATATCAAAGATCTTGCACAATATCCTATCTGTGGACCTCATCGAAAATGGATTCAACAAATAATAAAATTTTTTGATAACTTAGATACAAATTTTTCTTAAATTTTTAGAGTAACAAAGTATTTTTTTCGACAGACAGAATCGTTGATTAAAAAACAACTCCAAGTCGAAACTTTGCGTAAATTGTCTTATACTGGATGACAATGTTATCTCTCCACCTGTCCAATATACAACATTACTCTTTGCTGAACGCATATTAAGCGATACCCATTTCACAAAAGTTTCAAAATTCACTACCCCTCTTCCAACAATGATATCAAACTTAGCAGAAATATTTTCTAAACGATCACACACAACTTCTACATTTTCTAACTGTAAAACCTCTACCATATCTTTAACTGCTTTTACTTTTTTCTGAATAGAATCAAGCAATGTAAAACGAAGTTTAGGATACAATATGGCTAAAGGAACACCAGGAATCCCACCACCTGTACCAACATCTAATACACAATCATTTTCATTAAAACAAAGCATATTAATAGCTGGTAACACCGGTAGAATATGTTTTTCTTTTACAAAAGCAATATCTTTACGCGAAACCAAATTAATTTTTTCGTTCCAAAATGTTAAAACATCACTGTACGCATTTAATAACTGCCATTGATCTTCACTAATCGGTGGAAAAAAAGCTCTAAACGATTCCATCAACACAAAAACCTATCATTGCGAGATTCAACAACATGCGCACGAAAAACAGAGTTGCCAGACGCCGAAATTACTTCAAAAGGTGCAAACAGTCGCTTCAAATAAATCGTATTTCCTTCTTTAAAAACTTTACGCAAACAAAACTCACCAACTGGATCTTCCAATAATACAATTTGACCATCTTCCACCGTTTGATCCTGGATACAATTCATAATCAATACACTTTTTTCACCAAAAACAGAATAACATGATACTGGACTCACAATAGCAAAAGAATTTTTATTTAATAATTTTTCTGTTTTTATCCAACGATCTATTTTGCAATTCTCCTTTTCCGAATTAGAAAACCATTTACTCAAAAATTTCCAATCTAAAACAGGAATCGTAAGTCCTTTGGTATGCTTCCAGACAGAATCTAAAATAAGCAATTCTTGACCTAATAATTGCTCCAGACTAATATCAAAAAATTGAGCAACCGCAATTAAAGTACTGATTCTCGGATCGTTTGTTTGTCCTGACAAAAGTCGATTAATAGTAGTCTGAGGTAAACTCACACCCCGACACAAATCTGCTTCTGTCATATGCGAATAAGACATCAACTGACGAATCGTCTTCCCAATGCTAAGTGGAACTAGACTTTCACTTATCGCCTCGAAATCCTTTGCGCTCATCACCATTGGCAATTAGTTAATGCAAAGTCATTAAAAAAGTAAAGTCTTTTCCTTATCGTAATAACACAAAAATTCAAAAACGGGTTGTTTTTTAAAATTATTATCATTTTTTGGTTGATTTTTAAAAAAACCTATTCAAAATATGTCTTGTTTTTGTGAAAAAACGTAAGGCCCTTGTTCTATACAAGGTGTTCGTTAAAAGCAAAGAGTGTCCTACAGTTGGTGCGTAGATTTTTGCAAGTGATCTACGCACCTTTCTTTTTTAAGCATTAAAGTACAAAAAAATAAGGCATTATAAAAATGCCTTTCTGAAAGATAAAATAAAATGATTGTATATAATATGACGTAATGAAAATTCAAATGTTCAAAAGTTTTCAAAAATTCTTTTCTTTCAAAAAAACATTTCCTATGTTATAGGTAATCAAAATATGTTATTCTTAATATCACTTTGGGTACTTAGTTGCTTCCTTTATGGAACATTCTTATGGGTAAAATCTTTTCTAAAAAAAACAATTTACAGAAATCATTTAATGCCCTTATCGGTATCCTGGTTTAAATTTTTTCTTGTATGCATTGGCTTTTTTTTCTCACAACTCATTGCGCAACAATTTGCTTTACCATTTACACATCAGGTAAAAAATGAAACTGAACGAACCCTGTTACTTTCATTTATTTCGGAAATAGCTTTGTTTTTATTTGTATGTTTAGCCATTATTAACAATTCACAATTTTATAAGGGTTTACAAACATCAAAATTACATTTCAAATTAAAAATTAAATTCAGCTTTGAAGGTTACTGTAAAGTTTTACCGGCTTTGCTTATTATCACAAACGCTTGGGAATACATTCTAAAAATTTTATCTTCTTGTGGACTTCCTTTAACCATCGATCCTCAACCTATTGTCCAACTACTAAGTCAAAAAAATTTCAGCAACATTAGCATATATACCACAGGAATTTCCGTTATTTTATTAGCCCCATTTTGTGAAGAGATTTTCTTTCGTGGCGTTTTGCTCCGATTTATACATTCATTTTTACCTCTAAATCGCAGTCTATGGATATCCAGCACCATTTTTGCGTGTGCACATCAACATTTCGCAACTTTTCTGCCGCTATTATTCTTAGGGTATTGGTTAGGGCTTCACTACGCTAAAACAGGAAACATTTGGGTCAATATTGGCATTCATTCTCTATTCAATGGAACTAATTACCTGCTAATTTTTTTACTCAAAGCTTATGAATTCGTGCCATATCATTCATAATGAAACAGAATTAAAAACTTATGCAAGTGAAATTGCTAAACAGTGTTCTGAACAATATTGTATAGCTCTTCATGGTGCATTAGGTGTAGGCAAAACAACTTTTGTAAAATACTTAGGACAAAGTTGGAACATTTTCGATGTAAAAAGCCCTTCCTTTGACATTGTCAACGTTCATATTGGGCAACGAAGGCTTATACACATGGATGCTTACCGACTAAATCATCAGGACTTAATAACGTTTGCCATCGATGACTTATGTATTCCACCTTTTTGCCTTATCGTAGAATGGCCTGAATGTTTACCCACTACCATTCCTTTTAACCTTCACTTGCACTTTTCAATCCTATCTGATTCATCTCGACAAATTATAACTAAAAAAATCACCGATGTTTCATAAATACTGCTATTTATCTCCCTTAGGCCCCATTCATATTGAAACGAATAACGAAGCTATTACGAAATTAACGTTTATCTCTAAAACATTTTCAAACGATATAAAAACGCCTCTATTTCAAAAGATTTGCACGCAACTGGATGAATACTTTAACGGAACTCGGCACACCTTCGAAACTCTTCAGTTAAAACCTACGGGCACACCTTTTCAACAAACCGTTTGGAAAGAACTGCTAAACATCCCTTACGGACAAACTTGTTGCTATCAAGCAATAGCACTTGCCATTCATCGACCTAAAGCAGCACGTGCAGCTGGACAAGCCATTCATTGCAATCCTATTGCAATTTTAATCCCTTGCCACAGAGTCATTGGAAAATCAGGATATTTAACAGGGTATGCTGCTGGATTACAACGAAAAGCATACCTTCTACAACTCGAAAAAATGCACAAAATTATTACGAAGACATCGGAATGATTTTATAAGATTCCTTAGAATCCAAAATTTTCCATCCTGATTGCTCTAAAATATGTCGAATGTCATCAGCTTCTTTAAAATTACGCGCTTGTTTAGCAATCCAACGTTGCTCTGCCATACGTCGCACTGGCAAAGGAATTTCAATCAACTCTGACACATCTTCATTTTTTAAAACAATTCCTAAACTGTAAAGGCAAGCAGCCCATTCGCGTAAAAACTGTGGCATTTGCACTTGATCCACATTCACATCCTTATGCACGAATGAAAAAAGACATCCAAGAGCTTTCGGAACATTTAAATCATCTAGCAAGCTTTCAAAAAAATCAGGCAAAAACAGACAGCTTTCTGGCAATGTAACTGAATTCATGAATGCCTTAAACGAATCTAAGGAAGCTTGTGCACGTTCTAATACCTTTAATGTATACGTCTGTATCTTTTGCAAAGCACTTCGAGAAGCTTGCAATAAATCAAAAGTAAAATTTAACGATTGCCGATAATGTCCTGCTAACAAAGCATATCGAACTGCTTCAGGTGCATAATTTCTTTCCTGCAACATGTCCAATGTTAACAGGTTGCCCAAACTTTTGGACATTTTTTGCCCTTCAACTTTTAAGTGAGCAATATGTAGCCAATGATGAACAAAAGGACTTCCGTAAGCCGCTTCTGACTGGGCAATCTCATTTTCATGATGTGGAAAACACAAATCTATTCCACCCGCATGCAAATCAACAGTTTTTCCTAAGTATAAATGTGACATAGCGCTGCATTCAATGTGCCAACCTGGTCGTCCTTTTCCCCAAGGACTCTCCCAAAATACTTCACCATCTTCTGCTTTATACGCTTTCCAAAGCGCGAAATCAGCAACTTGTTCCCGATCATACTCATCCGCATCGTTGGATAAACCTGCACTATTTTGTTCTTGCGTCTTTAATGAATTCAGTTCCAACCGCGATAATTTTCCATAATCTTTAAAGGAATTTATTCTGAAATAAACAGAACCATTTCGAACATAAGCATGCCCCTTTTCAATAAGTAACTGAATTAAAGCTTGCTGTTCTTGTATGGTTTCTGTTGCACGCGGCTCCAAACTTGGAGGCAACAAATTCAAACGCTGACAATCTCTATTAAAAATATTAATCCAATATTGCGTATAATCGCGCAAAGACTGATGTTGTTCGCTCGCACCTCGAATTGTTTTGTCATCCACATCTGTCAAATTTCGAACGTATTTAACACTAAAATTCAACAAATTCAATATACGCAAAACGGTATCTTGCACCACATACGTCCTAAAATTTCCGATGTGTGCTGGACCATAAACCGTTGGTCCACAGCAATAAACACCAAAAAAATCTTCCTTTTTACGAAGTTCTTCACATTGACGCGTTTGCGTATTAAATAATTTCAAATTCATCGTTAGATACGTAACATTGTATTTACATCAGGGTCAACAGCCGATGGTTTCCATTCTTGACGATAAGATTTCCACAAAGACTGGATATGCCGAACTGATGCTATAAAACGATCAAATTGCTGAGAAAAAGAATCTTTATCTAAGTGCTCAGCAGGATACCTTTGATGGAAAACCACACGCTGTGAAATTTCTTCGAAACTCAATGTTCCACCTTGCGTATCTTTACCCCACAAATTCCATTTTAATGCACATTCTAAATCTTGCTGTCGATTTTCAGCATCATTTAAAACAACAATGGGTGCACAAAAATAAACATACGATGAATCATCGGGTACATCCACAACATATTCTTGACCATCTTCATCGCAAGCTGCAAAAACCCCATCTGAATTTAAACGAAAAAACTTTCCTTTGGCATTACCATACTGCCGCAACCAATCATTAACTTGCTCTTTTAAATTCATTGTTTAACCCCCAAAACACACTTTCTTTTCATTTTCGTACTGGTTTTTGAAACCGAGTAACTTAGTTTTTGATTTTTTTCATCAACCATCATAGTAACACACTGCCCTGCTTTGATATTTCGCTCCAATAAACCATCTGCCAAAACATCTTCCACATAACGTTCAATAGCTCTTTTTAACGGTCGTGCTCCCATTTTATCATCAAAGCCTTTATCAATCAAGAACTGTTTAGCCTCAGCACTCAAAACAATATCTATCGCTTTATCAGCCAAACGTTTTTGAACATTTTTTAACTCCAATTCAACAATGTGATTCATATGATCACGCGTTAACGGTTTAAAAATCACGATTTCACCTATACGATTCAAAAATTCTGGCTGAAACGCTGACTTTACCGCTTCTTGCACATTCGATTTCATTTGCTCAAACGCTAACACAGGTGAAACAATCCCAAAACCAAGCCCTACATTTCGCTGTAATGCTTGCGCACCCACGTTCGATGTCATCACTATAATGGCATTTTTAAAATCAACACGACGTCCTAAACTATCGGTTAAATGCCCTTCTTCAAGAATCTGCAATAAGATTTGAATGACATCTGGATGTGCCTTTTCTATTTCATCAAATAAAACAATAGAATACGGCTTTCGACGAATTGCTTCCGTTAATTGTCCACCATCCTCATGCCCTACATATCCAGGAGGAGAACCAATTAAACGCGATACGGTATGCTTTTCCATGTATTCTGACATATCGATCTGAACAATTGCTTCACGATCGCCAAAAATACGCTCAGCTAAAACTTTTACTAAATACGTTTTTCCAACACCTGTAGGACCTAAAAACAAAAAAGAACCTATAGGCCTTTTAGGATCCTTCAAATCCGCTTTAGAGCGCTTCAATGCACGTGCAACAACATCAATAGCTTCATTTTGCCCTACAACACTCTCTTCCAATGCCTTATCTAAATTCAAAAAACGTTTTAATTCATGCGATCCCATTCGTTCAACAGGAATACCTGTCCAATCGAATACAATCTTTTGAAGTGTTTCTTCCTTTACTTGAAGTCGCTTTGAATGGCACTGACGTTTCCAATTTTCTAAAAGTTTTGCACGCTCATTATTTAACAACTGCTCTTCATCACGCCAACGAGCTGCCTCTTCAAAATGTTGTTCATGGATCGCTTCTACCTTCTTTAACTTAACTGCCTGAATATTTTGATCCAAAACATCGGTAGATGGCGCAATTTCCATCCCTAAAATCTTAGTCCTTGCACCCGCCTCATCCAGCAAATCAATAGCTTTGTCAGGGAACACACGATTTGTAATATAACGCTGCGTTAAACCTATTGATTGTTTTAAAATAGCTTCTGAATAACAAACATTATGAAAACATTCATAGCGTGGTTTCAACCCTTCTAAAATTTTTAAGGTTTCTTTTTCGGAAGGTGGTTCTACTAAAACCGATTGGAAACGTCGACTTAAAGCCATATCTTTTTCTATATAACGGCGATATTCTTCCAACGTCGTTGCACCAATACACTGCATCTGTCCACGCGCTAAAGCTGGCTTTAAAATATTAGAAGCATCCATTGAACCTTCGGCAGAACCTGCACCTACGATGGTATGCAGCTCATCCAAAAACAAAACAATATTGGAATTTTCAACTTCTAACATCAAATTTTTCAAACGTTCTTCAAATTGTCCACGATACTTAGTCCCTGATAATAACAATGCTAAATCTAGACTAAATATCGTCTTATCCAACAATGAATCCGGCACTTGCCCATCAACAATACGCCGAGCCAATCCTTCAACGACAGCAGTTTTTCCAACTCCAGCTTCCCCAATTAGAACTGGATTATTTTTTGTTCGTCGGCATAAAATTTGAATTAAGCGTTCAATTTCTTTTTCTCGACCAATGACCGGATCTAATTCATTATTCTTAGCTTTAAGCGTCAAATCACATCCGAAACTTTTTAGTATAGATACGCGAGCTCCTGTCGAATATCCCGATGTAAAAGCTGTATCATTATCTAAATCTTCATCGTCATCTAAAGAATTTTCATCATCATCAAACAAATCATCATCCTCCTCAGAACATTCATCATCCGATGACATTTCCGCTAAAATTTCATGCCGACATTCAACAGGATCTATATCTAAAACCTGCAAAATTCTCGCACCTAAACCTTTCCCTTCCTCCAATAAACCCAAAAGCAAATGCTCTGTACCAATATAAGCATGTCTAAATTCTTTTGATTTTTGATCCGCTAATTGCAAAACTTTTCGGGCACGAGGTGTCATAGGAACCCCTAACATACGGCTCAAAGTATCCACCGCCACATGCCCTTCTGATTCATTTTTTCCAGCTGCAATATGCTGCTCCAAAGCATCATGTACCGTTTCAATATCTAAACCCATTTTTTGCAGAATTCGAACAGCAATTCCCTGTTTTATTTCCAAAAGACCAAGGAGAAGGTGATCTGTACCTAAACATTTTTGGTGCAGTTTTAATACTAATTTTTTAGCTAAAACAAAAACTTGCTGAGCTTTCGGTGTTAAATTACGAAACATGCGAACCCTCCTCTGTTTTTACGATAAATGGATCTGAAATCTTTGAAAAATAATTACGTAAAATATCCGCCCTAACGGTATTTTCCTCTTCGGGTTTAAATTCTTTTTGAAAAGTTACTTTTAAGCCAAAAGTTGACATGGATTGCCACAATCGCATAAATGAATTCTCATCCATTCCAACAAACATTCCCATACGAAAAGCCATTGCAACAACCGACAACAAATTCATAGCTTCTTCAAAAGAAATCTCATAACAATGCCGTAACAAACCCCAAGCACGACTTACACTATCTCTAATAAATGTAGCATGCTTTGTCTTTATAACTTCTCTAGCTTCTTCCTCTTTTTGAATAATCAACTGATTGGCACTTTCAAAATGGTTAAGCAAAGTAATTTCGTCACATCCTCTTCCAAAAGTATTTGAAATATAAAAAAAATGAGCAAGGTATTCATCCTTCACACGTTTGGCAATTTTAAATTTCAACTGCAATTCTTTCAAAGCTTCCTGAACATGATTTATTTGGCGAAAAAAACAAAGTCCCGGAAGATGCAGCAAACCTTCTGTCAAGAGTCCTGTTCCTAAATAGGATGGTGAACACGTATAATAACCTAATTCTGGGTTAAATGCATAATCCAATTGTGTTTCTAACTGTGTATCCAGTGCATCTATCACCGACCACAACTCCTTATATGTTAAAAAGCTTGATATATATTGTAAACGACAATGATCGCCATCATTTACGATAATCTGAACAAAATTTTTTCGATTTACCCATACAACCGTTTCATCACAAGGATTTTCCAAACGGCACAAACTTCTTAACAAAACACCTTCTACAGGATTGCATGATGCCAAAGCAATGGCAAACCACTCTGTTGACAAATTCAATACGTTCGTTAAAGCTTTTTTTATTTTTTCCAAAACTTCAAAGCGTTGATGAGCCGAAGCCTGAAATGAAAAAGGGAACCCACTGATATTTCTCGATAAACATACACGACCGTAACACCGAATATCAATACACTTAAACTGCATTCGTTGTTCCCACAAATCATGAATTTCTTGTCGTATGTTCATATGTTTTCGCTTCGGTATCATGGAATTTTTCAGTCAAACACGCAAGCATTTAATACGTATAACGGAAGATTTTTTTATTAATTCAAGAAAAAACGCTTAAAAAATAACGTTATTCTTTTAAAACAGTATCCAATTTCTCTGGCATGTGCATTTCGGTATTTTTTTTCGAAAATGTATTCAATTTTTTAGCGGCAGGGAGCATTCGAAGTTCCAATGACCCTAGCAATTGATTATAACTATCCACGGTTCTAGACAAATTTTTCCTCAAATCCTGAAAGTAAACACCAAACGTAAGCATTCGTTCGTAGAGGTCACCTGCTAATTTTTCCACAGTTTTTACTTCCTCTATCATTTTATTTTGCCGCCAACCGTAATGTATAGATTTTAACAACGCAATCAATGTGGTCGGTGTTGCAAAAACAACGTTGTTTTGACAGCCGTATTCAATCAACGAACCATCCACCTGCATTGCATGACTAAAAATCCATTCACCTGGAAAAAACAAAACAACAAAATCAGCAGAATTTTCAAAATAAAGACCATAGTTTCTTGCACTCAATTTTGATACAAGTTCCCGGATGCGTTGGCAACAATTCCTTAAAACTTTTTGTTGTCTTTCTTCCGTTTGATGCTCTGTAATAGCAGACAAATAATCTTCCAACTGCGGCGTTTTAGCGTCAACAATAACGCAACGATCATTGGGTAAACGAATCACCATATCCGGCCTCAAACTGCCATCTTGAACAGACACTTGAACATCGAAATCAACGTATTCTAACATTCCTGCCATTTCAACAATCCGCTTCAATTGAAGTTCTCCCCAACGTCCGCGTTGATTTGGATTACAAAAAGCATTTGTCAAAAAATCTGTTTTGCTTTCCAATTTTAACTGCAGTTGATTAAATTGTTGCAACTGTTCTTTAAACGTTATATCCGTTTTTTGTCTCTCTTGCTCCAAATGTTCAACCTTCATCGTAAAACGATTCAAATCTGATTTCAAAGGATCCATCATTTTTTCCAATAAAATCCTCTGATTGCTTAAAACATCCTTTGTTTCCGCACTGTATTGTTTCAAACCATCCTCAGCTAATTGAACAAAGGTCCTCGCATTTTCTTTAAACAATTCTAAAGATGTTGTCTTAAAACACTGCGTTAAACGCTCATCTAAACCATCCAATTGTTGATGATAACTTCGTGAAACGATTTTTTCAGCTGCTAATTCTGCTTTCAATACAGCATTTTCATCATGAAGTACATCATATTTTTTGGCTCGTAACAAATCTCTACGCACCCATAATAGCGTCAATACAATGCCCAAAAAAACACCTAGACATATCATAACTCGTTTTCACTACCAACAACTGCACTTACATAAGAATCAACCGAAAAAGGCTGTAAATCTTCCGGACCTTCACCAAGTCCTACAAAATAAATAGGAACATGCAGCGCATTAAAGATTCCCACCAAAGCACCCCCTTTACTCGTTCCATCCAATTTCGTAACAATAAGCCCTGTCAATCCAATCGCCTCATTAAACAATTTAGCTTGTGCAATGGAATTTGTTCCTAAAGAACCATCTACAACTAACCAACGATGTTGAGGAAATGTTGCGTCACACTTTTTTAATACACGCACCATTTTTTTCAATTCCTCTAAAAGGCCGGATTTATTGTGTAAACGTCCAGCTGTATCCAATAAAACCCAATTGCATGAGCGATGTATACCGGCTTGGCAAACATCATACCCTACTGCAGCAGCATCAGCTCCTTGATGGCTTCCTACACAATCTAATTGTAAACGATCTGCCCATGATTTCAATTGCTGATCAGCTGCTGCCCGAAACGTATCACACGATCCTAAAATAACTTTACGACCTTTATTTTTAAGCAAATGACCTAATTTGGCAATCGTCGTTGTTTTTCCAGCGCCATTTACACCTAACAACATAACAACCTGCAAACATGGCGCATCAGACAATACCCCTTCAGAACCTTTCAATAATTCCGATAATACCTGCCGTAAAACATCTGCTCCAAAACGCGACTTATCCTCTTTAGCAACAGTTTTCATACGTGCTAAAATCGTTTCAACCACCTCAGGACCAAAATCTGCTTCATAAAGAATCGCTTCAATCCTATTCCAATCAGCATCTGTAATAGCTTTCTTTTTAAAAATACTGAATAATCCTGTCGCTAAATGCTTTTGCGTTTTTACAAAACTATCCTTAAATCTCTTAAAAAAATTAAACATAAATCTTACAAATCTTCTTTAGCCACGTGATCTAAAATTCCATTGATAAACCGCTTTGAATCTTCCGATGAATATATTTTACTCAATTCTAAAGCCTCATTAATAATGATAGGAACCGGTGTTTTTTTACTAAAAATTAATTCATAAATAGCTAACCTTAGAATAGCCAAATCCACTTTTGCAACACGCTCAAACGCCCAATTTTTTGCCAATTTACGAATTTTAACATCGATAGGATCTTGATAGTTAATCACACCTCTCAACGATTCAATTACAAAATCAGTATGTAAAATTTCCGATGAAACATCCTCCTTTTTTTCATCACAATAAGCTTCAAACAAGGCTTCTATAGGAACCTCTCTTTGCATTTCCCACATATAAAGGCATTCAATAATGCACTGACGTTGCTGTCGACGTCTCGAACATCCTGATTTTCGTTCGACCCTACCTTCTTGCTCTGATTCCATAGAAAATATTATGAAAACCTGTATTGCTAAGGGTTGTCAATGTTTAAGCTTTACTTTTAATTTTTATCGAAATTCAACCGTCGGATGCGTTAAAGATACATTCATTTTCTTTAACATCTTTCGTTGTTGTA
The DNA here is from genome assembly GCA_934691225.1 of uncultured Opitutales bacterium. Lineage (GTDB taxonomy): Bacteria > Verrucomicrobiota > Verrucomicrobiia > Opitutales > UBA9783 > UBA1183. Next base: position 284,557 of record CAKUSQ010000001.1, read on the forward strand.
CCGATAAAGATTTCAAAATAACACTTACGTTATTCAAAGCCACTTCAGGTGTTTGCAATGGAAACGTAATTACCCATGATTTACCAATTTCAACATCAACAATTCTCCATTTTTTTTCTAGAAAAGGATCAAAATGTTTAAGTGAAACCCGGGAGATAGCTGCATATAAATCTGGACTCTTTTCTTTTAAAACATTCAATAAATACACAATATCGCTAAATCCAATTATCTGATTGTTTGCAACAATCTTTTTAGAAACACCCGTAAGTATTGGGTATATTTTCAATACCTCACGCTGATACTTTATTGGGGAAAAAATATTACCATTCTTATCCACCAAACCCAAACGAGATTGTTTTCCATTTTTCAGCAACAATTTTGCAAAAGCCTCACGTTCTTTTAGAGTTATTTCTAATGTATTTGGAAAATCTCGACACAAATTTACAGACTCTATCTGTGTAAATTTAAGAATCTGCTGCTGTAATTTTTCTAAATCAATTGACAATAAACTTTGCTTCCATGGCAAAGTAACATGATTAACTAACCAAGCTTTATCCAAAACTCCATTAGTAGAAAACTTTAATTGCTCTAAAGGTTGAACAGGGACACGTGGTGTAAAAAACAGACCAATACCAACAATCAAAGCCACAACAAACCCCATGCATAATAACTTCAAAAAAACAGAACGTAAACGTTGTTTTGACCAACGAGGTTCTTGCGGTAAATGTTGCCAGGAATTGTTACTCATTGAAATCGGTTGACAGCTCCATCCACTAAACGTTTTAGCAAATCTTCAAATGCGATCCCTACACAAGCAGCACTTTTGGGAAACAAACTCTGTTCCGTCATTCCTGGAATAGTATTCATCTCTAAAAACCACACGCGCCCATTTGGCTCTAATAAAAAATCTGCCCGTCCATAATCCAAACACCCTGCTTTTTCAAAAAAGGTTTTTGCTACCATTTGTAATTGCACACATGTTTTTTCATCAATGGGCGCTGGATATAAATAATCGCAAGCTCCAACAGTATACTTATTTTTAAAATCGTAAAATCCATGCTTAGGACAAATCTCGACGGCTCCTAATGCCTCTTCTTGTAAAATTCCCACAGTCAATTCACGACCTTTTACATAACGTTCTAACATCCAATGCCCATCATGAATCGTACTCCAAACATTCTGAAGCTCATCAAAACCGTTACACAAGTGGACACCTATGCTGCTCCCTTTGTCGGTCGGTTTTAAAACAACCTGGTCACACCCCAATGCGTTTATTATCTCATCTGCCTTTAAAGTTTCTCCTAATGATAGCTCGATCCCTGGTAAAACAGGTAAACCATTTTCTTTGGCCAAACGCTTGCTAGCCATTTTATCAATGCAAAGACGGTTTGCTTTCGGTCCACTTCCAATATAAGAAAAATGATAAGATTCTAGTAAATCTTGCAATCGACCATCTTCACCAAAATCCCCATGGATCAATGGGAAAATAAGATCTTTATTTGCATCCAAACCACTTGGAAGTTCATTAATATCTAGCTGAATAGAACGCACCTTATAAAGATTTTTCAATGCATCAAAAACCGGTAAAGCCGATTTTAAAGAGACTTCACGCTCCCCACTTTGTCCTCCACATAAGATGACAACATTGTTCAAATTTTTCATAAAATTTCTTCCCAGTTTTTACCTAAAAGCCTTACTTCAGGTTCTAGAAAAATACGCGTTTTAGTATATACTTGTTGACGCAAAAAACGAACTAATTCTATCACATCCGCATATGTTCCAACGCCTTCGTTAATAAGAAAATTAGCATGTTTCGCTGAAACAACAATATCACCCCTACGAGCATTTTTCAGGCCCAAATTATCCAATAACTTTCCAGAAGATCCTGCAAGCGTATTTTTAAAAAAGCATCCTAAACTTCGACCTGTAGGCTGTGTTTTTTTTCGTTTTTCCCGCAACATCAAACGTTGCGCTTTAATTGTAGCCTCCGATGAAATTTGCCCCTTAAAAACAGCTGAAACAATAATAACATCCTTTAATCGTTCACAAGAACGATAACTATAATCTAAGTCTTCCCGTTTAACTACATGAACATCACCGAACTTATCGCAATAGGTAATCGTGCAAACACAATCCAAAATCCCTTGCAACCCCGTACCTGCATTCATTGATAAAGCGCCACCTAATGTTCCAGGAATACCATCTAAAAACTCAAAACCACCCACACCATTTTTTTCCATTTCATTTAAAAAATGCTGCAAAATACAACCTGCACCTACGCAATAACAACATTCACTTAAACGCTCGTACGTTGTCCAAAAACCCGTCCTTAATTGTACAACAACACCATCAAAACGTTCTTCCGGAATTAATACATTAGAACCACAACCTAAAGGATAAACGTTCAATCCTAACTTATAACAAGATTTCAACAATCCCTTTAATTGTTCTAAATCTTCTGGGCAGCTAATAAAAAGCGTACAACCACCAATCCCCAACAATGAGTGTTGTTTCAAATTGTAATTTTCTTTTAAAAAAATTTTCTGCTTGGCAAAAAACTGTTTTACAGACAACACCCAATTCTCGACCCAACGATGCGCTACATCATCCATGGTACCTGCTCCAACAAAAGCAACGACTGCGTTTTTAGGGTTATCCAGAAGATCTTCTGCCTTCAAATTCTGCAGAGGTTGTGCCTGCGGTAAAGCCTCTTCTAAAGTCTTACAAATAGACGGCATAGATTCAAATGCATCGTACACATGCAATAAAAAAAGATGCGATATAGGTTTTAATGAACGAACAAATGCATCGTAAAAATGATTTAAACGTGAAAAACGATGGGGTTCAAAAGCAACATACTTTGTTCCCGATTTTTTACTTAAAAATGTCCATAAAGCTTCAATTTCTTGTGGGTGATGTGCGTAATCAGATATAACCTCTAAACGATCTGTTTTCAATAAAACCTCTTGACGACGTTTTACGCCAGGAAACGATACTACATCGCGCAAAGTAACTGTTTTATTCGTTAAAAATTCAAAAACTTGAACTGCAACATTTTTATCCAAATTAAGATGGCAACACTTTTCACTCTCTATTAACTGAGCTTTACGTGAAGTCACCTCAGGATCGCTTGTAAAAACTTTATTGCGTGTACGCTCTACCAAACGTTCAAATGCAGCTTTGTAGTTATTCTTTGTTTTATACCAATTCGGATGATCCCAATCTGTATTTAAAACCACTGAAATATCAGGTGAAAATAATTCGATAGTTCCATCACTCTCATCCAATTCAATCAATGTATTTTGTGCATCTTTATGGTACTCACTTGAGGCATAATAATCACGTTGAAACTCAGCACCTAAAAGATAATTTAACTGAATATTGTAACGTTTAAATAGATGAATCAAATAGGCTGTGGTTGTGGATTTCCCATGACTTCCACAAACAACAATCAATGATTTATTCCTTAAAATATGTGCCAAAAATTCCCCTCGACGAAAACATGGACAATATTTTTTCGCTTCTAACAACTTAGGATTTTTTAAATCTATAGCTGATGAATAAACACAAATATCGCATGGGGTAGGAATTGTATTCCTCCAAATGATATGTGCCCCTAATTTTTCCTGGCGCATTGGTTTAACATGATCATCCCAACCAAAAACAGTGTACCCCATATCATAAAGGTACTTTCCTAAAGGCGCCATTCCCATACCACCAGCACCTAAAAGATATATATATTTAGACGTCATATCCATGCATCTGCTGCATCTAAAGTTCTATTTGGATTTAATTTTAAAGCAGCGGATAAAAAAGATCCAGCAAACGCTATCATAGCTGCATTATCACCACAATAACATTTAGGTGGTACAAAAAATGGCACATGAACATTATCAGCTATCTGTGTCAACTTTTCACGCAATTTATTATTATTAGCCACACCTCCTGAAAGACCTAAACTTTTGTACGATTTCAATGATAAAGCTTGCACTACTTTTCGGCATAAAGCATCTATAACTGCAGCTTGATAAGATGCACAAATAGAATTTTTATGTTTTTCAATAAATGAACGTTGTTCTTTTTCTAAAAAATAACGCAAGCTGGTTTTTAATCCAGAAAAACTAAATTTCCATTCATTTTTTTGAGGGAAAGCCCGAGGAAAATCAACAAACGATGGCTCACCATCTACAGCACACGCTTCAATTAAAGGCCCTCCTGGGTAAGGAAACCCTAACAATTTTGCTCCTTTATCCAAAGCTTCACCTGCTGCATCATCCACAGTTTGCGCAATAACTTTAAAGTTGGGACGCTTTGCCTTCCAGTTCATTTCAAATAGGATTGTATTACCCCCTGAAACTAATAACCCTAAATGCGGACATATTTTTTCTAGAGAAAAATCCTTGCTTTGCATAAACGGTTGCAAAAAAGGTGATAATGCATGCCCTTGCAAATGATTTACACCATATAAAGGCTTTTTCAATAATACATGCAATGATTGCGCATAAGCAATACCGATACCTAAACACCCCATTAAGCCAGGACCATGCGTCACCACTAAACGATCGATCTGATCTAAACAAATCTGTTTTTTCAAGTTTTCAAGCAGTTTAGGGAATCCATCCAAATGCTCGCGGATAGCAATACCAGGTACAACACCACCAAAAGAGCTGTGCTGTTCAATTTGTGTTAAAATTTGTTCATACAAAATCTGCCGTGTTGCTCCATCCCACACTGCCACAGCAGTTTCGTCACAAGAGCTTTCTAAACTTAAATATCGCATGAATGTTGTGCCTCCCAAATGGCATCACAAAACTCTCTAGCCGCTCCACAACCCCCATTAAAACATGATGTAAAATGAGCTACACGCTTAACACAAGGCATCGCATCATTTGGACAAGCTGCACACCCAATTATTTTCATCACAGGCAAATCGATCCAATCATCCCCCATATACGCTACTTGCGCATAATCCAACGATAACTTTGACCTTAACTCTTCGAATGGAGCTAATTTTTCCATTCGATTTTGATAAACATTTTGAATTCCTAAATCTTTTGCTCGCTTTAAAACGAATGAGGATTCTCGCCCCGTAATAATGGCTACTTGAAAACCATGCTGGATTAACCGACGAATTCCAAGACCATCCCTAGCATTAAAAACTTTCAGGCATTCTCCATTTTCACCATAAAATAGCTTACCATCTGTTAATACCCCATCTACATCAAAAATAACAAGACGAATCTTTTGAAAAATTTGCAGCAATTCCTTAGGCACCATAGCAATGATGTTAGAAATCCCTACAAATTAATCAATGTTTTTATACGAATTATTGAAAACAAACAATAATACTAACAAACAATTTACTTTCTTCTCTCACTGATGGTCGTAAACATCAAAACGATTTAAAACACCATCCGCCGATAAATAATGATGCCCCCATACAAAACATTTGCCTTCTTTGTAAAAATTTAACGAAAACGTTTGACGTTCTTCTTTCAGATTTATCGAAAAAACAAGATACATACTAAAAAAAGATAACATATCCTGACTAAAATTTATCCAACATGGGGAGGAAAAACAATTATCTTTCACCATTCCCACATCTCTGAGGTCTCTTTTAGGGTAAGCTGGAAAAAATAATAATCCTTTTAACGTGTCTGAACAATTATTTGGTACATTTGCTAATCCTGGCCAATTAGGAATATAACAAGCAAAACGCCAATTTTTCCCTTGTGAAAAAACCTCAAAATATAGCCAAATCTCTCTGGCTCCTTGCAAACGTTCCTTTGTAAATCTCGATGACATTGCATGATTTACAACCGGAGGTGTATTTAAAATGAATTCATTTTTATATTCCCACCAACGTTGTAAACTTTTATAATAACTACCTTTCACAAAATTAGTACGATCAATTATAGGTAAAAATCTACTGTAATTCAAATTTTCATACGTAGTTGCATTTTTAATAGAACCTGTATATATATCTATCATCCACAAAACACATTCCCAACCGCACACTGTTTTATGCCTTCTTTTTACGCAAGTAGGCTTTCTTCCTTGCAAATCAGGAATGTTGCCGTCAACTTGACTGGAATAAACTTTGCAAAGTGCGCAGCAATACATTACTATGCAAAAAAATAATTTATTTACATTTGTCTTTATATTTAAGTGTCCCATGCAAGGAATATAAACGAAAAAACAAAAAAGTAAATATCTAAATTTTAGTTTGAAACAACAAACTCTGGATTTTCTTGAAAAACATCTGGATTACCTGTAAAAATCCATCCCTCAGACGGTTTTAAAATATTCAAAATTTTCTCAAGTTTCGGCATAAATTTTTCAGCTTGTACCGGCAAACATGGATGTTCTACCCAAATACAATTTCGTTGTTCTTCTTCGGATGCTAAGTGAATCTTTGAAGTATCCGCTGATAAACAAAGTATTTTACTTAAATTTACGCGTGCACAAATAGGACGCGTCCAAACAGTATTATCCATCAATAAATATTTTTGTGCGAAGTGCAGTGTATCACATACACAAACCTGCGATGGTATTACCTTTTTCAAAGCAAGCAACGTTCTTATAAAAGCGCACAATGAACGGATTCCTAATGTAGATCCAGGTCCATTAATAAGAAATATGGTTAAAGATTCAAAATGGCACAAATTTAAACATGGTTGCAAAACTTCAGCCAACTGATCAGCGATATGTCCCTGTTTCTCTTGACAATAAATCCACTGTTCGTCTCGAGCAAGTCCTACCTGGCAATAACTAAACCCTGCTGACAAAAACAAACGTTCGTCCATAAACATTACTCATCTAACAATTCAAAGGAAACAGCACCTTCTTCATCCAATACATTTTGAACACTTTCCTTTAATTCAGGAACAAAATGCACAAAAAGATAATCTCGCAAAATTTTTAATCCTTCCTCTGTATGGCAGGAAATAGACAAAATTTTTACATCAGGAATTTTTTTAGCAAATATTTTCAAATTTTCAGAAAACTCTGGTAAATCTGATTTATTGGCAACGACGATAAAAGGCTTTTGCGTCAGATGAGGCCCATAATTCTTCAATTCCTTGCGCAATATTTCGTAATCCTTCCAAGGTTCTCGGACATCACTACCCGCCATGTCAATAACCATCAGTAATGCTTGACAACGTTCAATATGCCTTAAAAAACGATATCCCAATCCCTTATTCTGACTTGCACCTTCAATTAATCCTGGTATATCAGCTATAAATAAATGCCGACCATTTCCTTCTGTTAAAACACCTACACTCGGATTAAGTGTTGTAAACGGATAATTAGCTACTTTAGGTTGAGCCTTTGTAAGGCAACGAATGAGCGAAGATTTTCCTGCATTTGGAAAACCAACTAACCCAACATCCGCAATTGTTTTTAAAACAAGCTTGAAACGCCCTTCTTCTCCGGGCTGACCTGGTGTTGCTTGCATTGGCGCTTGATTGGTCGCAGATTTAAAGTGTAAATTACCTAAACCTCCACGTCCACCTTTAAGAACCACAACACGTGTACCTGGTTTTAAAATTTCAACCACAACTTCGCCGGTGTAGACATCAGTAACAACTGTGCCTGGAGGAACTGCCAAAACACAATCTTCACCATTTTTACCGTAGCAATCTGATCCCATTCCATGCTGCCCATTTTTGGCTCTTGCATGTGGTTTATAGCGAAAATCTTGTAAATCGCCTACGTGTGTTGAACATTCTAAAATTACATCGCCACCTTTTCCTCCATCACCACCGTCAGGACCTCCTTTAGGGATATATTTCTCACGACGAAAACTCCGGCAACCATTTCCACCATCGCCCGCCTTCCAAATTACTTCAACTTCATCGATGAACATTATTTTAATCCACTCGTAATGATAGCATCTGCTAAACCATAAGCAATCGCTTCTTTAGCATTCAAATAAAAGTCACGATCCGTGTCATGGGTAATTTTTTCAATACTTTGACCCGATGCATTGGCCAAAATTTGGTTAAGTTCCGCCCTCGATTTTTCCATTTCTTGTGCTTGGATATGAATATCAACAGCCGAAGCCTCAATTTGCCCCATGATTAGCGGCTGGTGAATCAAAACGCGAGCATGCGGGTATAAAAAACGACGCCCCTTCTGAGCTCCACATAAAAGAATAGATCCCATACTAGCGGCTAATCCCGTAACAATCACTGAAATAGGCGACTGTATCAATTGCATTGTATCATAAATAGCCATTCCAGCGGTGATAGATCCTCCAGGTGTATTGATGTAAAAAGAAATTGGTTTCCCAGGATCTTTCAATTCAAGATAAATTAGCTTTTCCGTCACATCCTTAGCTGATGCATCGCTTACTTCTCCCCACAAAAAAACTTTTCGTTCTTCTAAAAATTTTTTTTGAACTTCCGCACCCAAGGCGTCACTTATCTTTTTATTTTCACTGTCCGATTCCATGTGCATATATTTATAAAAAAGCAAGCGACACAAAAGATCAAAAAGAAAAGAAAGATTTTTTTGGTTTTGTCACAACTACATTATTCATACGAAGTCTTAATGCAGCAGGATCTAAAGCAACCAATAAAGCCTCTTCATTCGAAATTGCTCCCTGCTGCCACAATTGAAACAGATGTTTATCTAACGGCAACATTCCTGCATTTTGTCCTACTTCTATTTCGGTTTGAATTCTAAATGTTTTATTTTCACGAATTAAATTAGCGATCGCATCCGAATGAAGCATAATCTCAAATGCAGGCAATCGACCCATTCCTTCTTTTCTTCGACAAAGCGTTTGTGAAATAACCCCTATTAAATTTGAAGCAAGCTGTGTCCTAACTAAATCCCGCGAACCATCAGGAAAAGCATCGATGATACGATCCACAGTGCGTGTCGATCCAGTTGTGTGCAAAGTAGAAAGCACTAAATGTCCCGTTTCTGCAGCAGAAACAGCTGCTTCTATCGTCGCCAAATCCCGCATTTCTCCTAGCAAAATGACATCTGGATCTTGACGTAAAGCTCCTGCCAAAGCTTTCTGAAATGATGGCGTGTCTTTACCCAATTCCCTCTGAGTTATAATACTTTGATTGGATTGATAAATATATTCTATAGGATCCTCTATGGTAATAATATGTTTATTAAACTTTTTATTAATAAAATCAATCATAGCAGCTAAGGTAGTTGATTTTCCAGAACCTGTAGGTCCTACAACCAACAACAATCCACGCGGAGAACATAATAAATGTTTAACTTTTTCTAAAGTGAAATCCGGAAATCCCAATGTATCCAAATCAAGGATCTGAGAATTAATCAAGCGAATAACGAACCCCAAGTGTCCCTGAGACAAGAAAACATTAACGCGAGTTCTAACATTACAGGTACTCAATGACAAACATTTAGCAAAATCCAAATCATTTAAAAGTTTAAATTGAGATTGTAATTTCGAATCTAGTAATTCATTAAAAAATCGCCCTAAGTCTTCATCTAATAATATATGTCCACCTAATGACTGTATGATACCATCAATACGATACAAAGGCTCTCGTGAATGCCTCAAATGTATGTCAGATGCTTTAAGCTCTAACCCCTTCTCAATTATCCCTGCCAGTAGCTCATCCATGATTTACCCTACCATAGAATCGTACTAACGTCAATCAATCTCTTTCGCCTGGCAATCCCCTACTCTCACACCACAGTACATGGCACTACCATCGGCAGCTTAGGGCTTAACGTTCGTGTTCGGTATGTGTACGCGTGTTTCCCCTGCGCTTATCGTCACCAGGCAAATCTTTTTCCTTCAGCTATAACCATAGCTTACTCGCTTTTTTGACCCTTTTTGATGCTTAATGAATATCGCTTCCCAACTACCCATAAACTTACCATAACTTCACATAAATCTCTCTCAGACCTTTAGTAGTAGTTAGCTCAATACATTGCTGTACTTACACACCTACCCTATCAACCCGGTCGTCTACCGGGATCTTTACAGACTCGCGCCTGGGAAATCTTATCTTGGAACTGGCTTGGCGCTTAGATGCTTTCAGCGCTTATCCTTCCCGAGCTTAGCTACCCGGCTCTACCATTGACATGATAACCGGATCACCAGAGGCTCGTCATTCTCGGTCCTCTCGTACTAGAGAATGTATTCCTCAAATTTCCTGCGCCCACAGTGGATAGAGGACCAAACTGTCTCGCGACGTTTTGAACCCAACTCACGTACCACTTTAATTGGCGAACAGCCAAACCCTTGGGACCTTCTCCAGCCCCAGGATGTGATGAGTCGACATCGAGGTGCCAAACAACGCCGTCGCTATGAACGCTTGGGCGTTATCAGCCTGTTATCCCTAGGGTACCTTTTGTCCTATAAGCGGTAGCGCTTCTACTCGCCACTACCGGATCACTTGAACCTGCTTTCGCACCTGCTCGACTTGTTGGTCTCGCAGTTAAGCTTCCTTCTACTCATGTGCTCTACCTCCGGTTGCCAACCGGTATGAGGAAACCTTCGTAATCCTCCGTTACTCTTTCGGAGGAGACCGCCCCAGTCAAACTAACCCCCTAGCACTGTCTCTCTACCCGTTTAGGGTCAAAGGTTAGATAATCCATTAGTAAAGAGTGGTATTTCACCGTTAGCTCTTGTATGCCCTGAAACATACCGTCTAAGCTTCCCACCTATCCTACGCATTAAAAATAAATTATCAATACCAGGTTATAGTAAAGGTCCATAGGGTCTTTCCGTCCTACTGCGGGTACGCGGCATTTGCACCGCGACTACAATTTCACTGAGCATCTCCCCGAGACAGCGCCCAACTCGTTACATGTTTCGTGCAGGTCGGAACTTACCCGACAAGGAATTTCGCTACCTTAGGACCGTTATAGTTACGGCCGACATTGACGGGGGCTTAGTCCGAAAGCTTGCACCTTCAGGTTTCACCTTTCCGCATTGGTCACATGTCACTCCCTATACATCGTCTTTCGACTTGGCAGAGAGCTGTGTTTTTGCTAAACAGTCGGTAGGGCCTCTTCACTGCGACCCCCGTTTCACCAGGGGTATCCTTTCTACCTAAGATACAGGATCAGTTTGCCGAGTTCCTTAGGGAGATTTAACTCACGCGCCTTAGAATACTCATCTCGAACACCTGTGTCGGTTTCCGGTACGGGTCACCATAGACTCTTCACGAAACTTTTCTTGAAAATATGACATACCTCACACCATCTCAGCTATTGCCTCCATGGCCTATTATAACCTAGCTTATGTTGAACGGATTTGCCTATCCAACAGCCTCATTACTTCGACATACACTTTCAATCGTATGCTGAGTTAGCCTCTTTTGTCATTCCTTGAATATTAACGTCTATTAGCAAGTACTGGAATATTAACCAGTTATGCATCGATTACGCCTTACGGCCTCACCTTAGCTCCCGACTAACCCTTAGCGGACGAACCTTGCTAAGGAAACCTTGTCCTTTCGGCGATAGGGATTCTCACCCTATTTATCGTTACTCATGCCTGGATTCTCACTTCTAATTCGTCCATCTTCAGTTCCCTTTAGACTTCTTCCTACGTTAGAACGCTCTTCTACCACTCGCTTTCGCAAGTCTACAACTTCGGCATATGACTTAGTCCCGATCTTTTTCGGCGCAAACTCACTTGATAGGTCAGCTGTTACGCATTGTTTAAATGATGGCTGCCTCTAAGCCAACATCCCTATTGTCTATGTAAATTCACTTCCTTCTTTCCACTTAGTCATATTTAGGGGCCTTAATTGGTAATCTGGGCTCTTCCCCTCTTGGCAATGGAGCTTATCCCCCACTGCCTGACTCCTGTATTTCACCTACCGGTATTCGCAGTTTGATAAGAGTTGGTACCCGGGTGTGGGCCCTCGGCTTTTCAGTGCTCTACCCCCAGTAGTCAGCATACAAGGCTATACCTCAATATATTTCGAAGAGAACCAGCTATCACGGAATTTGATTAGTCTTTCGCTCCAACCCACAGCTCATCCCAAAGCTTCTCAAGGCTAACGGGTTCGGTCCTCCGCTTTGTTTTACCAAAGTTTCAACCTGGCCATGGGTAGATCATCTCCGTTTCGGGTCTATTGCCTACGACTATTCGCCCTATTAAGACTCGCTTTCGCTTCGCCTCCAGCCCGTAAAGCCTTAAGCTCGCCTTAGACAATAACTCCCAGACCCATAATGCAAAAGGTACGCCGTCACCCCATAAAGAGGCTCCGACCGCTTGTAGGCAACCGGTTTCAGTTTCTATTTCACTCCCCTAACCGGGGTTCTTTTCACCTTTCCCTCACGGTACTTGTTCACTATCGGTCGATATCTAGTATTTAGCCTTACGCTGTAGTTAGCGCTAATTCACACAAGATTCCACTTATCTCGTGCTACTCAGGAGAATCAACCATGCATTCGTAGATTTCACCTACGGGACTATCACCCTCTCTGATGGAGCTTTCCAACTCTCTTCAACTATCTATCCCTGCAACGTATGAAACCCTTCAACCCCATAGAAATAAATCCTATGGTTTGGGCTGCTCCCCTTTCGCTCGCCGCTACTCAGGGAATCGCTTTCGCTTTCTCTTCCTCTGCTTACTTGGATGTTTCGATTCAGCAGGTTCGCTATTTAACACTATGTATTCATGTTAAATCACTCGACCCTCATCGAGTAGGTTCCCCCATTCGGACATCCCCGGATCGTCACTTACTTCCAGCTCCCCCGAGGCTTTTCGCAGGTAGCCACGTCCTTCTTCGCCTGATATCACCTAGGCATCCACCGATTGCCCTTTCCTTATTTATGTTCTGTTATTCGTATTCTTCTCGCTTATTGTAGTTTTTCCACAATATTCATTAAACTGTCAAAGATCAAAAAATTCTTCCCAATGCACTCACTGGTGGGCCCAGATGGACTTGAACCATCGACCCCGCGCTTATCAAGCGCGTGCTCTAACCAACTGAGCTATGAGCCCCTTCCATTACCCATGCCTTGGTGGAGTCGATCGGATTCGAACCGACGACCTCCTGCATGCAAAGCAGGCGCTCTTCCAACTAAGCTACGACCCCTTCTTTTACTTATATTCTCGTTGCTTCTTAAGGTTGTCAAGCCCGTTTTTCTGGAAATTTACTTTGTGCCTATGTCCGGATGACTTCCGTCGACCTTGATTCAGCTGCTTTCGCACTGAATTTCTCCATAGAAAGGAGGTGATCCAGCCCCAGGTTCCCCTAGGGCTACCTTGTTACGACTTAGTCCCAATCACCAACATTACCTTAGGACGCCGCCTCCCTCGCGGGTTGGCTGAGCGTACGTTGGGTAAAACCGGCTTTCATGACTTGACGGGCGGTGTGTACAAGACCCGGGAACGTATTCACGGTACCGTAGCTGATATACCATTACTAGCGATTCCAACTTCATGAAGTCGAATTGCAGACTTCAATCCGAACTGGGCCCGGCTTTCGGGATTTGCTCCACCTCTCGGCTTGGCTTCCTTTTGTACCGGGCATTGTAGCACGTGTGCAGCCCTAGGCGTAAGGGCCATACTGACTTGACGTCATCCCCACCTTCCCACTTTTCAGTTTGTCTCTCCAGAGTCCCCGGCTTTACCCGCTGGCAACTGGAAACGAGGGTTGCGCTCGTTGCCGGACTTAACCGAACATCTCACGACACGAGCTGACGACAGCCATGCAGCACCTGTGTAAAGGCTCCGAAGAGAATAATACTTTCATATCACACCCTCTACATGTCAAGCCTAGGTAAGGTTCTTCGCGTTGCATCGAATTAAGCCACATGCTCCACCGCTTGTGCGGGTCCCCGTCAATTCCTTTAAGTTTTAGCCTTGCGGCCGTAGTCCTCAGGCGGTACACTTATTACGTTAGCTTGGGTCCTGAAACGATCGACATCCCAAAACCTAGTGTACAACGTTTACGGCGTGGACTACAGGGGTATCTAATCCCTTTCGCTCCCCACGCTTTCGTGCCTCAGTGTCAGTTTTCGTCCAGTAAGCTGCCTTCGCCTTCGGTGTTCTTCCGGATATCTACGCATTTCACTGCTACTCCCAGAATTCCGCTTACCTCTCCGATACTCTAGACGCACAGTTTTGAGCGCCCCCTCGGGGTTAAGCCCCGGGTTTTAACACTCAACACATGCGCCCACCTACGCACCCTTTACGCCCAGTAAATCCGAGTAACGCTCGCAGTCTCCGTATTACCGCGGCTGCTGGCACGGAGTTTGCCACTGCTTCCTCTTTAGGTTAACTCAAAACAAGCTATTCACTTGCACTTTGCTCCCTAATGACAGGAGTTTACAATCCGAAGACCGTCTTCCTCCACGCGACGTCGCACCATCAGGCTTTCGCCCATTGTGAATAATTCGAAACTGCTGCCATCCGTAGATGTTTGGACCGTGTCTCAGTTCCAATGTGGCCGTCCGTCCTCTCAGACCGGCTACCCGTCTTCGCCTTGGGGGTCCTTTACACCTCCAACTAGCTGATAGGCCGCAAGCCCCTCCTTAAGCGTCTTCTCGCCCCTTTGGATCCCTAATCATGCAATTAGGGTCTTTATCCGGTATTACCTCAACTTTCGCTGAGCTATCCCTGTCTTAAGGGTAGGTTACTTACGTGTTACTCACCCGTTCGCCGCTTCCCTATGCCTAAGCATATTCTCGCTCGACTTGCATGTCTTAGCCACGCCGCCAGCGTTCACTCTGAGCCAGGATCAAACTCTCCGTACTAAACCTTTTTTATATTTACTACGGCGAACCTATCCTTACGCTCTCTTACTCTTTGCGTCTTATTTACCAATATAGTATTGTAGGCCCCCTTTCAGAGCCTCTACTTAAAACTTATTTCCTTTTCGGTTCACCCGAACATTTGCACAAAGTAAATTTCAAAGATCTTATGTAAACTATAAAATTAACTCTACCTCCCCTTGTCAATACTTTTTTTGTTTTTATTATCTATTTAGATTAAATCTTTTAAATACATATCAATCAAAATTCTATTTATTCCCGATAAATCCTTCAAAAACAATGTTTTCCATTCATAATTATTTTTTTGATAAATTATCATTTTTATCCATCATATTTGACAAAAGCGAACCCGCCACCTCATCAAGAATACGATCATTAGGATAAGTTTTATCTAGCAACAATCGTTTACCCAAAGTCACTTTATTAGTTCGAATTTTAGAAAATTCTTCCGACGACAACTTTACACCTTCAACTGCGACTTTTTTTGAAACGCTCTTTTTCATTGCATCGTTGGCCACTTTTTCAACAACTCCACAATCACAAGATACTTTTTCTTTACCCATAAAACTATTGCAGGAATCTTTCGATTTTGAATTCATATCAAAAATTTAGGTAAATTTTCCTTATTACTTAACTTGACAAACATTTTTTAGGATTCACCTAAAACTAAATTAAAATTTAAGCTTCGTCAATAAATCCTTCTTCATAATTTTTCATTTAAAATTCCAAAGAAAATCCAAAATTCAATCCACAAAAATGTGAACGATATGTTTTCGCATTAACAATCGTCCAAGGTTGTGTACCTCCCGTATTATACACAAAGGTTGGGCCACAATAAAAATGCCCTAATTTTTCAACTTCTTTTTTCAGCCAAAAGTTCATCTCCACATATTTATAATGATATCTTCGGTTCAACTCATTTCCATGGTGACCATAAGGACGTTTTGCTTCCAAAAAGCCAATTTTATTGTTCCAACTTAATTTTAAACGCTTAAAATCAAATATCGATAAATCAAAATCGTACCCCCAACGACATTCTACACACCATTGTTTGTGCTTCTTGTCTAAAAACAAATATATTTGCGGCGTCATTAATAAATCAGAACGCACACCTGCATACATTTCAAACCATTGATTACATAGTGCACTATTATCATGCTGCAAAACCGTATGTCGACCACCGACATCAAACGTAAAATGTGGCGTTAACTTTCGCAATAATCCACCTGAAAAAATCCAACGATTTTTAAAAATATCTCTCCCTCGCAATGGAACATGACCTTCTAAATTTCCATAAATCCCTAAACGATCTCCACGAATCCCACCTTCACAAAATGTCGACAAACTACGTTTGCCAATTTCACAACCTCGGTCATAGACTTCTGTGTCAATCGCAACGGAACCCTTAAAAAAACCTAACAACAATGCATTAACACAAAAAACACTTCCCCACAGTACATGCCTCATAATTTGCATTATATCATTTTTGTTTCTTTTCCCAAAAAAGTAAATTAAAATATTGATTTTTCAAGAACTTCTACTTACTCTTCTCTTAACATTGCTTTTAATGGAAGTTATAAAGGAATACACTATCTGCAGTGAACAAGGTTGGCACGCACGCCCTTGTGCACTTATTACGCGCACCATTGTAGGACATCCAAGCGTTTGGGTTGAACTTTTCCATCCACGTTCTAAACGTACAACAGACGGAAAAAGTCTTTTTGAATTGATGTTGTTCGGTGCTAATAAAGGTGATAAAGTAATAATAAAACTTAAAAGCGAAGATAAAGAAGAAATTGACGATTTGATAAAAACACTTGACCGATTGATACCTGGTTTTTACGATTCTGAATAATTCTTCATTGACATTTTTTATATTATTGGTTTGATAATAATATACTTTGGAGAGATGGCTGAGTGGTCTAAAGCGCCTTCCTGCTAAGAAGGTAAGTTCTCAAAAAGGGCTTCGAGGGTTCAAATCCCTCTCTCTCCGCCAGAAATCAAAGGTAAACATTCAAAATAAGTTTTATTTTTGAGGATGCGATTGATTATAAATCTTTTGCAAAAAATGAATATTAACATGCGTGTATTTCTGCGTTGTTGAAAGTTTTGCATGTCCCAATAATTCTTGAACCGCACGAACATCTGCACCATTTTGTAACATATGAGTTGCATAACTGTGACGACAACTGTGTGGTGTCATAGTTAATGGTAGTTTCGACGCACACAGATATTTTTTTATCAACAATTGAACTGAACGTACCGTCAATGCACCTCCATCTTTACGAGGAATTAACACAGGTACATTTTGAATCGCATGCAATTGTTTCAACGCTTCCAAAGCTGGAATACCTATAGGAATAACACGCTCTTTTCTCCCTTTACCCAACACACGAATTTGTCGCAGTGACCAATTTATATCAGAACATCGCAACGCAACTAATTCACCTACACGAATACCAGCACCGTATAACAATTCTAATAAAGCTTTATCGCGGCGCCAATAAAACTCATCTATTTTGCCTTCCGAAAACAGTTTATCGGGCGCCGATAATAACAAATTTATCTGATCAACTGTAAAAAAAACAGGTAACTTTGAATCAAATTTTGGTTTTACTTCTAAAATTTCTCTTGGCATAGGAATTTTTTTAAACTCCTCCAAAAAACGAAAAAACGTTCTCAATGCTGATAAATCATGATTCAATGTTCGTGTGCTCACCTGTCGATTACGTAAAAATACTTCAAAATAGCGGCCATCATTTATAGGTAACTTTTTTGATTGCACAAATTCTAACCACAAATTTACAGTATCTAAATAATCCCTTTGCGTATAAGATGAATAATTTCGTTGTTGCAAAAAAGAATTAAAATCATCCAAAAGCGACATAATATCAACTTTTGCGTTCGTCTTCTAATGAATTAAAAGTAGATTTAGGTTTTTCCACCCAATCCCACTGTACAGGACATCCCGCTAAATCAAAATTTTCCCTTAAATGATTTTCTAAAAAACGTTTATAGTTTTGAGGCATCCATGCTAAACGATTGCAAAAAACTTTCAAAGTTATCGGACAAATACCTCTTTGAACAGCATAATAAATCTTAAAATGTTTTCCATGACACGAAGTAGGTGGTGTTTGCAACTGTATTTTTTGAAAAAAACGATTTAAGGCACCGGTAGTTATTTTCGTTTGCAACCGTTTTTGCAACGCTTTGATCTGATTCAATAATCCTTCCAATCCCTCACCCGTTTTAGCAGAAACAAATACAACTGGTGCATCCGTAAAAACACAAACTTTTTTTATTTCTTCAAGAAAAGTCTTTTGAAATTTTTCACAATTTTTCCCTACCTCTGCAATTTTTTCACGAGCAATGTCCCATTTATTAACAACCAAAATGCAACCTTTGCCTAATGTATGTACTTCATTGATTAAATTTTTATCAATGGTTGTTGGACCTGTTAAAATATCCAACAAAATAACCGCCATATCTACCTTAGCTAAAGCAGCATTTGTCCGAACAGATGCGTAAAATTCAACCGCATCGGAGGTTTGTTTTCGAATACCTGCTGTATCTACCAAAACGAAACGTTCCAAACCCGATCTTTTAAATTTCCACGTGAATGGACACTCAATCGCATCGCGTGTTGTCCCCGCCACATCACTCACCAAAACACGTTCTTCCTTCAATAGAGCATTCGTTAAAGAAGATTTCCCTACATTTGGACGCCCAACTAGGGCAAATTGAGCTGTCAAAGGAACACTTTCTTCTTCCTCTTTTTTATTAGGCAAACTTTGAAGAATAGCTTCTTTCAGTAAATCAATGTTATTGTTGTGCTCTGCTGAAATAGGGATCAAAACATTCCAACCTAATCGGTAAAATTCAGCTAAATGACTCTCATCAACATCATTATCAATCTTATTAACCGCTAAAATACGAGGTTGTTTTAACTTACGCAATGCATTAGATAATTCACGATCCATAGGCGTTAAACCACGACGCCCATCCAACACCCAAACAATTACATCTGCGGTATTCACAGCATTCCACACACGATTCTCTATCGATTTTGTAAAAGCATCACAGGGACTAAACAAACCACCACTATCAACAACTTGAAAAAGATTATCAACTTCCGTTGAAATAAAATCGCGCGTTACTCCCGGCTGATCGTAGACAACCGCAGCTTTTGAACGTGTTAATCGATTAAACAACGTACTTTTTCCAACATTGGTTTGTCCAAATAATAGAACCGATGGTAATTTCATACTTTTAATTTCGATGAAAAATTCAACGAAACGCAAGCGTATTATTACATTATTCCCCTACCAAATCCGAAGCTTTGATATGGAAATAATAGTAAGATTTGCTATCAGCATTCATAAATGTAATCCACAAATGCCCATTTTTACAATCCATAGAAATAATACGCGAACATGATGTAAAATTACCAAAACTATTTCCTGTAACATCCTTAAATTCTGTTTTCGTTAACAAACGAACTTTGTAATCTGAATCGATCACAAAAGATGCGTACCCCAAAAATAACTGTTTCGTCTTTCCAGGATAACAATATGCGTAAATAATATAGGAATGTTTGGTTATCGGCGACTCATAAATACAAATTTTATGCGTATTAAGATAAAAACGATACTTATCTTCTTTCGTGGTATTTGTCGATGAAACAGCTGTTTCACTGGCTCCTTGAATATCGGTTGTATAAATAACATTTTGAATGTAATCAGCATCTGAACTAGGTGAATCAGTAAATGTATTACCATCGTTTAGTTTGCAAGACCGAAGTGTAAGTGATAATTTATCGGTAGGCCAATTGCAATACGTTGCTGACCAATTATATTTACTATTCTCTTCCTTATTTAAACTTGAATACCGTCCTGTAGCACAAAAACCTAAAATACACCAAATTTTCGTTCTATCCTTCGCTTCTAAAATACAAAAATCATAATTGTATGTTGTAGAATGAGAATCTCCTTTTTCATATTTTTCGACATATAAAAAATTCCAACTCATTGATTTTTTTATCCAACTACCTTTTGTATCTTCCATGGTTAATAAAGGGGTATAACCATCTATAACAAACATACCATAAACATTATCTCCTTTTTTTATATATCGATTACCAATAGAAAGTCCCCCTCCATACCATGTTACATTACCCTCACAACACTTTATACTCAATTTATTCTGCCATCTATTAAATTGTTTATAAAAACTCGCCTTTTCATAACTCTCATAATCTTCAAGCACAATAAAACTCATATTAACAACTTCATTTGCATGCCAAGCCTGATAGGACCCTACCTGCGGATAAAATTTATAAGCATCACTATCCCGACACCACCTTAGTCTATTCAACCAACAAATTGCGTTTTCAGACCCTTTGTAAAATCCTGAATCAACTACTTTTAAAGAAGCTTTTTCTAAATCAAAATACATAAAACCTTCCACATCTGAAGAAGCATCCATAAATCGAGTCGGCGGGCAATAGGCAAACAAACAAAGATAATTTGAACTACTTACTTCCTGTGCTAAACAAGGACAAAATGCATTATAAATTTGATTTTTAAATATTCTAGCATCGGTATCATACGAATTTAAATTTGGCGTTGCTTTCATACCCAAAGTTACTCCCGCACGTTCCCAAGGATAAAGATCCATGGAGGAAGTATTGATAGAAGCATCGCTAGGTTCATATTTTCCAATCCTAAAAACTGCCCCTGACGAATTAACACTGTATAAAGTTACTGCAAACAAAACTCCATTGGTATCAACCATGGCACTTGGAGCAAATGCTTCTAGTACATTTTGCTCTGAACCATAGTTCGACCGCATGGTTGTATTCAACCAATAAGGATAACAATAAAAATAATCTATTCGATCAAATTTATATTTACCTTCTATACTCTTAGGTACATAACTCCATATATCACACAAAGTATTTAAAATTACGAAAAAGAAAATTTTTGATTTCATCACAAACACAACTCAATGTGCTTATTTTAATAAAAATTTTAACTCGAAGCAAATGATAAAATCATTTAGCTAAAAAAAGAAGGACTTTTTCAAGTCCTTTCTATCATTATTAAATATTTTGTTATTTTAAACAATCTAACAAGATCTGATCTATCACATCAATCGGAGCTTTACCTTGCGTCTTGCGCATCATTTGCCCTTTCAACACATTGATAGCCTTTTCTTTACCTGAACGAAATTCAGCAACAGGTTTAGAATTCTCTGCAATAACTTCTTCGCACATTTTACGTAAAGCTTCTATATCAACTTTCATTTCAAGGCCTTTTTCCTTAATGATCAACTGCGGAGTTTTACCTGTTTTAAACATCTCTAAAAACACATCCTTAGCACTTTGTTTTGAAACAAGTTTTTCATCGATCAGCTTAACTAATTGTGCAACTGATTCTGGTAAAACCTTTAAAGATTCCCAGGTTAAATCTGCACTATTGGACATTTCTCTCAGCAAATCATTAGCGATCCAATTTGCGATTGCTAATGGATTTTTATCGTAAAATTTCAATGCTGATTCAAAGTAATCGCTCAAATGCCTATCGTAACAAATCACTGAAGTAACCGTATAAGGCAATTTTAACTGGGACAAATAACGTTCTTGTTTAGCAAAAGGCAATTCAGGTACTTGTTTAATTTGCTCAGCTATCATCTCTTCAGATAAAACAATGGGACACAGATCAGGATCTGTAAAATAACGATAATCATGTGCATCTTCTTTTGACCGCATGGTGTAGCTTTCATTTTTCTCAGCATCCCAACGTCGCGTTTCTTGTTCTACATGCCCTCCTGATTCCACAAGTGCAATCTGTCGCTGAATTTCATGTGCAACACCGTTGCAAACTCCAGATATAGAATTCAAATTTTTTAACTCAACTTTTGTTCCTAAATGTGTTGCGCCAATGGGACGAATACTGATATTTGCATCACATCGCATCTGACCTTTTTCCATATCACAGTTCGATGCACCTATGTATTTTAAATGCATCTCTAACGATTTTAAATACGCAAAAACATCAGCGGTAGAATGCATGTCAGGCTCTGAAACAATCTCGATTAAAGGTGTTCCAGCCCGATTAAAATCAATCCAAGATTCGTCATTAAAATGTGTTAATTTTCCAACATCCTCCTCTAAATGGATACGATTTAACGCAACTTTACGATGAACTCCTTGAATATTTCGTGCAGGTCCTTCTAATTCAATTTCAACAAAACCACCTAAACACAAAGGTTGGTCAAATTGAGAAATCTGATAATTTTTTGGAGCATCGGGATAAAAATAATTTTTCCGATCCCACTTACATTTACGAGCAATTTTGCACCCAAACACAGAACCTACTTCAACTGTTTTTAAAATGGCTGCCTTATTAAGTACCGGCAAAGTTCCTGGCAAACCTAAAACAACTTCATCCACCAAGGTGTTAGGCGGTTCACCATAATGATATGGAACTTGCGTAAAAAGTTTAGTTTTTGTATTCAATTGGACGTGAACTTCTAGTCCAATAACAACTTCGTATTTATCCATAATCGTTCAAAGTTGAGGGGTTTGTTTAGAAAATGAATGCTGCGATTCAAATAACTGTGCGATCGATAAAATTGTACACTCATCAAATGGACGGCCTATCAATTGCATTCCTATCGGCAAATTTGATTTTGAAAAACCACATGGCAAAGAAATTCCAGGCAATCCTGCTAAATTAACTGAAATTGTATAAATATCACTCAGATACATAGCTAAAGGATCTGCAGTACGTTCACCTTTTTTAAAGGCTAAAACCGGCGATGTAGGTGTCAAGATTGCATCTACTTCCTTGAACACCTCCATAAAATCATTGTAAATAAGCCGACGAACCTTCTGTGCTTTACCGTAAAAAGCATCATAGTAACCGCTACTTAATACATAAGTTCCTAAAAGAATACGCCGCTTCACTTCATCACCAAAACCCTCGCTGCGTGATAAATCAAACACATCACCTACCGTATGCGCATGAGGACTGCGATAAGTATAACGAATTCCGTCGTAACGAGCCAGGTTAGAGGATGCTTCAGCCGTAGCTACAATATAATAAACTGGGACTGCATATTCCATTGATTTCAAATGTACCGGCTTTATTATGTACCCCTGACGCTTGTAAAAATCAATAGCAGCCTCAATTGAATGACGAATTTCAGGATCTAGACCTTCACCAAAATATTCTTCAGGAATTCCAAGCACCCACTTTTTAGAACGAGACTTTTCCATCTCAACTAAAAAATCAGGAACTGAACGTCGTGCACTCGTAGCATCTTTAGCATCCGATCCACACAAAATTTGCAACAAACGCGCAACCCCTGTCACACTTCTTGCAAATGGCCCCGCTTGATCCAATGAACTCGCGTAGGCAACAATACCATAACGGCTGATACGTCCATACGTAGGTTTCATTCCAACGATTCCACACAAAGCTGCAGGCTGCCGAATAGAACCTCCTGTATCCGTTCCCAACGACAAAGGGACTTCTCCAGCTGCTACTGAAGCTGCACTTCCTGAACTACTACCTCCTGGAATTCGTTCTAAATCCCACGGATTACAGGTTACTTGAAATGCTGAATTTTCAGATGAAGAACCCATCGCGAATTCATCCATATTAAGACGTCCCCACAGAACCATTCCTGAAGCTTTCAAGCGCTTTACAACTGTGCTATCATAAGGGCTTACAAATTTCTCTAAAATTCGACTACCACACGTCAAAGGTTGATTCTTCTCTGCAAATATATCCTTTAACCCTACTGGAATTCCATCCAAATCGCTCAAACACTGCCCTTTGGCTCGACGCTCATCTGAAGCTTCTGCTTCCTTTAACGTTTTAACCTCATCAAAACTTAAAAAAGCTTTTAAATCTTCATCTATTTCCTTAGTACGTTGAATATACGCTTGTGTCAACTCAACTGACGAAAAGACTTTATTTTTAAGCCCAACAATGAGTTCATCTAACGATTGAAATATTAAATCCTTCATCACAAAACTTTCGGTACAACAATTTGATTTTCTTTCATTTCAGGCGCATTTTGAGATAGATAATCCACTGAAACCTTTTCTGCTGGGACATCCTCAGCCCAAATGTTGGCATCATGCTCAAAAGAATGAACCATAGGTTCCAGATCCGATACATCCACAGATGCAACTTTTGAACAATATCCGACAATTGACTGCAATTGTTGCTTCAATTTGCTCTTTTCTTCTTCTGACAATTGAATACGCGCTAATTTAGCTAAATGATCAATAGGCAACATTTGTTCGCTCATAAATTTTGCTTCCTTACTTGATAATCATAATTTTTTTCGAGCATTTCCTGCAATGCTTCGAAAATCGGACTTACTGTCTCTTCCGTGAGGGTACCACTATTTGAACCAAAAACAATCGTAAATGCGAGACTTTTCTTCAGTAAATTTTGTTCATCGTAGAAAACATCAAACAAACGAACTTCCTGAACCTGAACCGGATTTTTTACTAGTTTTTTCAACGATTTAATGATCACCTGCCGAACCTCTTCACCTAAAACTGTTTTCGGAACCCACAAGGCAATATCTTTCATAACTGATGGGCATTCTGAATAAGCAGAAAACGTTTTATCCGATTTCAAACGAATCCTTTCTGGCAACCACATACACTCAGCTGCAAAAACAATTTCATTTTTAAACCATTGCTGTGTAAAATTTAGATTCAAATATCCTAAATCAGCTTCAAAACCTCTCTGTTCCCACAAACCTATTTTACCAGAATAGTTATCTTGCCATAAAGGTATAGGCGTCATGGTAGCTGTCTGTACAACCGAACCCTGCATACCGCTCGCAACGATTAAAGAACGAACATAATTTTGTGCTTCATAAAAATTAAAATTCGTTGTTTTCATCCACTGACGCTCTGTTGACGGACAAAACACAAACGCGGTTGCCAACATTTCACACAACTGCCCATTGCGATTCACCTTAAAAATACGCCCTGTCTCAAATAAACGCTCAACGGCATTACCATGATGCCAATTTTCACATAAACAATTTATCAATCCAGGCACTAAAGAAAATCGTAAACAAGCGTGTTCTGCACTCAAAGGTTTTGTTAGCGTTAAAACACGAAGTTGTTCATCTGGTAAAAAACCTTCATACCAAGTACGAGGCTGCAACGTATCTGTATAACACTCATAAAATCCTGCATTTGAAAGAATAGCTGCGTGACTATCACGAAGCTTATTTTCAACTGCATCTTCAACCTCACAAGCCACTCCATCCGGTTGTTTCGTCGGGATCTTATCCGTTCCCCACAAACGAATAAATTCTTCAACCAAATCTGCAACCTGCGTTACATCATCACGATAGACCGGAACCGTTACTTTAAAGAAGTCAGGTTTATATACAACAAACAAGAAATTTAACTTTTCTAATGTTTGTTTAAAAATATCCCCTGAAATTTCAAAACCTAAGATTTTTTTAACTTTATTAAAATCCACATCTAAAACGCGCGGAACAATTTCATCTTTGCCTAAACATACATACTTTACAACCTTAAGACCCGAATTTGTTTTTCTTAACAATTGAAGTGCTTGCGCTAAAGCTTTCGAAGCATTTGTCTTATCAACAAACCGTTCAAAACGATAAGAACTATCGCTCGACAGGTTCAATTTTTGCGAAGTTTTGCGAATTGAATTCGCTGAAAAATGCGCACATTCAATAAAAATACGTCGTGTTGTTGATTTTATTTCACTTGATGCTCCACCCATAACACCTGCAATTGATAATGCGTGAGCTTCATCGGCTACCACCAACATATCTTCATCAAGTACACGCTTTTGCCCATCTAAGGTAACCAGTTCTTCGCCTTGATAAGCTTTTCTAATTTTCAATGAACCATGAATTTGATCCGCATCAAAAGCATGCAATGGTTGTCCTTGTTCCAATAAAACACAATTAGTAACATCCACTACATTGTTAATAGCTCGTAATCCCGACTTCTGCAAAAAACTCTGGATTGCTTCCGTACTAGGCATTACCTCAACTCCTTCAATTAAACAACCCGAAAAATAATCACAATCTGCAGATGTTACTGTCGCAAAATCATTACTTACATCAAAGTTTTCGTTTATTTCTACCGTATTTAAAGGAAGATTAAAAAATGCACTCAACTCTCTCGCCAATCCCCAATAACATAAACAGTCACCTCGATTTGAAGTCACTGAAATATCCCAAACAACATCTCTCTTTTCAGAAAAAAGCTGCTCTAAAGGAGTACCGATAGTTGGTTTTAAATCGTTTAAAATATATAATCCAGAACTTTCTCCTGAGGTTAATCCTAACTCGCTCGCACTGCACATCATACCGCAGGATTCAACCCCCCGCATGCGCGTCTTCTTTAAAATAATATCACCTAATTTCGCACCTTCCAAAGCCACAGGAACAATATCACCTACCGTAAAATTCGATGCACCGCATACAATTTGTAAGGGGTCTTGTTGCCCAACATTTACCTTGCAAACACTTAAATGGTCCGAATCCGGATGCTTCACCTTCTCAATAACTTGGCCAACCACCAATGGCCCTTCACCACAATAACCCAGTTTTTCTGTTCCCTCAATTTCAAAACCTAAATGAATAAAAGCTGCAGCCACTTCTTCTGGATTACTTGGAACAGAAATATAATATTTGAGAATACTTAAAGCAATCTTCATAATCCTAGATAAATATTTCTCTCAAAAATTGTCAATGCCTTTATATCAAAGGCCATTGTAGAGGTTTTATTTATTAATTCATCATAACTATAAAAAAACAAAAAGGAATATAACTATTCCTTTTTGCTCATTATTGTTACAACAACACAGGATTACATCATTCCACCCATGCCGCCCATACCACCCATATCAGGAGCTGGAGCTGCTGGTTTATCTTCTTGAACTTCTGCAATCATACACTCTGTCGTCAACAACAATCCCGAAACAGATGCAGCATTTTGAAGCGCTGTACGTGTAACTTTAGTTGGATCTACAACACCCGCCTTCAACAGATCTTCATAGGTACCTGTAGCAACGTTGTAACCATAAGCTCCTTCATGGCTCAAAACCTCACTAACAACAAGGGCACCTTCAACACCTGCATTCTCACACAACTGACGCAAAGGAGCTTCAATCGCTTGACGAACAATGCGAGCACCTACAGCTTCTTCATCCTTCAACTGAAGCGCTTCAATCGCTTTAGCTGTACGAAGCAATGCTACACTCCCTCCCGCTGAAATACCTTCTTCAACCGCAGCACGCGTTGCATGTAAAGCATCTTCTACACGCGCTTTCTTTTCTTTCATCTCAGGCTCAGTCGTAGCACCTACGTGAACAACAGCTACCCCTCCAGCCAATTTTGCTAAACGTTCCTGCAACTTTTCCTTATCGTAATCGGAAGAACTTTCCTCGATTTGATGACGGATCTGTTTTAAGCGAGCTTGTATATCCTCTGTTTTTCCAGAACCTTCAACGATCGTTGTATTTTCTTTATCAATGGTTACACGCTTTGCACGACCTAAATCATCCAATTGAACATTCTCCAATTTAATGCCCAAATCTTCTGTTATGCAACGACCACCGGTTAATACAGCGATATCTTCCAACATTGCCTTACGACGATCACCAAAACCTGGAGCTTTAACAGCACAAACATTCAACGTTCCACGAAGCTTATTAACCACCAAAGCAGCTAAAGCTTCACCTTCAATGTCTTCTGCAATTAACAAAAAAGGTTTCCCTGTTTTAGCAACATTTTGCAATAAAGGCAAAAGATCATTCAAATTACTAATCTTTTTCTCATAAATCAAAATGAAAGCATCTTCTAAAACGCATTCCATTGATTCTGAATTATTCACAAAATAAGGGCTGATGTAACCTTTATCAAACTGCATTCCTTCAACAACATCTAAGGTTGTTTCAATGCTTTTATTTTCTTCTACTGTGATGGTTCCATCTTTTCCGACTTTATCCATAGCATCGGCAATGATATTACCGATCTCAGCATCCCAGTTAGCAGATACGGTAGCCACTTGGCGAATTTCTTCACGATTGCTAACGGCACGACTATTTTTAGCCAATTCAGCTACAGCTGCTGCAACGGCTTTATCAATTCCGCGCTTTAAAAATATAGGGTTAGCACCGGCGGTAACGTTTTTCAAACCTTCACGATAGATAGCTTCTGCCAATACGGTTGCGGTTGTTGTTCCATCACCTGCATTATCTGCCGTTTTTGATGCAACTTCACGAACCATTTGAGCACCCATGTTTTCAAATGGATCCTTCAATTCAACTTCTTTGGCAACACTCACACCATCCTTGGTAATTGTCGGCGCACCAAATTTTTTCTCTAAAAGAACATTACGGCCTTTAGGTCCTAACGTTACTTTTACAGCCTTAGCTAAAGTTGTAACACCTGTTAAAATTTTTTTACGAGCTACTTCGTCAAAATGTAAAGTTTTTGCTGACATAATTTTCCTTATTTATTAATAATTCCCAAGATATCATCTTCGCGCAACAAAGTATATTTTTCATCGCCGAATTTGACTTCTGTTCCACCATATTTGCTGATTAAAACATGGTCCCCTGCTTTGACCTGAAAAGAAATCGAACGACCTTCTTTATCCAGCTTTCCC
The DNA here is from genome assembly GCA_934691225.1 of uncultured Opitutales bacterium. Lineage (GTDB taxonomy): Bacteria > Verrucomicrobiota > Verrucomicrobiia > Opitutales > UBA9783 > UBA1183. The sequence continues at coordinate 312,993 of CAKUSQ010000001.1, forward strand.
GTACCCAAAGCAATAACTTCTGCTTCTTGTGGTTTTTCTTTAGCAGAATCAGGAATGATGATTCCTCCTTTGATCTGTTCTGCATCTTCGACCATCTTAACCAAAACACGGTCTCCAATAGGTTGAATTTTTACTGACATAAACTTCTTTCTATTTAAGGTTAAAAATTATTTCTTATTTCCATCATCGACAACTTCAAAATCAGCGTCAACCACATTTCCATCCGCTTTTTTCTCAGCTTTAGGTTGTTCCGGTTGCGGTTGTTCAGGCGTTGCATTAGCATTACCATACATCGCCTTACCGATTTCCTGCAATGCTTCCAATAAATCCGTTTCTTTGGCTTTCAAAGTCTCCAAATCTACCGACTTATCTTCCAACGCCTTCTTTGTACTTTCCAACTTTGCACTTAAAGTTTCTTTTTTATCAGCCGGCAATTTATCTCCAAATTCTTTCATTTGCTTTTCAGCCTGATAAACCAAGTTATCTAAACGATTGAACACTTCTACATGTTCACGTTCTTTTTTATCTTGATCAGCAAATTGTTCAGCTTCTTTGCGTAAATGTTCAACTTCTTCCTCCGATAACCCTGAAGAACCTGAAATCGTAATTCTTTGATCTTTACCTGTCGCAACATCCTTGGCTGTTACATGCAAAATACCACTTGCATCTATATCAAAGGTTACTTCAATCTTTGGTTCACCACGTGGCGCCATAGGGATACCTTCCAAACGGAACATTCCCAATGTTTTATTATCTTTAGCCAATGAACGTTCTCCCTGCAAAACATGAATATCAACTGCGGTTTGATTATCTGCGAAAGTAGAAAATGTCTGCGATTTTTTTGTAGGTATCGTTGTGTTACGATCAATCATAGGGGTTGAAATACCTCCCGCAGTTTCAATACCCAATGTAAGTGGCGTTACATCCAACAGCAATACATCGTTAACTTCTCCTTTCAGCACTCCACCTTGAATTGAAGCTCCAACAGCAACGACCTCATCCGGATTTACACCCTTATGTGCCGGTTTACCTGCCAAACTATTCGCAATTTCAACCACTTTCGGTGAACGTGTCATACCACCTACCAAAACCAATTCATCAATAGTATGAGCATCAATTCCAGCATCTTTCAAACAAGCAAAAAATGGCTGCTTTAACCGTTCATACAGAGGATCACAAATTTGCTCTAATTTAGCACGCGTTAAGTGTACATTTAAATGTTTAGGTCCACTTGCATCTGCGGTAATAAATGGTAAATTGATATCGGTTTCTTGTGCGGAAGATAATGCAATTTTTGCCTTTTCAGCTTCTTCTTTTAAACGCTGACGTGCCATAGGATCTTTGGTTAAATCAATGCCATTCTCCTGCTTAAACGAATCTGCCAACCAGCGAATAATAGACTCATCCCAATCATCACCACCTAATAATGTATCACCATTGGTAGCTTTTACCTCAAAGACGCCATCACCAATTTCCAAAACAGAAATATCAAATGTTCCACCTCCTACGTCAAACACAGCAATGGTTTCATCTTTTTTCTTATCCAAACCATACGCTAACGATGCAGCTGTTGGCTCATTGATAATACGTAACACTTCCAATCCTGCAATTGCACCTGCATCTTTGGTTGCCTGACGCTGTGAATCGTTAAAATAAGCTGGTACCGTAATTACTGCCTGCTTTATGGTTTCTCCTAAATAAGCTTCCGCATCTGCCTTTAACTTCGACAAAACCATAGCCGAAATTTGTTCCGGAGCAAACTGTTCTGTTTTATCACCTACCTGACATTCAATCCAAGCATCACCATTTTTACCTTCAACTACTTTATAAGGCAAATGCTTCAATGTATCTTGAACTTCTTTAAATTTTCGTCCAATAAGACGTTTTGCCGAGAATATCGTATTCTTTGGATTTGTAATGGCTTGCCGCTTCGCCGCTTGTCCTACTAAACGCTCACCACTTTTTGTGAAAGCGACAATTGACGGCGTTGTACGCGCACCTTCGGCATTAGGAATGACAACGGGCTCCCCTCCCTCCATGATCGACATACACGAATTTGTCGTTCCTAGATCTATTCCTAAAACTTTTCCTGTTACTTTATTCATATACCTCTGTATTGTGCAAAAATCATGCCAATTTTTAAAAACCGCATAAATTCTAACAAACGTAACCTATTTTAAACAACAAAAGACAAAATTTGTGCCAACATGGCACATTTTTCTGACACACTTGTGCCAATATGACATAAAAATATAACAAAAAGGTTGATTTTTTATAGAAACATCTCAATATTTCTTACATTATTATGAGTATGCCATATTTTCGTTATAACTTTTCATATCGTGAATTTAAGATAGATGTAGATAAAACCATTAAAATGATTACAACATACAAAATTACTTTTTAAATGTTGTTTTATGCTACCATTAAACACTTCTACTACAAATGATGAAGAGGGTTATATTTACCAAAAAACAAAGGATTCTTACAAATGATTAACAATAATATTGATAAACATCTAGATTCTCGTCCAGCAATTAAAGATAATGCATGGTTTGACAATTTAGCAAACAGAAAGAAAGAAGAAGCTTCTTTTCATGATTATATTAGAAGTGATGAAGCAATAACTTCTAATCCTGATACACAAAGCAATTTAAAATTTTATAAAATTACAAAAAAAAGTAAAGATTATGTAAGAAAATGGCTAAGAGAACATGTAATTGGAAAAGTATTTTTAGATTATGCTTGCGGCGAAGGTCGGCATTCTGAAGATGTGCTGAAAAATTCTTCCCCAAGAATCTTAATTGGTTTAGACATTTCACCAGAAAGCGTGAAGATATGTCAAGATAAAGCAAGTAACATAAAAACTAAAAGCAAGGTTTATTTTGTTCAAGGTGATTGCGAAAATACAGAATTACCCGACAATTCTATAGATGTTATTTTATGTTCAGAAATGTTACATCATCTCAATTTAAAATCAGCTTTTAAAGAATTATATCGTATTTGCGATAAAGGTGGACTTGTCTTTTGCTGCGAAGCTTTGGGAATAAATCCTATCATACAATGGTACAGAAATAGAACACCAAATATGCGAACCGAATATGAAACACACCATATACTTACCCCAAAAGCTTTTGATATAGCTAAAGAAGTCGGTTTTGTTGTAAAAGAGGTAAAATATTGGCATTTATTTGCTATTCCATCAGCTTTTCTTTTTAAACATAAGATTTTATTTCAAATTTTTCTGAAAATTGGCAATTTTTTAGATAGCATATTTTTAAAAATTCCTGGTTTACAAAAGCTAGCTTGGCAATTTACTTTTATTCTTCAAAAACAATGACCACAAACTATAAATTAAAAGAAAGAATTCATTATAACCAAATAGCCAAAAGTGCACATTACAGTTCATGATCTAACATTTACCCTGAATACCTTAAAGCACTTTACCACAAATATCTAAGTTATTTTAAGCAATTCAATTGAGTTATGTTGTGGTATGGGAGAATTTTCATTTGATATTGCTAAAATAACTCAAGGGAATATACAGGCTTTTGATATTCCAGAAGAAAGTATACGCATTTGTAAAAAACATCAAACATATAAAAATGGTTGCGATAATCTAACTTTTCAAGCAGCAGATATTGAAACACTTCAATTACCTGAAAAAGAATTCGATGTTATTTGTATGTCAGGAAGTTTGTCTTGCATAAATCTAGATACCTTTTTATGCAATTTATATGTTGAAACCTAATGATTGTTTTATCGCGGTTGATACTTACAGATATTCTCCAATTTACAATTCAAAAAAGAAGGCTCAGTTATTTATTGAAAAAAAGAACCAAAAAAACTCTTTTAGGAATTTCTAAAAAAGAAACTATAGATTCCATTAAAAAATGTTTTGAACGAACTGAAGTAAATTTTTATGGCACTTTTGCATTTATAGTCCCATTTTCAAAGTATATCATAGGAACAAATTTAACCGCCAAATTAGTTAATTTTTTAGATAAAGTTTTCCCTTTTTTAAATAAATATACGTTTAAATTTGTCTTATTTTCAAAAGGAATAAAAAATTAAAATAAGAAAAAACAGGTGGGTAATAAATCGCTATTAAGAATTTTAAAACGGATGTTAGTTATTCATGAGACAAAACGAAAATAGAATCAAATGAAATAAAATGTTCATGTCATTTAGCAATTGAACAAGAAACTACTCCTCTGTTTTATCAAAATTTTAAAAAAATAAATCCATACAGATAGTTTATTTAAATTATTTTGATAAATAGATTGAAAAACATTTATCGGGTGTATTTATTAAAATTATGCAGATTTTTGTTCCTAGAGAAAACGAAAAGGAAACGCGAATTGCTGTAACACCTGATACGGTTAAGCAATTTGTAAAAAATGGATTTAAAATCCTAGTAGAAAACGGCGCTGGAACGAAGAGTTTGTTTTCAGATAATGATTACATACAAGCGGGTGCGCAAATTATTTCAAACGAAACGCGTGCTGAAGCTTTTAAAACAGCTGACATTATTTTACATGTACAACCACTTAATGTTGAGGAAATTACTCTTTTAAAAAATGATGCATGGCATATAAGTTTTTTTGATGCATTTCGCTATCCTGAAGCGTTAAAAGCATTTAAAAAACAAAAAAGCAATGTTATCAGTTTAGAACGTATACCTAGGACATCGTTTGCCCAAAAGATGGATGCGTTAAGTTCTCAATCCAGTTTAGCGGGTTACGTGGCTGTGATTCAAGGTATCCAACATCTAACTAAAACTATTCCAATGATGGTTACACCCGCAGGAACATTGCAAGCTGCCCGTGTGTTTGTTATCGGTGCTGGTGTAGCAGGCTTGCAAGCAATTGCAACAGCTAAACGCTTAGGTGCTCGCGTTGAAGCCTTCGATACGCGTGCTGAAGTTGAAGAACAAGTAAATTCATTGGGAGCTAAATTTGTAAAAATTGATTTGGGCAAAACAGAAAGCACACAACAAGGATATGCCAAAGCTTTAACAGAAGAACAACTTCAACGTCAACGTGAGCTTATGACGGCTACCTGTGCACATTCAGATATCGTTATTACAACGGCTAAAGTGTTTGGACGTAAAGCCCCTTTGATCATCAATCAACACATGTTAGCATCGATGAAAAAAGGCAGTGTGGTTGTTGATCTTGCGGTAGAAGCAGGTGGTAACACAGAAGGTTTAACTTTAGGAGAAAATACAATTACTGGCAATGGGGTTCAATTATTAGGGGAAGGTTACTGGGAACGTAAAGTAGCTACATCAGCATCTCAAGTATTAGCTGCCAATTTGTTTGCACTTATAAGCCATATATTCAATCCCAACAGCGAACTTATGATTAAAAACGAAGAAGATACTATACTCCAAAGTTGTCTGTGGATTAAAAACGGACAACCTAGATATTAATTATGTCTGATGGAACTCAATCTTTGTTTTCTCAAAACGAACCTAATGAAGAAAACTTCAAGATTCGAGCACCATTACCCGAACGCATGCGTCCTCAATCTTTAGAGGAAGTTGTAGGGCAAGTTCATCTGTTATCTGCAAAAAGCGCGTTTCAAAATTGGTTAAAAAATAGTGGGAATGGCAATGTTTTACTGTATGGACCTCCGGGTTGTGGAAAAACAACCTTAGCTCATCTGATTGCCAAACATCTCAAAAAAAAGCTTATACCCTTAAATGCAGTCCTTTCTAATATAAGCGATCTTCGCAATAAGATCTATCAAGCCGAACAAAGTCATGGACAATCCATCTTATTTATCGATGAAATCCACAGATTCAATCGATCTCAACAAGATGTATTGCTTCCATTATGCGAAACAGGTCGCATACAACTTATTGGTGCAACTACACATAATCCAGCTTTTTATATCATTCCTCCGTTGCTTAGTCGAAGCTATATTTTTGAGCTTAATGGTTTAAATTCTGATGACATTCAACAAGCACTAACATGCGCCCTTAACGATAATTTTCGTGGTTTAGGTAATTTACATGTCCAAGTACCACCGTGCATTCTCAAAGAAATCGCTCGAATTGCCAATGGTGATCTAAGACGTGGGCTTAATTTACTAGAATTTTTATGCCTTAGTATCCCTATCGGTAGCACTTTAGATGAACAACAAGTAAAAAATGAACTTTCTCATTGGAAAGAAAATTATAATGCTCGTGAAAACGATCACTATGATTTTATTTCTGCTTTTATAAAAAGTATTCGCGGAAGCGATCCAGATGCCGCTATTTATTGGCTTGCTAGGATGCTTAAAGGAGGAGAAGATCCTCTTTTTATCGCAAGAAGATTGATTATTTTAGCTTCAGAAGATGTAGGTCTTGCTGACTCAAGAGGGTTAAACTTAGCGACATCGGCTTATTCAGCATGTGAAAAAATTGGCATGCCTGAATGCGCTATTAATCTTTCTCATGTAACCATTTTTTTAGCTTTGGCCCCCAAAAGCAACAGTGCGTATAACGCCTGGAATGCAGCTCATGATTATGTTGCCGCTGGGCATTTACAAAAAGTACCCAACGCTTTACAACAAACTCCCTTACATCGTGATGATATTTACAAATACAGTCACGATTACGAAGCCAATGTTTCTGGACAAAGTTATTGGGATGAATCGCAACAATTTTATCATTTAAAACCGATAGGTGCTGAAAAAAACATGGAAACTTTGTACAACTATCGGAAACAACTAAAGGAACAACTCAATGCCTGATGCTAACCCTAATATTGATTTTTTCAATCCCCAATCCTCACAAATAGAGATTTGTTTTTTTCAAAACTTAGAATCTACTCATAGCTTTGCTATAAATGCATCCTGGGAGCATCGCATGGAAAAAAATCGCCTCATCGTCATTTTTGCTGACAAACAAACCCATGGATACGGCTCTCACAATCAAATCTGGTACTCGCCACACACAGATTTTCATATCAATTTAATTTTTTTAGCTGACAAAATGCTACCTTTTGCTCAACTTGCTGCTATCACAGCTTGCCAGCATTTAAGAAAAATTACTGGAAATACGTTTAATTTTCAATTAAAGTGGCCTAATGATATCTTTATAGATGGCCAAAAAATGGGCGGTTGCTTAACTTACATCCGACCTTGGGACAAAGGTTTTTGGATTACTATTGGGATAGGTCTTAATTACAACCTGAAAAAAGAAGATTTTAAACAAATACCTCAACCAACAACGTCTCTAAATGTACTTTTAGACAAAAAATCCCCATATTCTTTGCAAGAAATACATGAAGACGTTCAAGCATTTTCCGATTTTTTTATTAGAAATTTGCATTGGTACAATCGAATAGGGGCCGATCGATTCTTTAAAAGTTGCCAAGAACTTTGGTTGTATTTAAATTATAACGTTGTTATCTTCGATGAGGATAAACATGTATGGGTAGAAGGCATCTTCGAAGGCATAACTGAAGAAGGCTTTTTGATTTTAACTCCTATGGACACGCATGAAAGCTTTCACATTATTAATGGAACAAAACTACAACTAGCTTCAAAACAACCTGAAAATTACAAAGATTTCATTGAAAACTTATTATAAAAACACATTATAACCCACACGGAAAAGTATACATAGGCACATTTGGAATGCAACTTCTCGGGTCACCTGAAATGCCCACCAAGCAATGCGATCCGCAGTCCAAGGCAAAATCTGACAAAGCTTCTCGTGTTGATGAAGGTAACCGATCACACTGAGATAACGTAATCCATCCATTCTGCAAACGCGTCAAAAGACCTTTACGTTGAATAACTTTTTCATCCTCAATGGTTTTGCGATATCCCCATAAAATCGAATTAATAATTTCTTCTGGAATTGCATCGCATTCAATGTTCAAATATCTTGTACCTTGATATCTAACGTATTCGGACAACGTATTAACTAGAATTCGATTTAGACCTTTATCAGCTAAGTACAGACAAAAACTCTTATTTTCCTGCAAAATATCCCGGATAAAAGCTAGCTGTTTTTTCGACAAAACAACCGCCTTCTTTTCATCTACCCATGCATCCTTAAATTCAACTGTATTTTCCTCAACCCAATCTAAATTTTGATCTTCCGAATTTTGAAGGTAAACCCCCTCCATAGAATAATGTGGCTCTATCTGACAAATGCGCGTTTTCATATTAAGTGCTGTCGTTAATAACAGCCAACAATCTAGCAAACGATCACAAAAAGCTGGAGGCAAAAGGAAAACAGGTTCCCTACACTCCATCTTTAACCACATTTCATAGGAATCTAAAACCGGCTTTATATTGTAAAACACTTCATTGTAATCTGTGATATTTTTTATAGGTAAAATATGCCGCCTAATTCTAATTTTAGGAAATTTTTCCTGAATAAATTGTTCGGTTAAAAATGCATTCAAACGCCAACATTGCAGACCTAACAAAATAACTTCATCAAAATTATTCTTTTCAATGATCTGCGCAATAGGGCCATACAGCTTTTGTCCCGGAACCTCAGGATCCAAAAAAGTTGGAATCGCAAGTAAAACCCTCTTCTTAGTTGAATTTAATAACCTTCCCACAATTAAAGTATTTACATTTTGAAAAAGAAAAAAACAAAAAGCAAGCCTTTTTACATATAAATTCACACAATTCTTCTTTCGTTTTCCCCACCTGTCGTTTGTCATTTTTTTAAATAAAACATTGCCTGTTTTAAATAAAAATGCACTCTGTCTTATAATGACTAAATATGGTAATGTTTCTATAAATACACCTAAACCTATTCAAGGTTTATGTTTCGTTATTTTGGGGTTATTTATGTTGCTGGCACTGATCGACTACCAACCCTTACAATCAAACTTTTATCAATTATCTTCAGAAACTTTTCCCACCTCAGGGAATAGGCTCGGATATTTAGGAACTTATTTTTCCTTTTACCTTTGCCGCTATTTAGGGGGAACAACCTGGCTTTTACCTATATATGCCTTATGGACAGGTATATTATTTTTACTAGGACGCCAACATAAAATAAACAAAAAGAAACTTATTTGTTTTACTATTAGTGTATTTTTCTGCAGTACATTACTCGCTTTTTTTCAAACCCTTCATTGGCTCCAACCCCACTATCAATTTTACTCAGCGGGCCTAGGAGGATTTATAGGAATGTATTTATACAAAACTATTTTCCATGACTATTTAGGAACTGTCGGCAGTGGACTTGTGCTGATTCCTATCACGTACTTAACCCTAGCCTTGTCCTTTGCATCCTTAGAACACATTTGGACTTATGGACTAATAATTATGCGATGGTTATTCAAAAAACAAAAAAATATCTTCCATACGTTCATCCAAAAAATAAAACAAAAATCAGCTTCTTTTTCTTTACCCTCCTGGAAATTTATACACACTCGGTTATCTCGTTTTTACACTTTCTTAAAAGCAAAAAAGAATTCTAGTGCAAAAAATAAAACTAAACAAACAGACTCATCCCAAGAACTAACGCCCCCTGACTTACCCGAACAGACTGTACCTACCTATAAAGAAACTTCCACATCTGAAACTAATGATTTTACTAAATCAACACCTCAAACACCACTTGAAAATACACCTGCTACAGATACTAACCCATCTTCTAACATCCAAATTTTAGCAAGCGAAGTTGTTGAAAAATCAAAAATCAAAATGCCATCTAAAATGGAAGGTTATAAACTTCCAACACTCGATTTGTTAAAAGATCCACCACCGGTATTGCACAACGCTAATACAGATGATTACTATGAAACAGCTAATGATCTTGTTCAAAAATTAGCTGAATTTGGTGTAGAAGTCAAAGTCGAAGCTATTCAATCAGGACCGGTGATTACACGTTATGAAGTCACACCTGCACGCGGAGTTCGTGTTGAAAAAATAACAACACTTGATAAAAATATAGCACTTGGATTAAAAGCCCTATCGGTACGTATACAAGCACCTGTACCGGGTAAAGGCTGCGTTGGGATTGAAATACCCAATAAAAAACCCTTACCTGTTTGCTTAAAAGAAATTCTTGCTTCAAAAGCTTGGGTACAATCGGATGCCGAAATCCCCATCGTTTTAGGGAAGGAAGTCACTGGTAAGCCTATCATTGCGGATTTAACTAAGATGCCTCACTTACTTATTGCAGGCTCAACAGGTTCTGGTAAAACCGTCTGCATCAATACCATCATTGCATCCTTACTTTTTCGAGCTTCACCCAAAGATTTACGATTCATTATGGTAGATCCTAAAATTGTTGAAATGAAAATCTACAACGATTTACCGCATATGCTTATACCGGTCGTTACAGATCCTAAACGTGTGCCTTCAGCGCTCAAGTGGCTTATCGCCGAAATGGAACGTCGCTATCAGTTATTCGCCGATTATGGAGCTCGCAATATAATAGGGTTTAATGAAAAATTAAAAAAAATGTCCGCAAATGATTTAGCAAACAACAACTTACAACATTTGCCATACATCGTTTGCGTTATTGACGAATTAGCTGATTTAATGATGGTTGCTCCAGGTGACATCGAAACCTGTATTGCTCGTTTAGCTCAATTAGCTCGCGCAGCTGGAATTCACCTCATTATTGCAACTCAGCGCCCCTCTGTCAACGTCATCACAGGTATTATAAAAGCCAACCTTCCTAGCCGAATTGCATTCAAGGTTGCTTCAAAAGTTGATAGCCGAACTATTTTAGATACTGGTGGTGCTGATAGCCTCATTGGTAAAGGCGATATGCTATTTATTCCACCTGGAGCTTCTCAGCTTATCCGCGCACAAGGTGCTTGGGTCTCAGACGATGAAATTACAGATTTAGTCGAATTTTTAAAATGCAATGGAGCTCCTAAATTTGCGGAAGAGGTTCAACAAATGATTGAAAATGAAGCGGAAGAATCTTCAGAAATGTCCTATTCCGATAACGAAGATGATGAACTCATTCCTCAAGCTCTTGATGTTTTAAAAAGCTCTGAACGTATCTCTACCTCTTTATTACAACGTCGATTAAAAATCGGTTATAATCGTGCTGCACGCATTATGGAAACCCTTGACGCACGCGGTTTAATTCCTAAAAATATGGAATAATCAATAAAAAACTTCCTCTAAAAACAAACCTCGTGCAGGTGCTGTTACAATAGGAAGTTTTAGATTTTGTTCCTCAAGTTGTAGCCGATGTTTAATAAAAGTTGCATCAATTTTGCCGTAACCACACATAACAGCAGCCCCCATAATCATTCGAACCATACGATAGAGATAACCAGAACCAATCACTTCTAAAACGAATGTAGGCCCTTTTTTCAATAATTGAACAGAAAACAAATGTTTTAGTGCATTTTCTTCTGGTAAAATTTTTCCAGCAAAACCACGAAAGTCATGTTTTCCTACAAACAATGGCAACACATTCTGCATACACTCTATATTAAAATTTCTTGCAGGAATGTTCCACACATAACGACAATCAAACGGTGATGGCGAACAAAGTTGAAAATAATAACAATACCGTTTACCTTTGTTTGAGAATCGAGCATGAAAATGATCATCCACTTGCTCTACACTTAAAATACGGATTTCAGGATTTAATCGTGAATTTATCGCTCGCAACAAACATTCCGAATCATACTTCCAATCAGCATCAAAATGAAACACTTGACCACGTGCATGCACACCTGCATCTGTTCGACTGCTCCCATGAATTCGAATAAAACACTTTAAAATAGCCGATATACGTTCTTCCAAAACATCTTGGATCGCCAACCGATTAGCTTGACTTTGCCATCCACAAAATCCAGTCCCATCATAGGAGCATATACACTTCCAGCGCATTTTTAATATAAAATCGCATATAGATCATCTTGTCAATCGGATAACTATAACATAAAAATACATTTTTTTCAGAATTCTATTGACTTATTTTTTAAAAAATATTTTCATTAAATCTGTTAAGTAATTTTGGGTCGGTAGCTCAATGGTAGAGCAGTGGCCTTTTAAGCCATTGGTTCAGGGTTCGAGTCCCTGTCGGCCTACCAAATTCATGTTGTAATGGATAAATTAGAACAAATGTTCAAAATGCAACACGATTTAAATGTTCGCATTTTAGGACCCCAAGCAGATCAATTATTTAAGGAAAATACGACAGAATGGCTGTTAAAGTTGTCACGAGCTTTGCAACAGGAAGTTTCTGAATTGATCGATTGTGTTCCCTGGAAATGGTGGGCACATTATCAAAAAGAAGATCTTGAACATGCTAAAGTTGAGCTGATTGATATCATTCACTTTGTTATCAGTCTAGCACAAACATTAGGGATGTCCGCAGATGATGTTTTTAATACGTATATGAAAAAAAATGCGGTCAATGTCCATCGTCAAGAAACAGGATATACGCAAAAAGCTAAAGAAAATGCATTAAATGATTAATTTATGCTGGCCTATTGGATTCATTCTATCGATCCTTTTATAATTAGATTTCCTACATCGTGGCCGTTAGAAGGTATTCGTTGGTACGGGGTTGCTTATCTAATAAGTTTTTTATTTGCTTCCTTTTTATTAAATTACCTTTATGTTCATAAGAAAATAACGCTCAACAAAGCTTTTCAGCAGAACTTTTTAGTCGCTCTTTTTTTTGGCATTTTGATAGGTGGAAGGTTGGGTTTTGTGTTTTTTTATCATCCTGCATATTATTTACAAAATCCTACGGAGATTTTTCAAATTTGGAAAGGTGGTATGTCATGCCATGGAGGATTTATTGGTGTACTTATCAGCTTATATATTTTTAGCCGAAAAAACCACCTATCTCTCTTATCGCTGTGCGACTTAACAATCCCTATTGGAACTTTCGGTATTTTTTTAGGACGATGTGCCAATTTTATTAATGGAGAAGTTTATGGTACTACAACAACGGTTTCATGGGGCGTTATATTTAATCACGAAATTTTTGCGCGCCATCCATCACAACTCTATGAAGCCTTATTAGAAGGAATCATTCCTTTTATTTTAAGCTGTTACGTTCTTTTTAAACAAAAAAGAACCCTGTATTTTCCTGGTTTACTTGCTAGCCGTTTCCTTATGTTTTATGGATTCGTTCGTTATCTACTAGAATATTTTCGAGAACCAGACGCGCCTCTTATCGGCATACTTACGAGAGGACAATTTTACTCAATATTTACCTTTGCAGCTGGACTCATTTGTGCTTATTATGTTAAGAAACATGAAACAATTGATCGTACTCGCGTTTTCACTCATTAACTTTTGTACCATAACTTGGGGACACACGTTATTAATTCCCATTAAAGGAAAAATTGATTACGCTCAAGAATGCATTATTCGACGCGGGTTAAAACAAGCACAAAAGCAATCATGTCCTCGCATTATTTTGGAGATTCATACGCCAGGCGGCAATGTTGATAATATGTTAGCTATTATCGAAGCTCTAAAAAAATCAAACCTAGATACTATTGCTTACATTCGTGAAGCTATTTCCGCAGGTTCTTTTATTGCTAATGCTTGCAACCAGATTTATTTTCATCCCCAAGGGCTCATGGGTGCTGCCGCTGTTATTAATGGTGAAGGGAAGGATCTAGATGGAAACCTACAAGCCAAAATCGATAGTTATTTGTGGGCAAAAATTCGAACAAATTGCGAAAAATTTCCTCATCGGTATGCTTTTCAGCGCGCTATGATGGACAAAAATTTTGTGTTAAAAACAGGGGAAACTATATTAAAACCTTCTGGAGAGCTTTTAACACTTACCGCCCAAGAAGCTCTTAAAACATACCCTGATCTTCCGGCTTTATCTTCTGGAACATTTTTGAATGTTGATGAACTTTTAAAAAACCTTTATCCTCAAGAAACTTACGAAATATTTGAACCTTCCGGATTTGAACAGCTTGCACAAATGCTTACTCCTTTCATCCCTCTGATTTCCGGACTTGGATTTCTTTTGATTCTTATTGAACTTAAAACACCTGGTTTTGGCCTCATGGGATTATGCGGAATTGGACTATTTGCATGCACCATAATGGTTCATTTTTTAGCTGGATTAGGAGGTACAGAAGCATTAGCAATACTAGCAATCGGTGCAGTATGCGTTTTTCTAGATCTCTTCCTGCTAGGTTCATTCTTCTTAACTTTTTTTGGTTTTTGCTTGATTTTAGGAGGATTATGGTGGAGCGGTATTGATGTTTGGCCCACAATTCCTCTTACATTAACGGATTACTTCAGCCCTCTAAAATCCATGTGTTATGCTTTATTAAGTTGGGGTATTTTACTGCTACTAGCCTACAAATTAGGTTGGATAAAACGCGGCATGCATCGATTAACTTTGGCTAAATCCATAAAACACACAAAATCTACACACGACGAATGGATAGGACAAATAGCAGAAACAGTTACGCCACTTATTCCTAGCGGAAAAGCACAAATTCACGGAGAAATCATAGATGTCCGCTCGGAAAATGGAGATATTCCTGCAAATACAAAAATTATACTTATTGCAAAAAAAGATTTTGCATGGCTGGTAAGAAAATCATTTTAAATTTTTTTGTCATAAGAAAATTTAACAATATTTTTGCAATAAAACTTGCGATTGATAAAAATTTTTTCGAAACTATAAAGCATGATCCCTATGTTTTTTAGCGTAAACAATTCTGCTTTTAAATGGATCAAACGTTTGATCTGGTTTTACGTTATTTTATTTGTTTTTACAAAAATCGTATCTGTTTGGTTTGGAACACAATTCATAGAATCCTGTTTTTGTTTATCACCTCATTCATTTGTAAATTTTCAGTGGTGGCGCTTTTTAACTTATTCTTTTTTACACGCTGATTTTTGGCACATTTTTTGCAACTTATTGCTATTTTACGGGTTATGCAAATTTTTACTTACATATGAGACTTCACTGAAATTTTTATTGTCCATATACACACTAGGTATCTTAGTCGGTGGTATCTTTTGGATCATTGTACACATTCATCAGCCGTTTCATTCATTAATAGGTGCCTCAGCAGGCATAGCAACATTATTAACCTATTTCTGTTTACTTTACCCTGAAAAATCCTTATCCATCCTTATTTTTTTTATTTTTCCAATTCAAATAAAAGCTCGATGGTGTTTTGCCATTTTACTTATTTATGAAATAATCAATTGTCTCTGTTACGAAACACAAAACATGACATTTATAGCCCATTCTGCTCATTTAGGTGGCATACTGATTGGAGCATTAGCGGTATTTATTCAAAAGAAAAAAGAAGAATCTTCTATGCATAGTCCCAAAATCGCTAAAAATAAATACAAGGTGCATATAGAAGAAGACGAACATATTATTACAGAACTTCCTTTCCATCTTCTAAAAAAACTTCAGGAAGAAGGTATTGGTTCACTTTCTGCTGAAGAAAAAAGATGGCTAGAAAAATGTAGGAAATTATAAATGCGAAAAAATTTTATAAAAATTATCCTTTGTAGTTGTTTAATAAACAATTTCTTAATTGTCCAAGCAGCTCACTTAGAGCCAACCTCGACAATGCGAACAGAAACCATTTTTATGGTACAACTGCTGGAACAATTGCACTATTCACAACAAAAATTAAATGCCATTCCTAGCAACAAAATAATTCAAAATTACTTGACTGTTTTAGATCCTCAAAAGATGTTCTTTTCAGATAAACAAGTAACTGATTTTATCCAAAAATATGGCTTTTCACTAGAACTTTTATGGCGTGGCGGCAGCTTAACACCTGGCTTTGAAATTTTTAACAGCTACCAAAACAGTTTGGAAAAACGCATTCATTGGATCACTCAACGCCTTGATAAAAACTTTGATTTTAACACAAAAACCATTTATAAATACGAACGTAAAGACGTAAATTGGGCTCCTAATCTTTTTGCTTTAGATCAAGAGTGGGAATATCGTTTGCAACATGAAATGTTAAATGAAATGCTATGTACTTCCACATCAGAACTAGAAGATTCTTCTGTAAAAACCACTGAAAATCTTCAAGAAATTAATGAAGAAAAAGCCTTTCAAAACGAATCTAAAGCACGAGAAAATTTAAAAAAGCAATACAATAATATCGCTAAATTGTATCAGGATTTAGAACCTGTCGATGTTCAAGAACTTTATAGTAATGCATTGAGTCAATGTTACGATCCACACACGGTTTTCTTTTCAACCGATTCGATGGAAGATTTTTCTATAAGCTTATGGAACTCATTAGTAGGAATTGGTGCATGCCTTTCAGAAGATAAAGGAACGTGTACCATTAAGGAAATATTACCTGGAGGTCCCGCAGAACATAGTCAAAAACTTCACGCAGGTGATAAAATTTTAGCGGTTGCTCAAGGGAAAAAGGACTTTGTCAGCATTCAAGGAATGAAATTAAGGAAGTCGGTTAAACTTATTCGTGGCCCCAAAGGTACATTGGTCCGTTTGTTAATACAACCGGCGGATGGAGAACCTTCCGATAGAAAAATTGTAGAACTTATTCGCGATGAAATAAAATTAGAAAATAACCTAGCTTCTGCTAAAATTTTTTACTTAAAAGATTCTAATCAACAATTTCATCGTATTGGTCTCATTGACTTACCCGCCTTTTATGGGCAAGAAAATCCCGATAAGCTTTCGGAACATTCTTTAACTAACGATGTAAAAAACCTCATTGAACAAATGAAAGTTTATAATATCGAAGGAATTATTCTAGATATGCGACGAAATGGCGGTGGATTACTTACGGAAGCAATCAATCTTTCAGGACTTTTCCTCAACGAATGTCCTGTTGTACAAGTAAAAGATGCTGCTAATCACATTGTTCATCAATACAGCGAAAATAATACCTGTGTATGGACAGGACCTTTGCTCATTTTAACATCACGTTTTAGCGCATCTGCTTCTGAAATTGTCGCAGGAGCACTTCAATGTTGCCATCGAGCCCTTATCTTTGGATCACAAACAACACATGGGAAGGGTACTGTTCAAGCCATCATTGAAATGGATAAGCTATCAACCCTTTCTAGGTTTTATGCAAAATTAGGCGCTCTAAAACTAACATTACAGAAATGGTACCTACCTAATGGACAATCCACACAGCTACATGGTGTACGTTCAGATATTTCACTAAATTCTATTTACGATTGTCTCCCTATTGGTGAAGCTGACCTACCCAATGCATTAAAATGGGACTGCGTTGCACCTATGCCTTCAAAGCAAATTACTAATTCATCCTGCAAACTTATATACCCTGGCCTGATACAGTTTTTGGTTCATATGCAACACCAGCGACAAAAAACATTTCCTATGTACGATTGGTACGAAAAACAAGCTCACTGGTTTTCAAAAAAATACAACCAAACTGAATTCTCTCTCAATTTAAAAACACGTATTCAAAACATCAACGAAGAGCGAAATTTTCGCAAAAAACTGCAAGAAGAAAGTAAACGTCTAAATTCGTATAAACTTTTTTATAAACCATTCTATCTAAGTGATGTACAAACGCAAAAAGTAAAAACAGAAGCATCTTTCGATCTATTTGAATATGAAGCCTTAAACTTAATGGCAGATTGGTTGCTTTATCACACGCAACAAAATTTTAACTTTATTCAATGGACCTATACCATGAAACTAAAAAAATCGCTTCAACTTTTATTGTAAATGTTAATATCAAGTAAAACAAACCCAAAGTATAAGTACTTACTTCAATTAAGTTCTGCTCATAAACATAAACAATCTATGTTTTTGATTGAAGGATTTCGTGAAGTATCGCGTGCTCTTAAAGCTGGTATAAATCTTGAATACATGATTTTTAACCAAACATCATTTCAGTTACCTAGCGTAAAAGAAAACTTTGGTGAATTTACAGAAAATCATCGATGCCTTGTTTTCCCTAACAACTTATTTAAAAAATTAAGTTTACGTGACAATCCTGATGGCATCATGGGTATAGCTCAAAAATGGAGTCCTAAATTTCTTCGATCTAATCTAAAAAAAGATGGTTTATATTTGTTAGTAGAAGGTATTGAAAAACCAGGTAATTTGGGAGCACTCATGCGATCTGCTGAAGCTACAGCTGTTGATGGCTTTTTTATTGCAAATCCCGTTGTAGATATTTTTAATCCCAATGTAATTCGTGCTTCTCAAGGAGCTGTTTTCAATTTAAACATTTATTGGGATTCCTCTGAAAATCTACTAAATTTGTTAAAAACAACTTCCTTGCAACTGCTAGCAACAACGCCACATGCCCAACAAATGTACTGGGATTGTGATATGCGAAAAGGCAGCGTTATTTGCATTGGAAGCGAAGCTTATGGACTCAGCCACTTGTGGCTTCAACAAGCGACCCCCATCACAATTCCAATGTATGGGCAATCCGCAGATTCTTTAAATGCAGGAGTTTCTGGCACATTATGCCTTTATGAAGCACAACGACAACGCCGTACAACATCATGTTAAAAACATTGATTATAGATAATTTAACACTTATCCACCACGTTGAACTTGACTTCAATGCAGGACTTATCTGTTTTACAGGAGAAACGGGTGCCGGGAAAAGTGTATTTTTAAGTGCGTTAAAACTGCTTGCAGGCCAACGATGTGAACGCATGGCTCTACGCCCTGGAACAGAAACCTGCAAAATTGAAGCTTTATTTTCATTTAGCCAAGAACAATGCACAGCTATCGACGCACTTTTAACTTCACACGATATTCCTGCTTGTGAAAATGGAGAACTTATTTTGCGGCGATCTTTTGGGAAACAACAAAAAATTTCTATCAACGGTACGTTAACTTCACTAAATTTACTTAAATCTCTTGGCAAATTTTGGTTAGAATTTCATACACCTAATGAACCTCAACGTTTATTTTCTAAACAAGTTCAAATGGAATTATTAGATCGATTTGCTAATATTGAACAGCAAGCGCACAATTATCAAATAAATTTCAGGGAATATACCCAACTTCAACAACAACTACAAACATTAATTCAAGAGGTAAGATCCAATCCTGGCGTCATCGATTTTTTGAAAAAACAATGCAAGCTATTTGAAACTTTAGAACTAACTTCTGACTTCATAGAGCAATTAGAATTAGATTTTAAACGCGTTAATCAAAAAGAAACGTGCCTACAAATATTACAAAATATCCATAATTGTTTCAATAAAACGTCTGGATTAAACGAAGCCATCGATCGTTTACAGCACTTTCTTGCATCCTTACAAATGCATTGGCCTCAAGCACAATCTCTCGTTGAACAATGTCAACAAGTTCGTATTGAAATTCAAGACATTGAAAACACTTGTACACAGGAACAAAATACATTCGATCTTGACCCAGAACAATGCCAACAAATCCAACAAAACATGCAAGTTTGGTTAGAGATTAAACATCATTATGGTCCCTCGCTTGCACAAGTGATTCAAGCCAAGCAAGAACTGCAAAATAAACTAGATATCCTTGAAAATGGAGAAACAAAAATTCAAGCGTTGCAAATGCAATGCTCTAAACTTGAAACCATTTGTCGAGAAAAAGCTCAACAACTCCATCGCCAACGTGAACAATGCCTTCAAGTATTAACGTTTAAAATTACCGAATGTCTTCAAACATTAGGGTTTCAACATCCCAAATTTGAAATCCAACTTGAATGTAATAATACCCTAACCCAAGAAGGTCTCTCTGAAATCTGCTTTAAGTTTGCTTCGGATAAAACTTTACCCAGTTTACCGCTCAACCAAGTTGCTTCTTCAGGAGAACTTTCTCGTATTTTACTTGCATTAAAAAATGTGTTAAATGACACTTCCAATATTCCTGTTCTTGTTTTTGATGAAATCGATGCAAATGTTGGCGGAGAAATTGGACAAAAAGTTGGTAGCCTACTTAAAAATCTTGGTAAACGTGTACAAATTTTTTGTGTAACCCACTTACCACAAGTTGCGGGACAAGCACATTGGCATTATCTTGTTTCAAAATCGCTTAAAGATACGATTCCTACGATTCAATTTAAAATGTTAGACACACCTGAATTACGTTCTCATGAATTAGCACGTATGTTAGGGGATGCAAAATCTACATCAGCCTTAAAACATGCACAAACGCTCCTTTCTGTTTAACTTTTCTTACCGAGTAGAAAGTTTTAATTTTAATTCTAATATTTGCCGCATATTGGTAGCAGCACCTTTTAATAACTGATTTCCAACAACCCAAAAAGCCAACGTATGTGGACGTGTCGTATCCATTCGCAAACGTCCTACATGGCAAAGAGAATTATCCTTAGCAACATAAGTATCAGGATAATTTTCCACATAAAACTTAACACCAGGCGTTTCATTTAAAATTTCTTCCGCCACATCTAATGCAATGTCAGTTTCAAATGTCGCTGAAATACTTAATGAATGACATTGCAAAACAGGAACACGGACACAAGTTGAAAAAACTTTTAGATTGGGTAAGCCTAAAATTTTTCGGCTTTCATTACATACTTTTTGCTCTTCTTCCGTATCTCCATTAGGCAAGAAATGACCTATTTGAGGAATCGCATTAAAAAACAAAACCTTTGGAAATGCTTTTGGCTTTGCTTGCGGCGTTTTTAATACCCAGGATTTGCATTGTTCCGTTAATTCGTTTACCCCTTGTTTTCCAACACCTGAAGCAGCTTGATAGCTACTCAAGGAAAATGAACATAGATGACCATAACGATGAAGTGGAGCTAATGCCATCAATACTAAAGTTGTTGTACAATTAGGACTCGACACACAATTCATCGAAGGTGTTAAAATATTTCCATTAATTTCTGGAATAATCAAAGGAATATTTTCATCTTCACGAAAAGCAGAACTACCATCTATAATAAAAATTGACTCATTTTTACGCAATAAAGGAATCCATTGTTTAGATATGTTTGGTGGTGTGGCAAAAAATACAACATCTAAATGCATGGCTCCCAACCGCGACATATTGCAAACATGAATTTTTTGCTTGCTTACTCTTTTAACAGGTTCAGCATTATCGGAAATAAAAATGTATAGATCAAAGGCTTCTTTAAAATGGTTAAAAAGCTCATCGATCAAAGTTTTACCAACGAGGCCTGTGGCCCCTACGATCCCGATATTCATAAAACAAAACGCTAAATAATCTTTTTATAAAAGCCAACACAACTTTCGTAAAAATTTCCACCTGGATGAGCTCTTGTTTTATACTGAGAACCATAAAAAGCTAAAAACTGATCGCAAGGATCAAAACCCATTTTTCTTAAAAAATGCCGCGAACGCGTATTGCGCATTGCAACTCGATCTGAAAATAAATAACCATCTGGTGTAATTTCTTTCAAGATGTTCATAATTTCCAATGTCATTGCAGACATCAAACCGCAATGCTGAAATTTTGGAATAATATTGTAAGAAATATTACACATCCATGCATTTCTAGGAAGATTTTGTGAAAAAAAAAGGTAGGTATCCAAACTACCTGTAATAAATTCAAACCATTTTTCTGGATCTACCTCTGTATTAAAATGTTCGTTAAATCTATGAGCAAGAAAATTAGACTGCAAAAAATCTACACAAGCCTTTCTAGAAAACTTTGATAAATCTTCCAAATGCAACGGTATATTAAAAAAAGTTCCCCAATCTTCCGATAATTTCTTTTGAAAATTACATGCAATACGATCTATTCGATAGGGATCTATCTGAAAAAAAGCAATAGGTTCGTTGTCCTTCAAAAGCAAAAATGTTACAAAAAAACGATGCTGCAAACAACATGAAATATTTTTTACGCAAATATCCATTTTATCTTCTGCAAACATCTCTAAGTCATCGTAATTCTCCTGACTTGTCCCATAGGAACGCAAAACATTGTAAAGCCCAGAAGCATCACCCGCTTGCGCAACTCGCATTACGAAACCATCATTTTTAAAATTTACAGCTTTAAAAATTTCAGCATTTGCTTCTGATATTTGCGAACAAACACCTTCAACGAACGGGAAAAAAGATGGAACTGTGTAACAAGAATTTTGAGCTGTAGCAATACGAATTCGCTCTCCCATACATTAACCTTGTAATAGCATAATTCGAAATTCTTCCAATAATTCAGCACTAACAGTCTCTGCTTGTAAAATTCGCATCGCATCCTGGTAAAGCAAACTAATCGCATTACGTTTTTCATTTTTCTTCAACGCCGCTAATTTCTCGATCAACCAACGCAGTTTTTGTTGATATTCTAAAGGTGTCATCTGTTCAAACTGCTTAACTTTCGGCTTTAAAACTTCAACCACTTCACTCCCTAATGTCTTTACATTTAAAATGCGAACTAATCGATCATCCAATCCATCCGGCCTCGGGTTATTCCCCCCTTTTTGGATGCAGTTTTGCTTTACATCTTCAACTATCGTAATTTTAGATACTCCTACATTCATATCTAAAAAACGCTTCTTCCAATTGGCCAATCCCATATTAATATTATAAAATTGTTTTTAGAAAAAATCAAGGCCTTGTTTTTATTTATCATCCTCAAGTTAAATAAAACCATATTTTTCCATGGACAAAAGCACACATCTCACATAAAAATCTGAACATTAGGACATTATGCTTTCAATTATAGATTCAGGTAGCTTACATGGAATAGACGCGCTTCCCATTCAAGTCGAAGTTAATACAGGTGAACGAGGCGAATTAAAATGGGTTATGGTAGGACTTCCAGATGCGGCTGTAAAAGAATCTCAAAATCGTGTATTTTCTGCTCTAGGTAATTGTGGCTTTACACTTCCTATTTCAAGGACAACCATCAATTTAGCCCCTGGCGATTTGAAAAAAGAAGGCCCTATATATGATCTACCTATTGCTTTGGCTATTATTTCAGCTACACAACAAGCTAATTTAGAAAGAGCGCATGAATTTCTAGTAGCTGGTGAACTCAGTTTATCAGGCAAATTGCGCAGCATTCCAGGTGCCTTTAATTTAGCTTTATTAGCTAAAAAAATGAAAAAACGCGGTGTTATTCTTCCGATAGAATGTGCTCAAATGGCCACATTTGTAGAAGATGTTGAAGTTTATGGTATCGATCATTTGCAAGACTGTGTCCAATTTTTAACAGGCACAAAACAGTTGTCACCTATAACAACGACAAATCATATACAAACAAACGAAATTATTCATAATTTAAATGCTATCCATGGACAACGTATTTTAAAACGTGTTGTTGAAATTGCTGTTGCAGGCAATCACAATCTGATCATGATGGGACCTCCTGGATGCGGAAAATCAATGATCGCAAAATGCATTCCTGACCTTATGCCACCTCCAACGAATGATGAATGGTTAGAAATTTTGAAAATACAATGTGCATGCAATATAAATGTAGATACCTCTGAACGGCGACGTCCTTTTCGTTCCCCTCACCACAATGTAAGTGATGCCGGTCTTATTGGCGGCGGTATTGTCCCCAAACCCGGCGAAATTTCGTTGGCCCATCGAGGGGTTTTATTTTTAGATGAATTGCCGGAATTTAAACGCTCCGTATTAGAAATGCTACGACAACCTCTTGAAAATGGAGAAGTTACCATCGTTCGTTCAAACGGTAAACTAACGTTTCCTTGCAAAACACTTTGCGTTGCCGCTATGAATCCGTGCCCATGCGGTTACTTTGGTAATCATCAACGTCGTTGCGTCTGCTCTCAAAAACAAATACAACAATACCGTTCTAGAATTAGTGGCCCTTTACTCGATCGGTTCGATTTGCAACTTGAAATTCAACCGGTAAACCTATCTGCTTTTCAAAAGAATGGATCATCTGAAGAATCATCTGTTACCGTAAAGGAACGTATTATTGCTGCAAGAAACCTACAAATAAAACGCGCTCACATGTGTAACGCATACTTATCAGCCTCTCAATTAGAACAATCTTGTTGCTGCTCACATACCGATTTGTTATGGCTTCAAAAGGCTTGTCAACAACTGCAATTGTCTGCTCGAGCTTATCATAAAGTTTTAAAAATCTCTCGAACCATTGCCGACCTAGAAAACAGTTCTGCCATTCAACAAAAACACTTAATGGAAGCCATGCAGTATCGATGTTTTGATAGATCTTGGCGATAAATATTGACAAAAAATAAAAGGTATCTGTAAATTAAGTGCGTGTTTTATAATATAAAATTGAAAATAAGTGCTTTGTTTGGCATCGCGCTTCAAGTTTTGTGTTTAGCCGATATCAGTGATGAAAATTTTAAAAAATATTTAAATTTCATTAAATTACAACCTGAATAATGTCATAAACATTTAAATATAGATTTCTCTAAAACTTTGCATGGAACCCTCTTTTGATTGGACTATTTTTCAATATCGAGAATTGATGCCGGTAAATTTGGCATCAATTTTTGATTTTTCAGTTAAAAACTCCACTTCCAAAAACACCATCCCTTGTAGGTTTTACATACCAAAAAACCACAAAAAGAATACTGTCATTTTGTTTGTCCATGGAGGTGGATGGTGCATGGGAAATTTAGAATCGCATAATGCATTTTGCACACATTTGGCAAGTGTTACAAAAACAAAAGTTTGTGCCTTAGCATATCGCTTGAGCCCTCAATTTCCTTTCCCACACGCCTTACAGGATGTTCAAAATGTCTACTTATACTTAAATAAATATTACTCAAAAATTATTCTTTCAGGCGATAGTTCTGGTGGTAATCTTTGTTTAGCGTTAACACAAATTTTGAATAGAAAATTTAGTACATTATTGTTTTACCCTGTTCTAGATGACGATTTTACAACACCTTCTTATAAAATTTACGGAACAGAAGCAGAATTAAACATTCCTATGATGCATTATTTTTGGAATAATTATGCTCCTCCCACTATTAACCGCAATCAAAGCACACTTTGTCCCCAAAAAAGCTTTAACCTAAACAAACTAAGCAAATCAATTATCATATCTGCAGAAAAAGATATATTATTTTCTGAAGCAGAAACATTTTCTAAAAAGCTTACAAAAGATTCCATACCCGTTAAGCACATCATCATAAAAAATGCAAAACATGGCTTTATGACATACGGACAAGGACATTTACTTTACGCCCTCCGAGCACTAAAACTGATACACAAAATTAAGGCTTTGCTTTAGAATTTTAAAAAAAACTCGACATATCAAGCTTTAAAACTCTGGCGGAGAGGGAGGGGTTCGAACCCTCGGTACCCTTACGGATACACAGCATTTCCAGTGCTGCACAATCGGCCACTCTGTCACCTCTCCTAAAAACAAGTAAGATATTGTAAATAATCCTACTTGTTGGCAACATTAAAATTGAAAAACTAATGTTACACCAGCACCAATAATAGAAGCAATGGTCATTAATTTTAACAATATGTTTAAACTAGGTCCTGCAGTATCTTTAAATGGATCACCTACAGTATCTCCAATTACAGCCGCCTTATGTGCCTCTGAACCTTTACCGCCGAAGTGACCTTCTTCAATGTATTTTTTAGCATTATCCCAAGCACCTCCTGAGTTAGCCATAAATATAGCTAAAACAAAACCTGAAGCTAATGTTCCTGCTAACATTCCAATTACCCCTGGCACGCCTAAACAAATACCGACGATGAAAGGAAAAGCAATGGTCATCAAAGCAGGTAACATCATTTCTTTTTGAGCCGATTCGGTTGAAATTCGAATGCAGCGCGAATAATCCGGTTTTGCTTCTCCTGTAAGAATACCTTTAATCTCCTTAAACTGACGACGAACTTCATCAACCATTTTTGAAGCAGCACGGCCTACCGCATTCATTGACATTCCGCAGAAAACAAAGGCTAACATAGAACCGATGAACATTCCCATCAACACTTTTGGATTTAACAAATGGATTTCAAAGAACTGCATTAATTGAACTAATGTAACATCATTCGTAGGATATGAAACACCATTGATTTCCAGAACATCTTTTCCTATACGCAATAATCCCAATTTCAATTCTTGCACATAAGAGGCAATTAACGCTAACGCCGTCAATGCAGCTGAACCAATCGCAAAACCTTTTCCTGTAGCGGCTGTTGTATTTCCAATAGCATCTAAAGCGTCTGTGCGTTTACGAACTTCTGGTGGCAAACTACTCATTTCAGCATTTCCACCTGCATTATCCGCAATAGGACCATAAGCATCTGTTGCTAACGTAATTCCAAGTGTTGATAACATTCCAACTGCAGCTAATCCAATTCCATATAAACCTTCATTGATCGCTGAAAATTGAAAATGTGAGGCAAAACCAAAAGCTAATGACATTCCAATTACAACCGAAAATACCGGGATCATAGTTGAAGCCATTCCGACACCTAACCCATCAATAATGACAGGTCCTGCACCTGAAGCAGCACTTTCAGCAATATGTTTTGTAGGCGCATACTCTGAAGAAGTATAATATTCACTGCCTTTACCAATAACAATACCTGTAATAAGTCCAGAAACTAAAGATCCCCAAATATGAGCTCCTAATCCCAACCACTGCAACAATAAGTAAGATATAACTACTAAACCTAACGCAGCAATTTGAATTCCATGATCTAATGCTTTCAAAATAACTTTACCCGACTCATTATCGCGAACTTTTACGCAAAATATGCCTCCAATGGATAAAAACACACCTAAAGCTCCCATTAAAACAGGTGCCAAAACTGCATTCCATTGTAAATCAGGTTGCTTAAAAAAGGCTATGGCTCCCAAAGATGCTGCAGCTAAAATAGATCCATAATAAGATTCATAAAGATCAGCTCCCATACCAGCAACATCTCCCACATTATCACCTACGTTATCAGCAATTGTAGCTGGATTACGTGGATCGTCTTCTGGAATTCCAGCTTCAACCTTACCTACCAAGTCTGCTCCAACATCCGCAGCTTTTGTAAAAATTCCACCACCAACACGCGCAAATAAAGCTTGCAATGAAGCTCCAATACCGAAAGTAACCATGGCTGTCGTGATCAAGAGGACACGCTCAGATTCTTCCGCAGCGGTTGTACAATTATTTAAAACTAAAAACCAAAAAGAATAATCTAACAAAGCTAAACCAACAACCGTCAACCCCATTACGGAACCACTACGAAAAGCAACCGTTAAACCTTTATTTAAGGAATGCCGTGCAGCTTCTGCCGTACGAGCGGAAGCAGATGTAGCTGTTTTCATACCAAAAAAACCTGCCAAGCCTGAACACAAACCACTGGTTAAAAATGCGAAAGGAACCCAGTGATTTTGTAAATCAAATCCGTAAGCTAAAATTCCCAACAATATAACCAAAACAAAAAACACCAAGCCAACAACTTTATACTGTTGCTTTAAATAAGCCATAGCACCTTCTCGAACATACGAAGCAATCGTTCGCATGGTCTCATTACCTTCGTCTTCCTTGACCATCTGCCGATAAAAATATGCGGCAAACCCTAGCGCACACAACCCCGCAGCAGGAGCTAACCAAAACAATCCATTCATATCATAAGTCTTTCTATTATTTCTAATTGAACGTACCTTTCATTTATTTATGACATATTTTAAAAAAACTTCAAGATTAATTCGTCCAAATTAAAAAAATTAACCCCTATGCAGCAAAAATCATGCCCATCGACGAACTTCATTCAAAATTTCAACAATCGCATATGGGTGTTTTATAGAACTGTTTTTAGAGAATGTTTTTGGTACATAAACATCTGCTGTCGGTTCATGAGAAATTACACATTGAGGTTTTTCTTCAGGCTTTTCATCCTGACAATACACACACCAACCTTCTTTTAACAAACATGGCTTCAAAACAACTTCAATAGATTTCTCAACATTCAATTGGCAAATCTTTTTTTTACATACGAGATTCTCTGTTATTGGTTTAAAAGCACTTTCTGTTTCATCGCAAGCCGGCAAATACAAGGTAAAAATGGTACCACAATTTAATGCACTTTCTACCTGTATTGAACCATCATAATGTTTGACCAATCCATACACGCTA
Organism: uncultured Opitutales bacterium; assembly: GCA_934691225.1. Lineage (GTDB taxonomy): Bacteria > Verrucomicrobiota > Verrucomicrobiia > Opitutales > UBA9783 > UBA1183. The sequence continues at coordinate 340,952 of CAKUSQ010000001.1, forward strand.
GAAAGCCCTAACCCTGTACCTTTCCCTACTGGTTTAGTTGTGAAAAAAGGTTCAAAAATCTTTTTCTGTGTTTCCATATCCATTCCAATGCCCGTATCTTGAACTGTAATTTTTAGAAAACGTCCCTGCAATAAATCTGGTGGGCATCCTTCGAAATTTTGAAATTCCATCAACATTTTTCCACCCTGTGGCATTGCATCACGCCCATTAACACACAAATTCACCAAAATCTGATCTAAATACGTTGCAGGAATTTTAACATTCCACAAATTTGTACCCAAATGGGTTTCAAACAGAATATTGCTCCCCAAATAATGTTTTAACATGTGCAATGTTTGCTCTAACTTTTCTCGCGTTGAAACCTCTTCTATCATTACCTCATCTGTGGTTCCTTTTCGAGCAAACAACATCAATTGTTGCACTAACATAGCTCCACGAGAACCTGCATTTTGAATACTTTTTAAATAATCTATAAACTTAACATCTGTAGTTTGACTCAATGCTAAATCAGAACATCCATTAATAATGGCCAATAAATTGTTAAAATCGTGCGCAATTCCACTAGCTAATCGCCCTACAGCTTCAATTTTTTGAGATTCACGCAAGTTTTCTTCCATACATCTAAGTAAAGTTACATCTCGAACTGTAATTACAATGTACTCAATTTTTTGATCAGAAAGTGCAAATGGCGATAATGTCCAATTAGTAACCTTTTCTTCACCATCACTGCAAATCATCACCGTATCAGCTGAATACACACGTGCATTTTCCAAAGCCCGAACAATATTCATGTTAAACTTTACGCCGAAAAATACTGACAAAGGTTTTCCTATCCAATCATCGGTTGTCATTTTCAAACAATTGAGTAAACCTTGATTGACATACACCATACGAAAATCAAAATCCTTGCATCGCTCTACAACAATAACACCTTCTTGCAATTGTTTAAGCGCAGCTGCTAACATCTGATTTCTTTGTTCAAAGTAAAATTGTTCGGAAAAATCATTTAGTGCTACTACATATCCCTGAACATCCCCATATAAATTTTTCAACGATGTTACTTGAACATAAACATGACGATTTTCTCCCTTTTTATTCAAAAAAATAGCGTGACGATCCAATATATTAGGCTTTGCCTCTAGCAAAAAATCTAAAAAGGAAGACTTTTTCTGATCTTGCTGATTTTCAGGCAAATACAAAGGCAAAACTTCGTCCAGCGATCGGTTCAAAATCTGCCCCATTGGTATACCTAGAAAATTCTGCCCAGCTTGATTAACATAATTAATGATCCCTTGAGGTGTTGCAGAAAATATAGGGCTCAATAAACTTCCTAATGTGACTGCTAAACGCAACTTAGTTTCCTTAGATTCACGTTCTACAGCCGCTTTATGAAAAGCCATTTCTGTCGTTACCAACACCATCTTGGCCGTATATGGCTTTAAAATAAATCCGTACGGAATTGTAGCTTTAGCCCGCTTAATAATTTGCTCTGAAGTATGCCCTGTTAAATAAACCACTGGAACATCATACTGATGATGCATGGTTAATACCGTATCTATACCATCCAATTCCCCAGGCAACGTAATATCCATCAAAACTAAAGCAGGATGATATTCTTTGGTTAATTCTAAAGCTGACTTTCCGTCACTCGCGATAGGCAAAACTTCATAACCCGCTTTTTGTAAAATCGTTTTAAGAACAAAAGCTGAATTACTATCATCCTCAACGATCAAGATGGACAAAGCATTTTTCATGGCTGAACGGCAAAACTCCTTAATTGTTCATTTTCCTCTACCAATCGTTGGTTAACTTCCAACAAAGCTTGATGAGCCTCTTCATTTGCCAATTTTATTTCAAAAGTTTTATAAGCATCTGCAATCACATTTAGCAATTGAGGACGTGTCCACGGTTTAGCCAAACAACGCAGCACCTCTGCCACATTGATAGCTTCTAAAAACATATCACTGACTAAAACCCCTGTTATCAAAACGCGCGAACAAGTTTCCTGCAGCATTTTTACTTGTTGCAAAAAACAAGTTCCTTTCATTTCTGTCATACGCTGATCCGATAATGCCACCGCAACTCTATTCTTTTTTATAAAATCTAACGCTTCTTCAACATGTGTAGAACCAAAACAAACATAACCTTCTAACCGTAAGGTCTCCTGCAATGCTTTTAAAATAGCATCATCATCATCTAAGATTAATATAGGATATTTTTTCATATCAATATTGGAAATTGTAAGGTAACAATGGTTTCTGAGTTTTCAACTGATTGGATACTAATTGAACCGTCCATAAGCGATAAATAAGTTTTAACCATGTATAAACCTAGACCTAAATGTTCACCATAACCCTCTTGAATCCTGGGATTATCTAAGTCTAAATTTTTCAATGATTCCGGGTCAAAACCACAACCGTTGTCCTGAACTTGACACACAAGATTACCATCTTCAACAAAACAAACAATGCTTACTTTGGGCAAAATAACATCTCGAACAGCTTCCTCCGCATTGCAAATTAACTGGATAAAAATTCTTCGAAGGTACTCTGGTTTAAAACGAATTACTCGTGTAACAATTTTTTTCGTATCCAATGAAAATTGAACTTGTGGTGAAAGTATCTGACGAAAAATAGGCTCTAAATTATCCAAAAAACATTTTACATCTACATAATCCGGCGTATTAACTTCAGGATGAATTAACCTAGATATTTCAAAAAAAACATCTTTTTCTTTATAACAATTATCCCGAATAATAACAATCGCTTCATATAAAGAATCAGTACCTTGAGAACCTTCAGAATATAATTCACTTAAAGCTAAATTTCCTGTTAAATAATTGCTTAAATCATGCAACAAATAACGCAAAACTCTTTGTAGTTTATGCTTCCATACTAATTCTAGAAACAATTCATCAGAGCAATTAAGCATCGTCCAGTATTAATGTAAAAATAGTTGCACATTAAATAAAAAGCAAGTCTGAAAATACTTTTTAAAAAATATTTTACGTTTTTTTATGTAATTATTCTAAAATCTCTTTGTAAGTACCTCCACCTACAAGGCAATTTTTTCTGTAAAAAGCAATAATTTGACCTATGGCTAATGCTCTTTGTGGTTTTAAAAAATGAATTTCTACCGTTGTTTCATCTACCCAATGCCATTGAATTTCTTGCGAAATATCTCGATAACGAGGCTTTGCTAATAAAATCTCTCCTTCCAAAGGTTTTTGCTCTAAAAAATTCATTTCAAAAACCCGAACGTACGATGCATATAATCCTTGTGTTTCCGGGTGATCAAAACCTACAATCAAACGTCCTGTTTTATAATCTTTCGCAACAACAACATAATGCTCAAAATCACAGTTAGAAGGTATAGCAATTCCTTTACGTTGGCCTATCGTGTATCGATGTAACCCCCTATGTTGTCCCAAAATTTTCCCCGACAAATTTACAATTTCCCCTGGAGCATCCGGTATGTATCTCTCTAAAAACTGATTAATATTAACGTTGCTGCTGCCTAAAAAACAAATTCCTTGGCTATCTTTTCGGTACGCATTTGGAAGATGAATATTCGCGGCTATGGCACGAACTTCTGGTTTTGTTATTTCTCCTAGTGGAAAAAAAGCATCCGTTAAATTATCTTTCTTCACAAGACATAAGAAAAAACTTTGATCCTTATTTGAATCCACTCCTTCCAGTAAACTTACTGTACCTTTTTTATGTCTCTGTATTTGGCAATAATGTCCTGTAGCAAGACCATCAAAACCTTTTGTTTTGGCATGTTCTACTAAAACGCCAAATTTTATAAATCGATTACACATTACATCCGGATTGGGCGTCCTACCTGAACGATAACCTTCGATCAAATAATCAACTACTTTATGACGATAAACATCTATAAAATTTATGATTTCAAAAGGGATTTTTAAATGTTCTGCAACAGCTCTTGCTGAGGCCAAATCTTCCTTCCAAGGACATTCCTGCCAAAGCTCCGTTTCATTCTGCCATGAACGAAAGAACACTCCATGTACATCAAAACCTTTTTCTTTTAACAAATAAGCAGCCACTGCACTATCCACACCACCTGATAGCGCAACTAAAACCTTCTTACTCATGAATTGAATCAACTTTCGTTGAACAAAAACGGTCCATGCCTAAATAAATGATAGGAGTAACAAACAATGTCAAAATTTGAGCAAAAATTAGTCCACCTGCCACGCATAAACCTAAAGATACACGCGCAGCACCATCCGCACCTAACCCTAAAGCAATAGGTAAAATTCCAAAAACTGTACTGATGGTTGTCATTAAAATAGGACGAAAACGTTCACAACAAGCATTTAAAATAGCTTCTTCAGGTGCTTGCCCTTGACGTTGTTTTTCAACAGCAAAATCCACCAAAATAATACCATTCTTTTTAATAATTCCCATTAACATGAACAAACCAATAAACGTATACAAGGAAAAATCAGACCTAAACAACACAATCGTCAGCAATCCTCCTGCTAAGGCCACAGGCAATGTGGATAATACCGTTAATGGATGAATCCAATGTTCATATAAGCAACCTAAAACAACATACATCACAAATACGGCAACAAATAACAGTCCCGTTAAACTGCGTGTTGATTGCTGAAATTCCTTAGATTCTCCACCTAATTCACCATCTACCCCTGAAATACATATTTCTTTGGCTATTGCTTCTACCGCTGCTAAGGTTTCACTTAAAACAACTTTTCCATTTAAATTAAAGAAAATATCTGCTGATGGAAAATTATTTTTATGAAAAACACTTACCGGACCTATCTCTTTATTCATTGAAACAATCGCGTCCATAGGAATAATTTTGCCTGCCTTGTTATTGATACCCATCGAAGCAACGCCTTTAACGTCAGATCGTTGATTTTTCTGTGAGGCAACAATCACCTCGTACTGTTCAGTGTCTCCTTTGATAAGATACGAATAATTCAACGAAAAAGCTTCTTTTAATGATTTTTCTATGCTGTAAGGCGTAAGGCCGTACTGGAATAATTTACGGCGATTATACTGCACTTTCAATACAGGATCGCTCAACTCAATATTACAATTCAAAGAACTCCGGTCGATACCAGGGACATCCGCTAATCGCTTTAACATCTTTTGAGCAGCTGCATTCACTTGCTCCGATTCTATTCCTGTCAACGTGTAAAAATATTTACCACGTTTGTTATCCGAAGAACTGGTTTGAATTTCTAACACCGGCATAGGTTTTACTAACGGCAAAATTCCTGGCACTTGGAATAACATTCCGCGTAACTCATTGCACAAAGCATCGATAGAAACATCTTTTGATCCACGAATTGACTTACGTTCTTCTAAATCTTTTAGAACAATTAACAAAACACCTTGGTTCCCTGCCAAAAAACTTCCCATTCCAGCCGCATTCATCGTTACCTTTACGGCAGGGTGCTTTGACACAATGGCTTTTATCTGATTTTGATACTTATGCATCTGCTCCGGAGACGTTCCTGTCTGTGCCATGAACACACCAAAAATTGCAGAACTATCCCCAGCTGGTAAAAAAGTTTTCGGCAAGGTTACAAACAATACAATCATAAGTACAACACAACCTACCCACGTCATCCAGGAAACCCATCGATGCTGAAAAAACCATGTCAATCGCTTTCGATACCAACCTATAAATTGGTGCTCCAATTGGTAAGCAAACCGTTCAATAACTGTTTTATCATCTCGCTTATGTTTTTTCAAAAAACGTGCACACATTACCGGTGTAACCGTTAACGATACGATACCTGACGCCAAAATTGCTACCACAATGGTCACAGAAAATTCTCTAAAAACACGACCGACTTGTCCTTCCATGAAAATAATAGGCAAAAATGTGGCCATTAAAGAAAATGTCATCGATAAAATGGTGAAACTAATTTCTGATGCACCTTTAAAAGCAGCTTCTAAAGGCCCCAAACCTGCTTCCATATGCCGAACAACATTTTCAAGAAAGACGATTGCATCATCTACAAGAAATCCAATCGCCAATGTTAACGCCATCAACGAAAGATTATCCAAACTGTACCCTAATTGCTTCATAACCAAAAAGGTAATGAATAGAGATAAAGGCATAGCCACAACCGGAATAACTGTTTCACGAACACGTCCTAAAAATAAGAAAATAACGATAGCAACCAAAACAAACGCAATAACGATGGTTTCTTTAACCTCATTGATGGAAGCTAAAATACTTTGCGCTTTGTCATAAATCGGCATCAACTTCATAGATGGCGGTAATGTTTTATACAAATGCGGCAACATAGCATTAACACGTTTAGATACATCTACGGTATTGGCTCCTGGTGACTGACTGATGGCTAATATGATAACCGAATCCATGTCAACATTGACACCATCTGCCCAAAAATTTACCTTAAAATCTTCTTCTTCAACCCCCTCTTCACACTTAGCTATATTTTCTAAATAAATAGGACGTTGCCCTACGGTTTTCACAACAATCTTTTTGTAATCGGCCGCCTTTGATAACTGTCCATTGGATGACAACGTCAACGTCATTGTTTCACCTTTTAAGCGTCCCATACTTAAAATCATAGAATGCTGCTGCACGGCATTGGTTACATCCTCCATCGATAAACCTAAAAGCCTCAATTTACGATGGTCTACTTGAATGCGAACAGCTCGAGGTACACCGTACACTTGAACTTGTGCAACACCTTCTATTTTATTAAGTTGTTGACCAATTTTTGTCTTAGCATAATCGTACAATGCCGAATTGGTCATACTGTCACTTACCAACGATAAAAAGTAAATAGGATCACTATTAGGGTCTTGTTTTTTGTATTCCGGTGTTGATGGCATATCCTGCGGCAACTTACGTTGTGCACGTGTAATGGCAGCTTGAACTTCCATAGCAGCAACATCGATAGACTTATCCATGTTAAAATTAAGTGTCAAAGTGGTAGCACCTAGACGGCTTTCTGAACGAACCTCGTTCATACCCTCAATCTCCATGAATTCTTTTTCTAATGGACTTGCAACCGCATTTGCCATCATTTCCGCACTCATTCCTGGAAATGTTGCAGAAACGCGAATAACTGGATAATCAACTTTAGGTAATGCACTTACAGATAACTTACGGTAAGATGCAATGCCTAACAACGTTATTGAAATTGCTAATAAAATCGTGGCAATAGGCCTACGGATAAAAGGATCACATATACTTTTCATAAAACCCTTCCTGCCATATTTACTTTAATGTTTCTGGAGCTGTTACCGTATGTAAAACTTGAATTGGCATCCCTGGAGCTAACAAAGTATGCCCTTCAGCGATAACCTTTTCATCGCCTTTCAATCCATCTGCAATAACAATCCAACCATCGTAGCTCTGTTCTACAGCAACATTTCGCATCTCTGCTATATTTTTATCATTAACAATGTACACAAAACATCCCTTATTTCCCTGATGAATAGCACTCTCTGGAATCAATAAAGCATTTTGTAATGTTTTATAATAAATCTTCAAATCAACACCTCGACCTGCCCAAAATTGCAGCTCTTGGTTTTCGAATTGTGCACGAATATCAAATGTACCAGAAGTTTTTTCAACTTCATTTCCAATAACAACAAGTTTACCCCACTGAACAACAGAAGGATCATCTATCAAACGCGCCTCAACTTTCAAAGTTTCCGTAACATCGTTTTGAGCTTTTAACAAAGAAACAACATGCTGTTCAGCTAAGTAAGCATCAACAAAAATAGGTTGCAACTGATTTAAAACAGCTAACGCAGTACCTTTGGTGATGAAAGAATTTGCATCGACAAAGGACTTGCTTAACATTCCAGGAAATGGAGCTGATATAAAACAATGTTCCAGATCGATTCGCTTTAATGCACACGTTGCTTCATCTAAGTCCATCTGTGCCTTGCTAGCATTTACATTTGCTTTATAAGAATCGTATTCCTGTTGCGACAAAAAATTGCTTGAATGCAAGCCTTCCGATCGTTTCATTTGTGATAAATTTAATTCATAACGCGCACGATCGATTGCTAATTGCGCTTCACTTTGTTTAACAAATGCTTCAAATGTCCGTGAATCTATTGAAAATAAACGTGCACCCGCTTGTACCTGACCACCATTTGGAAACTTAACATCCAATAAAGTCCCTTCAATTTGAGGGACAATAACAACTCGATTAAAGGGTGTACTTTGGCCTACCGTTTCTATGTAATTTTGAACCGTAGCTCTATGAGGTATAGCAATAGGCATCGACAAACAAATACCAGAACTGCTTCCCTGTTTTTTAACGGACGATTTAGATTTTTCCTGCCACCACCACAAAGCAACAAAACTCGTTATCGCTGCAATAAAATAAACCTTATATTTTCGTAATATATTCATCATAATAATTCAAATCTTGTCGTATCTAATTGTCCTGAAACGTATGCTAATTGTGCCCAATTAACAGCTAAATCTGATTGTGATTTAATGCGCTTTAATCGCGCTTCTGATAATGTTTTTTGTGCGGATAACACATCTAATAAATTATTCAATCCTGCATCGTAACCAATCCGAATAGCTGACAAAGTTTCCTGTGAAGCTTCTTCCAATGCTTTGGCTGAATCTAAAAGTTGAATAGAAGACTGAAACGCATGAAAACTTGACCATACATCACGCAAAACTTGCAATTGCTGCGAACGGAACGCATACCTCTGTTCCTTGCGTACCGCATAACTTTCCATCGCTTTATATTGCTTATCAAATCCATCAAATAAGTTCCATGAAACGCCTATACCTACATTATAATTATGCTGCCAATGATTCCAATGCCGATGACGCAAAGTACCTATGCTACCCGATAAATAAACAGAGGGCAAAGCTTCTTTTTTTGTCTTTTCATTTTCCCAATCCGAAGCACGGGTGGTAGCTTCTGCAGCCAACAAATCTGCACGCTTTTGAAGCGCATTTTCCATTAAATCGTTAACTTCACCTGTTAATTCTACGACATTTTTAAGCTCTACTTCAACTTGAAATTCTTCAGAAATAGGAAGCCCTACTGCCAAAGCTAAATCAGCTTTGCAACTTTCTAAGGTAGCCTGAGCTGCTTGCAAAGCATATTGGGCCTGTAACTTTTCAGCCTTAGCTAACAAAACATCTTGAATCCTAGCTAATCCGTGTGCCATTTTATTTTGGGCTGCTTCAAAAGAAATCTCTGCATCTTCCAAACTACTCTTTTGAGCTTCAATCGCAGCTACTGCAGAGGCATAATTATAATAAGCCTTTTGCACATTAAATACCAGCGTTTGTAAAGCAAAATTATGATTGTAATTTGCAGCTGCCAAAGCACAAGCAGCTCTTTTAGCATCCGCAATACCTGCACCAAACTGAAACAATCGATAAGAAACATTTAAAGCTGGGCCCCACTGATCTACTTTTTTGCTTGTAACATTAGTAGCTCCAACTTGATTGCGTGTTATATCCATTTCTCCTGTAATTGATGGGAAAAATTGCGATTGCGCTCTTCCTTCCTGCGCTAACACACGCTTGGCATGCCACCAAGCCGATCGTGTTTGTGGGTTACGTGAAATCCCTAATTCCAATAGGGCCGGCAAAGAATAACGTCCTTCAAAATTAAATAATGGCTTATCCACATCACAATGAAAAGCTTGTGTTTTCACAGGCTTCCAAGCACAACTGGCATTTTCACTGACTTTTGGTTTAACCGTGCTACACCCTGACAACATTAAAATCCATGCAATGAAGAAATGCTTGTTATAATTTTTAAGTAACATAGATTTTCCCTTATTTAAAATTCCTGCAATGCATACAAAAACGTCGCATAAGTTGGAATTGTGAACAAAGCAAAAATTTTTTTCAAGATTTTTTTACCGTTTCAATTAATTTTTCAATACACGCATCTTTTGCCAATTACCTCGGCGAAACCACACAAAAAAACAAATCAACAATAATCCATGTTCTAAGCAAGCTAACTGTACAAAAATGACTGGATTCATATGGTAATGCGAAATTAAAAAATAGGTAGGAAGCAAGCACAATCCCCAAGAAGCAGTTACATTGAAAAGCAAAACAATTTTCGTTTTTAGTAAGGCAAATAAAAAATACTGTGCACAAAAACAAAATGTTTCAACCACAAATAAAACCCAATACCATGTTAGAAATAATGTAATTTGTCTCTTAAATAGCGGATTTTTCAGAAATTCATCTGAGGCTAAAAAATGAACAATCGGGCTTGAAAACAGTAAAAAAATAAGAAATAGCACCGCAAAAATACACGTCAATTGGCAAGCTTTTTTTAAGACTTTCCCCATTAAAAAAGGCTGATTAGATCCAACAAAATTTGCACATAGTGTTCCAACACCTTTACCCGTACCATCCATTACAAAAAAAACAAAATTGTAAATTGTAAAAGAAATGCAATATGCCTTGTACAAAGGCAAAGGAAGTTCTAACGAAAGAAATTGGTATCCCATGGACCATCCTCCCATCAAAACGCCACATGTAGCTGCATTAGGCATTCCAATATGAATGCATTCTTTTAAAAAACTCCAAGACCAACACAAGGTATTAATTCCATACTTGGAACGATATTTTTTTCTTAAAAATAATATTAAAAAAATAAAAAAAGAACAAAGATTTGCAATGTTTGTTGCCAAAGCAGCACCTACAATACCCAAACTAGGAATGCCTAAGCCACCAAAAACAAACCAAACATCTAAAATTCCATTGAGGAAATTAACCGTTAAAAGCACTAACGGTATCTTTTTTGTTTCTCCTCGGCCAACAAAAAACGCACCTATAGCACCAAAAGCTGCCATTTCAAAAGGCAATGTTGATAAAAGTAGCTGCAAATAAGGCAGCCCTATCTCTTCTATATTATCGGCTAGTAAATAGTGAGCATTCCATATAATGGGGATAAGTATAAAATAAGTCAAAAAAGACAATATCACCATTTGCCAAACTGCAGGACCGATCCTACGATACAAGCGCGCACCATTAAAGCGTCCAACAAACACTTCTGTACACATCACAAAGGACATAAAAATGCCTTCAAACGTCCAAAACCATGGCTGAGCTGCTGAACAAGCGTCAAAAGCACTCGACTGATATCGTGCTAAAATAGCTCTATCGATAAACGTCATAAAGCTACCTGAAAACGATGCCAACATTAAAGGCCAAGCGATTGTCCATAACTCACGCAATGTACCAGATTCATAACGCGTTAATCGGCATTCTGTTTTAACACTAAGTGAGTTTTCTAACATACACTAAATTTCGTAGCGTTGGCCAACATTAGGATCTAAAACAAACAAGTTTTTAGCGTGCGTTTTAAATTTCTTTTTAAACCAATCCCTAGCTTCTGAATCACCATGGGTTAAAATAACCTTTTTCGGGGCTTGCTTAACTACAAATTCGTATAAATCATCACGATCTGCATGACCACTTAAGTCAAACTTTTCAATTTTTGCACGAACTTTCGTTTCATAATCTAACGCGTCAAACTTAAAAGATTCGTTTAGCTTTGCCTGCAACAATTTACCACCTGGTGTATCTTCATCACAGTATCCAACAAAACAAATAGTATTTTTATTATCTTTCAATAAACATGCCGCTACATTGTAAGCCGGTGTATGCTCGACAAGCATCCCGCTGCTAAGCAAGTAAATAGCTGGTGATTTTAAAGTTGATTTTCGCGGATCAAATTTTTTACGCCGCAACGATTTTATGTTGAGTTTCTTTAAAATTTGACGACTAAAATTAACAGAAGCTAATTTTTTCCCTATTTCATCAAATGTCCCCACCAGAGACATACCTAACCCTGAACAAAAAATAGGACATTCTGGATATTGATTGGCCTTACGAGCTTTGTATAACAACACCAATAATTCTTGAACTCGTCCAAGTGCAAACGCAGGAATTAAACAAGTCCCTCCTCGCTTAATAGTTTTACGAATAACTTTGATCAAACGTACTTCTTCATCTCTACGCAACGCTGTTCTTTCTGTACATCCACGCGTTGTTTCAAGAATAATCGTATCTAAATGATCGATACATGGAACTTGGGCTCCACGCAAAGAATTTTGATCTGTAAACAGAATGTCACCTGTAATAAATACCTGGCGACCCTCATATTCAATAAGAATACTTGAAGCACCTAAAACATGACCCGCTGAAAAAATCGTCAATTTAGCTTCATGCCCATCTTTTTCCAAACAGTAAGGTTTATTATATTTTAAAACAAAAAACTTTTTTGCTAATTGCGCAATGTCATCCTTATTAAATAAAGGGTATTCAGGAATGGACTTTTCTTCCTTTTGTCGACACATCACCGAGTAAGAATTTTCCAACATCAAGGGTGCTAGTAGACTCGTAGGATGGCTTACAAGAATTTGTGCATTTGGCTGTTTTTTAGCTAAAATAGGTAATCCGCCCAAATGGTCTAAATGGCAATGGGTCAGTACAATAAAATCTACCGAATTAGGTTCCAACAATTGAAAATTGGGTAATGCTTTATACCCTAATTGTTTCGGATCCATTCCCGAATCAATCACAAAACGAAAAGGCCCAAACTCTAATAAAAGGCCATTTGCACCGATTTCTTTTTTAAAATTAAGATCTTGTATAAAAAATTTATTCACAAATAAAAATCTAAGTTAAAAACAGAAAATATTTTCTCTTTGAATCTTATAAAAACGTAAACAATAAATACCATTATGGCAAGTTTATTCCTTTTAATTCACTTTGGTGGAGGTGGCGGGATTTGAACCCGCGTCTTTTATAAAATCTTCGAAAGCTTCTACATATTTAGCACCTTGTTAAAGTCCAATGTAATACCATAGATGCATGTTCTACATTGCAAGTTACCTAAAAATACAGCAAAAATCGGCAACTATTTCTGCTATACTCGTTCAAACAGTCTTTAGCACTTAACGAGCATCTGCACTAAAAACAGAACTGTATTATTAACAATCCATTTGATCAAGCAGCTACCGCTAAGGAAGCGCTTGGGAATTTTACAACATTATTTTCATTTATTGTTGCGATGGATTGATAACGAAGCCAACCATCATCTTCGATATGCCACTTTCGCATCTTTTACAAAATCGAATCCGGAACACCCCCAACTTCAAAGATCAAAATTTTCTATAAAATTATGGAATAATAAATAACGATCTTTGTCAATTAATAAAAATATGGACTTCTTTTAAAAAATATGCTATATTCATTTTATGAATAAGAGTTTTTGTTATTTACTTGTGGGGTTTTTATTTTTTCAAAATGTTAATATTATTTCAGCAGCGAGATATTCCCCTCACAAACCAAGTACTGCCACGTTTAATAATAATCACAATAAAAAAAAACCAAAACCTTTTAACAAAAAAAACATACTTTACCACGTGAACAAATTGATGAATTTTCGGATTTCAACATTGAATCAATAAACAAACAGAAAACACTAATCGATGCACTATATGCTAGCATTGATTATTTAAAAAAGATTTCTCAAATTATTTGTGATAAAGCTCGAGAATATTGGAACAAACGTGATGATAAACTCATTGCATCCGAATTCGCGGTTCTCGGTGGAGACATAGAAAACACAATAATCTTTATAAATAATTGCATTTGTTTCCTTAGTATAAATATTAACGAGCTTGCAAGCCTTAGCGCGGAAGACATGGCAGATTGGATAGAAAAAATCAACACACATGTGTTAGATTTAAATCAAAAAAACATCTTACAAATAAACATAGAAAAGCATAGTGAAAAAATTAGGGAAAGCGCAAAAAATCTGCGAGATCTATTGTTGTAAATTATTCTAATTAAATCTTTTTAAAAATGAAAACTTTTCTGTCATTTATTGTCACTTTATTTCTAACATTGCTTTGCAAAGCTTTTCCTATGCAAGGATTAGAATGTTTTTGCCATGATACACCCAACGTACCATTTATAAATAACAACTGTTGGATAAATACAGTTCAATTACTCAATAATCAAAATAATCCATTTAATAATCTATTTAATTTACAAAACAACACTTACTCATGGAATTTGAACGGGGTTCTCAATCTTCAGAATATAAACTTAAATCCTCTACCCCTCCAACAACAAGCTACACTTGCTATTACCCGATTTTGCATTGGAATAACAAATAATCGTCCTCTTCCAGCATTTCAAGATCTACGAGCTCTTGTTCGAACTCATGCAGATGCACATGAAGCACAAAATAATCTTGCGCATGCATTAGCATCTGGTGGTTACAATGCACCTAGTGCTCAATTCCTGCACGCATTATTTGCGCCAGGAGGAATTCCTCAAAACCTAGTGGTCAACAATAACCTAGTAGTCAACAATAACGTCGGAATTATATTGAAACTACAACATAGAGCTAGTAAAAACCTTAAAGAAATTCATTGGTCAAGTTCATCTGCGATAACAGTAGATCTTAAATTATGGGGTAAAATTTTACATGAAGTCATTCGACAAAATACACAACAAATACGACGACTTTTTAATCTACAACAAAATGTTCAACAGCTTCTTAACGCATCACAACAATTTTTAGTTTTATTTCAAGTATTTTTAAATGCAAATGTATTTCCTGTTAATAATCAAAACCTTTTAAACTTATTTCAACAGCAACAACCACAACGTTTGGCATTCCAACAACTTTTAAATGCAAATCAAAACCTTTTACAGCAACAAAATGTACAACCACAACTCCAACGACTTTTAAATGAACAACAACTATTTTTAAATGCACCTCAACCTCAGTATGTAAGTATAAAACAAAGGATTGACAGACCTTTTAATATTTTGAACCAACAAGTTCCTAATTCAGCCACTTTCGTGCTTTACGATGCAACCTCACACAATTAATTAAATTTTCTCAAATACGGCATGATAACCTTGTTGTCCTGTAAGACGAGAAAAAACAGTGTCAACTGAATACGTTTCAGCCTCAACTTTCTGCCAATAGGGGTGTAAATCTATCCGTTGGCAAACTTCTTTAAAATATTCCAATGTATCTGTTTCAAAATGTATTTTTGCATTGGAATTTACGCGTTTTGCTAATTGTGACAAAAACTCTAGTTGAAAAAGTCGATTTTTATGATGACGACGTTTAGGCCAAGGATCCGGATACAAAATAATAATTTCATCCCAACGAAATGTCTCTGGCAAACAATCTAAAAACTCTTCTGCTCGCGCTTTTAAAAAACAACAATTGTTCAGATTATATCGTTTCGCTTTTTTTAACGATTTCTCGATGCGTTGTGTTATTAAATCAATTCCTACACAAAAACGATCGGGGTAATTTTGCGCATAATTTACTAAAAAATCCCCATGACCTGAACCAATCTCAAGCGTTTTAAAAGATAACGATGTTTTTAGAAAATCTTGCAAATAATTGGATAAATGTTGCTTCCGTAAGTATACAGTTTCTAGAAAATTTTGATATGTTGCTTCATTATTCATGGGTAGATGTATATTTTTTTAAAGCAATCATTAAAATTTGTATATCGGCAGGATTAACACCACTTATGCGTGAAGCATGACCTAACGTTAATGGGCGTAAAACCTCAAGCTTTTGTAAACTTTCGTTGCGCAAACCATGCACTTCTCGGTAGTTAAACGCTTCAGGAATTCTAATCGCATCCAACCATTTTGTTTTTTCAATCTGCTTTTTTTCACGCTCTAGATAACCTCTATAACGAATTCTATAAAGAATTTCCTCGCGCACCGACTCTTTTAAATTATTAAATGCTTCGGGTAATTCAGGAAGAGAATAACTGGCTTCGCTTTGTTCTCGACGGATACAATCGCCTAATGTTTGCCCTTGCTCCACTTTTGTTGTTTCTAAAATTTGGACCCATTTATCGATGGCACACTGTTTACAATGAATTGCCTTCAATCTTTCATTATCTAAACAGTGCCATTGTTTAGCCTTCTCATATAAACGCAATTCAGCACTTCCATGATTTAAGACCAAACGATGTTCTGCGCGTCCTGTGAACATACGGTAAGGCTCTTGCGTACCTTTTGTTGTCAAATCATCTACCAAAACACCTATATAACTCTCATCGCGTGATAAAATACACGGTGGTTCTCCCAAAACTTTAGCGGCTGCATTGATTCCTGCTAATAGTCCTTGCCCAGCAGCTTCCTCATAACCGGATGTACCGTTAATTTGTCCCGCCATAAACAAACCATCCATGCGCTTACTTTCTAAGGAAGGATGCAAATCTGTTGGGTCTGAATATACATATTCAACTGCATACGCTGGTCGAATCAAAACAGCATTTTCTAACCCAGGAATTGTCTTTAACATTTCTAATTGAACATCCACAGGTAAGCTGGTTGATAAACCATTAATATACCATTCATCTGTACAAATGCCTTCAGGTTCTAAGAATAAACGATGACGTTCTCTATCAGAAAAGCGAACACATTTATCCTCTATGCTAGGACAATAACGTGGTCCTTTACCTTGAATATTTCCTGAAAACAAAGCTGATCGTTTTAAATTGTCCCTTATAATTTTATGCGTTTGTTCATTTGTGTATGTCATCCAACAAGAACATGTGTATGTTCCAGGTGTCCATGCCGTAGGTATAGTACTTTCGCTATCTTTACGTGTATCGTAAAAGCCAAAAAAACAAGGTTTTTTATCGCTAGGTTGTTCGTCACAAACTGAAAAATCAATACTTTTACCTAAGATCCTCGCAGGTGTTCCTGTTTTGAATAACCCAAGAGGAAATCCTAAATTTTCAAGATCATCTACTAAAGGATAACTAGCAAAATCGCCCATACGACCTCCTGGAAAATGTGTCGATCCTATATGCAGCCTTCCTCCTAAAAAAGTTCCTGTTGTCAAAACAACAGCCTTAGCGAAAATCTCACCATAAATGCGTGTTCTAACCCCACAAATTTTTTCATTTTGATGCATCAAACCTATCACTTCATCTTGCAAAAGACGCAAATTCGGGTGTTGTTCTAAGCGGTATTTCATGCTGATTTGATAACATTTCTTATCGCATTGCGCACGAGGTGCTTGCACAGCCATACCTTTGGAGCGATTTAATACACGAAATTGAATAGCTGTTTCATCCGCATTAATAGCCATTAAACCTCCTAGTGCATCAATTTCACGAACAATGTGTCCTTTGGCTAACCCTCCAATTGATGGATTGCAACTCATCTGTGCAATTGTGTCTAAGTTATTTGTCAGTAATACAACCGAAATACCTTTTTGTGCTGCTATCCAAGCAGCTTCACAACCTGCGTGCCCACCTCCACATACAATAACATCAAATTTCATAACTACTTTCCGATACAAAAGGTGGAAAAAATTTTGTCCAAAATACGTTCATAATCAACACGCCCAACAATTTGTTCAAATGCATAAAGTGCTGTTTTCAATTCAGCTGCCAGACAATCATCATAACCGCACGTACTTAGCAACGCTTCTGCTTTTTTCAAAGCTTGCTTTGCTCCAGAAAGTGCTTCTGCATGCCTCTCATGAATTAAAAATTCTACCTGCGAAAAATTTTGGTAACGTTCCTCAAGAAAATTTGATATGGAAGTTTTAACGCACTCTAGGTTATCCACCTGTTTCAATGTCGTGATACAATAATAATCCTTTTCAAAAAAGTTTTTTACTTCATCACGAACACCCAAATCTGCCTTGTTGATAATCACGAGCGTTTTACGAATATCCAGATGTGGACGCAATTGTTGTAAAGCCTCTATAGATGCTTCAGAACCATCAACAACCCACAAAACACAATCTGCCCTACAAATTTGTTCATACGTTTTTTGAATTCCCAACTTTTCTATCATTTCTTGCGACGCATGGATTCCAGCTGTATCAACAAGATTCAATGTATAAGTACCTAAATGATAATACTCTGAAATAAAATCGCGTGTTGTTCCAGGAACATCGCTTACAATAGCCCGTTCTTGTCCTAATAAAAGATTCAACAGTGTGCTTTTTCCTGCATTCGGAGCCCCCACAATAGCTGTGCGAATTCCATTGTGCAATGGCGTAAAAAAACGATGCGAATCAATCAATTGTTCTATACGACGCAGCATGCTTGTTATCTGCCCTTGAAATGCCTGTTTATTTTCTTCTGGCAAGTCTTCTTCTGGAAAATCTAAATATGCTTCCACAAAGGCAATTTGATCCGTTAATGTTTGTATAAAGGACTGTATAGATTGGCTCAAAGAACCTTTTAATTGCTTTTGCGCAATTGTAAGAGCCTGCAAAGATTGCGAATGTATCAAATCTTCTACCGCTTCTGCTTGACACAAATCTATCACACCATTTAAAAATGCACGACGTGTAAATTCTCCAGGTTCAGCCTGTCGACATCCTCGAGTTATACAATCGCGAACTACTTGTTGCAAAATCAATGGGTTACCATGACATGAAATTTCTAGCATTGCTTCGCCAGTATAAGAACTACCGGGTTCGAAATAAACAAATAATGGATCGTCTAAAACAACGTCACTGTTATTAAGGTGATAATGTCCTAAGTAGCTGTATCTGGGTTTTATGGCTTCTTTTTTAAAAATTTGACAAGCTAAATCGTAACATGTTGAACCACTTAAGCGGATCAATCCAATTCCTGAAACTCCTAAAGGTGTAGATAACGCTACTATCGTATCCATGAACATCTATGCAGTATCAAAATCTACACGTTCGCAAGTTTATTTGCGTGCAATTTTTTCCGAACACGAAAATTTTTACTCACAATAAATTGTGAATAATTTGTTAAAAACACTACAATAACCTGTTAAAACTTAGGAATTCTGACAAAGTATTACCCATTATTTTTTAAAAACAATCCACTTATTCACAAAACATAAATATGCCATAAATAAGATAAAATCTACGTTATCATAGATTGTGCCAACTTATTCACATGCATAAAAATAATATGAAATTTTTTATTTAAATAATTTATTAATAGAAAAAGCTTTTATATTTTTCCCTATCGTTTACATTTATCTTATCGTGTCGATAGAGAAATATACAGAAGATTTTTTGCATGAGATTTTTTTACGTTGCGGTGAAGATCCTTCACGACAAGGATTGGTCAAAACACCCCAACGTTTCTTAAAATCTTTTCTAGAATTAACGCAGGGATATCGGCAAAATTTAGAAGATATTGTAAACGATGCTTTGTTTGAATGTACAAATCCTTCGCCGATTTATGTTAAGAATATTCCTTTTTTTTCGTTATGTGAGCATCATTTATTACCTTTTTTTGGACATTGCCAAGTGGCTTATGTGCCAGATGGTTGCGTGTTAGGACTATCCAAAGTCTACCGAATTGTAGATTTTTTTGCAAAACGGTTACAATTGCAGGAACGTTTAACACAGCAAATTGGTGAGGCATTGCAGCAAGTTACGCATGCTAAAGGTGTTTGGGTTGAGATGGATGGACAACATTTGTGTGTAGCTATGCGCGGTGTTCAACGATCGCAGTCGTTCATGAAAACACAATATAAATACGGAGATATTTCAGGAATAAGCATATTCTTACCAGAAACTTCAAAAACATCGTCCGTAATTTTAAAATTAAAGACGTTGAAATTTCCGCTTAAAATAGGTTGTTATTCAGATGAACAAAAACGATTTACACCGGTTCAAATTTTTATAGAAATAAAATTACAAAAGCATCAAGCTTGCTATTCAGACCAGCTTAGGGATACATATTGCTATGATCAGCTTAGTCAATGCATAGAGCAAAGTTGTTTGCAACAATCGTTTCAGTTGATTGAACACGCTTGCCAAGTTGTTTATGATGTTGTACATACATACTTAGAGAAAACCCTAGGTGAGTCGAACATTCGGGTTACGTTAGTTAAAACATTGCAGCACACGTTATTATCGGAAAGCCAATGCACAATTAGTGATTTCTAAGTTTATGTTTCACGGAAAAATAGCAGATATTTTTCATTATTTTTATCAGCGTTTATTTGCACTTCGTTGTCAAAAAACGTCTATGGGAATTTTGAATCCTCTGTTGCTGTTGATTTTGAGCTGCATTGGCATTGCTTTTATGTATGCTATACAGAAAGAAAGTCAGGGTTTGCATTTAAAGTGGAAATCACAGGTTGTTTGGTTGTGTCTTGGAATTGTTTTGTATTATATTGTATCTAATTATCACTATAAAATTTTTTTTCAAAATGCACATTGGATTTATTTGTTTTCGATTGTGTTATTATTGTGTTTATGGACACCTTTAGGGAAAACGTTGGGAGGAAGTCGGCGATGGTTAAACTTAGGATTTATTACCATTCAACCATCCGATTTCAGTAAAATAGCTACGTTACTCATGATTGCCAGTGCATTAACCCGAACGCAATTGACAACATTTCGAGACTCTATAAAAA
The DNA here is from genome assembly GCA_934691225.1 of uncultured Opitutales bacterium. GTDB lineage: Bacteria > Verrucomicrobiota > Verrucomicrobiia > Opitutales > UBA9783 > UBA1183. The sequence goes on from CAKUSQ010000001.1 coordinate 361,379, forward strand.
TTTTAACACAAATATTTATCATAGCAGGGATTTCTTTTTTTCTAATATTTTTGCAACCAGATTTAGGTTCAGCCATGGTTTTACCGGCGATAGTTTTTGGTTTATTATTTGTATCGAAATTGTCGCTTCGTTTTTTTGGATGTGTGCTGCTAACATGCTGTTGTTTTTTGGGTGTTGTTGCTTTGGATACACATGCTTATTATTTAAAAAAGAAAGGTGTTGAAAGTACATTGCGACCTTTTTTGCCTTTAAAAGATTATCAGAGAAATCGCATTTTAGCTTTTACAGTGCCTTCAAGTATAGATCCGCAAGGTGTCCATGTAGGTTGGCACTTAAAACAATCCTTAATTGCGATCAGTTCAGGAGGAATTTTTGGAAAAGGTTGGACAAAAAATACGCAAGCACAATTAGGATATTTACCTAAAGCAGCATCATTAGATGATTTTATTTTTTCTGTTTTGGCAGAAGAAACGGGTTTATTTGGAACATATTTTGTGCTTGTATTGTACGCTATTTTAATTTTTAATACGTTCCGTATTGCTACAATGTCTCGAGATCGTTTTGGTTGTTATCTTTGTGTGGGTGTGGCTTTACTGATGGTTACACACATTTGGATTAACGTAGGAATGACATTGGGAATTATGCCAATTACAGGATTGCCTTTGCCTTTTTTAAGTTATGGAGGATCTTTTATGTTAGTATGCTTTTTTAGCCAAGGATTGGTTCAAAGTGTATATCGCTTTAGGTTTGCCGAATAAATGAAGGTAGTGGCATAGAAGGCTAAGATTATGGTAGATTTTAGGAAAAAAAAGAAAGTAGATGGTATTAAACTGGTTGAAAAAAGAAAGGAAGAACCTGTTAAAGTTGATGTAGAAGAATTGAAAGAAGCATCAAAACTGCGTTCAAAAGACCAAAGTTTTTTTCAACGTTTTCTGAATTTCTTTAAAAAAGATAAGCATTATTCTGAAATCATCGTTAATGGTTTATTATCGCGAAAAAGGGTTGCGGTTTTAGTGGATGGAATTTTAGAAAATTTGGAAATGGATACGTGTGCCAATCAGCAGATGTATGGTGCGATATTCAAGGGAAAAATTCAAAACTTAGAACCAGGTCTTAAAGCAGCTTTTGTTGATATTGGACAAGATAAAAATGCTTTTCTACATTATTGGGATGTATTACCTTTGGTCAATGGCGAAGGTTTTAACGAATCTAATCCAGACGATAGCATCGAGGTTATCCATAAAAATGTATCAGGAGAGGAACGTAAAAAAATAAACTTACAGGATATTCCAGAGAAATTTCCTATTGGTTCCGATATTGTGGTACAAATTTCTAAAAGTCAAATTGGTTCTAAAGGGCCACGAACGACTACTAATATTTCTATACCAGGTCGTTATCTCGTTTTAACACCTTACTCTAGTCAGTGTGGTATTTCTCGAAAAATTGAAGATAATAAAGAAAGAGAACGTTTAAAGAAAATTCTAAAGAAACTAGCGCTTCCTTTAGGAATGGGAATCATTTTTAGAACGGCTAGTTCAGGTAGCACATTGAAGCAACTCACACGTGATTTGCAGTTTTTATTGGAAACATGGCAGAAAATTCAAGATCACGTCAGCAAAGCTAAAAATCCTTGTTTAGTGTACCATGAGCCCAGTTTATTAGAAAGAACGGTTCGCGATTTTTTAACAGAAGATATTGATCGTGTTTTAGTAGATAACGAAGAAGATTATAATTTTATTCTAGAACTTTTAAGAAAAATTGCTCCTAATGTTCAAAATAAGATTGTTTTATTTAAAGATCCTATCCCTATTTTTGAAAGATACAACATAGAGACGCAAATAGAACAAATGTTTTCTAGCCGCGTTCCGCTGCCTTCCGGTGGGGAAATTGTTATTCAGGAAACAGAAGCGTTAACTTCTATAGATGTTAATACATCTTCCCATAAAGGGGTTGATGATGAATCGTCGCATTTTATTTTTCAAGCAAATATGGAAGCTGCACGTGAAGTAGCACGGCAAGTACGTTTGCGAAATATTGGCGGACTCATTATTGTGGATTTTGTTGATATGAAGCAGGCGAAAAATCGTCGTTTATTATATCAGTTTGTTCAGCAAGAATTTGCTAAAGATAAGGCACGTTCCCATGTATTACCAATTTCTGCTTTAGGTATTATGCAGATTACGCGGCAAAGACACAAAGAAAGTATGTTGAGTCAGTTGTATTCTCGGTGCCCTTACTGTTGTGGAGAAGGCGTACTGAAATCATCTTGGAACCTTGCTATGCGTATGCAACGGGAGGTTTTAAGTCAATTGTTTTGCTTAAGAGGACAAAAAGTAGCATTTAAAATATTGTTAAATCCGTATTTGAAAAATTATATTTTGACGCAATGTGCAAAAGATTTTGAAGATCTGTCAGTGCGATTTGGTGTAGAACTAAAATTTCAAGAAGATCTAAATATGCATGTCGAAAACTTTAAAATTGTACGTGCATGATTCATCCAACCGCTATTATTGATCCTTCAATTTGCGTTCCAGAAGATTGCCAAATAGGTCCATTTTGTATTTTAGAAGCAGGGATCCATTTAGGTCATAGCGTGGTTTTAGAGTCAAATGTTGTTTTAAAACAAGGGGTTACGCTTGGAGACCATGTCCGTATACACGCAAACGTTGTTTTGGGAGATGTTCCGCAAATTGTTCATCAGACCTTTGATTTTGTAAGTGGCGTAAATATTGGCCATAATACAGTTATTCGCGAAGGTGTAACTATTCATAGAGCTTCTAAGGAAGGGCATGAGACATGTGTGGGAAGTCACTGTTTATTGATGGCTTACTCGCATGTTGGACATGATTCAAAAGTGGGTAATGAATGTATTTTAGCCAATCAAGCCTTACTAGCAGGGTGCGTAGTGGTTCAAGATCATGTGTTTCTAAGCGGTGGTTCTATGGTTCATCAATTTGTTCATATTGGTGAAAGTGCTTTTGTTTCAGGTAATGCGGAAATTACTATGCACGTTCCACCTTTTGTTACCGTTTTAGATCGCAATATGGTTGCTAATTTAAATGTTGTTGGTTTACATAGACGTGGCTTTGATTCGAAAGAAGTATCGGATATTAAAAATTTATACCGGCAAATATACGGTGAAAATTTATCTTTTAAAAAGAAAGCTGCAGAGCTCTTACAAAATCAATCGTATGCGACAGACAAAGGACAGCAATTTTTAGAGTTTTTCGTTCAAGATGCACCTGATAGAGGATTTGTTTATCCTAAAAGCTAAACATTTTCTATATTTAGTTTTATAAGTTGCTTAAAAGATTTTTTATCTAGGCAAAAAAGCAATGTAAGGTAAATGAAGAAAAAAAGAATAACGCAAGTGGTCAAAGTAAAAGCATCCTGAACTTTTTGATGTGTCCAGCAAAAGTATTGTGTTGAGCATCCTAGTGAAACAGCAAAGAAGATTAAACCTATCCAGAATTTTCCACAAAAAGTTTTAAAAGTTAAACCGTAAGTAGGATATTTTTTTTGAATAATTTTATACTGTAAAATAAATTGTCCTAGGGTACTAATGACAGAAGCTGCTGCTAAACTTTGAACACCGCAATAAGGGGTAAGTATATATGCACATAATGCATAATTTATTAAAGTCAGACTGGCGATTTTTACTGGAGTTTGTGTGTTTTTTTGTGCATAGAATACGCGCGTTAATAAAGAACTTAAACCAAATATAGGTAACCCTATAGAAAAAATTTTTAAAAGAGGTACAATGTTTTGCGTATCTTTAAAAGAAAAACGTCCCCAACAAAAACATAAATCCATCATAGGTTCAGCCAAAAAATATAAACCTACGGCTGCAGGCAATAACAATAACAATAATAAAGAAATTCCGTTTTTAAGTAATTGTTGTGCACCTATGTCATTTTTTTGTGCACTATAAAGTGATAATTTTGGTAAAAGCGTTGAAATGATCGCAAATGCAAACAATCCTAAAGGAAGTTCAAGGAAGCGATTGGCTAAATATAGGGCAGAAACTGCGTGTTCATCGATAGTATAGGCAAAAAAACGCCCTAACATTGCATTGATTTGGAAAACAGCAGCTCCTAAAACACTGGGTAAAAATAATTGCCAAATGCGAGAAATATCAGGGTCATTTTCCCAAGTAGAATAATGAATGGGGAAGCCTTTTCTTTTGAGTTGTATTTTAGGTAAAAACCATTGTAACCAACCACCGATAATAACGCAAACCGCTAAAATAGAGACCTGTTTGATAGGTATGGCTGAAAAAGATCCTAACCATAAACCACCAAGCATAGATAAATTTAAAAAAATCGGTGAAAAGGCTGTTAGAGAAAATGCATTGAGTACGTTAAGAGCTCCATTGAGCAAAGCAGCAGTACAGATAAACCACAAATAAGGCAGCATGGCGTTTGTAAGAAAAAGCACAGTTGCCCATTTGTGACTGTCTATATAATAATGTAATATAGCTAAAATATACATCGCACAAAGAATACTAATGCCTAGATAAATGCCAAATCGTGTAAAAAAAATGTTTAAAAAATGTAGAGCTGTATGGGGTTTTTGAATATATCGTTGTGCAAATACAGGGATGAATACAGAATTTAAAGCACCTTCGCCGCATAAGCGTCGAAATAAGTTTGGAATAGCGAATGCAATTAAAAAAGCAGAAGCTTCTAAAGACGATCCAAGAATGGCGAAAAATATAATGTCTCTTAAAAATCCTAAAATACGAGAACAGAGTGTTCCAGTAATTAGTTTTAGGATAGAATACATGTTATTTTAATTCAATAAGTTTGTCTTTAATAATCCAGCCATCTTCCCCTTGAAGCGTTTGTACAAAATAATAGGTTTGATGTTTCGATTTAATCCATAATTGTGTTCCCATCGGCCATGTGTATCGAATAGGACTTTGTTGTGAAGGAGCAAAGTGTGCTTCAGTGTTTTCAGGCAAAATGCATAGGGTATCAAATTTTTTATTCAGTAGAATCAATAGAAAAACAAATGCCGCACATGTAAAATTGATGCTTAATGTGTACAACAGTTTTTTTGATCGTTTAAAACCTATTGTATATATGAGGCAACAGCAACCTATCCAAAAACAAATAGAACCTACCCAATACCAGTTTTTTGAGGAAAAACATTTGAACAAAGTATGATACCAAGGATGTAAATATGTAGGGAATGAGGTATAGGTTTTGTAAAACTGTTCTAACGTGTGGGTTAATAAAGGCCAGCAGGGATTTATCTTTTCTGCTTTTAAAAAATACGCTAATGCGAAACCAGGTTTTTCAAGAGCAACATAAGTTTGACCTAAATTGAAATAAACGTGCGCACTCCTACTAAATTGCATAGCGGTTTGATAGAAGTGGAGCGCTTCTTCAAACTTTTTTTCACCAAAAGCTTTATTCCCATCGGAAAATGATTGTTCTGCTTCTGGTTGCGTAATTGCGAATAATGAAGATGTCAAAAAGATAAAAAAGAAACAATTTTTCATTTGAGTGTATGGATTAATTTTTTGAAAGGCAATAAATCAGTAGGACAATCGAAGTGACTGTGGCCGAATTTGCTTTCTTGGTAAAAATTTTCGATTTTTTTAAGCAAATCTTTTTCATCATTCGATAATGCTATCATTTGATCATTATTAAAAATATTGTTCCAGGCCAAGTGTTTATTTTTTAGCAATAATTCTATCAACTGATACATGGCATTGTAAAATTCTAAGCCATTTTTATTATGAAAAGCGACCTGTAAATTTTTATAAAAAGTGCGTAATTGTTGTTTATGCATTTTCTTAGCTTCGTAAGTTGGACTATGCGTGACATAATAATGCCGCCATGCAATAACTAAAAAAGTGAACGTACTTATGCCTAAAAGCAATTGTATAAAATAAAAGGTAGACGTATTACTTTCCCATACAATTTTGTCTATAAAAATAGCATTATGCGTAGGTTTTTGTGTGGTTTTAGCAGAAATAGAAGGTACAGTAATATCATTTGTAGAAGCATGTAAGGCTGGTTTTACATATAAAGTGTTTGGAGAAAATCCACGTTCTAATGTTTCATACTTACCCTGTTTCGGATTTAAAAATGTGAAGGTGACTTTTGGCAGCGTCACGTTACCAGATACAAGAGGAACTAACATGTATTTATAGTTGAGTTCGCCTTCGAATCCTAAAAAGTCTTTAGATTCAAAATTGGAAGTTGGCTCATAGGTTCGCCATTGATTTGTATCGTACACTAATTGAGGTGCATGTATATTTTCAAAATTACCTGTTCCTGTAACTTTTATCAATAAAGTTATCGGTTCATCCTGAATGAGTTCATTTTCTACAATTTTGGGACTGGTAAGTTGAAAATTTCCAATGGCTTGATTAAATGAAGAAGGCTGTGGTTGTGGTAAAGGAAGGATTTGGATAGTTTGTGGAATTGATTTGATCGTGACAGGTTCTGTCTTTGAAAACATACCATTAAGGCTTTGTGTCAATAAATTCAATGGATCATCGCTATCAAAGAAATTTTTAGGTTGTACCGAACGTTCAATTTCAAGATCAACAGAAAAAGAAAGTTTTACTTGTCCAGAGGTCAGTGGGGTTAGTAAGGTTGGCCAATATAAACAAGGGAAGTTGTTGCCTTGAATGTTAAGTGTTGTTTTTTGTGGGTTTTCGACCAGGTGAGATGCGGAAAATGTATCCCCTATTTTTTGTGGAAAATTGGTCAATTGTCCTCGCACATTGGATGATGTAATTAGTTGAAGCTGAACCGGTACGCTTTGCCCAACGTACCATGTATGTGGTAATTCTCCTGCTAAAATCAATCGCATTATGGGGGTTGATGATGAAGAATTTGCAGCAGTTCTAGGTGAGTTTACAGTGCTTTTGGTGACCGTAAAAGTTGTACTTGGAATATCAAATGTTTGTCCTTGCGATGTTCCTTGGAAGTTAGGAATTGTAAAAGTTCCTTCGTGTTTGACCGTTAATTGAAAAAACCAAGAAGTTGATTGTTCCATGACGCCATTAACGTAACGTGTTTGAGCCGATTGACTTTCGTAGCGTAAATGGATATCTGGAGATGAAGGAAGTTCGAATGTGGCTCCATGGATAAGCTGATTGGCAGTTACAACTAGATAAGCACGTTCATTGAGAGAAAAAGTTGATGGTTGTACACGCGTTGAACAGGTTATTGTAGAAGCTGCATTAAGCGCTAAAATGCTGATTTGAAATAAATGTAAAAAAATAATAAAATGTTTCATATTACCAATCTTTTAAAATTTCATCTTTAGGAAGCGAAGTATTTTCGGTTGAAAGGTAAGTTGGCAAAATTTTTTCGTCATTTTTTACCTTTTGTAAAATATTTTTCATTTCCTGTTTTTTCTTGTCGTGCTGAGATGAGTTTACAGATGTATTTTGTGAGGAATTAGGTGCATTGTTCTGATGACTTTGTGGATCAGCGTCGTTGTTATTAGGTTTGTCCTTAGAATTATTGTTTTGTTGTTGAGAATTGTTATCGTTGTTTCCTTGTTGGTTATTTTGTTGATTTTGATTATTATTTTGCTGATTTTTTTGTAATTGTTCTAGCTGCTTTTTGGCTATTTCAAGATTATTTTTTGTATCTTTGGCCTCTTGATTCCACGCGAGAGCACTCTCGTAATTTTGGACGCTTTTTTCGAGCAAAGGTATTTTTTGTTGATTTTCAGCTGCTTGAGCTTGTTGGAAATAAGTATTTCCCAAGTTAAAGAAAACAGGTTCTTGTTTTTCTTGAGGGCATTTAGTCAAAGCAATTTCAAAATGTTTTTGTGCATTTGAAAAATCATCGTTAAAATAATATTCTCGCGCTAAATTATAATTTCCTTCCCAAGCTTCTTGATTTTTTTGACAATATTTTTCCAGTCGTTGTATATTACGATCAGGCGCGTTTTCAGCAAAACTGAGAGACCCTATTAATGCAAATAATAAGCACACGTTTTTCATGAGAAATGTTTTAAGTTTTTAAAAGAGTAAGTTAGTGTTTCCAAAACGAAAAATATTAATGCAAAGCCAGCAAACCAGGCATATTGTTCTTGAGGAATTTCTTCAGTGCTTTCAAAGTTTTCTTTCGGTAAATTTTTTAGAGCTGATTGATAAATTTTTTGTAATCCTTGTCCTGCATTTCCTAAAGGCATATAGAACCCTTGAGTAATTGTTGAAATTTGTTTCAATGTTTCTTCATCCAACTTTGTAAAAATTGTTTGGCCATTTTTGTCTTTCATATACTCATTAAGACCACGTTCATTAGTAATGCTGATCGGTGAGCCTTGAGTTGATCCGATACCAACGGTGTGAATAACAATTCCCTTCTGGGACATTTTTTTAGCTGTAGCAATCGCGTCACCTGATAGATTTTCCCCGTCAGTTAACAGTATTACTTGCTTGTAATGCGATTGAGGGTCAAAGGTAGCTTCAGCTAATTCCATGGCAGCAGATAAGTCGGTTCCGCCTTTGGGAATGATGTTTGTATCAAGTGCTTGTAAAGATAATTTAAATGCTTCGTAGTCGGCTGTTGATGGGCATTGTAGAAATGCGCTACCGGCAAATGCAATTAAACCTACTTGGTTACCCGACAAAGATTTTAAAAGTTCCTGTATGCTTATTTTAGCTAATTCCAAACGGTTAGGACGAACATCATTGGCTAACATACTTTTTGAAGTATCGATTGCAAACATGATATTCAAGCCTGTATATTCTCGTTTCTCAAGTACAACTCCCCATTGTGGTCGGCTAAGCGCAATTCCAAAGCAAATGATGCCAGCATACAGGCATACTTTTCGAAAAAAGTATCCTAATTGTTGTTTCGTATTTAAAGATGTCTGCCATGATATACCCCATTTTTTTCGTTGAATTTGAGATTTTCTTTGAGATATTTTTAGCCTAATGAAACATAAAAGGCAGCAACAGAGGAAAATAATGCCGGCGATGGGTTGTGCAAATTTCATGATAATATCCGATAACGTCCTGTAATGAAATAAAATTCTAATAATAAAAAGGAGAAACAAAGGTACAAACACAAAGGGAAAAATTCTGTATATTCCTGAAATCCTTTTAGTTTTACCTTACTCTTTTCCAGAAGATCAATTTCTCTGTAAATACCTTTTAAAGTGTGAATATCGGCGGCTCTATAAAAATTACCACCGGTAGTTTCTGCCATTTGCACAAGTGTTTTTTCATCAACCGGGAAAAATTGATCATTCCCAACCATAATCGTATAGATTTTTGTTTTAAAATTTCTTGCGATTTCAGCTGCCAAAGCAGGTGTCACATCCCCATAATTATTGATACCATCGGTTAATAAAATAATCAGACGTGTTTTCGCTTTTAAATCTTTTAAACGATTGATACCCATGGTAATGGCGCTTCCAATAGCAGTACCATCTTCCAACAAGCCTGCATTTAATCGGCTTAGGTTTTTTAGTAGCCAAGGATGGTTCAATGTTAATGGACTGACAAGGTAAGGGTAGCGTGCAAATGCGATTAGACCAATTCGGTCGTATTTTCTTTTGGCTATGAAACTAGCAACAACGGCCTTTGCAGCATCGAGACGCGTTGTTTGTTGCATTTGATTGATAGCCATGTCAGGAATTTGCATGGAGCTTGATAAGTCAATTGCGAGGATGATATCTACCCCAGAACTGCATTGTGTATGTGTAATAATACCTTGAGGACGAGCAAGCGCTAAAATAAGACATATCAGGGCAAATAAGCGACAACACAAAGGAACTTTTCTTGGATTTACAGATTTTGTTTTAAAAAAATCAAGAGAAGAGTGAAAGATATAGCTATGTGAATGCCAAACCTTTAAAGATAACCATAACCATAATGGAATCCATAAAAGATTTAGTAAAACAGCAGGATACTTAAAGGCAAATGTTTGCATATCATTTTTCTTTTGACGAGCGATCTATTTCGGTTTGGATTTGTAATAGTTTATCCGCCGATTGAATTACATCTTTGGCTTGTTGATAAAGTTTTAGTCGCGTATCGTTGTCAAAATGCTGCTGCGTGAATTTTGCTAGATCGCATTGACTAAGAAATTTTTTAATAGATTCTTTTATGTCATCCGTAAGTATTTGAATATCGGGCAATTTTTCGAAAACTTCCTCGGTTGTACATTCGGGAGCAGGTAATTGATAAACGGATGATAGATACTGGCGAACTGCATCAGTGATGGCAAAAGCGAAAGGTCGTTGGTCTGGTCGCTGTACCAATTGAAGTGCTTTTTCAAGTGAACGAAGAGCTTGTGCGTAAGGGTTAATTGGAATAATAGGAGGGGCTGCTTTCTTTCGTCTACGGATAATAATGTATCTTAAAAGATAAATTATTAATAGAATAATGCCACAAATAACGGCCATTTGAGTCAATTTGGGCATAGGCAGCGACACAGCTGGACGCAATTCCGTAATAAAATTTTTAGATAGAGTTTCTTGTTTATCAGATGGTTCTGCTGTCGAAGTATCGATTTTTGCAGTTTCATTTACTATAGGTTCAGATACAGCTGAATCAGGTGTCGTTATAGTACTGTCTTCTGCGTAAGAGAATACATTAATAAAAAGCAAAGCAATACAAAAAAAGGATTTCATACGTGTAATTGTTGCCGTTTTTTGAAGAAAGATTTTATTTCATTGTCATAGGATTGCCCGTTTGTTAACGATAGCAAATCAATTCCTTGATGTCCACATAAGTCTTGGAATTCCTTTTCGCGTTTTTTCTGAACTATTTCAAATTCCTTTCGCAATTTTTCTGAATGTGTATTTATACAGGTTGTTGTATGATTTTCAGCGTCTTCTAGGGCGATAAAGCCAACATCGGGAATTAATTTTTCACGAGGATCATTGATTTTTATGCATATCAAATCGTGATGTTGATTGATCCGTGCCATGGATTTGGCGAGAGATGATGTATCCGAAGTTGAAATGAAATCGGATATAAAACAAATAATGGACTTCTTTTTCAACATTTTCCCTAATCCTTGTAAGCAGGCATTTAAATCCGTCCGTGTATGTTGAGGTTTAAAAAACAAGGCTTCACGAATGATTCGTAATAACTGTTGCCTACCTTTTTGGGGAGGAATGTATTTTTCAATGCAATCGGAAAATAAAAATAATCCAATACGATCATTGTTCTTTAAAGCTGAAAACGCTAGAAGGCTGGCAATTTCTGTTTCAAATTCACGTTTGGATTGATTCACAGAGCCGCATAACGTTGAACCACTAACATCGATAGCCAGAATAAGTGTCAACTCTCGTTCTTCTTTAAATATTTTAACAAAAGGATGTCCTAATTTAGCAGAGGAATTCCAATCAATAAAGCGAATTTCATCGCCTGGAGTGTACTCTCGAATTTCCTCGAAATTAACGCCCTGTCCCTTAAAAATACTATGATAGGACCCAGCTAAAGAATCGTTCATAAGCATGCGCGTACGCAGCTCAATTGAACGCACCTTTTGAAGCATTGCGTGAACTTTATTTTCGTCAGGCATCATGGAACAGGTACAGTTTCTAGTATTTTTTCAATGACTTTATCGTTAGTAATTTCTTCAGCTTCCGCTTCATAAGATAACCCGATACGATGACGTAAAACGCAAGGTGCCATTATTTTGACGTCCTGAGGAATTACGTAACCACGATGTTTTAAAAAGGCCCAAGCTTTAGCAGCTAGCGTAAGTGCAATTGTTGCACGAGGAGAAGCCCCAAAACGTAGTAAATTGCTTATATTAAGTTGGTACTTTTCCGGAGTTCGTGTTGCGTAAATTAAATTAACAATATAATCTTTTATTTTGCCATCCACATAAATGGAATCAATCCATTGACGGCTTTCAAAGATTTCTTTGGTTGACAATAAACTGCTGGGTTCTTGTGCGGCTTGCAATGAAGTTTTTGATTCTAAAATCATTCGTTCTTCTTCCCAAGAAGGATAAGAAATATTTAATTTTAGCATAAAACGGTCTAACTGTGCTTCAGGTAATGTGTACGTTCCTTCTTGTTCAACCGGATTTTGTGTGGCTAAAACTAGGAATGGATTTTCAAGTGGGTATGTTGTTTCACCTATTGTTACTTGTCGTTCTTGCATGCCTTCCAACAAGGCGCTTTGTACTTTAGAAGGCGCACGATTAATTTCGTCTGCTAAGAGAATATTGGTGAAAATAGGCCCTTTTTTAGTGGTAAAATTTCCTTCGTTTGGATTGTAAATTAAAGTACCTATAATATCGGCTGGTAACAAATCGGGAGTAAATTGTACACGCTGAAATTTCAGTTTAAAAATTTGCGCTAACGTTTTTATGAGCAACGTTTTAGCTAAGCCTGGCAACCCTTCAATAAGTATATGACCGTTGGCTAGAAGTCCAACTAATAAACCATCTACGACATTTTTGTTACCAATGATAACTTTATTAATTTCTGACCGCAAGAGATCAATCCATGCGGCTTGCTCTTGAATTTTTTGATTCAGTTCAGATAAAGATGTTTGTGTATTGAAATCCTCCATAAAAAAACAAAAATATGCTATATTTTTTATAATTTTTTGTCAAATATATAAATGCATGCATATTTGGTTTTAAGGGTGAAAATTGAAAAATATTTGTCGTAAATTAATTTGTTATATTTTTGAAAAAAAGTTTTGTCTTTTGTTTTAAAGTTGTGCTTAATAATAATAAATCGCTTGAGTGGTGAAATTGGCAAACACGCTAGACTTAGGATCTAGTGCCGAAAGGTTTAAGGGTTCGAGTCCCTTCTCAAGCACCAATGTTTAAAAGATATTTTGCGTTACCTGAAGACGCGTTAATTATAGGTTCAACAGTACTTTTAATAACATTTGTTTTCGATGGTTTTTATTTTTAACATTGTTAAAGTTGTTTATAAAGGACTTGACTCATAGGTATAAGTCGTCAATGATAATTTCGTTAACTTGTTAAAATTATGATAAAAAAATGTTTCATTTTTGGAGTAACACTTGTTGCTCTTTCTGGACTTCGTTGTTTTGGTGATTATGTAGCTCAAGATTTTACAAGTCCTCGAACGGGACAATCTTCTATTTTCTGGGGAGATGCTTCCAAAGGAAAAGATGCTTATGTGCTTGAATACGACAAGGAAAGCGATCATTATTACTTTAAAAAAGTTGAAAAAAATAAGCCCGCAAAAGCACACGCTGCTGAAAAAAAGGCAGAAGTTGCTGATAAGCAATAAATAACATTTTAAGCCACAAATATTATGTTTTCTTGGTGTTCTAAGTTAGGACGTTGGTTAGAAAAAGAAAACTTCGGGCTTTTATTGCTCCGATTTTTTTGTGGTATTTGTCTAATTGTGTATAGCATTTATTGTTTCAGAGATGTTTTTATGCTGAAACATTTGGGACGTGCAGCTGTTGCGCTGCATTTCCCTTTTTCGGACGTTTTTTGGGGGATTTTATCCGCCTTTACGTTCATTTGGACGGGATTGTTCATTATTTTAGGATTTTATTTTAGATTGGCAACGTTGACGTTGTTCGTTATGGGAATTGTGGGGGCGTGGAAAGCTATATCATGGAAATTTTTCTTTTTGCCGCCTTACACAGCGTTAAATTTTTTGGTTGTTTTAAGTTTGGCCTTTTCTTTCATTGGGCCTGGAAATTTTAGTATAAAAAAATAAACATAAAGGGAATTCGTGAAAACACATATTGAACCTATTAATTCGGTCTCAAAAAAAGTAACGGTTACGTTCGATGCAAAGCTTTGTGAGGATATCCATCTCTCTGTTTTGAAAAAAGCGCAAACGCAGGTTGTTTTGCCTGGATTTAGAAAAGGGAAAGTTCCTTTGGCTTTATTGGAGCAACGTTATGCAGATGCCTTAGAGGGTGAGTTTAAGCAGGCGTTGATTATGAAGGCCTTAGAGCATTTAAAGAATGAAGAGAAGTTGGATGTAGTTTCTCTAACAAAAACAGATTTTAATGATGTGGATAAGGGAAAATCTTTGGTGTTGGAAATCGAATTAGCCCCAGAAATTGAACTTCCTGATTATAAAAATTTTCAGTTAGAAGATAAAAAGATAGAAGTTACTGCTGAAGAAACAAAAGATTTTATAGAACGTTTACAAAAACAACAAGCAACTTATGAAACAGTAGAACGTTCAGCGCAACCAAAAGATTATGTAAAATTGACATATTCAGGTTTTATCAATGATGAGCCTGTGGACAATTACGCAGGTGTGCCGCATCTTTGGACCAAACAAAAAGCTACTTGGGAAGAAGTGGATGCGAAAGATGGTATGGGTATTCCAGAGATTGTTGCTGAAATCAAGGGGATGAAGGCAGGTGATAAAAAGGATATTACGGTGCATTTCCCAGAAACCTTTGCTGTTAAAGAATTACAAGGCAAGGATGGTATTTACAAGGTAGAAATTTTAGAAGTTCGAGAAGTCAAATTACCAGAATTGAACGAAGAATTTTTTAAGAAATTGCAAGTAGAATCGTTAGATGAGTTGACGAAATTTGCTGAAAAAACAATACGTGATCGCAAGGAACATGAATTTGCTTCTCAACAGAAACAGCGTATTTCTGAATTTTTGATTCAGTCGGTTACGTGTGAATTACCAGAATCTTGGGTCAAGGCGGAAACAGATAAAGTTTTACAAGAAATGGTAAATTTGTTCTCTTCCCATGGGATAAAGAATACAATGTTGGAAGAGCAAAAAGCAGCTTTATTTGAAAAAGCTCAAACGATTGCGGCTAATCGTATAAAGTTAAATCTTTGTTTTGAGAAAATATTTAAGAATGAAAAGTTACAATTGGATGGCCGCGACATTGAACTAGTTCTTGTTCAAGAAGCTGCTCAACGCCATATGACGCCACAAAAATTGTTACAGTTGGTACAAAAGGATGAAAATGAGAAAAACAACATCCGTTCGAAAGCTTTTCAAGCAAAAATGATCAATTGGTTGTTCGAAAGTCTGAATAAGAAAGAAGAAACAAAACAAAAAGAGAAATGAATTATTTACCTTTGCCTTATGTTTATGAGCGAGATGGTCGTGGTGAAAAAGCATGGGACATTTATAGTCGTTTATTAAAAGATCGTATTGTTTTTATCGGTACACCTATCGATGATTTTGTTGCTAACGCCGTTATAGCTCAATTATTATTTTTGCAAATGGAAGACCCTAAGAAGGATGTTCATTTGTATATTAATTGTCCGGGTGGTAGTGTAACAGCCGGTATGGCCATTTATGATACCATGAATTTTTTGAATTGTGATATCGTAACTTACTGTGTAGGGCAAGCAGCAAGTATGGCTACTGTTTTGTTAGCAGCAGGTACACGAGGTAAACGTTACGCACTTCCACATAGCCGCGTTATGATTCATCAACCATCGGGTGGAATTACAGGTCAAGCTTCAGATATTTCTATTGCTGCCAAAGAAATTTTGCGTTGGCGTTCAACAATAAATTCAATTTTAGCAGAACATAGTTCTCAATCTGTTCAGCAAATCGAAAAGGATTCAGATAGAGATTTCTTTTTGTCGGCACAGGAGGCGGCTGATTACGGATTGGTGGATCATGTTATTATCAATAATCCTCAGAAAAGTACACCATTACCAGCGTGACCGTAATGACAAAAGATACTTTATTTTGCTCTTTTTGTGGGCGACATGCAAGTCAGGTGAAGAAACTTATTTCTTCGCCTAATGGAAGTGCGGCTATCTGTACGGATTGTTTAGATATTTGTCGCACAATGGTAGGTTCAATTGAAAATGAGGTGGCTAAAGGACCTCAGCCAGATATTCCTGTAAAAGTTGAAACGGAAGTACCTCGGCTTAAAGTGTTATCACCTAAAGCGATTAAGCAAATTTTGGATGGTTATATCATTGGGCAAGAGCACGCTAAAAAAACACTGGCTGTTGCCGTTTATAATCATTACAAACGCCTTGTTCTTCAGAAAGGAATTCAGAATTTTACATTAGAAGAAGGTATTGTTCTTACGGATGCTATACCAGAAAACCTAAAAGAGGTCGATGTTGAAAAAAGTAATATCCTTTTTGTAGGGCCTACCGGAAGTGGAAAAACGTTGTTGGCTCGTACGTTAGCGAAAATGTTGGATGTGCCATTTGCTATCGCAGATGCAACTACGTTGACAGAAGCAGGTTATGTAGGAGAAGATGTTGAAAATATTGTGTTAAGACTCTTGCAAGCGGCGGATTACGATGTAAAACGTGCGGAAATGGGGATTATTTATGTGGATGAGATCGATAAAATTGGTCGAAAAACAAGCAATGTCTCTATCACACGTGATGTTTCAGGTGAAGGTGTTCAGCAGGCTTTATTGAAAATTTTGGAAGGGACTGAATGCAATGTGCCACCGAAAGGAGGTAGAAAACATCCAGAGCAAGAGTATATTCGCGTAAATACAGCTAACATTTTATTTATTTGTGGAGGCGCTTTTGTTGGTTTAGATAAAATAATTTCAGATCGATTAGGCTGTAAGGTATTAGGATTTGATAAAGATTGTTCGAAATTTGAAAGTGAAGAAGCTGGGTTTATTGAACAAAATGTTCAGGCTGAAGATTTTATAAAGTTTGGAATGATTCCAGAGTTTGTAGGTCGTTTGCCGGTTGTTTCGGTGTTGCGTGAATTGACGAAGGAAGATTTAATTTTTATTTTAACGAAAACAAAAAATGCGCTTCTATTGCAATATGAAAAATTGTTTGCTATGGAAAATGTGCAGCTTAAGTTTGAACCAGATGCTATTGATGCCATCGTTCAGGATGCTTTAGATTTAAAGACAGGAGCGCGTGCATTGCGTTCTATTGTCGAACGTTTAATGACAGATGCTTTTTTTGAAGTTTCAAAAAATAAGTCCATTCATGAAGTCGTTATTACGCGCGATGTTGTTCGTAAGAGCGTAAAACCGATTATGCATTAATTATGGAAATTCATTGCCCGTGGGTTTATGTGGCTGATTTAAGTAACTCATGGGTTGATTTGTCGGTTGAAGAAGGAAGACATGTTCATCATGTTTTGCGCTGTCGAGAGGGACAGTCGTTGGTTGCTTTTGATGGGTATGGGCATTTTCGTTTAGGAAAACTTGTAATTGAAAAAAAGGGTTGTAAATTAGCATTCACAGAACCTAAATCGTGCGAAAATCAGCCATTTTGTAAATTTACGTTAGTTCAATTCTTGCCCAATAACATAGCTACTTTTGAAGAGATTTTGAAAAAATCTTGTGAATTAGGCATTTTTGAAATTGTTCCAATTTTAGGAATGTTTACTGAAAAACAGCATTGGACGTTAGATATTTGGGGAAAAAAACAAGAACGGTTTCAGCGAATTTTAGTAGAATCATGCAAACAGGCTAAAAATCCATTTTTGCCAAAGTTGAATTTCCCTATAAATTTTGAGCAATTAGCTGGAGAAATTTTAGAAAATAGTGTTTATGGTTCTTTAAATACACTTATAAATGCACCTATATATTTCCCTAACGCGAAACATATAGCATGTATCATTGGTCCAGAAGGTGGGTTTTCAAAACTGGAAGAAGATATTTTATCTAAAAAATCTAAAGGTATACACTTACCAACGCCAGTTATGCGTGTTGAAACGGCAGTTGTAGCGGTGGTATCAGTGATGAAAGTGGCAAATATTTAACAATTTTATTTGGTTTTCATGATAAATGTACCATCCCAATCTTTGTTAGGGGTGTTTTGCATCAAATGTTGGCAACGATTTATAAAAACTAAGGATGGATTTGTAAAAATTCCAGGATCTCGTCCAGGAATGAAAGGTTCTAATTCGGATGATTTTTGAAAATACTGAATCGCTTTATCCCAATTTCTAGATAAATAGTTATGAATTCCTTGTTCAAATAATTCAAGGCAATCAAAAGTACTTTGCTTTAGATTTTGTTGTAGCCCAACCAATTCGTAAACACCGAGAGGATGTTGTCGTCCTTTGACTACAATGCGGTCGATAAAACGGAAAATAAGTGGATTTTTGATGGTTAAAATTTCCTTATAAGTATCTTCACTAACCAATGTGTATACACCATAGGTTTTGGCGCCTGATTCACAACGTGCACCAATGTTAACTGTGTCACCCATCATTGTAAAGTTAAATCGTGATTTTGATCCCATATTACCTACAACAGCAGTTCCAGAGCACAAACCAATGCGTGTACGCATATTGAATATTTCTTGCGGCCATTGTTTTTGCTCGCGTCGCCATTTTTCTCTAAGAAATGCTTGTTTTTCTTGAATTTTGCAAGCGGCAAAACAGGCTTTTAAAGCATGGTTAGGTATGTCGAATGGAGCACCGAACATAGCTACAACGGCATCACCTATGTATTTATCTAGAGTTCCCCTTTCTTCAATGATAACATTGGTTGCTTCTGTTAAATATTCATTCATGAGTTTAACAAGTTCTTCAGGAGCAAGCATTTCTGAAAATGTTGAAAAATTTTGAATATCACTGAAGAATGCTGTTAAGTTCTTTTCAACGCCTCCTAATTGAGGATCCTGTTGTTGTTCTAACATGGTAGAAACTAATTCTGGGGATAAATAATTACCAAAAACGCGCTTTAATCGTAATCGTTGGCGACGTTCAATAATTAATTGATAAAGTGTGCCAAGTCCCCAAAAAGTAAAAATGGATCCAAGGGGTGCTACGATGGGTAAAGCAATATGAATTGTTGGGGAATACACTCCGAATAAATAAAAGGCTAATAGAAAATAAATAACGATGCAGCTGATAAATAACCGAGTGTATTTGGCGAAAAATTCATTGTAAAGCGTTAGACTAGCAATAAAGAAATTTAAAATGAAGATGATAAGAAAATCGATCCATAACGAAAGATGTTGAATATAATTGCCCCAATACATTGTTTTGAAAGCATTAACGTGGGCTGTTATTTTCGGTACAGCATCGTTATCGATTAATGTTTTTATCATAGTTGTATCCGAAAAGGTATTGCTTAGAAATATGACAGATTTATCAAACTGCTTGAAAAAGTTAGATGCTTGTTGTTTTTCGAGGTGTGAAGCATATTTGTTTTCAAGTGTATCGAAATTTTTTAAGAGATGTGATATACTAATTTTTTTATCTTGTGTTGTTTTCCAAGAAGAGAACCAATTGATTTCTAACAATTGTCTTTGAGTAAGCGGTATTTTCTTAATAACAGCCACATCTTTATCTAAAAATAAGATAACATGTTCGTTCTGGTAGACTTCAGATGCAGAATCATCTCCGTAAATATCTAGGATACAGTTAGGATTTAAGGCTAAATGTAACGTTTCAACCCCAAGGTTGTAGTAGATCCCTTGTTGTGTTCTGGCATACAAAGGAATCCAGCGAATTTTTTGTTCAAAGTCAGTGGAAATAGATGGATTGATAATCCCTATTTTAACGGTATTTCCTACAATATTGGAGGACGGTAAGATAGGTGCTTTAATGTGTTTGAAGTTCGAAAACCCTTCTTTAATAAGCGGCAAAGGGTATTCATTCATTAAATATGTTTGATTTGATTTCCCATTACAATTAAACCAGCCACCTATAATGCCATGCGAAAGATTTGAGAAATAATAGGCGCATAATTGTTCATCAGCTTGAACTTTGTTCATATCAACAAGCGTAGAATACCTTTTTTCTCCAAAAAACACATCGGTTGTAATCGCATTAGCTTTCGAATATTTTTGGAGCGCATACATCGCTTTTGCATAATAACTCAAAGGGATAGGTGCTTCCCCTAACATTTTTAGGTCTGCATCATCGATATTTATGTAAAAAATGGGGATAGGTGAAATATGTGTTTTTTGAGAAATAGATTTTTCATCCAAATCACCGCGCAGAAAATAACGAAAGGATAAAGTTTTGTCTTCTAAATTTTGCATAGTTTTACAGCGGAGCGACAAAACCCAAGCCAATGGGAGTATGAAAAAAGCTAATAAAATTTTTAAAGTTGATTTAAACATACAAACAAAATTGTTATAAAAGCTTCACTTTTTATTTAAGTATAGTAAAAATGAAGAAATAAAACAATCTTTTAATGCATTTTATACCTAATTGTCCGTTTATGCCGTTCGATGAAGTTTATTCTTATGAAAGTCGGCATCGTTATTTTATGCGTTGTGCGTATAATGAAGCTTTAAGAGCCTGGGCAATGGGTGAAATTCCTATTGGCGCTGTAGGTGTTGTTGGGGATGAAATCGTGGCACGTAGTTGTAATTTAGTTGAAAGTAAAAGTGATGCTACAGCGCATGCAGAAATAGAATTGATACGTAAGCTTTCATGCCAACGGTGTGATTGGCGACTGAACGATGTTGTACTTTACGTTACTAAAGAACCTTGCCCTATGTGCAGCGGTGCTATCTATAAATCAAGAATTAAACAAGTATTTATAGGGGCTTATGATGCTTTTCAAGGATGTATGGGTGGATGCCTTCACTTTAATCATACACTTCGATTGTATCATAAAGTCGAAGTTTTTGTTGAATCTTTATCAGGGGCTTGTGAGGAATTATTAACAACGTTTTTTAGACTTAAGCGTTGTGAAAAACAATAGAAAATAACTACTGAAACGCGTAAGTGGTTGAATCGTTGCAATTTTCGTTTGCTTTATTTTGTTCAGCACATCCCCAACGCCATGAAAGTGGGTGCAAGACGAATGCAGCTTTGCCAATTACATCACTTTCGGGTACTTGTCCCCAGTAACGACTATCATAACTAAAGGGAGAATTGTCACCCAAAACAAAAAAGTAGTTTTTCTGAACAATAAAACTTTTATGTGGCGCTAAAAAACCTTGCGCACGGTAACCTGGATAAATACCTTTGCGGTTGTTATTATTATCAAAAGCAGAACTTCCAGAAATTACATGACCATTTCGTAAAAGCTTTCCTTCATGTATTATCAATACATCTTTAGGAATTCCTACCAATCGCTTAATATAGTATAAATCGTTTTTTAACAAGCTGATATTTTTTGTTCGGAAAACGATCGCTTCGCCAATTTTTGGACGGCGAAAATGATAGGTCAGACGATCTACAAATACCATATCTCCTGTAAGAATGTCAAAATGCAGAAATGTTTGTCCTTTGACAGCATTTTGGTGGGTGTTGACATAGTATCCTTTTTGAGGATCGTATCCGATGCTTGCTCCATTTTGTAGAAGCTGCGTAAAACTTTGCGCTTCAGGGAAAAACTTTTTTCGGAGCAACGCTTCCATATCGGTAAATTCATATGGCATGCGAATTCGAACTTGTTTATTATTGACCCACAAAATGTAAACTTTGTATGGCTTTGGAAAAAAGTGCTTCATCCAAATATTGCCAATCTCACGACCATATTCGATTTCGTAACGAATGTGCGAGTTAAATTTTACCATTTCGTTCTGATGAAACAATGGAATTTGAATTTGTCCATTGCAAGGAGCTTCGAAGTGGTAATTTTCTGCGCCATGAAGCAACCAACGAAAAGGTTTTGTTAGAAAATTAGGCTTAGGTTCAGAATCTTTGTGGATTTGAGTTAGCATCCCCGAAAATGATGGGAACATGGAACAGGTAGGAATTCGAAAAGGTTGTATAAAAAAAGTTCTAATCGAAAGTGCTAATAAGGCAGCTACCCAAAAAGCTTCAGCATTATCGCTCCAGAAATTTTTAGGATAAATAGTGCCTCCGCATATTTTGAGTTGTTTTTCTAAGTGGGTTAGGGCTAAGGATACTTCTTGTGATTGAACAGAAGAACCTTGCCACATTTTATTTAGAGAAATAAGTTTCTCTTTAGCTGCCAACAATTTTTCGCATTGTGTTGTAGACAAAGCATCGCATCGGAACTTATAAATTTTTTCAGCCCAATGAAGCGCCATCTCAATGGCTTTTTTTAACTTTCGATCTCCTTTAGACAACATTTATTTAATAAATCCAAGAACTCCAGATGATATAAATTGAGCGGACATGGCTAAAACAATTAAACCACACAATTTAGTACTGATTTGTACTAGGGAAGGTTTAAGCCATTTTGAACTAAAAGCTGTTACGTAAAAAAAAGCATAAAAGGTTAACATTAATGCGGTTAAAGCTACGTAAGAATACAAATGTTGAGTTAAGTTGACAGCATCACTTTTAGCAATCATTAATGAAGAAATAGCCCCAGGTCCTGAAATAATAGGAAATGCTAAAGGGGTTACAATGATGGATTCGGAGGAAATCTTGGCATTGACAGAATCGTTTTCATTGAAAGACGAACGTATCATATCGATTCCCATAAGTCCCATAACAATACCGCCGGCAATACGGAAAGCGTTCATATCTACGCCCATGAAATCGAGCAGTTTTGAGCCAAAAAAAGCACATAAAAGCAAAATTCCGAAAGAAACATGTGAGGCTTTTAATGATAGTTGCCAACGTTCTTTGGGAGTACTCGTAGGCGTCATTGCAATAAACATTGCCATGGCTGCGATAGGAGAACTGGCTGCAAATAATTTTGCATACATTTCGAATAAAAATAAAACATCAGCACTCATAAGCAAATTATTACATGACATCATCTTTTCTTTTGCAAGATAAATGTATAACTTATTTTGATTTGCATAAGTGGCGATTTTTAGCAGAGAATGTTTATGCTAAAAATTTTAGCGGAGATGTTATTCCACCGCTATGATGTTTTGCTTGTTTCTTTCGTATTCTACGCCATTATTTATAGCTTCTTGTAAGTTACCTTTTAAAAGTTTATGATTAAATAGCGCATTAGAAAAGAAATATGTTTGTTTATTAACATCAAACTCTATAAAAACATTGGATCCAAAATGCTGTGATGCGATAAAATCATAGATAGGACAAATTTTAAAAATACCATAGAGATTTTTTGCTGTTAAAGCTATATAGTAATTGGAAATAAGTGGATTGCTAGTATGGGCTTTAAAATAATTTGTTTTCATATCTCGCAAATTATTTCTTAGGTCATTGAGGTTTTTTTGCGTTTTTTGTAGGGATTTAATCTTATCGTTAATACCTTTTATTTGATCTTTTTTAAATTTTTCTAAGTTAAGTTTAGAATTAGTTATACTTTCTACAGGGAGATAATTGCTTTGATTGAGTGCGTTCAAATGTTGATTTAACGATTCGATACTGTATTTGCAATAATTATCAATAAGGGAGTCGGTAGATTCATATCCAAAAATAGGTAAAGTTTCATAATGAGTGGATACAGAAGCAATCGTTTTTGCAAGTTCGGAAAGATCGTTGGGCAAAACGTGACTGATAACTTTTAGTATATTTAACATGACTTGTAGCCCGTACTTTTTAACAAGCGATAAATCGACATTTTGTCCTAGAGGTACGCAGGTCACAATATCTGCATCGCTGCTATATCCAAAAATGTTTCCTTCACCTAATACATTTTTAATAACGTTCCATGTGTAAGGATCTCCAATGGCACGTGCTGGAGACAAACAAATGGCATGAGCTGTATTAAATGTTTTGTTATCAAAATTTTTTCCGTATAAATATTCACCGATAAAAGTGGTGTAATAAGGTGCTGCGACTTGTGTTAAACCACCACCTTGGCTATGTCCAAAGATGTAAACGTCGATGGATAAGTTACGTTTTTGGTCTACGGTATATTGTAAGGTGGCTGCATCTAAATTATCGTCTTTAATGCCAAGAGCGTCGAAAGATTGAATATTTAAAGCGCTAAATAAATTTTCAATGCTGCGTTCGAAGTAAATTTTTGAAGTGAAGATTTTATTGTAATAACCACTATGGAAGGATAGTTTCCCATCACCATTCAAAAGATATTTTGAAGAAATATTTAAATTTTGAGCTGGTATATTATTTTCTTTATGAGCTTGTAGATTTGTTCGCCAACTGGCACCTCCTAATCCACCTAAAAGTTCAAATGCTTCGCCTTGAGACCCTTCTAACACAATGAATAATTGAATTTTGTGCTTTTGTTCAAGTTTTTTGTAGGCTAACAGGCCTATATCTGAGCCTTCTAAGCCACCATTGGTGCCTTGCAAAGGTGTTGCAATGATGATATTTTGGTCTCGTAGGGTTTTATATAAACTTGTTTTGAAATTGCTTGAATTATGTGATTGAAGATTTCCCGGAAATACAAGTTGGTCAGGAGCGTATCGTTTCGTGGATTGATAGAGAAATTCAACCAACTGCAAACATTGTTTAAATAGTGTATCATCTATAACTTTTGTATTAATAGTAGGATTTGTTGGTAAATTTAACAGCATAGGTCCAACATTAGCGTTGGATGCAGTAGGTAACGTAGGATTTATTTTAGGTTCTTTATTAGAGGTATGAATTGAAGATCGAGGGGTTGTGTTTACGAGAATCGTTTTTGAGAAAGGTTCAAACGCAGCTTGATCTTCAAATGTATCAGAAGAGTCCTGAAAAAAATCAGTACTTGCATGAATCAATACAAACAAGTTAATATTTATGAAAATAATTATTTTTCTTATAAAGCGCATACTTCAATTTCAGCAAGAATAATGCCAAATATCTCTTTTTAAATAACATTGACGCGAGTGAGAAAACAATGAAATATGTAAACAATGTTGTGCAGTAAACGGTGTTGCTTTTGGATGATGATGTTGTGGAGTTGTATGCGCTTGCACGCAGAAAATTTTTTTCAAGCAGAAGCTATAGCTTTACAACTTAATATGCCGAGTTTAGCTGAAAAGACATTGCGGAACCATATTTTCGATGCATTTCCACGGGGTTCAGAATGTCGATTACTTTTAGCTAAAGCAAACTTTTTAAAACGAGAATTTGACCAGATGCAAAATCATTTAAGGCTTATGGAAAAAAACCATAGCTACGATTACTTGCATCTTTTATGGAATCATTATGTAAATAATTATACACCTTTAGTGTCCTTATGGTTTTATCCTCAAGTGGATGTTTTAGGGAATTTTTTGTCAAATTACAATAGGGTTGTACATGAACCTTTAAAATCTATCCGTTGGGCAAGTTTTTGGGGAAAAATTGCGAAAGATTATCCATTAAAGAATTATGCAAAACTCTATCAATGGGCTTTAGAGGTTAAGTTTTCTATGGAACAAAGTTTCTTTTTTGAAGAAGCAGATGTTGCCATTTGGCCCAGCGTTGTTCATTTTTTGTTTACGCAACAGCGTTATGAATCTTTAGATATTTTTTTGAAAAGAATTTTAAAAGAAATTAGAAATAGACACGAACGATTGTATTGTTTGTTATGGATTTTGAAAACAAAACATGCACTAAAAGAAAATCCAGATGAATCCATTTTGAGTTATTTAATTAATGAAGAAGATGATATCGAAGCATTGGATGCTATTTTTTCAGAATGGTTACTGCTAGTTCCTGAAGTTAAGCAGCAATTGAATGGGTTGAAAAGGTTTTGTAAAATTTATAAAAGAAAAAGTTTGCATTTACATTATCAATATTTGCAGTTGTTACAGGCGCGTTGCTACATAGATTTAAATGAATTTGAAAAGGCTAAAAAAATTTTAGATAAACATATTTATAAATTAGATGGATCGTTAAAAGTTTTTGGTTACGAATTGTTAGGGAAATATGCATTAAGTAAGCAACCTGTGAATTATCGTTTAGCGGCTGACTATTTTGATGAAGCAAAACAAAGGGCTCAATCGGTTGAGAAAAATATTTTTTATGGTCAATTGCAAGCAGAATGTTATTGTTTAAATGCAGAATATGAACGCGCATTTTGTATTTATGAAGAATTGGTTGGAAAAGCAGTAAACCTTAGTGTTGGCAGCAAATTGGCTTACGAGTGGGTTCTATGTGGAATTTTATGCTCAGAAAGTGCAGATGAACTGCAACATCAGATTGTATTTTGTCGATCTTTGAATCTTTTGAATGTAAAACAAGAACAACATTTACATTGGTTATTTGCTAAAAATTTGTTGGAACGGAAACAGTATGTTTCAGCCATGCGTTATCTGCAAAATACAAAATGGGATATCGATTTTTATCAAGCATCTGCTAAGTTTTTATATGGTAAAGTTAACTATTTGTTAGGAAATTACAAGGAAGCTAAAGAAATTTTTAAAGGTATAGATGTTTCTCTTTTTACTTCAGAAACTTTGGCAGATTATTATTTATGGCAGGGATATGTTTCGTATGAACTTGAGGATGATGATGCAGTTGTATCATGGTTAGATGTGTTTGAAGGTGTAACAGGGGTAGTGCCTATGGATATGCGTGTTCAAGCAAAACTTTTACGAGCAAAACTTCTAGCTAGACAACATTTTTGGGGAAAGGCAAAGAAACTTTTACTTAATTTTTGCCCACAGGTTGATTTTGAATGGCGTTTGTTTTTAATGTTTCAAGCAGGGTGTTATGCTGAAAAAGATGGTAATGAGGGACGGCAAGAAGCGATTCAGCTTTTTCAGAAGTTGTATGAAATGAGTCCACATCATCCATTAGCTTTAGATGCTCGATTAAAACAAGGTGTACGTTTGTTGAATTTGAATCAAATAGACTTAGCACAAGCTGTTTTTAGTAGTGTTTTACCGGAATTAAAGCAGAATGATCAGATTATTTGGTGTCGGTACTTGCTGCAAAAATGTCTTTTAAATTCACATAAACAAGCTTTAGCCGTATCAAGTGCCCAACTTGAAATGCTACTAAAGGAAGTTATGCCTTTAAGCTTGCGATTAGAAATTGTTCTACAATTGGCATTTATTTATAAAGATGAAGGAAATTTGAATGCTTTACAGAAGTTATTGTGGGATGAAAGTTATCCTTTATTAACGCGTGAAAATCCATTGTTTACCGTTAATGAAGTTTACTGGTTAAGCCGATGTTTATTTGTTCTGGTGCAAAATACAAATGACAAAAATGTAGTACATCAGATTTATACCTTGATGGTTGAGGCTGATTTGCCAAATGCTTCGTTGATTCAGCAATATTTAGAAGGTATGTAATATGTTGTGGGATGTGATTGTTATAGGTGCAGGTATGTCAGGGTTAGCTGCTGGATTGCGTTTAGCGTTGGCAGGTAAGAAAGTTCTTGTGCTAGAACAGCATAATGCTATTGGTGGACTAAACGGGTTTTACATGAAGAATGGAATTAAGTACGATGTTGGTTTACACGCGTTAACTAATTTTGTTTTACCTCATTGTAAAGGGCATCCTTTAATAAAACTGTGTCGGCAATTAAGAATTCCTTATGAGGCATTGCAATTGAAGCAGCAAAAATCATCACGCATTCAATTTCCAGAAATTTCTTTAACATTTACAAATCATTTTGAATATCTTTGTGAGGAGATTGCGAAACATTTTTCTCATGAAAAAGATAATTTTTTAAAATTAGACGCTCACATAATGCAGTTATCGGATACAGCATTGAATGGCCCTAGTTTTATTTCAGCGCGGCAACAATTGAAATATTTTATTCAAGATTCATTTTTGCAAGAAATGTTATTATTGCCATTGTTTTACTATGGTAGTGCACATGTCAATGATTTGGATTGGCGGCAGTTTGCTATCTTGTATAAAGCCATTTATCGAGAAGGTTTTGCTCGGCCATTAGGTGGAGTTCGCCAAATTTTAAGATTGCTTCGAGAACGTTTTCGTGAATGGGGAGGCGTTTTACGTGTGAAATCAGAAGTGACTTCTCTTGTTTGCAAGAATCGTCACGTTGAGTCTGTTGTATTAAAGTCAGGGGAAGTCTTACAGGCGAAGCAAATCTTATCGTCCGTAGGTCTTAGAGAAACGCAAGCTTTGTGTGGACATCCTACTTTTAATACGCCGTCTGTACTGACATTTATAGAAACAATTTCAACCTTGGATGCATCACCAAAAACGTTAAATTGCAAGGATACAATTACGTTTTATAGCAAGAAGCCTTTTGTAAATTATGCGCCTGCAAAAAATTTAGTTGATATAAACAGTGGAGTGATTTGTATTCCTGAGAATTATGAAGCGCATGAGTTGCCTGAACGTACCACATTGCGGACGACTCATTTGGCTAATTATGCTCAATGGGCATCTCTGTCATCCGAAGCTTATGCAGAGAGTAAAAAGTTTTGGCTAGAAAATTCCCGACAATGCGCTTATCATATTTTAGGATGTAAATCAGCTAATGTTATTGCTGAAGATATGTTTACGCCATTAACTATTTTGAAATATACGAAACATTTTCAGGGAGCTATTTATGGAGCTCCTGAGAAAATTCGTAATGGAAATTTGGGATACGAAAATTTGTTTTTATGCGGTACAGATCAAGGATTTTTAGGAATTGTTGGTGCTTTGCTCAGTGGAATTTCGATGGCCAATTATCATTGTTTGAAATAATCTACTAAGCAATAAAATTAATCGCGTGGTTTTCCAATACCGTATGCTTCAAAACCTAGAGTTTGTAATTGTTTGAGGTTTAGCAAATTTCTACCATCAAAGATAAATGCAGGCTTTTTCATGGATGCGTACAAACGTTTAAGAATGTTTGTTAACTTGAAGAAATTTTACGATGAAGTTATATTGTAGAAGAGGAAAAAATCATCTAAGCGGTGTTGATTATAAGGTTTTAAAAAATCTACGTCTAAAGCAGCGTCAACCCATTTTTGTATTTCTTCTTTGCTAATTTCTGTTTCAAGGTTCAGTTTTTTGAGGGTATTACTTATCAATGTTTTTGAGAAATCTAGATGCGTTTGCTGTTTTAATTCGTCTTGAATTAGGCTTGTAGCTTCTTCGATATTATTTTTTATCCATTGGGTTAATTCTTTGTGCGCTTTTATGATATTCGCAGCTAAATTTCGATGGTTTTTGCAAAAAATTTGTGAACTTACGAGCAATGTTGTCCAATTGGTATCATCGCTGAAGAATACTACGCCCTCTCCTTCTTCAATGAGGCGAGATAACCAAGGTTCTATGGTCCAAGCACCATCAATTTGTTTCTTTTTGAAAAGTGTTAGTTGATCTGGATTAGCCGTTGGTAATAAGGATGGTAATTGTTTTAAGTTTTGTTTTTTAAACCATGCACGGCAGGCGATATCTTGCGTATTTCCAAATTGTGGGGTTGCAATTTTTTTGTCAGACCAATCTTCAGGTTTTTTTATAGATAATTGAGGTTGCACAACAAGTCCGGAACCTCCTTTGGCTGCACCTGTAAGGAGTCGAACTTCTTTCATACCTGTACGCATGTATAAATTGATAGCGGGACTAGGACCGACATAGGATATATCTAAATTTCCCATAAGAATTCCTTCCATGGCCATAGCACCCGTATTAAATCGTTGCCATTCGATTTTAATGTTTTCCGGTAAATACCGTTCAAACCAACCACGTTTTTGACGCGTAAGTGCTTGTGCTACAAGCGCTTGGGGATGGGTTAAATTAGGGAAAAATCCTATACGGATACGAAATTGTTGTTTTGTTGTGTCGATAACGTTTGATGTGAAATGAAAAAATGCTTGGGCTGAAGATGTAAATCCAAGCAAAACAAAAAATATAACGTTCAAAATAGCTTGCATGAAGCAAATTTTAATAGTTTTGAAAATAAAGTAAAGCAAAATCTGTTATTGTTAAAAATTAGATTAGGATTGGAAAATTTACGTTTACATACGGTACTTTAATGATTAAACTGGAATAAGAAAGATGCAAGAACAAGACATACAAGAAACGAAATCAAAAGCTCTGGTTTTAAGGATCTTATCGGGTCCTCATTCAGGAGCTGAAATTAATTTGCAGGAAAAACCTTTAACAATAGGTAAAGGAGACCAATGTGATATTGTTTTGGTGGATGAAGCTTTAGCGGAGCAGCATGCGAAGATTTTTATAAAAGATGGGAATGTTTTTTGCAGTTCACAAGATGGGGATGTTTTTGTGGATGGTGTTGCCATTGAAGGTGAGCGAAAACTTATTGATTTTCAGCCAGTGGTTTGTGGTACAACTTTGTTCGCTATTGGTCCTAACGATGTAGTTTGGCCAACGATCGAGGCTCCACAGAAGCAAATTGTTCCTGAAAAAAAGGATTTAGCTGAGGAAGGTTCGGAAGAAAAAGTATCACTAGAAACGAAGTCAAAAGGAAAGAAATTTAGATTGAGAAAGTTGGTAGCGTTTTCTTTTTTGATCATTATCACCTTATCGTTTGGTTGCTTATATTTCTTTAGACCTAAGACTGAAAAAGTGTTACCAGAGGTTTCAAGGACTTTTCCTATTGTGGCGTTAAAGAAATCGATAGAAGATGTTTTGAAAAAAAATTCTGTTAACATGAAACATGTGAAAATAAGTCTTAGTGGGCAGAAATTTATTTTGCAGTGTTATGTTAATTCTTCTGTTTTGAAGTCGGTTTTAGAAAAAGAATTGAAAGCATTACCGAAAGTTATGTTTCAATCGATGCATATTTATGTCCAATCGGTTATTGTTGAACAAGCTCAGGCGCTATTAAACAGTTTGCAAACGCTTACCGTAGCACCAGGTGCTGAATTGGATGGTGTGATTTTAAAGGGATATTTGTATTCCATAGATGTATTACCAACGATTAAAAATCGTTTACTTTCAGAAATAAATGGACTTAATGGAATCGCTACAAACTTATTGAGTCCGGATGAGATCTACGATTTGGCATCAAATTTGCTTTCACAATATAATTTGATGGGATTATTAAAAGTACAGCCTATGCGAACCGGTTTAATGGTGATGGGAAACATTCAAGCTTCAGATGAACCTCGGTGGAAAGAAGCACAAAAAGCATTAAAGAAGAATTTTAGTGGGATATGCAAAGTTTTATCTTACGTAGCGGTTGTAGCACCTCAGGCTGTAAAGAAACTTTTTTTCCCATCCCCCATTACAACGGTTTCTATTCCTGACAATGAAAAACCGTGGATTGATTTGAAAAATGGGGATCGTTATTTTGAAGGGACTATGTTGCCTTCGGCTTACAAAATTGAATCGATTACGACCGAAGGAATTCGAATTCAAAAAAATGATGATGTAGTATTTTTTACCCTTGCGGAGTTATAATATTTATGGACACAAAAGATATACACTTAACAGAAATGGCGCGTGATTTGCAAAAAGATCATACGGGCGCATATCGTCGGCAATTGTTGGAGATTTTGTTTAATTATCGTCAACAATTTAAAAACAATCAAAACAATGAGGCGTTGGCACCGGGAGCTTGTAAAAGTATTCAGCAGGTTTTTTCTTGTGCAGAAACCATTTTAAGTGTGGAGGGTTAAAAAATGGCTATAAATCAAGTTAATATTAATGTTCCTGCTTCAGAACCGACTGATTATAATTTTTATGATAGTGTATGGGATCAAAACACAGTTGTTACAATAGATATCGCTGCAGAAACTATTTGTCCTTTATTAGCTAAAGGGGAGACGGAAATTAATAAATTATTAGGAGAATTAGCAACCATAGATCCTGGACAGTTAGATCAGAGTCGTTTGATGAAAGCACAAATGGGTATGTCTCGGTGGCAGTTAGCAGCACAGATATTATCGAATTTCGTTTCAGGTGTTGGAACAGGTTTGAAAAATACCGTACAGAATGTAGGAAGGTAATAGGTTATGCATAAAGATTTAATCCCATTGGAAGCCATTCATTTCATAGCTAATGTAGGTTTAGTTGGAATTGAAAAAGGAATGTTTAATGAGTCGATGGTTATTTTTGATGCGATTGTAAAAATGTATCCTGAAGATTTAAATGCTAAGATCCTGCAGGGTATGGGTGAGGTTTTCATGGGGAAGTTGGTGCAAGGTACACAGAAATTGTTTGAGGTTTTAAAACAAGATCCAGAAAACGATAGAGCCAAGGCTTTTGTTGCTGTAGCCATGCGTTTGGGGCAGGTTGATGAAGAAGCAAAAGCATTGATACAGCATCTTTTACAACATGCAAAAGATCCAGATGCTTTATCATTAGCTCAAGAATTGCAAGATTCTTATAAATTAGAAATGAAACCGCAGCAGCTAAATGCTGAACAGGCTGGGAAGGTAACGAAAGAGGCGTATGTCTATTGAGGGAAATGTACTTTCAAATACGTTTGCTAACAATGCGGCTGAAAATGCTTATCAGAATACTTTAACTACACGCGGTGATCTTCATTTAGATGCGCGTGAATTCAATATAGAAGTGTCAGACCCTTTGCCAAATGCAGAGGTTTTGCCTAAAGTGAATGGTATTGTGGCTTCGAGTGAAATGAGTCCAGGAGATGAAATTTTGGATTCGTTACAAAAAATTTCTGATAATCATCAGCAAAAAACACAAAGCTTGTTAGATGCGGTAGAACGTACGAAAGATGAGGGTTTAACAGTTTCGAATTTAGTAACGATGCAAACCAAATTGATGGAACAGCAACTTACAAATGAAATTATTTCTAAGTCGGCTAATTCATTATCTCAAGGTGTGCAAACATTGCTAAGAAATCAATAAAATGATGCGTTGGAATTTAGGTTGGTTACTGCTTTCATTGGTATTAACCGGTTGTGGACAACAAACGTTGTATACAGGTTTACCAGAAAAAGAAGTGAATGATATGGTCGCAATACTGTTATCTAATAATATCAGTTGCGATAAAGTTTCTGGAGCAGAAAATACGTGGAATGCGATGGTTGATAAATCACAATTTTCACAGGCTGTTCAATTGTTGAATGAGGCGGGTTATCCCAAAGATACATTTTCTTCGTTGGGTGATGCTTTTAAAAAATCAGGGCTTGTGTCATCACCTACGGAAGAACGTATTCGTTTTATGCATGCTTTATCGGAAGAATTATCCGAAACGTTAACACATATACATGGCGTTGTAACTGCTCGTGTACATATCGTTTTACCAGATAATGATCCTTATACAGATAAAGTAACCCCTTCATCAGCTTCTGTTTTTATTTCTTATTTACCGCAGATTAACTTGGATGATTGTTCGCGCGATATTCGACAATTGGTGACAAATAGCATTGAAGGGTTATCTTACGATAAAGTTACATTGTCTATGTTCCCAGCTTCTAATCCTAATGAACGTTTACCTTTATCATCCAATACAACTAAACCGGCTTTAAAAAATGTTTTAGGGGTTAATGTGAGCGATAGTTCGTTCTTAAATATGGTGTTGTTGCTCATAGGGTGTTTAGTTGTAGGAATTGTTTTGGGTGTAGGTATTCGTTCATTAAAACGACCAAAAGAAAATGAAATAAGCAATGAGTGAAGCGGTTTTACAGTCATTGAATGTGCTTAAAAAAATGGTGCATGTGAATGTATATGAAGAGATACATCCTTCATTTTTAGTGCGATTTTTACCTAGTACTTGGAAAAATTTGCCTAATTTCACTAATGCAAGTCTACGTTTTAGGTCGCAATGGTTACTGAATAAATCGCTGAACGTTCAGCCAGTTACATTGGATTTATGTGAACATCCGTACATGCAGTTATTGGATATTTCGTATGAAAGTTGGTTATGTTTAGAAAAGGTATGGGGGGCTATTTATTGGACGCATGAAATAAAAAAATTGGTAAATCGACAAGATAAAGAGGACTTATTAAGGTATTTAACGCAGGAGATTTATGTTTTTGTATTAAAAATGGGCGATCTTTATGCTCCGATTTTGAATACCATTCCTTTAGTAAATGTGCCTGATAAATTAAACGAGCGAATAACCAGCGCAGGTCGGTTTTTATTGGAGTATCTATGGGCGCAACAACCAGAGCCTTTGGTTCAGCGATTTGTTTTGAAAATGCCATTGGGTATACCTTGGAATTTCAGGCACGTTGTAGATCCTGTTTTACAGCACAGATTGATGGGTTTATGCAAACGATTGTTAATGCAACTAAGTGAACATTTATGTTAATTTTACAAACATCTAAGAAATTTTGTCCCCATACGCGCATTGTACGCTGTGAGGATTACGCTATTTTTGAACAGGCAGAAAACATTCTTGAATCAGCAAAAAATAAGCGAAAAAAATTGTTAGAACAAGCAGATTTGCAAATCGCTTTGTTAAAAGAAAATGCAAAAAAAGATTTGGAAAAACTGAAAAAAGAAGTTGAAAATGCGCAAGAAAAACAATGTCAAGAGCGAAAAATAGAGCTTTTATTTTCGATGCTAGGAAAAGGCGTTGAGTTTTTTTCGCATATAGAGGGAATTTTTGTTCAAACATTAAAATCGTTATTTATAAAAATTTTGGGTGAATGTCCTCCTGAGGAACGCATGTATAAATTGGTAAAAAATACCATAAAAACGCTTCCTAACAGTAAATTGTTGCACATTTCTGTCCACCCTGACCAGGTAGGTTTAGTAAATGAACATGTAAAAGAGTTGATAAGCTTGCAACCCTCATTGGAGCGTATAGAGGTAATGCCTAGCAAGACATTAGCGTTAGATGAATGTGTTCTTGAAACAGAAACAGGCATTTTTGATGCTGGTGTAAAGGTACAATTAGAATCGCTTATTAAAGCAATTCAATCAACATTGCATTAAACTTATGGCAGGAATTTGGACAAATAACTTTTTTGAACGCGCTATTCAGGTGACGCCTTCTGTGATCGCCAAAGGTAAAGTATTGGAAGTTACAGGGAGTATGATCAAAGCCTTTGTTCCAGGGGTAAAAATTGGTGAACTGTGTACGTTGCTTAATCCCAATGATAAAAGTGAATCGCTTGCTGAAGTGGTTGGATTTGTCCAGGAAGCTGCCCTATTAACACCGTTGGGCGAAGTCAATGGTATTTCTTCTTCAACACAAGTAATTCCTTCAGGTCGCACGCATAGCGTTCCAGTTGGTCCAGGATTATTAGGGCGTGTTTTGGATGGTTTAGGTAACGTGAGTGATGAAGCAACACGTGGGCCTTTTGTGCCAGAAACTTATTATCCTGTTTATGCAGATCCGCCGCCACCTATGACACGTAAACCGATCGATAAACCTATGTCGTTAGGAATTCGTGCTTTAGATGGTTTATTGACGTGCGGAGAAGGCCAACGTCTTGGTATTTTTGCGGCAGCTGGTGGAGGCAAAAGTACTTTGTTGGCTCAGATTATTCGCAATACAGAAGCTGAAGTCACTGTATTGGCTCTTATAGGTGAACGTGGTCGTGAGGTTCGCGAATTTGTTGAAAAAGATTTAGGTGAAGAGGGATTAAAGCATTCAGTCTTGGTAATTGCAACGTCAGATAGATCTTCAACAGAACGTTTAAAGGCAGCTTATGTAGCTACAAGCGTAGCAGAATATTTTAGAGATACAGGGAAAAAAGTATTGTTGTTGATGGATTCTGTAACACGTTTTGGTCGAGCGCAGCGTGAAATTGGTTTAGCTGCTGGAGAACCACCTACACGTCGAGGATTTCCACCTTCTGTTTTTTCTACATTGCCACGATTGATGGAACGTGCAGGTCAATCAGAACGAGGTTCAATAACAGCGTTATATACGGTATTGGTTGAAGGTGATGATATGACAGAACCGATTGCTGACGAAACGCGTTCTATTTTAGATGGGCATATTATTTTATCACGAAAATTAGCCAGTTCAAATCATTATCCCGCCATTGATATCCTTGCTAGCATTAGCCGTGTCATGAATGCAATTGTTACGCCGGAGCATTTAAAAGCTGCAGGAAAATTTAGGAAACTTTTAGCAAAATATCAAGAGGTTGAGTTGCTTTTACGCATTGGTGAATATAAAAAAGGGAACGATGCAGAAGTCGATGAAGCCATTGAAAAAATGCCGCAATTGAATGCTTTTTTATGTCAAGATTTATCAGAACGCTCAACGTTTCAAGAAACTATCGATAGGATAATTCGAGAAGTGAACGCTTGATTATGAAATATGAATTGCAGGATCTGTTGCGTGTGCGAGATCATCGAAAAGAGCGTGCGCAAGAAGATTTGTTGAAGGCAAAGCGTGCACGGCAAGAAGCAGAACTGCATTTGCAAGCTATGCAGAAACGATTGGACGATTTTATTGAAAAAAAGCCTATTTATATTCAAAAAATTTACGATAAAGCTTTAGAAAAGGTTCAATTTAAGCGCAACTATGTTGATTTGGTAAATTTGAAAGTGAGTAAATTAGCCGAATGTCAAATGAAGCTTGCAATTGAATTAGAAAAAGCTCAAAATAATTATAAAGCTGCTTGTGAAAAGGTTGAAGACTGTACCAAGATGTTGATGCGAGCTCAGGTTGAACTGAGTAAGATAGAAGAACATAAAAAGATTTGGCAACAGGAAGCTAATGCCTTGGAGGAGTTGGCTCAGGACAAGGAACTCGAAGATTTTAAAACGAAGCCGAAAAATGGACATAAATGAACTTGCTATTGATTCAAAGGATCTAAATGCATCCGGTGTTGACCCTGCATGTGAGAATAATTCTGATAAATTAACGAAGACATGCGATGCAAACGATGTGGCGTTATTTGAAAAGAATCTTAACCATAAAATATCTTTAGAGCAGCCAACATGGAATGCAGAGGATTTGAATGAGTCGGACATTCTTTCGAAGTTAAAAGAAAATGTTGAAAATCCTAAAGATTCATTAGGAAAGCACTGTAAAGGAGTTATCGATGAAACCAAATCAGCTCCTGCGCAGCTAAGCGATAAAAGTGAAATAGAGAAATTTCTCAAAGGCAAAGATCATACCTTAACATCTATGAAATCTGATGTGCATGAACAAACTTCATCACATAAAATGGGTACAAAGTCGTATAGCACAAAGGAAACAGTTTTAGGTGATTTGAAATCAGATACAAAAGGTAAGGGGTTTGTGGATAAAATGAATGAAAATAGTCATCCTCAAATTTTAACTTTTTCGGAAGGGTCTTCTGAAAAATCGGATCATTCTTTGATCAATTCGAAACCAGTAGCAGATGCTTTAGTTTCGGTTTCTTCAAATACATTAAATCCATTTAATATGGTTCCTCAAGTAAATACGGAGGTTAAGGAGGTTTATTCTTCACATTCAGCTTTTGTATCGCAACAAATCAAGGATCAAATTATTGATAGAATTTTAGTTTCAACCAATGATTTGAATACAGGTAAGCAGGTTAAAATTGTTTTTAATCCAACGTTATTAGAAGCCACGGAAGTAAATTTTAAGCAAGAAGGTCATTTGTTAAATATAGATTTCTTTTCGAAAAGTTCACAAAGTTTGCAATTTTTGCAGAATAATCAATTAGATTTGCAAGCTTACCTGCAAGATAATTTAAAACAATTTAAAAACGTTGCTGTTTCTGTAACATCTGAAGAGGAAGTATCGCAAAATCCAAGGGATGGTCGTTCTAAAAATCGACAAGAATATCAAAGTTTAGATGATGATGAGCAATGATGGAACGTTTTAAACCAAGATGCTTTTTGTCTGCATTTCATATGCGTTTAAGTCAATTGTGGTACGGTATTATTCCATTTAATTGGCAAGAAAGTGCATGTTCTTTGCAACTTAATGATGCGATTGCTTTTACGGATGGATTGGAATTGACGTATCTTTGGCGAGAGAAAGAAATTCGTATATATTTGCCACAGGAAAATTTTTGTACATTTTTAGATCCTGCCCTGAGTGGTTTAAATGTTGCTGAAATTGTAGAAGATTGGCGAAATGTATTTTTTCAGGCAGCGCGGACTACTATTGAAGAGATTTTTTTTCAATTGGGGGAAAAATTAGCATTTAAATCAACGCGTTGGATTTCTCAGGAAAACAGTACCATGATGAGTTTGCAGATAAATAAGGAATCAACGCCTTTTTATTGTTTAGGTATTCCGGTGTGTGATGGGAATGAAAGTTTTTTTTCTTATTTTTTTAGAAAAAACTGCCCAAAAAATACTTTAGATTGGTCATGGTTAACATTTCCTTTTCATGTGGAAAATGGAAACGTTTCACTTTCCATAAATGAATTACGTTCTTTGCGATGTGGAGATGTTATTTTGGTACCGGAATGTAATCAAAAATTGCGCTTTCATTGGCAAAATTTATTTTTCGAAGGAACAATTGAAGATAAAACCGTTTGTGTAAAAACAATGATTATGGAAGAAGAAAATGATTTACCTGTTGGCATTATTCCTGAAGATAATGTTCCAACAGACAACAAGGAAGTGAGTGAAGATGTATCATCAATAGATAATGCAACGGAAGGACAAACAGCTGCGATAGATCCTACTGTTTCTATTGATCAATTGCCAGTTAACATAACGTTTGATGTTGGACGAAAACAACTCACGGTTGAGCAACTAAAGCAATTGCATGAAGGTTACACTTTTGAACTTGATTGTCGTGTAGATGAAGATGTTAAAATTTTAGCAAATGGACAATGCATTGGGCAAGGCGAATGGGTTCAAATTGAGGATCGTTTAGGTGTTCGGATTACACATTTATCGCTAAAAGCTTAATTATGACAACAACGCCGTTGATTTATGATCCTATTGGAATTATTATTTTTCTAGTAGGATTGTCGTTGGCTCCATTTGTGGCAATGATGGTGACATCGTTTATCAAATTGGTGGTCGTTATGAATTTATTGCGGCAAGCTATGGGTTTGCAGCAAGTGCCTCCAAACATGGTTGTTAATGGTTTGGCAGTTGTTTTGACGCTTTACATTATGGCACCTACATTGCAGGAGAGTATCCATCGAATTATGGAAGCTAATGCAGTATTAGAAGCTCGAAAAACGTTGGATAACAATTTTGAATTGCCTGACAAAATGAAGCCTTTTTCTAAGAATAAAACGAACGACGAAGTTTGGCTAAAAGCATTTGCGGTTGCTCAAGCGGATGAACGTGATAAGGTTGATGAATTGAAAGCCATTTTAGGGTATACAAAGCAGCCGATTGTGGATTTTTTGCTAAAACATACGACGCCTAAACATCGTGCTTTTTTTAAGCATATTGCCAAACGTTTGTGGCCCAAAGCGTTTTTAAAAGATTTACAAGATTCAGATTTGATTATTTGCGTTCCGGCATTTGTTTTGTCAGAATTGACAGCAGCATTTGAAATTGGATTCCTTATTTATTTGCCATTTATAACCATTGATTTGGTCATTTCTAACATTTTGTTAGCTATGGGAATGATGATGGTTTCTCCGATGACGATATCTTTACCTTTTAAACTAATGTTGTTTGTTTTAGCGAGTGGTTGGGATAAACTTATAGAAGCTTTAGCGTTAACATATCGTTAAAATTTCATCAAGTTAGAAAAAAGAATAAAAAGACTTGCAGTATTTTTTTGAGAGCTTATTTACTAATTATATTGGTATTATGGAGCAAAAAAATATTTCAAAAGAGGATACGAATTTAAGCAAAAACGATACAGATAAAAATGTTCCAACTCAGGATTTATCCAAGGTAATGGAGGCTGAAAGCACACAAGAAGCTTCTGTTAATTTGGAAGAAAAATGCAAAGATTTACAAGATAAATACTTACGTGCCAAAGCAGATTTAGAAAATGCACGAAAGCGGTTTTTAAAAGATAAAGAAGACATTCGTTTTCAAACGACGCAATATGCATGTTTACCAATTATAGGATTGTTTGATAGTTTTAAAATGGGAATTGAAAGCGCTGAACAGCATAAAATTTCAGAAGATGTTTTGAAAGGTTTTCAGATGATTTTTCAGCAATTTCAAACGACTTTGAAAATGTTGGGTGTTGAAGCTATTGATCCAAAAAATGATGCATTTAATCCACACGTTCACGAAGCTGTTTCAAGTATTTTTCATGAGAACATTCCTGAAGACCATATCGTTCAAGTTGTGCGTGTAGGGTATAAAATGGGCGATAAATTGATTCGACCTGCATCTGTAGTGGTTTCAAAGGGGCAGGAAAAAGAATAGGAGTATTCTATGGCTGAACAAGATTATTATGAGCTTCTTGGTGTCTCTCGTTCTGCTTCTCCAGAAGAAATCAAAAAAGCGTATCGAAAGTTAGCTGTAAAATATCACCCTGATAAGAATCCTGGAGATAAAACAGCAGAGGAAAAATTTAAGGCTATTTCGGAGGCTTACGAGGTACTTAAGGATGAAAAAAAGAAAGCTATGTATGATCAGTATGGGCATGCAGCTTTTGAAGGAGGCGGTGGTGCAAGTTATCGATCCGGTGGCTTTCAAGATCCTTTTGATTTGTTTCGTGAAGTTTTTGGTGGAGGACACGGAGGTGTTTTCGATAGCTTTTTTGGTGGAAATGCTTCGGGGTATACGCAAAATCATCGAGGTTCAGATTTGCGTTATGATTTAGAAATTACACTGGAAGAAGCTTTTTCAGGGGTTACTAAAACGATAGAATACCGTCGTAATATTCCTTGTTCGCGTTGTCAGGGGACTGGGTGTGAACCAGGGTCCAAACCTAAAGTTTGCCCGCAATGCCATGGTCGTGGACAAGTTATTTCTTCGCAAGGTTTTTTCAGCATGAGTCGTCCGTGTCCACGTTGTGGGGGTACAGGCCAGATAATTGAAAATCCTTGTACACAATGTCATGGACAGGGTGTTCAGGTAGATCGTACGCAGGTTAAAGTTAAAGTTCCTGCGGGAGTTAATAATGGAGCTAAATTACGGTTCAAAGGGTTAGGTGAAGCTGGAGTTGCTGGAGCAGAATCAGGAGACCTTTTTATTGTTATTTTTATTAAAGAGCACGCTGTATTTCACCGCGATGGTAATGATCTTATCATTCAGCAGCCTTTGTCTTTTACCCTGGCTGCTTTAGGTGGTGAAATTCTGATTTCTACATTGAATGGGGAAGCGAAGTTAAAAATTCCTGCAGGGACGCAACCAGGTACTATCTTTAAATTGAAGGGGTACGGAATGCCTCAGATGAGCGTTCATGGAAGTTCAGGTCGTTCGGGAGATTTATTAGTTCGAGTTTTTGTGGAAGTTCCGAAGAAATTGACGCGCGATCAGCGTGTAAAACTGGAAGAATTTTCAGAATTGTTGGGAGAAGATTCAGATAAATCAGCCAAAGACGTAAAAAAAAAGTAATCGATTATATTAAAAATTTATTCAAGTAAAGTTATGGTAAGTTCACCTACAAAAACAGATGCACGCATGGATGATAAAGCTTTAGAGTTGGCAATCGCAGCTATTAATAAGCAGTTTGGTGATGGAGCTATCATGCGAATGGGTAGCACAGCTAAAATGGATGTGTCGGTGGTTTCGACAGGTTCTCTTGCGATTGACCTCGCGTTGGGAGTAGGAGGTTTGCCTCGAGGTCGTATTTGTGAAATTTTTGGACCTGAATCCTCTGGAAAAACAACGTTGTGCTTAAGTATAATTGCACAGGTTCAAAAACATGGAAGTCGAGCCGTTTTTATCGATGTTGAAAATGCTTTAGATCCTCGTTACGCGAAGGTGGTTGGAGTTGATTTAGATAATTTGATTGTATCGCAACCAGAGAGTGGTGAAGATGCGTTAAATATTGCTGAAACGTTGATTCGATCAGGTGCTATAGAGGTTATTGTGGTGGATTCTGTTGCAGCATTGGTTTCAAAAGCTGAGCTTAATGGTCAAATGGGTGATACCAATGTCGGGTTGCAGGCACGAATGATGAGCCAAGCGATGCGTCGTTTAACGGCAGTGATCAACAAATCAAAATGTATCTGTATTTTTACAAATCAAATTCGTGAGAAGATAGGAGTTATGTTTGGTAGCCCAGAGACAACAACGGGTGGACGAGCGTTAAAGTTTTTTGCTTCGGTTCGATTGGATATTCGACGCATTGGTCAATTGAAAGATGCTTCGGGCCGTATTGTTGGAAATCGTACGCGGTTAAAAGTGGTAAAAAATAAGGTAGCGCCGCCGTTTACAGAGTGTGAGTTTGACATCATGTATGATGAGGGAATTTCGCAGGCATCTTCGGTGTTAGATTTGGGAATTGAACATGGAATTTTTGAGAAAAAAGGTGCTTGGGTTGCTTACAATGGAAATTTGATTGGTCAAGGGCGTGAAGCAGCTAAAACTTATTTGAAAAGTAAGCCAGAATTGATGGAAGAAGTTGTTCATAAAATTGTTGAAAAAGTTCGTGTTTCTGGAGGTATGAGTTTAGCCAAAGGTGCGTTTTCAGATGGCAAAGATGAAGAACTTGTATAGCTTACCACATAGCTTATGTTTTAAAGTCATTTTTTAGAACAGTGATTCGAGCGATTTTGTGCCAACAATTTTTATTTATAATGGGCCTGGCGTTGCAGATGTGGATGATTATTATCGTTCATTGTCTACAATGTTAAATGAAGCGTATACAATAGCGTATATTACAGCAGCTGAAATCATTGAAGGAAATACATTAAAGTTGTGCGCGTTGTTAGTTATTCCAGGAGGTGCGGATATCCCTTATTGTGAAGCTTTTAATGGAGCTGGAAACGCAAATATTCGTGCATATGTTGAGAACGGAGGTTGTTTTTTAGGAATTTGTGCAGGCGGGTATTATGGCTCTCGTTTTTGTATTTTTGATGAAAAAGATCCTAAGATGGCTGTGGTTGGATGCAGAGAATTGAGATTTTTTGAGGGAGCTGCCAAAGGTCCTGTGCTAAAGAAGTACATTTGTGGAGAGCCTGTAGGGATTGTTTGTGCAAAGATTTTCCTAAGTAAGATGGCCATCGATGGATCTATTCAGAATAATCATATTACTCCAAGATACACATATGTGCATTACCATGGAGGTCCAGCATTTATTAAGGGTGATCAAGCAGATGTTTTGGCTTTTTACAAAAAAATGCCTTATGAGAATTGGTATGATACTTCTATTTTGAAAACAAATGATGTAGAGGAGGTTGTGCCAGCTGTTATTTTTAAAAAAGTGGGGAAAGGCAAGGTTATTTTAAGTGGGGTACATTTAGAAAATTCAATGTTTGATGCTTATTGTCCACAAGATACTAATTTTTTACATCGTAAAATGTTTTTGCGTAAAATATTGGGTGAAATTTTTCAGTTAAAATTGAACGATAAGTAAAAATAACTATAACGTAGATGGTGAAAGTTTTTGTTGATCTAAATAATCTTGCAAAATAATCATTGCAGATTGTGAGTCGATAATTCCGCGTTGTTTACGTTGTTTGGCTTTTGCAAGAGATTCTGTTTTATACCCTGATAAATAATAAGCAGCTTGTGTCGAAAGACGTTCATCTTGAAAATGAATAGGTAGATGAACATACGGTTGCAATTTGTGGGCAAAATTTTCAACCTCATGTGCGCGTTGACCAATTTGGCCATTCATATGAATAGGCAAACCTACAACAATGGCATCGCAACCTTTTTCGTAAATAACCGTTTTTAATTGCTTTAAAATCTGTTCAAATGTTGTGAAATTACAAATAGGTTTCAGAGGGACGACCAATTCTAAAACATCGGAACCCCAACTGAGACCTATAATTTTATGTCCGTAATCGATACCAATATATTCCACGTAAAAACATTTACTCTATTCTTCTAAACCTTGTCCGCAGCATTTTTTAAATTTTTTGCCACTACCGCATGGACATGGGTCATTGCGCCCTACCCTAGGCAGTTCGCGTTTTATGGGTTTTGGTAGTTCAATTGTTGGGTGAGTAGCACTTGAAGATTCGGTCGTTTCAGTGTTATTGTCCGATAAGTGAACATGTTGGCTGATGCGCTGCATCAAGGCTTCGATATTTTCAGGTTGTGAAGAAGATCGAAATAACTGAAAGCAAATATCTTGTCGAATTTGCGAAATCATTTGTTCAAAACAACGGTATGCTTCTGTTTTATACTCTACTAATGGATCTTTTTGTCCGTAACCACGCAGTCCAACGCCTTGTCGTAAATCCTCGAGTTCCGTTAGTTGGTTTTGCCAGTTTCGATCGATGGCTCGCAATAAAACCCAACGTGCGATTTGTTTGGAAATGTCAGAGCCTTCGATGGATTGTTTGGTAGCATAACAATCTTTGAGTTTCTCTAGAACGATTGTACGAATTTGTTGAGGCGTTTTATGGGATACATCATCTGTGTTAAGAAATAGTGGAAATTGTAAATTAACCCAATTTACAAAATTGCATATATGTTTATGACAAGATTCAGGGTTATGTTTACCGTTTAATATGCTTAGCTGCTGATCTATTTCTTCTTCAACAAGCTCCCAAATGAGTTCTATAGGTTCATTGCTTCGAAGCGTTTCATTTCGTAAACTATAGATAATTTCGCGCTGTTTATTTAAGACGTCATCGTATTGTAACAAACGTTTACGAATAGAATAATTTCGTTGCTCTACTTTTTTCTGCGCTGATTGAATGGAATGATTGAGGAAAGGATGGGTCAATTCTTCATCTTCCGTCATTGATCGTTCTAAAAATGCACCTATACGCCCAGAATTGGCAAACAAACGCATTAAGTCATCTTCAAGAGAAATGTAAAATTTGGACCTTCCTGGATCTCCTTGGCGTGAGCATCGTCCACGCAATTGCCGATCGATGCGTCGTGATTCATGTCGTTCGGTTCCTAAAACCAATAAGCCTCCTAGCTCAGATACCCCTTCTCCAAGTTTAATATCGGTTCCTCGACCCGCCATGTTTGTGGCAATTGTGACTGCAAATTTTTGGCCTGCTTGTGCAACAATTTCTGCTTCTTTTTGGTGATATTTAGCATTGAGCACATTGTGAGGAATTTTTAAATTCTTTAATAATTTGCTCAAAATTTCTGATGCTTCAACCGATGTAGTTCCAACTAAAATGGGTTGACCTCGATGATGTGCTTCTTCGATATCTTTGATAACGGATTTGTACTTTGATCGGCGTGTTTTATAAATAACATCGTTATCGTCTATGCGTATGCAAGGACGATGCGTTGGAATCGCCATGACTTTCAAGTGATAAATATCGAAGAATTCCTGTGCTTCCGTTTCCGCGGTTCCTGTCATTCCCGCAAGCTTTG
Organism: uncultured Opitutales bacterium; assembly: GCA_934691225.1. Taxonomy (GTDB): domain Bacteria; phylum Verrucomicrobiota; class Verrucomicrobiia; order Opitutales; family UBA9783; genus UBA1183. The sequence continues at coordinate 406,155 of CAKUSQ010000001.1, forward strand.
TATACAATCGAAAATAATTTTGTAACGTAATGGTTGCGTAAGTTTTGGATTCTTTTTCAGGAACTAATCCTTCTTTGGCCTCAATAGCCTGGTGTAAACCATCGCTCCAGCGGCGTCCTGGCATAGCGCGTCCTGTGTTTTCGTCGATAATAACCACTTGACCGTTAGCAACAATGTACTGATCATCTTTTTGGTATAACGTGTAAGCTCGCAAAAGTTGCCCAATACAATGGATAGAACTGCTGCGTTCATTGAATGTATTTTCAGCAGCTTGACGTTTTTCTAATTTTTGCTGAGGTGTAAGTTCGGTATTGCCTTCAATAGCACTGAAAATGGTCGGCAAATCCGGTAAGGTGAACGCGTCAGGATTATCGGGCAACAGCGTGTTTCGACCTTTTTCAGTTAGGTCAGCTTGTTGATATTTTTCTTCGATCGTGTAATACAGTGCCTCTTTCAAGTCGTAGGCGCGTTGACGATTGAAATCAGCAGCCATTTGTGTTTCAAATTTATCAAAAGCGCGTCTAATTTTCCCTTCTTCCAGGGCATGAAGTAAATGTCGGTTTTTAGGATTGCCGAGTTTAATTTGGTAAAGTTTTTCGAGTCCTTTTTCAAAATCTTCCGTTTTTGTTTCTTCTTTTAAAAGCGGTTGTGCTTGCTCCATTAGGTCAGCACATAACTGATTTTGAAGACGATATAAACGTTGTACGCCGGCTTTCAGTTGAATAAAAAGTTTGCCAGAGTTATCATCTTCTTCTACACCAGAGATAATGAGAGGAGTACGTGCTTCGTCGATAAGAATGGAATCAACTTCATCGACAATACAGAAATAATGATCGCGTTGTACCTGATCTTCAGCACGAAAAGCCATACCATTATCACGCAAGTAATCAAATCCAAGTTCAGAAGCTGTTCCATAAGTAATATTTTTTTGGTAAGCTTCTTGGCGTTCTTTTGGATTCATATCATGTTGAATGCAGCCTACACTTAGTCCTAGAAATCCAAATAGATGTCCCATCCACGTAGAGTCACGTCGAGCAAGGTAATCGTTTACAGTGACTAATTGGCAGTTCTTGCCTGAGATAGCATTTAAGTAAAGTGGCAACGTTGCTACAAGGGTTTTACCTTCACCTGTGGCCATTTCAGCAATATAACCGCGATGCAATGCGATACCGCCAATAAGTTGCACATCGTAGTGAATCATATCCCAAGTAAGGGTATGACCGCAAACTTCAGCCTGCGTGCCAACAAGTCTTCGGGCAGCATTTTTAACCGTAGCAAAAGCTTCTGGCAACAAGGCATCTAACGTTTCACCTTTTTGATAGCGTTGTTGAAATTGACATGTATGTTGCTTTAGTTGCTCATCCGTTAAGTTTTGAAATTGAGCTTCCAATTCATTGATCTTTGATACAATGGGCAAACATTCCTTGTAAAATTTTTTGTAATGTCTTCCAATGAAGCGCTTGAGTAAATTTTTAAACATAAGAAAACTTTTATCTTATTCTGACGTTTTTTTTAGATAAAGCCACACTTTTTTCAAAAGAAATTTGAAATCAAGGCAAGAAAAGCACTGAAATTGAAACTATTACAATAAAATTGGCTGCCCGACAAGGATTCGAACCTCGACAAAAAGAGCCAGAATCTTTTGTGCTACCATTACACTATCGGGCAATTTCTTAAAAAGGATGAAAAATAAATAGAATCAAGTCAAGGTGTTTTTGTTAAATGTTTGTGTTAATTTATAGCGTTGGAAGGTCGATATTAATATGTATGAAGAAATTTGATTCAGTATTATTAGGTACCCTTTTATCTACGTGTGTGATAGGTGGTATAAAAGCAGATAACAATGAAAATGTAGCCTCTTTAGGAAATATTAGTTATGTAGCTTACAAGTATTTCGATATTGTGTTTGATGAGAAAGATTTAAAAGCAGGAAACTTTTTGAATAATGATTCACTAAATATACCTTTAGGCGTTACAAAAGTTGATTTAATTTTACCTAGCCGTGTGACGCAAGTAAATATACCAGAAACAGTAAGAACCATTAATCGAGATATATTTAAGCAATGCAATTTGCAGCATTTAATAATCTCTTCTGGAACAACCGCTTTGATTTGTAAAGCATTAATGAATGAAGACGCTGAAGTAAGCTTACGTAAGTATTTTTTGTTAAGAGAAGATTGTAACATTACTATAGGGGGAAAGAATTTAACGGTACGTTATAATGATGTTGAATCTTCTGTAAATGTTGTAAAAAAGAATGATTTTTTAACAGAGATAAATACCTTTGATAAAAATAAATTAAAAAAGTCTAATATTAGAAAAAATAGTAATGTTGAAAGGCCTTCAGGTCGTGCTGCATTGATGGATGAAATTAAGACATTTGAACAAGGTAATCAATTGCGCCATGTCAATAACGAAGCACTTAAAAATCAAAAAAGCGAATCTTCAACTCCAAGTTTCTTGGATCAAATAAAATCGTTCGAAAGTAATCAATTGCGTCATGTTGATATAGAACAACAAAGGAGTCAGAAAAATAAGGACGATGACAATACGACTATCAATGCTTTACGTAAAGCAATGGAAGAACGTAGGCAAGACCTAGAATATGATGATGACGACGATGACTACTATGATAGTTGGGATGATTAATGTTTAAAGTAGGATTATGGCAATAGTAAGGTGTGTTTTTTAATTATTGTCATAAAAAGTTTGATTTTTTACCATCTAGCTTATACAATGTCCTATGTATGAACGAGACAGCTATTATTATTAGTGGAGTACATTTGTCTTTGACAGATGCAATAAAGAGTGCCGTGAATGAAAAAATGGCCAAATTGTTCAAACATGAACCTTCTATTATGCGTATTCGTGTAGAATTAGCTCAGGATACGGCTAAAAAAGATCAAGGTGAGTTTATGGCAAAGGGCTATATTGAAATTCAAGGTCCAGATTTAGTTGTAGCCGTTTATTCGGAAAACCTTTACAAAGCAATTGATCTTTTACAGGATAAATTGCAACGTAAAATAAGGCGTCGTTCGCGTTTGTTAAGGGTTAAACGGAAGCAAAATTTAGTAAAACAGAGTTAAAAATAAAAGGGAAGCAAATGTTTCCCTTTTTATTTTTGTAGGGTTAGTAAATTACAACGAAGCATTTTTTAGTTGTTGAAGTAAGGCAGAGGTAACGGCTTCAATCGATAAGTTTTTTAGGTTATTGTTAGGTGCTTGCAAAATACAATGGCTTTGTGTAGGATAAGGTCCATAACGTAAGCCATCTGTAGGGCCATAGATTCCTACGAGAGGTTTTTTTAAGGCAGCTGCTAAATGGATAGGTCCGCTGTCGTTAGCTATAATGCATCGTGCTTCTTTTATCAGTAACGGTAGATCGGACAATTGTGTTTTTCCGAAAAAATTGATAAATCTAGGGTGGGTAGGTACATGAGATGGTGTTTGCTGTCCAATCCAGATATAGTAGTGATTTGTTTTTTCCAATAAAGCGATCGTTAGTTCATAAAAATAAGGCCATTCTTTGTGTGGACCACGACTATTAGGAAATAGTAAAATGGCATCTTTGTTAAACGGGAAATGCCAGTTAGGAAGTTTTAGTGATAGAGGGATTTGTGGAAAGCTTTCGAGTGCTAAAGGCGTAAATAAAGCATTTAAAATTTCTACCGCATGCGCCTGTTTTTGGATAGGTGCGTACGTTTTTTGATAAAATATTCTAGAGCATTCACGTGCATCTTTTCTACCTATTTTATGATTTCCATGTGCAAAAAACGTCATTAATCCTGACCTGAATAACCCTTGTCCGTCAATGATCCAATCGTAATGAAAATGACGAACCTCTTGCATTAATTGTTTAAAACCAGTGATGCCCTGATTTCTTTTAAAAATAAAAATTTTGGATACATAAGGGCTAAGTTGTAAAAAATCAGCAAAACAGTCGCGGACAATCCAATGAATTTCTAAGTGTATTTGCTTAGCCTTTGCTGCATGATAAGCACCTTCAACAACTTGAAGCATTTGAATAATATCCCCCAAGGATGAAGGTTTTATAATTAAAAGTTTCAAATGTTTTGGCGGGTAAGCAGACAATTCCATAACTAAATTTTTATTTTAAAAACAGCCTTTTTGACACGATGTTCAGATTTATGGTGAAGGCAAGGTTGATGTGCATCATGCGGTAAAAAAATGAAAAACAGGTGAGGATTGGCTACAAGTTTTTCTGTTGTCCCTTTTAAAAAAATAATATCCTTTTCAGTATTATATTCGCATATAGGTTGTGTTTTCGAGATAGGACACCACCCTATCTGTTCAGTTCCTTCAATGAGCATTTGAAGGTCTATGTACGTTCGATGTGCCTCAATTAATTTGTCGGGCTGCGTGTTATAAACATCTATATTCACATAAACATCATCTTTTAAGATGTTATGACGTCCTATGGGCAAACGATGGAGTGGATTTTGTTTTAAAAATTCCAATATGGTTTGAAGATGGGGAAATAATGAAGAATAGTAAGGTAAATTTTCAAAAGCATCTACAAGCATTTTAGAAACAAATTAGCGAAAGTCTATAGGATCTACATCCAGCAAATCAATAATATTTGTTGGCATTTTAAATTTTTGCCGAAGATGTTGTAAGGTAGAAATGAACGACAAAATACTTTGTGTTAAGTAAAGTAAATGCATGCGATAATATCCATTTATTCTGTCCTGATAAGGGCTGGAGGGGCCTAAAATTTCGCAGAAGGGGCCTAGATTTTCTAGAAGATAACGATGCCAAGTTTTTAAAGTATAAGGTAAAATTTTTTCAGATCGGCATCTAAAAATATGACGTACCATGTGGCGGAAAGGTGGATATTGATATTGCTTGCGCAAATTATATTCTCTATCTAAAAAGCCAGATGTGTCTTGTTTAAGGCTAGAAATGATGCAGTCATTGTCGGGATTAAAGGATTGTACGATTACCTCTCCTGGTTTTTCAAATCTACCTGTTCGGCCACTGACTTGCATAATGAGTTGGAATGTTCGTTCTGAAGCACGAAAATCTTCAGAAAATATGGGGCCATCAGCTTGAATAATACCTGCGAGTGTTAAATTAGGAAAATCAAGCCCTTTAGCCAACATCTGTGTTCCTACAATGATGTCATAATCATGCTGTAAAATGGCCTTATACCAATCCGTGTGTTGATTAATAACATCGGAATCTAAGCGTAAAATACGTGCATTTTTATATAAACGTTGGAGACAAGATTCGATGCGTTGAGTCCCTAATCCACAACTAATTCGAAGAGGTGTTTGGCAATAAGGACATTGTTTATAAGCAGGTTGTTTGAAATCACAAAGATGACAGCGCAATGTCAGATCATTTTTATGAAAAACTAGATGACTTTTACAGTGAGGACACTCAAGTTGCGTTTTGCATTTGGGGCAAAAGAGATAAGGTGCATAACCGCGACGGTTCAAAAACAATAACGTTTGTTCATGTTTTTCAAGTCGTTCACTAATTTTTTCGCGAAGCAAATTGGATAAAACAAAGGAACCTTCAAAGTTAGGTTTTTCATACCGCATATCGGCTAAGTGAATGTTCGGTGAAGGTAAGTTTTTAGGCCTATTTAAAAGTTTATGAAGTGTATATTTGCCTGTTTTAACGTTTGCCCAGGTTTCAACAGAAGGCGTTGCTGAACCTAATAAACACAAAACATTAGCTTCATGAGCACGATAAATAGCGAGATCTCTGCCGTGATAGCGTGGATTCTCTGATTGTTTATAGGCAGGTTCGTGTTCCTCATCAATGATAACAAGTCCTAATTGTTTCATGGGAACAAAAATAGCTGAACGTGTTCCGAGTATTAAGTCGATATGCCCCTGTAAAGATTGATGCCAAATGTGATGTTTTTCTCGATCAGATAATTGACTGTGCCAAACAGCTACACGAATATTGAACGCATTAAGTCGCGATTGAAGCTTAGCTAGAGCTTGTTCAGAAAGCATAATTTCAGGAACCAAATAGAGCGTTTGTAGCGATAATTGTTTCGCACGAAGTATAAGTTGGTGATAAATTTCGGTCTTTCCGGATCCGGTTACGCCCCACAAAAGATGTGTTTGGTACGTTTTTTGATGAAGCGCTTGTGTCAATTGTTCTACGACGGTAGACTGTTCTGAAGTTAGGGTGATTGACGGTGAAGATTGGGTGTCTGGTAAGGTGTATGTTGGGTAAAAAATACGACGCTCGATATAACCTTTTTCGATCAAAATTTTCAACAGGTGGGAATATTTTGGAAATGTTTGTGTGAAAATTTTTTGAGAGATAGCTGGATGTTGTTGAAGCCATTCGTAGATAGCGATTTGGCGTTTAGCATTTTTACTAAACGTAGGCATTAAATGTGTTGTATGTAGTGTGTATTCAACGGGGAATGGTTTTCCTTGACGCAAGAGGGTTGGAAGCGCGGTTTCGATGGCCGTGGCGGTTGAGCAAGCGTAATAGTTTGAAAGCCACTGAATAACGTTTAAATTAGAAAGATCGACGATAGGTTCTGGATAAACGCATTCGAGGATGGGAGAGAAGGTAAAATTTTTGTAAATTGCTGCTAGGTAAGATTTTACGACGAGTGCGAAAGTAGATACGTTTCGGACACTAACTCTCACAAAGGTACCTGGCAGGAGGGGATCTGTAGAGAAATAAGTGAGTGGGTAAGGAACTGCGATAAGTGGCAAGACATCCACATAATATATGGGCATATTACCAAGCAAAGCTGTGTTTAGAGGAGATCAATTGGTTGTGTTGATCGAAGATTTCGATGCGCCAAGCGATCAATTGAGTGGTTGATGAGAATTGTGGGTCATGAGTAAGACCGAGGTAAAGCTCATTCTGAAAAATGAGAGAATGGTGTACGTTAGGAAAAGTCCAGGTATAAGATTGTTCTTTTGTTGAGAGATTTGTGATGAAAGTGACTTTAATTTGGTAGCCGGGTTTAAAGAGGGCTAAAGAGTTATTAAATTTTACTGTGAAGTAGAGTCCTGTGCGCTGATCGTTTTGTGAGCGGAGGATAATTTTGCCGCCTTTAGATTCTGAATGTTTAAAAGATTCGACGATACCTTTAAACGAATCGTCTGTACGAAATTTTGCTATAATAGAATGGACATAAAGGTGTTTTTGCTTGTGTTGACAAGCGGAAAACACAAGAGATAGCGACAAGCAGATGGCGATTAAAATACGCATATAAAGTGGCGCCCGCACCCAGACTCGAACTGGGATTAACGGTTTAGGAAACCGCGGTTCTATCCCTTGAACTATGAAGGCATAAGAACAGGTTGAGAGAAAAAACGCGCAAATGCAATCTTTTTTATAAAAAAAGTAAAAAAAAGTAAAAATTATGGTAAATGGTCGATATTAAAGAATAGAAACATTAATTAACAATAAAATTTACGAAGATGAGTATAAATGGAATAACGAACAAGAGTAACGAAGAGATGATGAGCCAGATAAGCGGACTAAGCGACGTGAAGGGGCAAATGAGAGCTAGCAAGATGAGTGGCGGAGGCATCAGTGGCATTAGTCACGAAGGAGGGAGAGGGTTTGAAGTGACGAAAGATGTATTGAGCGAGCGGTTGATAATGAAGGGGCTGGAAGCGAGCGGGCTGATGAAGATGAAGGAAGGGAAGATATTAGGAGAATATGCGGAGAAGTTGGTGGACGCAGGGATAGTGAAGAGCGAGGCGGAAGGGAAGCGGTTGTTGAGGATGGCGACGAGTGGAGAGGAGAAATTCCAGTTGGCGGCCGAAGCGCGAATGCAGAAGAGTTCGAATGTGTACACGGCGCAAAGCATCATAAACAGCTACAAAGCGGTAACAGATTTCGATGTGCGCGAGTTGATGAAGTTGCTGATCCAGGCGTTCGCCGTGCTGATGTCCACCCAGCGGCAGTCGGATTTAAACGCGCTTACAGGTATTGTCAATACCCTCACCGAGAAAATCGAGGCTATGGAAGACGCTAAATCCGCCCAGTTTAAATCAACTATGGCTTCCGCTATCGGCTCTATCGTCGCAGGTTCCATCACCGTCGGTATGGCCGCTGGTTCTGCTTTAGCTTCCATTCATGGTCCGAATACAGAAAAATATGAAGGGTTTGTAACAAATGATGAAGGCACAAAAGTTCTTGGTAAAGTTATACGAACCACGAAAAGTGGAGCATTGGCAGAATTTTTAGGGCAATCCGCACAAGGTGTGGGACAGATCGCGGGAGGAGGTGGACAAATTGCTTCGGCTATATACGCTGCTAATAAGTCAGAAGCTGAAATTTCACAGACAGTCGCCGATGCAACATTGGAAGTTTGGCGTAAGGCACAAGAGCAGGGGCAGAAAACAACAGAGGCGTTGATGAACTTCATCAACAACCTCTTGTCTATGATGCAACAATTGAATCAAAGTGTATCTTCTACTGAAAAATCCATTGTACAGTCGTAAACTAGTACAACGCGGGTGACCCCCGCCCTCCTTGGGGTATTGCTTGTTTCATTGCAGTGTTAAAGGATGGAAAATCAAGGTGGTAAGAGCATTCTTTCAGGTGCCCTGGAGGTAATACTTCAGTATCTTTTTCATACCATTCACAAACAATCACATTTAAAAGATTCATGAGAAAAATGTCCTGAATGGGTCCCTCATTTTTCATTTTGAAAATTAAATTATTTAAAAATAGGGTTAAATCGATGTTGTATTGGCCAATACCAGGAGTATTACCGTAAGGATACTGATAGTTTTGAATGAGTTGCGTTAACCACGCTTGAGTGTCTGGGTCATAATTTAAAAAGTTAAAATAATAATCAGCTAGAAATTTATGAACGATATCTTTAGTAGTTTGGTAATGATATTGACTATTTTGTGGAAAATCATTGTCTAATCTGTCATAAGCTCCGTAAAGTGTTAGCAGTTGCGCACATTGTGCTTGGGTGAAGGTTTTGTTTTTTTTAAAAATTGCAATGAAAAGGTTTGAAATGGGTTTACAGAATTTCTCATTTAGAAAAAGTGCACATTCTCTTAAATTTCTTTTCTGAAAAACATCATTAAGAATTTGTCGTTTAAATTGTCCTTTTTTGGTTGAAAAGTCGATATCGCTTGTATTTGAATGGATAGGCATTATAGGTCTTATTGTATATGTACTATAAGAATTTGGTACTTTATATTTAGCAATATGACCCGACTCACATAGCCAATAACCTAGAACAATAGGGCAATCGCGTTTATTGTATCCACCTTTGTAAACTTTTTTTTTGTCGCAAGGCACACCATTCCAAGCATAGAGTGATTCGCCATCGCCAACCAAACTGCGCCAGATGGATTGGAGTTTTCCATTTAAATCATTAAAGCCTTGAATGAAGAGGTTAACAGGAGATTCCCAATCATTAGACCGATTGCTTAAGTAATTATCACAGGCAATATTAGCTTGATTAAAATAATCTAAAAAAGTATTTGCGAAAAGATAATTTGATGCCAAAAGGCCCCCAAGGGCAATACAATTAAAAAAGCGAAATATAACTTTCACGAGAAAAGTGTAGGTGTTTTGAAAATAAAAGTCAAGAGGAAATTTTAAAAAATAAATATATTGCTGAAATTGAAAACGCTGGAAAAGGTTGGACCATTGCAGGAAACACTATAGGTCAACTCAATAATGGTGCAGGACAAATACTAACAGGTATTGCACAGATTGTCTCTGCTGAATTCGCTGCTGATAAAGCAGAAGCTGAAATATCCCAAACAATTGCTGATGCAACATTAGAGGTTTGGCGTAAAGCTCAAGAGCAAGGTCAGAAAACTACTGAAGCATTAATGCAGTTCATCAACAACCTCCTATCTATGATGCAACAATTAAATCAAAACGTAAGCAGTACAGAAAAGGCTGTAGTTCAATCTTAATAGGTTAGTCTATTTAATTGTATCATTTCCCAGGCTCTTTGGTGACTTTCGGCGTTTTCTTTACATTCCCCTAGCATCGAACTATATACGCGCGCAGCTTTGTCAAGTTGCGCGAGAAGTTGTGTTGCGCTGGGAGCTGTGCCTAACTTTGCTTTTTTGAGGTTTGGATCTTTCAGTTTTTTAAGGATAGTTCCAATTTCAATTTGATAGCCGCCTAAACTTCGAATAGAGGCATTAGAAAGACTACTTGTATCTAAAAAATCTGACATTTTTTCATCACAGTGGTAAAAAATAGATAAAAGTACTGTGTGTATATCTGTATCAGAAGAAGCAGATAATTGTTGTGTTAATAAATTTATAAACCATTTGTAAAATTCACAATATACGGTATCGTAGTTTTCTTGAGCGAAACGAATTTGGGTGCTGAAACCTCCATCGCATTCGATGTAGCATTTATAAAGTTCTAAAGTTTGCAAAAGATCGAGAGCATTTTTCGGAGAGGATTCAAAACATTCCAATAAGAGTCGTGAAACGGGTTTGCAATAAGATTTTTGAAGCCACTCGCCTACGTCCTTTATATTGCGTATTTTTTCCTTTTCAAAAGCTTTAACAAACTTCTTTTTTATAATATTGGATTTGGATTTTTCCTTATAGTATATAACAGAACGAAATTCGTTACCGTTAGGTTTCCACCAGGGTGATTTTTGTTTGGTTAAGCGGTTTTCTAACCAACAACCAAGTAAAATATTACTAAATGGGGTATAACCTCTTACGTTTTGATATCTTCCTAATAAAATTTCATATGGTTTTCCATTAAAGGGTTCACTCCACCAAATACTTGTCCCTATAGGGTCAGCTTCGCGCCAAATATCTGTCAAGGTTTTACGAAGTTCCCAATAACCTTTAATGAACATTTTGGCAGATACTGGAGAATTTCCTTCCATTAGAACATATCTAGCATCATGAATCGTTCGCCGAAATTGTGGAACAGCAACCAAATTTTTTGGTAACAAAAAAGCTGCTAAAGTAAGCAGCATAAAAAAGAACGAGTGAATAAACTTCATTGAAATGAAAAATAAAGTGAAGAAAAGCAAAAGTCAAGAGGAAATTTTAAAAAATAAAAAAACCTAGCGAAGCATTTTCAGCACTTATGAATGGAGTTGGACAAGGTGCTTCAACAATTGTTGGTAGTATTGGTCAGATTGTTTCAGCGGTATATGCGGGAGATAAAGCTGAGGCGGAAATTTCACAGACGATTGCCGATGCTACATTAGAGGTCTGGAGAAAAGCCCAGGAACAGGGTCAAAAAACTACTGAAGCATTGATGCAGTTTATAAATAATTTATTATCAATGATGCAGCAACTAAATCAAAATGTAAGCAGTACGGAAAAAGCTGTTGTGCAGTCTTAAAATCAGTACAGTGCTGGGGATCCTCGACCGCCTTGTGGAATTACTTGCTGCATGGCGGTATAGAAAGATGGAAAATCAAGATGATAGGAGATTATATACTTTTCACCCGGAAGTAATATTTCAGTGTCCTTTTTATACCATTCATCAACAATCACATTTAAAAGATTCATGAGAAAGCTGTCTTGAATAGGCCCTTCGTTTTTCATTTTAAAAATTAGATTATTTAAAAATAGGGTTAATTCGATGTTGTATTGGCCGATGCCAGCGTTTTCCCCATAAGGATATTCATAATTTCGAATGAGTTGTGTTAGCCAAGCTTGAGTATCTGAATCGTAGGTTGTAAATTGGAAGTAATAATCAGCTAGAAATTTATGAACAACGTCTTTTGTGGATTGGTAGTGATATTGCATGTTGCAAGCTACATCTGGGTAACTAGTATCTAAACTTTCATAGTTACCATAGAGATTTAACAACTGTGCACATTGAGCTTTGGTGAAAGTTTTGTTTTTTTTAAAAATTGCAGTGAAAAGGTTTGAGACGGGTTTACAAAACTTATCGTTTAAAAAAAGTGCACATTCTCTTAAAGTTTTTTTATAAAAAACATTCTTTAAAATTTGCCGTTTAAATTGTCCTTTTTTAGTACTATACACTGAACTCGTTACATTTGCACCTATGGGAAATATTAAGCGACCTAACCTATATGTTGTGAGAATACCATTAGGGCTTGAACTTAGAAATGCATCTACCCAATTGAGTAACCAAGTGTGTAATGCAATGGGACAATCACATTTAATATTCATTTTTTTTTATCGCAAGGCACACCATTCCAAGCAAAGAATGATTCCCCATCGCCAACTAAACTGCGCCAGGTGGATTGAAGTTTTCCATTTAAATCATTAAAACCTTGAATAAAAAGATTAGCTGGGGTTTGCCAATCATCTGTACGTCCAGCTAAATAAGCTTCGCAAGCTTGATTAGCTTTAGCAAAATCTTGGTAAAAATCTGCGTGTAGATGATTTAAAAAAAAGATACTACTAAAAGTAGTATATTTAAAAAAGCGAAATATAACTTTCACGAGGAAAATGTAAATACTCTGAAGAAAAAAGTCAAGAGGAAATTTTAAAAAATAAATATATTGCTGAAATTGAAAACGCTGGAAAACGCCGGACCATTGCAGGAGACACTATAGGACAACTCAACAATGGTGCAGGACAAATACTAACAGGTATTGCACAGATTGTCTCTGCTGAATTCGCTGCTGATAAAGCAGAAGCTGAAATATCCCAAACAATTGCTGATGCAACTTTGGAAGTGTGGAGAAAGGCTCGCACGTTGGCAGAAGCTTTAGGTGAATAAGTTAGATAAATAAAACACAGCTTTAGTTGCAACTAAAGCTGTGTTTGTGAGAAATAATGTTAATATATGAGGTGTTTAATTTTCAGAAGCTTTGCTCTGTGCGAATATAGTTTGTTGATTACGTCTATTTACTGCTAAATCTTTATCCAGAATCTTTTGAGCGACAAAAAGTGCGTCTTTTGTTCCGACGGATTGGGATTCATAAAAGTCTAATGCACTTATGAACTTCTGAGGCTCAATTTGGTAATATGCGAGTGTGTATTGATTGGTACTTGCATCGTTGTCGCCTTTATTGTAGTTCTCTAGCAATTCGCTGAGAATTGTTTTTCCTGGTCCGGATTTAGATTTTGATTTGGCAAGCCAGGCATAAAAATTATCATATACATTATCGTAACCCATTTGAGCAAAACTAACTTGATATTTGGCACCTCCGTCACATTCAATGTAATATTTATATAATCGCAAGATATTTAAAAAATAATCTCCATCCCTAATGATAGGTTTATCACAATAACGTGATAAAATGTCCGAAACTGGGAGGCAAAAATTCATTTGAATCCACTTTGCAACATCAGAGAGATTAGGGGTAGTATTAATTTGAGGAAGTAAACCAGCAAAAGCTTCTATTATCTTGTTTTTAACATTTTTGGCTTGCTGGCTGTTTTCTCTGGGAAAGAGCACATCATCTTCAAAACCTTTGAAGTGTGTATGTTCTGCTGTGAGCCAACCTTTCTCTTTCTCCCTTCCGCGTTGATCAATAGAAACATTACGCCGATATGCAAGTTGATTTTCTTGCCAGCAACCTACTAAAATAGGGCTAAACACTACTCCTCCTCGGTAGTTATTGTTATTTAATATGTTGAAGTTTCGAAAAGCGTTACGACTAGAACGTTCGCGAAGAAATTGCCGCAACATAGCGTCATTATTGATACCATCTCTCCAGCTCTGTTTTATGCATCTTAGAAGACTTTCATAGCCTTCTATGAAAAGAGCAACTGCATCCTTTGGGTCTCTGTTATTTTTCAAAGCTGCATTTGCATTATTGATTATTGTTGCAAATTCGGGGACTGCGTTAAGCGTTGTGCTTAAACAAAAAGCCGCTGAAAGCAGCTTAATGGATGTAAAGCGTTTATTTATCATCGGGAGGAAGGCTACGACTGGTTTTTGTATTATGTCAAGTAAAAATAAATAAAAAATAAAATTTTTTGTTTTTTTTGATAAAAATGCTGTTTTTTAAAGAAATAATCATAAATAAATGGTTTTTGAAAATGAAAAATAAAATTTTTCTTGACAGTATGGTTTTTGTGGTGGATTATAAATGCAGCTTTTCTTAAGCAGGTGTAGTTTAGTGGTAAAACTCCAGCCTTCCAAGCTGGATTCGTCGGTTCGATTCCGTCCACCTGCACCAGGTTGGTGTGTTTTTTGTTTGTTCTGTGTGGGGTGTGCCTAGAGGGCGGATTTTTTAAAAAATGTGTTGACAGGAAAAGTGGAGTGGTTTTGGATTATTATTATCTTATCAAGTAGAGTTAGTCATGAAAGTTGTTTCTTCTATCAAGTCTCTGAAGAGTCGTAACGCAAAGTGCCAAGTCGTCCGTCGTCATGGCCGTATCTATGTTATATGTAAGACAAATCCACGTTATAAAGCTCGTCAGGGGTATTGAGAAAGGTTTTTGTAATGAAAAAAGATATTCATCCTAATTATCATCCTGTTTGTTTTGTGGATGTTTCAACGGGTAAGCGGTTTTTAACGAATTCTACTGTAGCTTCTAAGGATAAGGAAGTTATTAATGGTGTTGAATATTGTATGGTGGTGCGTGATGTTACCTCGGATTCTCATCCTATTTACACAGGTGAAAAACGTTTTGTTGATACAACGGGGCGAGTTGAAAAATTTCAAAAGAAATTTGGTCGTCACCGTGCCTAAAATCTTTATTTTACTTGATCGTGGCCTCCTTCGGGAGGTTTTTGTTTTTTTCTTTACTTGACTTTTTACAGAAAAAAGATCAATGTAAATTGTTTTTAAAGGTTTATACTTGTTTATGCAGAATTTTGCAAATCAATGTTTGGATATGGCTCGTGCCATTTTGGGGCACAATTTGGATTCTATTAATAAAGATGGATCTATCGTTCCGATGGCTGGAGAAACCTCTTTACCAGAAGAAGGCGCGCATGCTTTAGCTGCTATCGGTGAATTTTATCGCGCGACGCGTGAAACGCAATTAAATGGTTTTGATATTGTTGATTTAGGTGCTCGTTGTTTGAAACATCAGATTGCTGAAGTTGATTGTAATAGTCGCGCATTAGCTTATTCTGCATTGGGGTTGTTAGCTTTTGGGCCAGCTAAACAGCGCAATTTGATCTGGGAAAAGTTGGATGATGAGCAACGAAGTGAGTTGGATAAGCGATTATTATCGCGTTCTGAAGGCAAAGGCATCATACAGGTTTTTAACATCGCCAAGTCGGTTGCTCGTTACAGTATGGGGCTTTCAAAAAAAGATGATACGGGGCGCTTGATTGATGATTTTTTGGCTTATGTAAAGGCAACAAGTTCAAGTGGTTTCTTTTCGGATGATCACGCTCAAGGTTTGTCGGGTGTTTTTGATGTTTCTGGACTGATGAGCTTTATTTTTATTCGCCAAGCTTTGAAATTGCATGTAAATTTGTCGCTCTGTGATCGGAAATTACCAAGTTTAAGAACTTTTGCCGAGAAATTAGTTAAGCTGTTGCCGGATGTCGTTCGTTCGGATGGTTTGGGTTGGGCTTATGGCCGTGGTATCGGAATTTATGGTCAAATTTACTGCATCAGCATTATATTGCAATTTCTGCGCGATGATTGGATTAATGCTGAGAAAAAACCTTTATATTTAGATTTGTTGCGTAGGCTTTTTCAATTTTTCTTTGTAACTTACTTGAATCAAGAAGATGGAACCTTGGTGGTTAACGATGCTGAAAGATCCACGTTGTCATCACAAACGACGCGTATCGTAAATTTTGATGCAGCTAGATATTTGTGCCAATGGTCTCGTTTGGCAAATTTATTAGGTTTGTCGCTTAACGTTCCTGTTTGTGTTACAAAATCGGGAGGTCGTTTTGTATCATTTGATAAAACAAACGCTAAGGAACAAGGTTTGTTTATTTATCAAGATGCTTCATCGGGTTTACATATTCAGTTGCCTTTGGTAGGCGGATATGGAAAAGTTGAGTCTGATGCATTAGCATTTCCGCATTGCCCTGGAATTTTCGATTGGCCTGTAAATTGTTACCTGCCGATTTTACTACCAGAATTAACTATTAATGGTGTAAAAACGATACCTTCTTTCTATGGAAAGCATTGTGTGGCTGGCATAGGTTTAAAGAATACGTTTAAGTTTTCTTATGAGCAACCGGAATTGATCTCGAATGATGAAAAGATTTTATCTGGATTGGGAAGCTGTAAAGTTAATTGGAAGTTTTCAGGACCTGTTGTTTCATCTGAATTTATCTATAAATTTAAACAAGTGGTTACTTTGGAAAGTTTTAGGTATGTGATTGCGCTGTCAGTTCCACATTCGACGCATCATTTGGAGCATTCCTTTATGTTGGGAGAAAATAGCTTACAAGCCTCGGTTAATAGGGATGATTTTGGTGCAACTTGGGCAGAAGTAAAGGATGTTTATCAAGACCATGCTTATCGGACTTATTACGGTAAAATTTGTTATTTGCAAATATTGGAACGTTGTACACCTTTGAGAATAACGCCTAATAAGGAGTATCGTTTGCAAATTGAGTTAAAGCCGGATATTCAATTAATTGCGCAGTAATTTTTTGAAAAAATTTTTAACACACGTGTAATTTAAAGATTACACGTTATTTTTGTCTTAAAATTTTTATAAGGGAATAAAATAATAAAAAAATAAGGACTTCATTATAGAAGTCCTTCAATGTTTTAAGCTAAGTAATTTTTAGCTTGGAAGTAATTAGTTCCTTGTCTAGGTGCAGACGGTGGAATTTGATTGAGATGTTGCAAGTGCTTAATGTTATGTTCACTAAGACCAATGTTGGTTATAAGTACAGGAGAAAAAACTCCTTTGTTTGAATTTTTATGTGTATGCATAGTGTGTCCTTTTGTAAAAAATTAGATATCGTTAGAAAGGTTTTCTACATCTTTTAGAAATTGTTCAATTCGATTGATCCACTTTTCAACCACTTCTACGAAAGTTGCTAGCTGATCTTCAAATGTGTTAAAATTATTGATAGGAACTGGAAATGCTTTTGCAAGGACGAGCGATTGCGATTGTTTATCGATTCCTAATGTTCCACCATCGGTTTCATTCCAGAAAAAATTCCCTTCCAAAGCTTTTTCAAAAATGGTTTCTCTACATTCCAGTGGAATCTCACCAATATAGGCATATATAACCAATTTATTGCCTTCATTATCGAAATCCATGTTAAGGACAATTTTTTCATCGAATAATAGGATGCAATGATTATTGTCGTCGAGGCACAAATCTGGCAAATTCAATCCTTCGCCGATGTGTTTCAAAAGTTCATTTACATGTTCTTTCATGACTATGAAATAATTGTAAGCAGGTTTATGGAATCATCTCAAGATAAAAATAATCGTTTTTAAAAATTTTTTGATGAATTAGGTTTATGATTTTATTAAATATAGGTGAGAATACGCTTTGATAATGTGTAAAAAAGTTAAATAGCATTAAAATTTTGGATGTTTATTTTTTTGTAAAACAGACTTGTGGAAATACAGAAAAGTTTTTTATCATGAAAACATGAGAGAATTTGGTAAGCGGACGCATGATTGCGGTACATTGAATAAATCACATCAAAAAGAATCAGTTGTGTTGATGGGATGGATTCAAAGCTTGCGAGATCATGGGGGTCTGTGTTTCATCGATTTGCGAGATCGCGAAGGTATTACACAGTTGGTATTAGATCCTAACCTTTTTAAAGGTGAAATTGATAAATTAAAGACAGAGTCCGTGATAGAGGTTCATGGAACGGTAGAATTACGGCCAATTGAAACTGTAAATCCTCATTTGCCAACCGGTGAAATAGAAGTGCATGTAAATACTTTAGTGATTCATAATGTTTGTCAAACTTTGCCCTTCCCTTTGGATGAAAAAGCTGAAAAAGTGAGTGAGGATTTGCGTTTGACATATCGTTATTTAGATTTGCGTAGAAAACCGAATCAGGATCGTTTGCGTTTGCGGCATCGCGCTTCAAATGTTATTCGTAATTATTTGGATGAGCAGGGCTTTTTTGAGATTGAAACACCTGCGTTGTTTAAAAGTACCCCTGAAGGTGCTCGAGAATTTTTAGTTCCAAGTCGTTTAAATCCAGGGCAATGTTATGCTTTGACACAATCGCCACAACAGTACAAGCAAATGTTGATGGTAGCTGGTATGGAGCGTTATTTTTCATTAGCAAAATGTTTTCGTGATGAGGATTTGCGAGCAGATCGTCAACCAGAATTTACACAGATCGATATGGAGTTATCCTTTATTGACCGAGAAGATGTTTATGCTTTGATAGAAGGTCTTATAGCGAAATTGTGGAAAACGTGTCTGAATGTAGATATTAAAATGCCTTTGTTACGGATGCCTTTTAAGGAAGCTATGAATCGTTTTGGTTCGGATAAACCAGATATGCGTTTTGGCTTAGAATTCCAAGATGTTACAAGCATATTTAAAGGATCTGGTTTTAAAGTATTTGCTTCTGTGGTTGAAAAAGGCGATGTTATTAAGGTTTTGAAGGTCGAAAACTTTGCTGATATGACGGCAGGTGAGTTGGCTGCTTTAGAGCAAAGTGCCAAACATATGGGAGCGAAAGGGTTGGCGTTCATCAAAATCAAAGAAGGCGAATGGAAGTCGCCATTAACGAAGTTTTTATCAGAAAATGAAAAGCAAGCACTTACAGCCCAATTGCAATTGAAGGAAAATGATTGTTTGTTTTTCATGGCAGATCGTTGGGAAAAAGCTTGTACTATTTTAGGAAAAGTCCGTTTGGAACTTGCAGAAATTTTGAAAAAACGCGGTGCTTTGAACGTTTCTGATCAAGATTATAAATTTTTATGGGTGGTCGATTTTCCTTTGTTAACTTATGATGAAGAACAAAAGAAATTTGTAGCTACCCATCACCCATTTACATCGCCCGTAAAAGAAGATATTCCTTTATTGCAGACGGATCCACATCGAGTTCGTGGTCAACATTATGATTTGGTTTTGAATGGTATTGAGTTAGGTGGTGGAAGCATTCGTATTCACAATTCAGATTTGCAACGTTTCATTTTTGAAAATATTCTCAACATCCCTTCGGATGTGGTTGAAAATCGGTTTGGGTACATGCTGAAAGCTTTTTCGTTTGGTGCACCGCCTCATGGAGGTATCGCGCTTGGTTTTGATCGTTTAGTAGCTTTGATGGCGGGTACGCATAGTATTCGTGATGTTATTGCTTTCCCTAAAACCCAAAGAGGCCAGGATTTAATGTCTATGAGTCCAGGTGTTGTTGACGCTAAGCAGTTGTCGGATTTAGGTCTGCAATTTATCCCTAAAGTTCGTTTGTAAAGTATGGAAACCCCACTCCAGCATATTGCATTTATTATGGATGGTAACGGTCGTTGGGCTAAACAGCGTGGTTTAGCTCGGACCGAAGGTCATAAGGAGGGAGCGCAACGTGTTTTTGATGTAGCGAAACGAGCGTTTGAACATTGGCGTATTCCTTATGTTACACTGTATGCCTTTTCAACAGAAAATTGGAAACGTCCTGCGTATGAAATTTCGGTTATTTTTAAATTATTGACAACGTACTTGAAGCATAAAAGGTCAGTGTTTTTAGAAAATAAGATTCGTTTTAATACAATTGGAGACGTGATGGCTTTGCCGAAAGAGGCGCAAATAGCTATACAAACTTTGAAAGATGAAACGTCTGATTTTAAGGATTACACGTTGACTATTGCTTTGAATTATGGTGCACGTGAAGAGGTTCTGCAGGCGGTAAAAAAACTTGCAGGTCAGGATTTATCAAAACTTTCTTGGGAACGTTTTGCCTCTTATTTTTATACAGCTGGTATGCCTGATCCAGATTTAATTGTTCGAACTTCCGGTGAACAGCGTTTGAGCAATTACCTGCTTTTGCAAGCGGCCTACAGTGAGCTTTACTTTACCTCTACCTATTGGCCTGATTTTACAGAGGTAGAATTGGATAAAGCGATTGAAGATTTCTTGAAAAGAACGCGTCGTTTTGGAAACGTTTGAATATGTTAAAGCAAAGAATATTAAGTTCGTTGGGAGTATGGAGCTTACTAGCGTTTGTTTTGTATGCATTTAAAACTTCGGGTGTTGTATGTTTGATCATATTGTTAGCAGGAATAGCGCAAATTGAGTTTTCAGTTTTATTGAAATCAGATTGTTGCCAGATATTATTTGATCTTTTATTATCCGTATGTTTTATCGTAGGGTATGTGTGGACCGCTGAAAATTTTTATGCATATGTTGATTTAGTATACGCAATAGCGTTGATATTCATTTGTAATCGTAGTGTTTTTGTTGGAAAAACCGCAAAGTCATTTTTAGTTTCTTTGTTTTGTTTTTGGTATTTTTCTATAAACTTACATTTTTTCTTAAAAGTTTTAGATTTATATCAATGGCGATATGCAACGGGTTTGTCCGTGATTGTTTGGATGGTTTTAGTTACAAAATTAACCGATGTAGGAGGTTTTTGCATCGGGTGTTGGATTGGTCGGCATCGTTTAGCGCCAGCTGTAAGCCCTAAAAAAACGTGGGAAGGTGTGATGGGGGGTATAAGTTTTGCGTTGTTAGGCGGTTGGTTTTATTGTATTGCTTGCAAAGCTTATCTGCCGGCAAATTTTTCTGGATATAAGTGCGCATTGTTTGCTGTAATTATGGCTTGGGGTTCTATTGTGTCTGACTTATTGGAATCGCTGTTGAAGCGGCAGTTAAATACAAAGGATTCAGGGCATATCATTCCTGGTATAGGAGGCGTTTTAGATTTGATCGATAGTCTCCTTTTAAACGCGCCTTTAGGGTATGTTTTATTCAAATATTTTTGTTAGTTTTGTGTATTAATTTTAAGTTAGTTGGTGTTTTTTAGACATTGACACAAAGAGTGTTTTGAGCTTCAATTAATCCATAGGCTCTCGTAGTTCAGTTGGATAGAGCATTGGCCTCCGAAGCCGAAGATCCGGGTTCGAGTCCCGGCGAGAGCGCCAGAATTTATGTAAATAAAAAAGAGGACTTCATAAAAGTCCTCTTTTGGCTCTTGTATATTTGTTATAGTTTAGGGTTAGGGCCGCACGTAGGGCAACCAGTGTTCTTCTTCATACCGTACATTGTATGGCAGTGTGGGCACACTACGATAGGACCACACGTAGGGCAATCGATGTGCTTCTTACTACTGTAAATTATATTGCAGAGTGGGCATTCTACGATAGGACCGCACACAGAGCAATCAGTTTTTGTACGATCTGTATGGCGGCATACGATAGGACCGCACGTAGGGCAATCCGTCATACTGCCGTGAGGCCTGCCACAGCATGGGCAATCTACAGTTGCATTAAACGGATCTGTGTCTGAAGCAAATGTGAAAGCACATGTTGCGGTTAATAATATAGATATTAACATTGATTTAATTTTTTCAAATAGATGTTTTATTTTTTGTTAATGATAAAATGTAATTTTTAGTTGATAATGGTAACAGATTTTGTGTGAGTAAAACTTCTAACTTAAGCCATTGAAATTTTAGAAAAGGTTCGAAAGAGGATATTACTTTTTGTGCATTAAGTTCAGGACAACTTACTTGATAAAGAAATGTATACTCGTGATGTTTTTTGTTAAATTCAATAAAACGTTCTTCAAAGAAAGCGAGATATTTTTCGATGACACAGGTGCAGTTTAGTTCTTCTAACCATTCGCGTTGCAAAGCAGCTGTTGTTGTTTCAAAAAATTTAACATGTCCTCCGGGTAAATAAAAGTAATTTTTTTGGGTGTGTTGACACACAAGGATGTGTTCATTTTGAATGCAGAGGCCTCTCGCGATGATTTCTATGTTTTTCATGTATGAACTAATTGTTTTTCTACAAGTTGTTGATATAAAGGACTTGTGTGGATTAAGTCGTTGTGTTTGCCTTGTGCAATTAATGTGCCATGATCTAGTAGTACAATGCAGTCAGCATTTTGAATAGTGCTAATGCGGTGTGCAATAGCAATAACTGTTTTATTAGTTGCAATGTTTTCGATAGCTTTTTTTATGAAGAATTCACTTTCAGAATCAAGAGCAGAAGTGGCTTCATCTAAAATTAATACAGGTGCATTTTTTAGAAATGCACGAGCAATTGCAAGACGTTGTCGTTGTCCTCCTGAGAATCGACGACCATTTTCACCAATAATCGCTTCGTAACCACCGGATTCCATAATAAAATCGTGTGCGTAAGCCATTTTTGCTGCTTGGACTAATTCATTATCGGATGCTTGAGTGTTTCCAATGCGCAAATTGTTGGCAAATGAATCGTTAAAAAGGACAGTAGATTGGGATACAATAGCTATTTGAGAGCGCAAGGCTTTCAGGTCCCAATTTTTTAAGTTTGTACCACCAAATTCGATTTCTCCTTGGGTAACATCATATAAGCGTGGAAGTAATTTAATAAAGGTGGATTTCCCTGCCCCACTGGGCCCTACTAAGGCAAAGAACTTTTTTGCTGGAATTTCAAGACAGATGTTGTTGAGAACAGGTGAATTTTTCTCAGAATAGCGAAAGGTAATATTTTTTAAGGTAAAAGATCCATCGCTAACTTTAGTAATTCCATGTTTGGGTGATTGTAATGTAATAGGTTGGTTAAGGATTTCATGAATACGTTCAAATGCACCTGTAGCTCTTTGCATTAAACCAATAAGATTGGTTATTTTTTTAATGGGATCGAAAGCAAAATACAAAGCGGTTCCCATGGCACTGAAAACTGAAAACGGGATTTTTTTGAAGTAAGCGTATATAAAAATTAGAGAAATAATACCAGTAGATACGATCTCCATAATCGGTTGTTGCATTTTTTGCCACATAACGACAGTTTGGGTGCGTTTAGCCAATTTAAACATAATCGTCTGGATTTTATTTAAGGCTGTTGTTTCGAGACTAAATGTTCGAATCTCTTGAGCTGCTTGTAAATTTTCTGTGACACAAGTTGTTACTTCAGCCTCTGTTTGTTGCATAGAACGACTGCTGTTTTTTACTCTGGATCTAAGCAATCGAACAGGTAAAAAGCATATAGGAATCGTAATAAAGAATATAAAGAAAAGAATAAGATCACAATGTTTGACAGATAAATAGATTAAGCATAGGAAAGCTGCTATCATTTGTAGTGGTTGTTTAATGGATTCAGATGCCATTTCTAATAAAATATCCTGTAAATTTTTGGGATCTGAAATAACACGATGTATAAGATCGCCTGATGTTTTGGTGTCAAAAAAGTTTAGGGGGAACTGTTGTAATTTTCGAAAAATGTCAGAGCGCAATTCGGTAAGCATTTCTAATCCGCACTGATTCATCCAGAAAGTACTGAGATACCCGAACAAGCCTCGAATAAAAAATCCTAAAGGAATGGCTGTTGCAATTAAAAAGATAGTGGATAAATTGTAGTCGTCATTGGATTCAAAGATATTACGAAATACTTTTTCAAAAAGAATCGGTAATCCTAGACCACTCATAAGTCCATAGATACAGCCACATAAGAATGCTGTAAAAAATAGACGTTTATGTTTAGATAAGTAATGTAAACAAAGTGAAAATAAAGAATTTTTCATGTTTATTCTATGAAATAAGGTTTGGTATTTGAAAACAAGTTTTTTCTGTTATTTAAATTTTTTTAATAAATTCCAATTTTTATTCTTTAATTGTTAATTGTTGCGAATTTTATTCATTTATGGTTGAAATTTTCTAAAAAATTACTTATTAAGTAATGTAGATGAATGAATTGTTGCGTTAAAGCGTAGATGATCATAGAAAAAGACATTAATTACTTGTTTTTTGAAAAAATGTTACCCGATCAGAAAGAATGGTATTCTGTTAAAGAAGCTGCGGCTATTCTAGGATGCAGTGATCAATACATTCGCGATTGTTTTGATAATCAAAAACTTCTAGGGCATGTTTGGAATGCAAAAGCCAAACGTGGGCAGGAAAAGCGTTGTCGTTATCATATTTCTCGGCAAAGTTTGGTATTATTTTTTATGGAAACAGCTAATTATCACGCGCGTGATTTTTTGCAACGTATTCAAAAATTGGAACAACGTTACGGTGATGTGAATAATTTTTAAAAATTTACTTGAATTTTTTTGTAAAGAAAAGATATTAGTAAGCAGTATTATGTTAACATTTTTAATTACCATTGGTTCTATTGTGTTAGTCTTTTTGTGCGGTTGGTTGATTTTGCTAATTTTGATGCAAAAACCGAGTGCAAATGCAGGTATGGGAGCTGCTTTAGGAGGGGGTGCTGCAGAATCTGCTTTCGGAGGAGAAGCTTCAAATGTGTTAGTTCGATGGACGGTGTACGGTATTATTGCTTTTTTTATGATCACTTTGATGCTTTCTTTGGGGCAAATTTATAAACATCATCATTCTCCAGAAGAAATAGAATTAGCCCCTATGCAGGATGAACAGGAACGTGTAAATTTGACACAGCTTCCAGATATACCTATGAATATGACAGGTGGGAAGTAAATTTTGATGTGTTGGAAGTTTTGTTTAAAGACGTTGCTCTTACTGGCAACGTTTTTTGTTGATGGTTCTGTTGTTTATGGGGTGTTTTTTCAGAAAAAAGCAACAGAAGATTTGTTGTTAAAAAACGAGGTGGTTGCGCGAATTGATACTTTAAAAGCGTATGCGCCTGACGACGTTTATCGGTGGGATTTTTGGTGGAACGAGGAAAAACGTTATACAAAAGGTTGGCTTACGGGATGTGTGGATAAAACGCACCATTGGGTTGAAGTTTCATTGGGAAATGGCGATGTTTTATTTTTTGATAAAAATAATCCTGTGTTTTGTTTATATCCACATCGATTTTGTATTTGCCCTACAAAAGAATGGTTAAAACCTTTGCGAGGTCATCGTTCGTTGTGTTGTTTTTTAATTATGATGCCGTTTTTGCATTGGCCTATAAAGTATTTTGATAGAACCGCTAAAATGGGACGTCGTTCTATTCAGGTCGTTTTTGAAAAAGGGGGTATTCAGGTGGAAATTTTTTTAGATCGAACTTTTAATGCTATTTTGCAAGCAAACGTTTTGGAGGAGCATAGGGTGTTAGGTTCGTTTATTTTGAAGCATTTTAAACGTTTTCCGCAGGGTTGGAATATCGGCCAGATTGAGTATGTGCTGGATGGTTTTCGGTCTTATATGAATGTTGTTTCGGTAAAAAATGGAAAAAATTAAGTCTTTTTGAAATAAAAAAGTTGACTTCATGGTTCGAATGCTCAACTATTAAAAGCAAATGTTTTTGGTTTGACTCCAAAAGTGGATGAGGATGCCCTTGTAGCTCAGTTGGCAGAGCACATCCTTGGTAAGGATGAGGTCGGCGGTTCAAGTCCGCTCGGGGGCTCCATAAATGAATTTAAAATAAAACTCGATTTTTGATATGGCTAAAGAAACCTTCACAAGATCAAAACCTCACGTAAATGTGGGAACCATCGGTCACGTTGACCATGGAAAAACAACATTAACGACAGCTATCCTTAAAGTGCAAGCTGATAAAGGATTGGCAGAAGTAAAATCCTACGCAGATATTGCTAAGGGTGGTACAGTTCGTGATGCTTCGAAGATTGTTACAATCGCAGTTGCTCACGTAGAATATGAAACAGAAACGCGTCACTATGCACACGTTGACTGCCCAGGACACGCTGACTTTGTTAAAAACATGATCACGGGTGCTGCTCAGATGGATGGAGCTATTTTGGTGGTTAGTGCAAGTGATGGACCTATGCCACAAACGCGCGAACACATTTTGTTGGCTCGTCAGGTAGGTGTTCCTAATATTGTTGTTTTCTTGAATAAAGTTGACTTATTGGATGATCCAGAGTTGGTTGAACTCGTGGAAATGGAAATTCGTGATCTTTTGAAGAAATACGATTACGATGGTGATGGAATTACTATTGTTCGTGGATCAGCTTTGGGTGCTTTGGAAGGAAAACCAGAGTGGGTTAAGACAATCGATGAGTTGTTGGCTGCAGTTGATAAGGATATTCCTTTGCCAGAGCATGATTTGGATAAGCCTTTCTTGATGTCTATTGAAGATGTTTTCAGTATTACAGGTCGTGGTACAGTTGTAACCGGACGTATTGAACGTGGTTGCATTAAAGTGGGTGATTCTGTTGAGATTGTTGGTTTGAAAGAAACGCGTACAACGACATGCACAGGTGTTGAAATGTTCCACAAATTGTTGGATCAAGGTCAGGCAGGTGATAATGTTGGTGTGCTTTTGCGTGGTGTTGAAAAGAAGGATGTTGAACGCGGTCAGGTTTTGGCTAAACCAGGTTCTATTACTCCTCATACAAAGGCTAAAGCTGAAATTTATGTTTTGACCAAAGATGAAGGAGGTCGTCACACCCCATTCTTTAAGGGATATCGTCCTCAATTCTTCTTCGGTACTGCTGATGTTACAGGTATCTGTGAATTGCCAGAAGGTACAGAGATGGTAATGCCAGGTGATAACTTGGGTATCACAATTGAATTGGGTAAGCCAGTTGCTATGGAAAAAGGTCAACGTTTCGCTATGCGTGAAGGTGGTCGTACGATTGGAGCTGGCCGTATTACAGAAATTATTGCTTAATGTGATAAAATTTCTTAAAAATTAAAATTCGGGATGTTTTTTCGTTGACAAAATGAGAAACATCCCGGAATCTTTATACGCAAGTAATTGAATTGTAGGAGAATGGCGCAATTGGTAGCGCAGCGGTCTCCAAAACCGTCGGTTGGGGGTTCGAGTCCCTCTTCTCCTGCCAAGGGCCTAAAATTATGAAAATTTTTAAAAAAGTGCGCTTGTTTATGCGCGAAATGATTGGAGAGTTGAAAAAAGCTTCGTGGCCAGGATGGCGCGAATTACGAAGATCAACAGTTATTGTTTTGCTGGGTATCATTTTTTTAGGTTTATTTGTTAGTTTAGTAGATTTTTCTTTATTTCAAATGGTAGATCTACTGATGCATTGCGTTGGGCGTTAATCTTTTGATGTTTTAAAATGACAGAAACGGGATCTAAAGATTGTTATAAGTGGTATGCGATTCAAACGGCGTCGAATCAAGAATTGAAAGTTAAACGTTATTTGGAGCGTTTTATTGAGCCCGAAGGTTTTGGAGAATTTATAAAAACTGTTTTAGTACCTACGAAAACAGTGCTTGAAATAAAAAACGGTAGGAAGACAAGTAATGTTCGTAAATTCTATCCTGGTTATGTATTCTTGTGCATGAAATTGTATGATGAATCGGGAGAATTTTTACAAAATGTGGCATCATTTGTGCGAAATGTACAAGGTGTTTTAGGCTTCATGGGAGGCGATCGTCCTATTGCTTTAAAAAAGTCAGAGGTTGATGGTATTTTAGGGCAAGTGGAAGAAATTAAGGGCAAAAAGGTTCTGAAAGTTGCTTATGAAGTTGGTGAAATGGTAAAAATTACCGATGGTCCTTTCCTAAATTTATCGGGAATGATTGATGAGGTGGATCCAGAAAAAGGAAAGTTAAAAATTTCAGTCTCGATTTTTGGACGTTTTACGCCGGTTGAGTTGGAATATTGGCAGGTTCAGAAAGAAGAACAATAACGGAGTGTTATTATGTCGACAAAAAAAGTAATTGGAGAAATTCGCTTGCAGTTGCCTGCGGGTGCTGCAAATCCTGCTCCACCGGTGGGTCCGGCGTTGGGAGCTAAGGGGGTAAATATTATGGGCTTTTGTAAGGAGTTTAATGCTCGTACAAAAGATCAAACTGGATTGATTATTCCGGTTGTAATTACGGTTTATGCAGATAAATCGTTTACGTTTGTTTTAAAAACACCGCCGGCTTCCGTGTTGTTATGTAAGGCAGCGGGCGTTCAAAAAGGTTCAGGTGAACCTAATAAAACGAAAGTTGGAACGGTAACGAGCAAGCAGTTAAAGGAAATTGCAGCAACGAAAATGGCGGATTTGAATGCTTCAAGCGTTGAGCACGCTGCAAAAATGATTGCTGGAACTGCACGCAGCATGGGTATACAAGTAGTTGATTAACGGATAAAAAGATGAAAAAGCATAGTAAACGTTATAGTTCGGCGTTGGAAAAGTTGGAGAGTGGAAAATCTTACGATCTTAAGGAGGCTTTTACGACTTTATTATCCTTGCCTGCGGTAAAATTCGATGAAACTGTAGAATTGGCATTGCATTTGGCGGTAGATCCAAAGCAGAGCGATCAGATGGTTCGCGGCGTTGTTTCTCTACCTCATGGAAATGGTAAAGATGTTCGAGTTATAGCCTTTACCAACAAGCCAGAGGAGGCTTTGGCTGCGGGTGCATGTGAAGCAGGTTTGTCGGAGTTAATTGAAAAAGTTAAAAGCGGTTGGTTGGATTTTGATGCGGCTGTTTCTACCGTTGATGCCATGAAAGAAGTAAAAACCATTGCTCGCGTTTTGGGTCCTAAAGGTTTGATGCCGAGTCCTAAAGCAGGCACTGTGACAGATAATATTGTCAAGTGTATCGAAGAATTGAAAAAAGGACGCGTTGAGTTCAAGATGGATAAAGCTGCTAATGTGATGTTGGGTATTGGAAAACGTTCTTTTGGTATTGAAAAGTTGTTGGCTAACGCAGAAGCTGTTTTGGAGGGAATAAAGCACGCTCGTCCAGCTGTTTTTAAAGGAAAATTTGTGTTGAGTGCAGCTGTTTCATCCACAATGAGCCCTAGCCTTTCATTAAATGATGCATTATTTGCTAAGTATTAATCAATAGTAGGAGAAATCAGATGAGAATAGAGAAAACATTTTTGTTGAATGAGATTTCTGCCAAAGTAAAGGATTCGGATTTTTTATATTTGGTTGATTTTAGCAGAGTTACAGTTGCTGAAATTGCTGCTTTGCGTAAAAGTTTGTTGCAGGAAGGTGCGCAGTTTCATGTCGTTCAAAATACTTTGTTAAAAAAGGTGGGCGAAGCATTATCGCTTCCTGCTTTTACAAATTGGTTAGTTGGACAGACCGCTGTTGTTTTTGGTGGATCGAATCCTTCAGGGGTAGCAAAAATTTTGTTAAAATTCGCAAAAGAAAAAGATAAATTAGCTACTAAGGGGGGTGTTTTGGATGGCCAATTGTACGATATTGCGGCAATTGAAGCACTTTCAAAATTGCCAGATTTGCCAACATTACGTGCAACTTTGTTGTCGTTGTTGTTGACGCCTTATCGTCAATGTTTGTATGTAATGCAAGGGGTTCCACAAGCATTATTGAATGTATTGCAAGCCCATCAAAAAAAGGCAGGTGAATAATTTTCAGATCAGGTTAGGGAATGCGAATTCCTTAAACGTTTCGTCTGAAATCTAATAGATGAATACTAATCTGTTCTAGGAGGGAATATGAGTGATATATCAAAAGAACAAGTTATCGAATGGTTGAGCAATCAATCGGTTTTGGAAATAGCAGGTCTTGTAAAAGAGCTAGAAGAAAAGTGGGGTGTTAGTGCTGCTGCTCCGGTAGCTGCAGTAGCTGCTGCTCCATCTGAGGCTGCTGCTCCAGCGGAAGAAAAAACAGACTTTAATGTCGTTTTAGTAGACGCAGGTGCTAATAAGATCAATGTTATTAAAGAAGTTCGTGCGCTTACAGGTTTAGGTCTAATTGAAGCTAAAAACTTAGTTGGAAGCACTCCAAAAGCTATTAAAGAAGGCGTAAGCAAGAAAGAAGCTGAGGAGATGAAAGTAAAACTTGAAGCTGCAGGTGCTAAAGTTGAATTGAAGTAGTTTTAAGTACGCCATTGAGCGTATTTCATAGAGAAAAAACGAGGATGGTTTGGGAGATAAATTCTTGTTTTTGGGTCCCTATTTATGACAAATCGCATCAATTTTGGAAAATTAAAAGAAGTTGTTCCGCCGCCTGATTTAATAGGTTTGCAGTTGGCCTCTTATAAAGAGTTTTTGCAGGCTGATTTGGCGCCCAGCCAACGTAAAAAGGTTGGTTTGGAAGCTGTTTTTCAAGAAATTTTCCCGATCGAAAGTTACGATAATAAGTGTCGTTTGGAGTATGTTTCCTATCAGTTGGTTGATCCAAAAAATTCGGATTACGATTGTATTCGCGATGGTGACACTTATGCGGTTGCTTTATATGTTACCTTACGTTTAAAAACGGAAGATAACGTTCAGGAAAGTGAAATTTATATGGGTGAGATCCCATTAATGACACCACGTGCTTCTTTTATTGTTAATGGAGCTGAACGTGTGATTGTAAGTCAGTTGCATCGGTCTCCAGGGATTTGTTTTGAACAGGAAACACATACGACGGGGAAGGTGCTGTACTCTTTTAGAATTATTCCGGATCGTGGTACGTGGATTGAGGTTCAATTTGATCCTAATGATTTGATTTATGTTTATTTGGATCGTCGTCGTCGTCGTCGTCGCTTTTTGATCACTACATTTTTGCGTGCTTTAGGGTTCAGCAAAGATATTGATATTTTGAATTTATTTTATAAGCCTGAAAAAGCAACCGTTCAAGATTTATTAGGGCGGGAAGATTTAACAGGTTTTGTATTGGTTGAAGATGTAATTGATGTTGCAAAAGGGCTTGTGTTAGCTCGTGCTTTTGAACCTGTTACAAAGACAGTTTTACAAAGTTTTCATCAGTCCAATGTCAATGAGATTTTAGTTGTTGATAGCAGCAGCGATGATGGGGTTATTATTCGTTGCTTAAAGAAGGATGTTATTCCTAACGATGACGAGGCTTTGCGTGATATTTTTAAGCGTTTGCGTCCAGGAGATCCAGCAACTTTACAGAATGCAAAGTTATTTTTTAAGCATTTGTTTTTTGATGAAAAACGTTATGATTTGAGTCGAGTTGGACGTTATCGTCTCAATGAAAAGTTCGGTGATGATGTTCCTTTAAATAAACGTTTGTTGCAATCGAATGATATTGTAGAAGCGACGCGTTATTTGTGTGGACTGCGCAAGGGACAAGGTATAGTGGATGACATTGATCATCTTGGAAGTCGACGTGTTCGTCCAGTAGGAGAATTGCTTTATCATCAATGTCGTTTAGGGTTAGCTCGTACAGAACGCATTGTTCGTGAACGTATGGCGCTTTATGATCAAACGGTAGATGCCATGACACCGCAACGTTTGATGAACACAAAAGCTTTGACAACGGTGGTTCGTGATTTTTTTGCGCGTAGTCAGTTATCGCAGTTAATGGATCAAATTAATCCCCTTTCAGAAGTTACGCACAAACGTCGTTTGTCAGCGTTGGGACCGGGAGGATTAAATCGTGATCGTGCTGGATTGGAAGTGCGAGATGTGCATGCTTCACATTATGGACGCATTTGTCCTATTGAAACGCCAGAAGGTCCGAACATTGGTTTGATTAATTCTTTAACAACTTACGCACGTGTTAATGAGTTTGGATTTATTGAAACGCCTTACCGTGTTGTACGTAAAGGTGTTGTTACAGACGATGTCCATTATTTAACAGCTGAACAAGAAGAACGTGAAGTTGTTGCGCAGGCAAATTCAAAAATTGATGAAAATGGCCATTTAGAAGGACGTATCACAGCGCGTAGACGATTTGAAGTTGTTGAAGTAGAGCCTAAAGAAGTTACATACATGGATGTGTCACCAAAGCAATTGATATCGGTGGCTACAGGATTGATTCCTTTCTTGGAACATGATGATGCGAGTCGTGCATTGATGGGTTCAAACATGCAGCGTCAAGGGGTTCCATTGCTCCGTGCTCAAGCACCATTGGTAGGAACGGGATTAGAAGAAAAAGTTGCTCGTGATTCGCGTACAATTTTGCTTGCAGATGCGGATGGTGTTGTTGCTGCGGTAGACGGTAAGCAAATCATTATTACGCCTGATGGAACTTTACCAGTTGTTCGAAATGATAGGGCTTTAAAGACGGATGTTAAAAAAGGTATTTACGTTTACAATTTGTATAAGTTTGTTCGTTCGAATGCAACCACGTGTTTCAATCAAAAACCTTTAGTTCATTTAGGTGAAAAGGTAAAGGCAGGTCAAGTTTTGGCGGATGGAGCTGCCACCGAAAATGGAGAGTTGGCGTTAGGTAGCAATGTTTTGGTTGCTTATATGCCATGGAACGGTTATAATTTCGAGGATGCGATTATTCTGAGCGAACGTGTGGTAAAGGAAGATGTTTTTACGTCGATTCATATTGAAGAATATGAAGTTATTGCACGTGATACGAAATTAGGGGCCGAAGAAATCACGAGAGATATTCCGAATGTAGGTGAAGAAGCACTAAAGCATTTGGATCGCAATGGTATCATTTGTGTAGGTTCTGAAGTTCATCCAGGTGATATTTTAGTTGGAAAGATTACGCCAAAAAGTGAAACAGAGTTAGCGCCGGAAGAGAAGTTGCTCCGTGCTATTTTTGGTGAAAAAGCAGCTGATATTAAGGATTCTTCGATGATGGCTCCTCCGGGATGCACAGGAATTGTTATGGATGTGCGAACTTCGACCCACATTGATAAATCAGAGGGGGATGATTCGCTGGATGCGGTTGACCGTCGCCGTCGTTTGAAGAAGATTACGGAAGAGCAGCGTTCGGCTAAGGAACGTTTGCGTGAGGAATTAACAGAAGCTTTATCAAACATATTGTTAGGTGAAAAGATTCCGTTGGATATTATAAATGGTACCAATGGTGAAATTATTATTCCTGCAAATCGGAAAATTACCAAAACATTATTGCGTCGATTGGCATCTGTACCTGAAAATTTGCAAATAGAACAGTCGCCGGTTAAGGTCAAAATTTTCGAACTTGTTAACGAGTTCAAGAAGAAGTTTGAGGATCTAGATAGCGAGTATGAAGCTAAAGTTCAGAACTTGGATGAAGAAATTGAAAATTCAGGGGTTATCAAAAGTGTAAAGGTATTTATTGCGGTTAAGCGTAAAATCCAAGTGGGTGATAAAATGGCGGGACGACATGGAAATAAAGGTGTTGTTTCGCGAATTGTTCCTGTGCAAGACATGCCATTTTTGGCAGATGGTACACCTGTAGATATCATTTTGAATCCATTGGGGGTTCCAAGCCGAATGAATATTGGTCAAGTTTTGGAAACTCACTTAGGTTGGGCATGTAAGTTGTTAGGTTTGAAGGTAGCAACCCCTGTGTTTGATGGTGTGTCAGAAACAACCATTAAGGAGTTTTTGAAAAAGGCGCATTTGCCAGAAAGTGGTAAGATTATATTGTATGATGGATGCACAGGTGATGCTTTTTGCCAAAAAGTTACTGTCGGATGCACATATATGATGAAGTTGAACCACTTGGTGGCTAACAAGATTCACGCACGTGCGGTAGGTCCTTACAGTTTGATTACGCAACAACCTTTAGGGGGTAAGGCTCAATACGGAGGACAACGTTTCGGAGAAATGGAAGTTTGGGCTTTGGAAGCATATGGTGCGGCTTATTCTTTGCAGGAGTTGTTGACAGTGAAATCAGATGATGTACAAGGTCGTACGCGTGTTTACGAGTCGATTGTAAAGGGATATCATTCATTACAAGCAGGAATTCCTCAATCGTTTAATGTATTGGTAAAAGAAATGCAAGGTTTGTGTTTAGATGTTCAGTTGGAATCTAAGCAGCATCAGTCCTTGGAAGATATGAAGTTCTAGAGTTAATTATGGCTAAAGAAGAAGTTCGTGAAGTGTTAGGATTTGAAGAAGAAACCACGTTTGATGCAGTAAGCATTGCCGTGGCTTCTCCAGATGCCATTCGTCGTTGGTCCAAGGGTGAAGTTAAAAATCCAGAGACGATTAATTATCGTACGTTTAAACCAGAGCCAGGAGGATTGTTTTGCCAGAAAATTTTTGGTCCTGTAAAAGATTATGAATGTGCTTGTGGAAAGTATAAGCGGATCAAGTATAAGGGTGTTGTTTGCGATCGTTGTGGTGTTGAAGTGACTTTATCGCGTGTGCGTCGTGAGTGGATGGGACACATTGAATTAGCGGTTCCAGTTGCTCATATTTGGTTTTTAAAAACCATGCCAAGTCGTTTTGGTCTTTTACTAGAAATGACCATGCGAGATCTTGAAAAAGTTATCTATTATGAAAATTATGTCGTAATTGAGCCAGGACGTACGCATTTAGAAGAAAAGCAGCTTTTAACGGAACAGGAATATCAGGCCGCGCAAGAAGAATTTGGTGAGGATGCTTTTGTTGCCAAAATGGGCGCTGAAGCGATTAAAGATCTGCTAAAAAAGATGAATTTGCCAGAAGAAGTTTCGGCTATTCAGATGGAAATCAATAACACTAAATCAAAGCAGATTAAGAAAAAGCTGGCCAAGCGTTTAAAGATTTTAAATGGGTTTATTCATTCAAAAGCTTTGCCTGAATGGATGATTTTAGATGTTATTCCTGTGATTCCACCGGATTTGAGGCCATTGATTCCTCTAGAAGGGGGTCGTTTTGCCACAAGTGATTTGAATGATTTGTATCGTCGTGTCATTAACCGGAACAATCGTTTGCGAAATTTATTGCAGTTAAAGACGCCTGATGTAATTATTCATAATGAAAAGCGCATGTTGCAGGAAGCTGTGGATGCCCTGTTTGATAATGGGCGTCATGGAACGCGTCCGGTAACAGGATCTTCCAATCGACCATTGAAATCTTTAAGCGATATGTTAAAAGGTAAACAAGGTCGTTTCCGCCAGAATCTTTTAGGTAAACGTGTGGATTATAGCGGACGTTCAGTGATCGTTATTGGTCCAGATTTGAAGTTGAACCAATGTGGTTTGCCTAAAAAGATGGCTTTAATTTTGTTTGAACCGTTTATCATTTGTCGTTTGAAAGAATTAGGTTTTGCACATACGGTTCGAGCTGCTCGCAAAATGATTGAAAATAAGGCACCGGAAGTTTGGGATATTTTAGCGGAAGTGGTTAAAGGTCATCCGGTCCTTTTAAATCGTGCGCCATCTTTGCATCGATTGTCTATTCAAGCATTTGAACCAATTTTGATCGAAGGTGAAGCTATTCGTTTACATCCGTTAGTTTGTTCTGCATTTAATGCGGACTTTGATGGAGACCAGATGGCTGTGCATGTTCCTTTATCTACGGAAGCTATTTTGGAATCACATTTGTTGATGTTGTCTACCAATAACATGTTTGCACCTTCCAGTGGAAAACCAATTTTGACGCCGTCACAGGATATTATTTTGGGTAATTATTTTTTAACGTTGGCTTTAAAAGAAAAGCCAGCTAAAACGGAACGTGTTACAATTGTTGCCAATGAACAGGAAGCTTTACGCATAGAGGCGGAAGGTATTTTGACTTTGCATGATTGGGTGGATATGCCAAATCCTGATTATGGTCACGAAACTCGTTTCGGAGTTCCTTCAGAGAAATACATTCGTACGACGATCGGACGAATTTTATTTAACACTATTTGGCCTAAAGGTACAGGTTTTGTTAACGATGTTGTTGATAAAGGAAAGCTTTCTGAATTAATTGTTGCGACTTACGATTTGGCTGATCGAGAAACCGCTGTGAGTGTTTTAGATGCGTTGAAGCAGTTAGGTTTTTCGATGGTTACGAGGATCGGTGCTTCAATTGGTATCGATGATATGTCAGTGCCGGGAGAAAAGTCGTCGATTATTGAAAGAAGTCGTAAAAAGATTAAGGAAGTTGAATCACAATTTAAACGTGGAATTATCACTAACGGTGAACGTTATAATAAGGTGGTTGATGTTTGGACGAGCGCTACGGATGAAATCGCTAAAATAGCATTTAAGTGCCTGGAGGGTGTTAAGAACAACGAAATTAACCCTGTTTTCATGATGATGGATTCCGGTGCGCGTGGTAATAAGCAACAGGTTCGTCAGTTATGTGGAGCACGTGGTTTAATGGCAAAACCTTCGGGTGAAATTATTGAACAACCTATTCTGTCTTCTTTCCGTGAAGGGTTGAATGTGTTAGAGTATTTTATTTCGACACACGGAGCTCGTAAAGGTATGGCTGATACGGCCTTAAAAACAGCGGATGCGGGGTATTTAACGCGTAAGTTGTGCGATGTTGCCATGGACTGCATTGTTGAAAAATCGGAAGAAGGTTTGGATTACAATAAAGGTATTTGGAAGCAAGCCATCAGTGAAGGTGACGAAGAAATTGTGAAATTGTCAGAGCGCATCGTAGGTCGTTGCTCGTGCGATGATGTGGCCAATCCTATTAAGCCATCTGAAATTATTATTCATCGAGGTGAGATGATTACAGAAGCGCAAGGTAAACAGGTTGAAGCTTTAGGTATAGAGCGAATCAAAGTGTTATCGCCTTTAACACATATGCGGAAGAATACAATTCCTGCTAAAGCGTATGGTTTGGATCCATCTACTCATGAGATGGTTGCAGAAGGAACGTCTATTGGAATTATTGCTGCACAGTCTATTGGAGAACCGGGAACGCAGCTGACCTTGCGTACATTCCACGTAGGAGGTGTTGCTAGTCAGGTGTTGAAGTCTCCGGAATTTCGTGTAAAACATTCAGGTTTTGTAAAGTACGATGGTTTGCGTATTGTAAATACAGCAGATAATGCGACTATTGTTTTGAATAAAACAGGTGTTGTTCGGATTATGTCAGAAGACCATCGTGAATTGGAAATGATTCGTATTTATGCAGGATCCTTGTTAACAGTTCCAGATGGAGGAAAAATCGAAAAAGGTAGTGTATTGGCCATGTGGGATGCGCATAATATTCCGATCTTATCTGAAAAAGGTGGTATTGTTCGCTTTAAAGATATGATGCCTGGAATTACAATGCGTCGCACGGTAGATAATTCAAGTGGGCAAGCAACGGGTGTTATTATAGAACACCAAGAAGATTTGAACCCTTCGGTCGAGGTGGTGGATGCTGCCAATAATGATGTTATTTTGGCCACTTATGCAATTCCAGTCGGAGCACAGGTGATTGTTAACAGTGGTGATGAAATTTATCCAGGAGCATTGTTAGCTAAAACACCGCGTTCTGCTGCAAAAACACAAGATATTACGGGAGGTCTTCCACGAATTGCCGAGTTGTTCGAAGCTCGTCGTCCAAAAGAGGTAGCAGAAATTGCACGTATGGATGGAATTGTTTCGTTATCAGGTATGATTCGTGGCAAAAAACGGATGTTAATAACGAATTCAGACAATGGTGAAGTTGAAGAACATTTGGTACCTCATGGAAAACAGATGGTTGTACAGCCAGGTGATTTTGTGAAAAAAGGTCAATTGTTAACCGAAGGTTCAGCAGATCCGCATGAAATTTTAGCAGTTTTAGGTGTTTATGCTTTACAAGAATATCTTTTAACGGAAATTCAGAAAGTTTACCGTTTGCAAGGGGTAGTAATTAACGATAAACACTTAGAAGTGATTATTGCTCGGATGCTTGGAAAGGTGCGAGTAATTGATCCAGGTGATACAGAATTTTTCTGGGGTGAACAGGTAGATCGTTTTGATTTCTTAAGTGCTAATGAAACGGTTTTACAAGCAGGTGGTAAGCCGGCAGAAGGTGAACCAATTCTGTTAGGAATCACGAAGGCTTCTTTGGAAACAGATAGCTTTATTTCAGCTGCTTCTTTCCAAGAAACAACGCGTGTTTTAACGGAAGCTGCTACCTTGGGTAAAAAGGATACTTTGAAGGGATTCAAGGAAAATGTCATTATGGGAAATTTGATTCCTGCAGGAACAGGTATGCCTAAGTATCGTCATATGATGATAAAAACATGGGAAGATGTGTGTTCTTCGGAAGAAAATAAGGAAGCAATGCATGATTTAGAACAAGAAATTCCTTTAAAAAATTAAACAAGAAAGTGGGTGCAAGTGAGTTTTTTAAAAAAAAATCTTGCATCCTTCTACAGTAACTCTAATTTTTTGGTAGTAAAGAAAAGATGCCTACAATTAATCAATTAATAAGAAAGCCTAGAACAAAAGTTAGTTCAAAGTCAAAAGCGCCTGCGTTAGGTAAAAATCCTTTCAAGCGAGGAGTGTGCATTCAAGTTATGACGCGTACACCTAAGAAACCTAATTCTGCTGTGCGTAAAGTTACAAAGGTTCGTTTGACGAACGGTTCTGAAGTTATTGCCTACATTCCAGATGAAGGGCACAATTTGCAGGAGCATAGTATTGTTTTGCTTCGTGGTGGACGTGTTCCGGATTTGCCTGGTGTTCGTTACCATGTTGTTCGTGGTGCGTTGGATGCACAAGGTGTTGAAAAGCGTCGTCGTAGCCGTTCTAAGTATGGTGTACAACGTCCTAAAGATAACAAGAAAAAGTAAAGGTTTATTATGGCACGTCGTAGAAGAGCAGAGCGTAGAGCATTGAAGGAAGATCCTCGTTACAAGAGTACATTAGTTGAGCAATTGACAAATCGTGTGATGCGTTGTGGTAAGAAAGCTTTGGCACGTCGCATTGTGTATGGAGCAATTGAACGTGTAAGTGAAAATTTGGGTAAGGGTGATCCAATGGATTTTATGTTGGCTGCTTTGGAAAACATTCGTCCAAAATTGGAGGTTAAAAGTCGTCGTGTAGGTGGAGCCACTTACCAAGTTCCTATGGAAGTTCCTTATCAGCGTCAAGTTGGATTAGCTTTTCGTTGGTTGGTTCAAGCTGCTAATAAACGTAAAGGTGCTATGGTTGAAGGGTTGGCAAGTGAAATTATTGATGCCTACAATAATACGGGAGAAGTTGTAAAGAAAAAAGAAGAAGTTCACCGTATGGCGCAGGCGAATCGTGCTTTTGCTCACTTACGTTGGTCTTAATTTATTAATTTGTTTTTTATATGAGTCAGGTACTATCTTCAGCGAATGCTCCACAACGTAAAAATCCTTTGGAGTATTTGCGTAATATTGGAATTGCAGCCCACATTGATGCGGGTAAAACAACGACCACAGAGCGAATTTTATTTTATTCAGGGGTTGTCCATAAGTTAGGTGAAGTGCACGAAGGTGCAGCAACAACTGACTGGATGGAGCAGGAACGTGAACGCGGAATTACAATTACCTCTGCAGCGATTAGCTGTGATTGGACGAATAAAAGTGGTTTGTTCCCAGGAATTCATCATAGAATTAATATTATTGATACACCAGGGCACGTGGATTTTACGGCAGAAGTTGAGCGTTCATTGCGTGTTTTAGATGGTGCTGTGGCTGTTTTTTGTGCTGTAGCGGGTGTTCAACCACAGTCAGAAACGGTGTGGCGGCAAATGGATAAGTACCGTGTTCCTCGTTTAGCCTATATCAATAAAATGGATCGTACGGGTGCGAATTTCTTGGGTGCAGTTAAAGATATTCGAGAAAAATTAGGTGGAAACGCTCATCCATTGTTTTTGAATATAGGTTCAGAAGATCAATTTAAAGGCGTAATTGATATCTTAGAGCTCAAAGCTTACATTTACGATGAAACAGATCCTCAGGGAATGAAGTACACCGTTGAAGAAGTGCCTGCGGATTATAAAGATGAGGTTTTGCATCACCGTGAAGCTTTAATAGAGGCTTTGGCAGATTTAGATGATAGTATTGCCGAAAAGTTTTTAGAAGGAGCTGAAATTTCTGTTCAAGAATTAAAAGCAGCCATTCGTAAGGCGACTTTGGCATTAAAATTCATAGGTGTTATTCCTGGCAGTTCCTTTAAAAATAAAGGAATTCAGATGGTGCTAGATTCTGTGGTAGATTACTTGCCTAGTCCGTTGGATTTGCCACCTATGATGGGAGAACGCGATGGTGAAAATGTTGCGATTGTACCTAACGATAATAATGCTCCTTGTGGATTAGCATTTAAATTGATGACAGATCCTTTCGTTGGTAAGTTGATTTTCTATCGTGTTTACGCAGGAGTAATTCGCAAAGGAATGGTTTTGTACAACCCACGTACGCGCAAACAGGAACGTGTAAGCCGTTTGGTCGTTATGAAGGCTAACGAGCGTTTGGATATTGAGGAAGCCTATTCAGGGGATATTTGTGCTTTAATTGGTCCTAGAGAAGTGGTGACGGGTGATACTTTGTGTGATAAGGAACTGAATGTTCATTTGGAACCGCCGATATTCCCAGAACCTGTTATTAGTATGTCTATTGAACCCAAGACGAAGTCGGACCAAGAAAAATTATCGATTGGTTTGCAACGTTTGGCTGAGGAAGATCCTACTTTCCGTGTAAGTTCCAATTTAGAAACGGGACAAACTTTGATTTCTGGGATGGGTGAATTGCATCTAGATATTATTCGCGATCGTTTATTCCGTGAATTTAAAGTGGAAGCAGATGCAGGTCGTCCTCAAATTGCTTATCGTGAAACGATTATGCAAGAAGCGGAGGGTGAAGGTAAATTTATTCGCCAGACCGGAGGTCATGGACAGTATGGGCATGTTATTATAAAGATTGAGCCTTTGGAAAAAGGTAAGGGTATTGAGATCGTTAATGAAATTGTAGGGGGAGCCATTCCTAAGGAATTTATTAAACCAACGCAAGATGGTTTGATGGAAGGTGCGCAAAATGGTGTTGTTGCGGGTTATCCTGTGGTAGATTTTAAAATTCGAATTGTTGATGGAAGTTTCCACGAAGTTGATTCTTCAGAATTAGCTTTTAAAATGGCAGGAATTTTTGCCTTTAAAGATGCAATGAAAAAAGCAAAGCCAATTTTATTAGAGCCGATTATGAAGGTAGAAGTAACGACTCCTGATGAATATCAAGGTGATATTATGGGGGATCTAAATCGTCGTAGAGGTCAAATACAAGGAATGGAAAGCAAAGGAAATGCCACCGTTGTGACTGCTTTTGTTCCTTTAGAGATGATGTTTGGTTATGCAACAGATATTCGTTCATTGACAAAAGGACGTGCTTCTTATTCAATGGAACCTTCTCATTTTGAGCAAGTACCGGCCAGTTTGTTAACAAAGATTGTTGAAACGGTTTCTAAGGCACCGGCTCGTTCGTAATTTATACTTTGAGAAAAAATGACGGGACAGAAAATTAAAATAAAATTAAAGGGTTTCGATTATCGAACTGTGGATCAGTCTACATTTGAGATTGTTGACACAGCAAAGCGATCGGGTTCTCGTGTGTGTGGTCCGATCCCTATGCCAACCAAGATTGAGCGTTTTTCGGTTAATCGTTCGCCACACGTTAATAAAAAATCGATGGATCAGTTTGAACTGCGTACGCACAGTCGGCTGATTGTCATTGAGGATCCTACACCACAAACGGTGGATGATTTAAAAAAGTTAAATTTGCCAGCGGGTATAGAAATTTCAATTCATCTTTGATTTTTTATTGACACTAAAAAAATAAACAGTTTGAGTCTAATGCAGGTTTGTGTAAAAACAGTAATGTTTCCCTGCCGCTTAGTATTATGCAAGATAGATTATTATTAATTGGGAAAAAAATAGGTATGACGCAATTGTTTGATGAAAACAATCGTCTTTTGCCTGTTACAGTTATTTTAGCTGAGCCTTGCCGCGTTAGTCAGATAAAGACGGACGAAACGGATGGGTATAAAGCTATTCAAATCGCTTATCAAGAAAAGAAGCACATAAATAATGCCGCTTTAGGACATTTGAAAAAAGCGAACATTGAAGAGAAGCTGTGTAATTTAAAAGAATTTACTACGGATGATGTAGCTCAATTTACATTGGGGCAGTCGTTAAACGTTGATTTATTTGAGGCTGGTCAGTTGGTGGATGTTGTAGCTACAACAAAAGGTAAAGGATTTCAGGGTGTTGTTCGCCGTTATGATTTTAGAGGTGGTCGTGCAACCCATGGTTCCATGTCGCATCGTCGTGGTGGAGGTTACGGACATTTTCGTCGTATGGGGCATATCATTAAAAATCAAAAAATGCCTGGACATATGGGATTGATTCGTGCAACGGTTCAAAATTTGGTTGTTGTAAAAACCGATCCAGAAAAGCGCCTGATTTTGGTAAAGGGAAGTGTGCCTGGTGCCAAAGGTAGTTTTGTCATGATCCGTAAGTCGAAAAGTGCATAAGAGGTAAGTCATGAAAGTTAAATTTTACGGAGTTGATGGAGCTTTTGAAGGAGAACGCGATTATGATATTCCAGAGTTTGAAGGAGATCGTGGGCTTCAGGTTTTAAAAGAAGTTATTCTTGCATATCAAGCGAATTTAAGGCAGGGTAATGCGTGTACGAAAACACGTGGAGATGTACATGGTACAGGTAAAAAGCCATTTCGCCAAAAAGG
Source organism: uncultured Opitutales bacterium (assembly GCA_934691225.1). Lineage (GTDB taxonomy): Bacteria > Verrucomicrobiota > Verrucomicrobiia > Opitutales > UBA9783 > UBA1183. The sequence continues at coordinate 448,198 of CAKUSQ010000001.1, forward strand.
AACGGGTATGGCACGTCAAGGTGAAAAACGTAGTCCTTTAGCGCGTGGTGGAGGGGTTGTTTTTGGCCCAAAACCAAGGGATTTTTCTGTTAATATTAATAAGAAGGAAAAGCGTTTGGCGTTACAGAGAGCTTTATTTGATGCGGCTGTTGAAGGAAAACTTTTAGTTTTAGAGGAATTAAAATCGATGGATGCTCCTAAAACGTCAGTTATGTCTTCTATATTTAAAGAAATGGTGGCAGATCAAAAATGTTTAGTTGTCGATAGTGAGTTTTCTGAAAATCAGTTGTTGTCTATCAGAAACTTGAATAGGATTTTTTCGATAGATGCTAATTCTATGAATGCATTAGATTTGTCTCTCTATCCTAATATTGTTATGACAGAACGCGCGTTAATTGGTTTTTTGAACAATTTCAATCAAAAAGGTGAAGAAAAATGATAGAAGCCTGGAAGATTTTAAAGGAATACCGTGTAACAGAAAAGGCAAGTTTTTTGATTGCGAACAGAAATTGTTATACGTTTGAAGTTATTCGTGATGCCAATAAAATGGAAATTGCAGATGCTGTTAAAGCGGCTTTTAAAGTGGAAGTTGAAAAGGTCTGTATTTTGAATAGAAAACCTAAAATAAAGCGCAGTCGCATGCGTAAGACCTTGCCTGGGGCTGTTGGTGGCATGAAGAAGGCCATGGTTGTTTTGAAAAAAGGTTCAAAAATCGATATCATTAAGGGGTAAATTGTATGGTGTTAATTAAAACAGTTCCTACCACGCCTGGTCAGCGATTTTTAGTTAGAAATAAAGTTGAAATTACTAAAAAATCTTCAGAACGTAAGTTGACTGTAGGGTTACATCGCTGCAAGGGTCGTAATTGTTATGGAAGAATTACATCCCGTCGTCGTGGAGGTGGACATAAACGTCTGTATCGTGTTGTGGATTTTAAAAGGGAAAAAATAAGCATTCCTGCCATTGTAGAGGCTATTGAGTATGACCCTAATCGTTCTGCTAATCTTGCTTTGTTAAAATATGCGGACGGGGAAAAGCGATATATTTTAGCTCCTGAAGGGTTAGTTATTGGTGATTCGGTGATTAGTTTAGATAAGCCTGTTTCAAATTACAAGATGGGAATGAGTTTCCCGTTATCTTGTATTCCAACAGCTATGAAGATTCATGCAGTTGAAATGATTCCAGGGAATGGAGCGCAACTTGCTCGTACGGCTGGAGCTTCATTAGAGATTATTGGTTTTGAAGGTAAATATGCTTCGTTAAGGATGCCTAGCGGAGAAATTCGTTTGATTGATTCGCGTTGTCGTGCTACCATTGGACGTGTTGGAAATGTAGAGCATCAAAATACGGTTATGGGGAAAGCGGGCCGTGCACGTTGGAAGGGTCGTCGCCCGTCTGTGCGTGGTTGTGCTATGAATCCGATCGATCACCCGATGGGTGGAGGTCAAACAGGCGGCGGAAATCATCCTGTTTCTCCTTGGGGTCAATTGGCGAAAGGTTATATTACGCGTAAACGTACAAATGCGACTGATAAATTTATCTTGGTTCGTCGCAATGGTAAGAAAGTCAAAAAGGGATAATATATGTCGCGTTCTTTGAAAAAAGGGTTTTTTGTGGATCCGAAATTGATGGATAAGGTGGATGCTTGTCAGAAAACTGGCAATAAGAAACCCATTCAGACGTGGTCACGTCGGTCAACAATTACACCTGAATTTGTCGGTTTGAATTTCAATGTTCATAATGGGAAAAGTTTTTTTCCTGTTTATGTAACAGAAAATATGGTTGGTCACAAGTTGGGTGAATTTGCTCCAACTCGTTCATTTAAATCTCATAATCCTCATACGCAGAAAGCCTAATGAAAGTACAAGCTTTAACAAAAAATGTTAGAATTTCTCCGCTAAAATTGAGAGCTTTGGCGAAGGGATTAAGTGGTATGTCCGCTAGAATAGCTTTGCAGACGTTGAGATGGATTCCTCGTAAATCAGCACGTTTGATTTCAAAAACATTGAAAAGTGCAATTGCAAATGCGGAAAATAATTTTAATTTGCCAGTAGATCAGTTATCGATTTATGAAATTGCTGTTGATGATTGTGCGGCTATAAAACGTTTTCAGCCGGTATCAAGAGGATCTGCTCATCCAATAAGAAAACGTACAAGTCGTATTAAAATAGTATTGACTTCAGGAGAGCAAAACGAACAGGATCATAAGGAATAAAATATGGGACAAAAGATAAATCCGATAGGTTTTCGTTTGCCGATTCGTCGTGATTGGCGTTCTCGTTGGTATGCTGCTGGTGAAAATTATGCCTCATGGGTTGCAGAAGATTTTAAGATTCGTAATTTTTTGCAAAAAAAATTGAGGTATGCATCGGTACAAGATGTTATATTGGAACGAGCAGGTTCTAGAATTCGTATTACAATTCTTAGTGGACGTCCAGGGGTGATTATCGGACGTAAAGGTCAAGAGTTGGATAAAGTGAAGGAACAACTTCATTCCTTGGTTAAAAAGGATATTTTGTTGGATGTTCAAGAATTAAAAAAGCCTGATTTAATTGCTCCATTAATTGCGGAAAGTGTTGCTTTACAATTAGAACGTCGTGTTTCTTTTAGGCGTGCTATGAAAAAGGCTGTTCAGTTAGCTATGAGCATGGGAGCTAAAGGAATTCGCTTGCAGTGTTCAGGACGTTTAGGGGGGGCTGAAATTGCTCGTACAGAATCTCAACGTGCAGGTTCGGTTCCATTGCATACTTTGCGTGCCAATGTTGATTATGGTTTCAATGAAGCTCATACGGTTTATGGTATCATTGGAATTAAGTGTTGGGTTTGTCGTTCGGAATAGTTAGAGAGGATTATTATGGCAATTTTACTTCCAGCAAGAACGAAATATCGTAAGGTACAAAAGGGTCGTATTTATGGTAATGCTAAGGGTGGTGCTGAGCTAGCTTTCGGTGATTTTGGTATCCAAGTTTTAGAAAGAGGTCGTATCACTGCCGCACAATTAGAAGCGGCTCGTGTGGCAATCAATCGTCATTTGAAGCGTAAAGGAAAAATGTGGATGCGTGTTTTCCCTCATAAGCCTATCACTCGTAAACCTGCTGAAACACGTATGGGTAAAGGTAAAGGTAGCGTAGAATATTGGGTTACAGTTGCCAAGCCAGGAGTAATTTTATTCGAAATTGCTGGTGTTTCGTTGGCTATTGCAAGAGAGGCTATGGCATTAGCAGATCGAAAATTAGGTTTGCGTTGTCGTTTTCTTAGCAGAGAAGCTTTATTGGAGCGGTTCTAAAAAAGGATGTTTATGAAAATGAAAGATATTTTAAAGTTGACACCTGAAGAAATGCGCGCGAAATTAATTGCATTATCACAGCAATATTTGGATTTACGCATGAAAAAACAATCAGGTCAATTAAAAACACCTTCTGAAATTCGCACGTTACATAAAGATATGGCTCGAATTCACTGTGCTTTGTCTCGTAGATCCTCATAAAAGTGTAAGGTCAAGTACTATGGAAAATTTAGAAAAAAGAACACAACGTAAGTCGCTTGTTGGTGTTGTTGAGAGTCGTTCTGGAGATAAATCTATAAAAGTGGTTTTCTTTTATAAAAAACCACATGCCCTTTTTAAAAAGGAAATTAAACGTAAAACCGTATTACATGTACATGATGCTGATAACATTTGTAATGTGGGAGATAAAGTTGAGATCATGTCAACACGTCCTTTGAGTCATTTAAAGCGTTGGCGTGTTGTGCGTGTGTTAGAAAAAGCGCGGTCATAATAAACGGAGTACAAATGATATGTTGCAAATGAATAGTGTGATGGTTGTGGCGGATAATACTGGGGCAAAAACGGTAGCCATGATTCGTCGTTTAGGTCAGCTTAGTCGTACAGCTCAAGTCGGGGATATCATTATTGGTTCTGTTAAAGAAAGTACGCCTGAAGCTACAGTAAAAAAGGGAAGTGTTGTCCGTGCTGTTATTGTTAGAACTAAAAACGCTATTGCGCGTGAAGATGGTTCCTACCTAAGGTTTGATAATAATGCATGTGTTATTATTGATGCAAATAATAATCCTAAAGGAACACGTGTTTTTGGTCCTGTTGCGCGTGAGTTACGGCAGAAAAATTTTATGAAAATTATTTCTTTGGCTCCGGAGGTTTTATAATGAAATATAAAGTTAAGAGAGATACTGAAGTTGTGGTTATTTCTGGCGAACATAAAGGAAAACGCGGAAAAGTATTAAAGGTTCTTCGTGACTCTCAAAAAGTAATTATTGAAGGTGTAAATTTACATAAAAAGTGTGTAAAAAAGACGCAAGATAATCCTAAGGGAAGCATTATTGAGAAAGAAATGCCTATACATTATTCCAATGTAAAAGTGATTGTTCCAGATAATGTAACAAAGGAAGCTGTTGAGCAAGGACAATGATTATGGATAAAATGCCTGTTTTAAAAGAAATATATTTGAAGCAAGTTGTTCCTGCTTTAATAAAGGAATTAGAGTGTAAAAATGTGCACGTAGTTCCAAAAGTTGAAAAAGTGGTTTTAAATTCGCGCATTGATGCTGATTTAGATAAAGCTCACATTGAGCAGTTGGTTAAGGAAATGGGTTTGATTGCCGGACAAAAGCCGTTAGTTACAAAGGCTAAAAAAAGTATATCTAATTTTAAACTTCGTCAAGGTGTTCCGGCCGGAGTTAAGGTTACTTTGCGTGGTAATCGTATGTATGATTTTTTGTATCGTCTGATTAATATTGCATTACCAGTAATTCGTGATTTTCGTGGTGTTTCTAAGAAAATGGACAAACATGGAAATTTGAATATAGGAATTGCAGATCATACAATTTTCCCAGAAATAAAAGTTGAAACAAGCAATCGGCAAAATGTTGGTTTGGACATTGCGATTGTTACGACAACAAATTGCGATAAACAAGCTTTATTGTTGTTAGAAAAATTAGGAATGGCGTTTAGAAAATAATCATATGGCTAAAAAATCTTCTATCGAACGTAATGAGCACCGTGCTCATTTGATTCAAAAGCATTTAGCGAAACGTAAAGAATTGAAGGCTAAGATTTTAAATCCAAAAACAACGGATGATGAATTTTATGCGGCTCAACGTGAGTTAGCACTTTTGCCACGTAATTCTTCTCCAGTTAGGTATCGCAATCGATGTGCGGTTACAGGACGTTCTCGCGGTTATTTCGGAAAATTTGGTGTTTCGCGTCTTACTTTGCGTGAACTTGCATTAAAAGGCGTATTGCCAGGTGTAACAAAAGCCTCATGGTAAAAAATTATGGATACAATAGGTGATTTTTTAACGATTATTCGTAACGCAAGTCGTGCACGTAAGGTAGATTGTATTGTTGCTTTTTCAAATATGCGAAAAGCAATAGCTTTGGTTTTGAAAGATCAAGGTTATATTGCTGAGGTAAAAGAATCTACTTCGGAAGCAGGATTTAAAACGTTAATCATTCGGTTAAAATATGTTAAAGGGGTGCCTGCGTTAAATATGCTTAAGCGCTGCAGTACACCAGGTGCGCGTTGGTATGTAAATTCTCAACAAATTCCTAGCGTTTTAAGTGGTTTGGGAATTTGTATACTATCAACTTCAAAAGGTGTTTTGACGGGTGGACAGGCTAAGGCACAAAGTGTTGGCGGAGAATTAATTTGTAAGGTGTGGTGAAGCGATGAGTAGAATTGGAAAATTACCTATTGTATTAGGAGATGCAATTCAGGTTACAATTGCAGATATGACAGTTACCGTTAAGGGGCCTAAAGGAGAATTAACAAAAACATTTGCTCCGTGTGTTAATATTAAACAGGAAGCGAATCAGATTTTTGTTGAGCCAGCTAATGAAGAACGTTTTTCTTTAGCAATGCATGGTACGGTTAGGGCTATCATTGCCAACATGGTGAAAGGGGTACAAACTCATTTTTCAAAAGATCTGGAGATTCAGGGTGTTGGTTTTAAGGCAGTTTTAAATGGAAAAATTTTAGATTTAGCTTTGGGATATTCTCATCCAATTAAGTATGAAATTCCTGAAGGTATTACAGTACAAATCAAGGATGGTACACAAATTCATATTGAAGGTGCAGATCGTTGTATGGTTGGACAGGTAGCTGCTGATATAAAAAGATATTATCCTGTTGAACCTTATAAAGGTAAGGGTGTTCGTATCATTGGTGAATTTATTCGTCGTAAAGAAGGAAAGAAGAAAGCATAAAAGTTATGAAGTTAATTGAAAAGCAAAGATTGGAAAAGAATCGTCGTTTGCGTATTCGTTCTCGTGTGAAAGGTACAGCTGAGCGTCCACGGTTGACTTTGTGCTTGTCTAATAAACATGCCTATGCCCAATGCGTTAATGACGATGAAGGTAGGACGTTAACAGCACTTTCTTCGTTGTCTAAAAACTTAAAAAGCCAGCACATCAAACCTAATCGTTTAGGATTAGAAGTTTTAGGTAAGTTGTTTGGTTCTCTTTTGAAAGAAAAAGGAGTTAATCAGGTTGTTTTTGATCGTGCTGGGCGTGCTTATTTTGGTTGTGTGCAGGTTTTTGCTGATGCGGTTCGTTCACAGGGTATTAATTTTTAAAGTTAGAATTTTATGGTTGTAAAAGCTCAAGAGGAAAACAATTTAGGGCAAAACTTAGATTTTTTGACAGAAAAGCAGGAATTGTTAATTACTGAACCTATAGAAAATTGGACAGAAAAAGTTGTTCATATTAATCGGTGTGCTAAGGTTGTAAAGGGTGGTCGTCGTTTTAGTTTTTCTGTTCTTGTGGTTGCAGGGAATAAGGCGGGGCTTATTGGTTTAGGTCTTGGAAAAGCCAAAGAAGTTTCGGATGCAATTCGGAAAGCAAGTGAGAATGCTAAGAAACGAGTTTATCGTGTTTCTCTATTGAATAATACGATTCCTCATGTTGTTTTGGGTGAATCAGGTGGTGGACGTGTCATTTTAAAACCGGCTTGTCCTGGTACAGGTGTTATCGCTGGAGGTGGTGTTCGTGCTGTTTTAGAAATGGTTGGCTTAAAAGATGTTTTATCTAAGTCATTAGGTTCAAATAATCATTTATCCATGGTGCGTTCTACCATTGATGCACTTTTAAAATTACGTACGAAAAAGCAGATTAATGCTATACGTTCTGCCGAAGGTGATTTAGTTGCTTAAGAGGTTTTATTATGAAATTAAATAATTTGCCATCAACAAAAAATCGATTGTTAAAAAGTAAACGACTAGGTTGCGGAAAAGGAAGTGGTCACGGTAAGACTTCTTCACGCGGAAATAAAGGTGGAAATGCCCGTTCAGGTTATTCTACACCTAAAAGTTTTTCTGGAATTCCGTGGTATCGTAAATTCCCTAAACGTGGGTTTAATAATAGTAAGTTTAAAACGTGTTACAATATTATTAATTTAGGGGTATTGGATAAGGTTTTGCCAGAAGATTTTTCTTCAATCGTTGACAATAATACGTTACTAGAATTTGGTCTTATTAAAAATGTCGCATTGCCTATAAAATTATTAGGAAATGGTGACTGGAAAAGATCTTTGTCATTTTCTATTGCAAAAATTACTGAAGGTGCAAAAGCAAAGATCGAAGCTGCAGGTGGAAAAATTTTAGAAGCTTAGAAAATAGATTATGTTAGCTGCCTTTGTGAATTGTTTTAGAATTCCGGAATTAAAACAACGAATTTTATTTACATTATCTTTGTTGTTTGTTGCTAGAATTGGTTGTAATATTCCTTTGCCTGGAATTGATCCTTTGCCTTTAAAAACATTTTTTGAATCTCAAAAAATGTTAGGCGGTGGTCAGTTGGTTGGATTGTACAATTTATTCACAGGAGGTGCTTTTTTAAAAGGAGCTATTTTTGGTTTGGGCGTGATGCCTTACATTAGTGCTTCTATTATTTTTCAGTTGTTAGGAGCCATGTTACCTTCATTGGCTAAATTACAACAAGAAGGAGAATTTGGACGTCAGCGATTAATGCAATATACACGATATTTAACTTTGGGTATTTGTTTTATTCAAGGTTGGTTGTTGGTTATGGCTTTGACAAACTATCCAGATAAATTGTTCCCTGGATTTGATGCAAACACTTACGGTTCTATCGCTTTGCATAATGGTTTTTGGTTTCTTTTTCTCTGCACATTGCTATTATCAGCTGGTACTATGATTTTAACATGGTTAGGGGAACAAATTACACAGCGTGGTATAGGAAATGGTGTTTCTTTGTTAATCACAGTGGGTATTTTGTCCGGATTGCCTCAAAGTTTATACCTCTTTGGTAAGTTATTTACAACGCCTTTGGGGGTTGACGATGGTTTGCGTTTTGGTTGGTTGCAAGGTGTTTTGATGATTAGCTTGTTGTTTGTAGTTATTGCTGGTATGGTTGCCGTTACACAGGCACAGCGAAAAATTGTTGTTCAATACGCAAAGCGTTTGATTGGTCGAAAAATGTATGGAGGGCAAAGTTCGTTTTTACCTTTAAAAGTTAACTATGCGGGTGTTATGCCGGTTATTTTTGCCAGTGCTTTGCTGATGTTTCCTCAACAGTTGTTAGCTTATTTGGGAGCAGCTTTTGGTATTTCTTCATTTCAACGTTGGTCTATGGTTCTTGTACAAGGGTCAGGTTTGTATTACACGATTTATGGTTTGCTTATTTTAGGTTTCAGCTACTTTTGGGTTTCTATTATGTTTAAACCTTTGCAAATCGCTGATGAACTCAAGAAAAATGGTGGATATATTCCAGGAATACGTCCAGGAAATTGTACGGCCCAATTTTTAGACTTTGTGATGACGCGTTTGACGTTAGCAGGAGCATTATTTTTGACTATTATTGCGTTATTTCCAGATGTTTTGTATTTTATATACAAAATTCCTTATCGTGTTGCTTTGTTTTTTGGAGGAACAGGTACGTTAATTACAGTGGGTGTTTTATTGGATACGATGAAACAATTGGAGACGCACTTGTTGCAAAGAAATTACGATGGTTTTTTGTCAAAAGGTGTTTTGCGAGGACGTTTCGCTTTTGCTTCCCAGTTTCAAAAATTGGTAAGTACAGAGGATAAAAGTATCCGTTATTTGTGGATAGTGGTTGTCACTTTGTTTGTACTTGGATTTTTTGCTTGGGGTTGCAATTGTTACTTTTTTTAAAGGTTTATTGTGAGTAGAATTATTATAAAAACTGCTGATGAAATTGCCAAAATGCGTGAAGCTGGGCAGTGTGCGGCTTTTATTTTAGATAATGTGAAACATAAAGTTGTCCCAGGAATCAGTACTTTGGAATTGGATCATTTGGCCAAAGATGTTATGGCTTCTATGGGTGCTATTAGTTCTGCTTATGGTTATGGAGAACCTAACAATCCGTTTCCTCGATATATTTGCATTTCTGTTAACAATGAGGTTGTTCATGGTATTGGTCGAAAAGATATTCTTATTAAGGAAGGCGATATTGTAAGTTTAGATGTTGCTGTGAGTTATAATGGATTTGTTGGAGACAATACGGTAACCGTAGGTGTTGGTAAAATAACGGCGGAAAATCAAAAGTTATTGGATGTAACAGAGCAGGCTTTATATAAAGGTATTGATCAGGCAATTGAAGGAAATTGCGTGGGTGATATTTCTTGGGCTATACAATCTTGGGCTGAAAAAAATCATTTGGGTGTGGTTCGAGAATTAGTAGGGCACGGTGTTGGTCGAAATATGCATGAAGAACCTCAAGTGCCTAATGTCGGTAACCCGCATAAAGGACCTAAATTAAAGGCAGGTATGACGATAGCTGTAGAGCCGATGTTGACATTGGGGAAGCCGGATTTGTGCACATTGTCAGATGGTTGGACCATTGTAACCAGGGATGGTTGTTCAAGTGCACATTTTGAGCATACAATTTTAATTACAAAAGATTTACCAGAAATATTGACAAATTTAAAAAAATAACTCAACTTTTTAATAATAGATAGAAATAGAATATAAAATTATGCCACGTTTACTCGGAGTTGAAATACCAGGAAATAAAAAATTGGCTTACTCATTGCGGTATGTATACGGCATTGGTTTAGCACGTGCGTTAGAGATTGTTCAAACTACGGGTTTGGATCCAGATAAACGTGCGCGTGATTTGAATGAAGAAGAGCTTAATAAAATCACAGAAGCTATTACTCGTGCAGGTTATAAGATCGAAGGTGATTTACGCCGTGAGATTGTTGGAAATATTAAGCGTTTACAAGCCATTCGTTGTTATCGTGGGCTTCGTCATTTGCGCGGGCTTCCCGTTCGTGGGCAACGCACAAGTACAAATGCACGTACGCGAAAAGGTGCTCGTAAAACAGTGGGTGTTGTAAGCAGTAAAAAATAGGATTTGAGGTTTATGTCAGAGGATTTGAAAACAGGAGTTCTGAATACGGAGGTTGAACCTTCTAATTCAAAGGTAAATGTGGCGCCTGAAGGAGCTGAGAAGGAAACAGCTGATTCTTTATTAGCGCAAGAAGGTCTCGAAGGTGGTTTGAAGATAAAACGTGCTAAAGGTAGTAAAAACATAACAGTTGGTGTTTGTCACATTTTAGCTACATTTAATAATACAAAGGTCGTATTTTCCGATCCTAAAGGTGGCGTTTTATCTTGGTCAAGTTCAGGGCGTTGTAATTTCAAAGGATCTCGTAAGTCGACAGCATATGCAGCTCAAGTGGTTACCACAGAGGCAGCTAAAGTTGCTATGGGACATGGTTTAAGAGAGGTTGCTGTGGAAGTTAAAGGTCCTGGGATGGGACGTGATGCGGCTATTCGTACGTTGCAAACATTAGGTTTGGCAGTTTCTTCAATTAAGGATGTAACACCAGTGCCTCATAACGGTTGTCGTCCACCAAAACGTCGTAGAGTATAATTTTATTAGGAGTTTTTAAGATGCGTTATACAGGACCTACTACTCGAATCAATCGTCGTTTTAAAATGGGGATTTTCCCTATTACTAAAGCATATGAACGCAAGCCTTATTTGCCAGGCGTTCATGGAGCTCATTTAAAGCGTCGGGTCAGTGATTACTCTTTAGGTTTATGCGAAAAGCAAAAGCTTCGTTTCATGTTTGGTTTATCGGAAGCACAGTTTCGTTTGACATTTGAAAAAGCGAAAAATGCACGCGGTGTTACAGGTGAAGTTTTTTTGCGTTTGTTAGAATGTCGTTTGGATAATGTTGTTTACTTAATGGGTTTTGGAAAAACTCGTCGAGCAGCACGTCAATTGGTTTGCCATGGACATGTGCGTGTAAATAGACAGAAAGTAAATATTCCAAGTTATTCTTGTTGTCCGGGAGATGTGATATCAATGGGGGATGGTTTGTCGTCACGTCGTTTGGGAACTCGCGGTATAGATGAAACGCAAGGTCGCAATTGCCCTACTTGGTTGACAGTTCAAGCAGAGAATTTAAGTGGAACTGTTGATCGGTTGCCAATTCGTGAAGAAATGGTTTCTGATATAGATGAGCAATTGATAGTTGAGTTTTACAGTCGTTAATTTTATTGTTATTTTTTCATGGCTAAGCGATTAGGAAAGTTTGAATTGCCCAATAGGTTGGTGCGTGTTGAGGAAACGGCAACACCTACGTTTGCTTGTTTTATAGCGGATCCTTTTGAAAAGGGGTTTGGGCATACCATCGGAAATGCTTTGCGTCGAGTTTTATTAAGCTCGATAGAGGGAGCTGCGATTGCATCTGTTAAAATTGAAGGTGTCGGTCACGAGTTTCAAAGTTGTGATGGCATTATTGAAGATGTAACTGAGATTGTTTTGAATTTAAAAAAGGTGCTTTTGAAAACAACCTCTCGCGAACCTGTAACGCTGCATTTGGATGTTACAAAAGTTGGACGTGTTACTGCGGGAGACATTGAACCTAATGCTGAGGTTACGATTGTAAATCCTGATCAATTGATTTGCACTTTGACTAAAGAGCGTCGTTTGCAAGCAGATTTGACGGTGGTTGTTGGACGTGGGTATCGTTTGGCAGAAGACAATAAAAGTGAAGATCAGCCTTTGGGAGTTATTCCTATTGATAGTTTGTTCAGTCCTGTTTTAATGGTTAAATATGCGGTTGAAAATACGCGTGTAGGTAAAATGACGGACTTTGATAAACTTTTCCTAGAGATAACGACAGATGGACGTATTTCTCCGGAAGATGCTTTGAAGGAGGCCACTGTTATTTTGATGCATCATTTGGCTCTTTTTGATAGGTTTACTTCTGAAGAAATCGAGTTTGAGGATCGCAAGCGTGCAGAAGGTGAAGAGCAAAATCGTTTACGCAAATTGTTGAATATGAGTGTTAATGAAATTGAGTTGTCGGTTCGTGCAGCTAATTGTTTAAATAATGCGAATATTTTAACTGTAGGAGAATTGGCACGCAAGACAGAAGCTGAAATGTTGAAATATCGAAATTTTGGTAAAAAGTCTTTGAATGAAATTAAAGCAAAGATGGAACAATTAGGTCTTTCTTTGGGTATGAAAATTGATGAACGGTTGTTGGATACTACTTCAACCATTCTTTAGGAGTTAACAGTATTATGCGTCATTTAAAACATCATTTTCAGTTAGGTGTTAAGCAAGAACATCGTAAAGCTTTGATGGCTAATTTGGCATCACAGTTGTTTTTGCATGGGAAAATTAAAACAACTTTAGTTAAAGCCAAAGCGGTGCGTCCATTTGCTGAAAAAATTATTACATTGGCAAAAAATGCTGCTTTAGCAGAAAAAACGGAAGAGAAATTACATTATCGCCGTTTGGCTATTGCACGTATTCGTAACGAAGAAGCTGTTAAAAAATTATTTGATGAATTAGTTGAGCAATTTTTGAAACGCAACGGTGGGTATACGCGCATTTATAAATTAATGTCGCGTGTTGGGGATGGTGCGCCTGTAGGGCTGATTCAGTTGGTTGAAGCTGTTGCAGAAAAACGTCGCAGCTCTAAAAAATCTTCAAAAAAATCTGTAAAAGTCCAAGAAAGTCCAGCGGAAGTTGCTTCAGAAGTTGAAAATTCAGAAAAAGTAACCGCTTAGTTTTTTAGGTTTTAGATACATAGCCTTCTACCTGCATAAGGTGGAAGGTTTTTTGTTAAAAATGAATCAAGCGATATGTAATTTTATTTATCAACAATGGGGTTGTTCAGATCCTTTTTGTTCTGTTGAATTTTCTGAAGATCAATGGGATATTTTGAGTGCACGTGCTTATGAAGATAAAAAACGAACATTGATTTTAGATAAAAAGTGGCCTTTTTGCATGCGTTTGGTTGGACAATCTGGGTCAGGTAAAACTTCACAACTGTTACCTGCTGTAAAGGCTATGTTTGATGCGCAGCAATTGTCTTATATATCTTTAGCGGTACGCGATTTTGTTGATTATCATCCGCACTTGCAAAAAATTAAGCAATTATATGGTGAAGCTTTGGTAAGAGAAAAAACAAATGCCTTTGCATTAATTTTACTGACGTTGGTTTTTGAGCGTTGCATTAAAGATGGTTATCCTTTGTTGTTTGAGGTGACTTTGTTAGCACCAACATATGAACATTTTATTCATACTTTGCTTGAGCAGTATAAATATAGGTGTGATTATCAGGTGTTGGCGGTTTCAAAAGCGTTGTCCGATCAATGGATTGCGGATCGTTGTCGTGCAACACAACGTGTGGTCACAAATCGCTCGGCGAATTTTTTTTATGAAATTCTTGAGTCTGCTTTTTTAAGTTTGCGTACATTTACTTTAAAAAACAGGGTTTTTGTGTGGGATTGTTTTCATTTGTCACCTGTTTTGTCAAATTTGAGAGATGAAAAACTTTGGAAAATCATTGTTGATGCAAGATCTTGTTCAGGACTTGCTCGGTTGGAGTTAGAAGAAAGTGTACGAGCAAAGATTACTTTTTTGAAAAATTTTTATGCCACACATGAATTTTGAATTCTGTGTAAAAAAACAAATTTATGAGTTGACAAGTTTTAAAAATTTTTAGATTCTTTAATCATAGTTGCTCAGTAGCTCAGCGGTAGAGCAGGTGACTGTTAATCACTTGGTCGTAGGTTCGATCCCTACCTGAGCAGCCATTTTTGCTCATGTTATGAGGAAATTCCCTAAACGTTTTTTAGTTGTATTGAACGAAATATTGAAGAAATATCCGGATTACTCAAAAAATTCTTATATGTTTGTTTATGAAGCGCTTGATCGTGCAAATCATCGGTTGGAGCAATCATTGAGGCAATCAATGACAGGTGCAGAATTGGTTAAGGATGGTATGGTTCCTTTAGCAATGCAACGTTGGGGATTTTTAGCGGAACAAGTGTTTCATTTTTGGAATCTAAAAACAGGGGTTGATGTTGGAAAAGTCGTTGAACGTCTGGTTGAGTTTGGGGTTTTTAAAAAAGAAGCTAATGATAATTTTGAAGATTTCAATTCTTTAAATTTACACGAAATGTTGAGTTTTACGTTTTAAAAAAATTTGTTTTTTACATAAAAATTGTTTGACATCATTAAAATTTACTTGTTTGCTCGATGTATGAATCGCATATTTGTAGGCGGAATTGGTTTAGCCGCACTCTTATTAGGTGGTTGTCAAACAACTAAGGTGGGACCTCGTGCTCTTCGTTCTTTTCAGGGAGCATATAATCAAGCAGTTACAATGAATGAAAACGAGCAGCTTTTGCAAAATATTGTGCGTTTGCGTTATCGTGATAATCCAGTTTTTATGGAAGTATCTGCTATAAAACAAGATAATGCTGGTAATAATAATGGGGAGTTATCTCTTGATAAAACCATTATGAGTGCTGGTGGTAAGTATGTTGGAAAAACAGTCAGTAAGTTAGGTTTTAACAGCAATAATTCATCTTCTTTAAGTTTTTCACGTTTAAATGGGAAAGATTTTGTTCAAAAGTTGATGACGCCGGTACAGTTGCCGATTATTATTTCTATGTTTAATTCAGGTTGGAAGCCGGAGCGTGTTTTCAATTTATGTGTTGAGCGCGTAAATGATTTGTACAATGCGCCTACAGCTGATGGGCCTACACCGGAATATGCACCTGAATATAAGTCATTCTATCGTTGGACAACTTTATTGGGGCGTTTGGAGCGCAATCATTGCATTGACTTTGGTGAAGATCCAGATGCTAATTTCTCTGATTACTTTGTACGAATTCGTTCCAATAAGGCACTGGATAAAGAAATTGCTGAATTTAAAACTTTGGCAGGTTTGAAGCAAGATCGTACAATGTTTAAATTAAAATCGGATTTTATCTGTGCGGATGAGAAAAGAGTTACCTTGCGTGGTCGTACTTTGTTGGGTATGTTTTTCTTCTTGTCACAAGGGGTAGATGTTCCTCAGGCAGATAAAGATAAAGGTTTAGTAACCATTACGAAAAACTTAGATGGCTCAGAATTTGATTGGAATCCTATCACAAGGTGTTTGTTGAAAATTCATTTTTCTGAATCCAAGGCAACTGTAAGGCCTGCTAATGCTTATGTGGCTTGCCGCTATCGTGGTAAATGGTTTTATATTGATGATTGCGATACTGAATCTAAGTCAACGTTCTTGTTGTTGTCGCAGATTTATGTACTCCAATCGGCAAACTTTAAATCACAGCAATCTGTGTTAGTTTTATAGATGTTTATTGAGTTTTAAAGGGAGGCAGAGATGCCTCCTTTTTTTATTGCGGTGTGGTTTCGTACTTTAAATAATTGGGTAGTTGATTATGGTAGGTTGATAAAGTGTAAGTAGTTACATCGCAATCTTTAAAATCATGGATTTCTTTTAAAGCATTATAATTGATGTTACCAATCGTTTGGGTTTTTCGTCCACGATTAATTTTGTAGTAAAAAGGCATTCCGGGTGTGTGACCGTTAGTCGTATGTGTTAAATAGAGATTGGCGGGAGCATAGTTACCAGGTGACCTTGTTTTATGACAAAAATTGATAGGCGGTTCCCATTGTTGCTGGCAGTAGTAAGGAAGCAGCAAAGATCCATGTATTTTTACAGGTGTTGAAAAATCTTCCAAAGATCGGATGGCATCATGAAATCCGTTATCTGGATTTAAATTTTTGTCTTTTGTTAACCAATAATTAGGATGTGTTCGTCCCGTCATTATGTTAGCATGAATTTCAGTAGCTGTCCGTCCACTTATAAGCGATTTACTATCGGGTGAAAATAAGTAAGAACAGCGGTAATTAAATCCACATTGCCAATCCAACCAATCATCGCTTAACAGTGTTAATGAATCTGTTATAATAAGTGCTGGTTGAGAATTTTTTGTATTATAATTTCCTTTGATATAAAGTGGGTAAGGACACAAAAAAGTTAATCCTCCTTCAGGCAATGTTTCTGCATTGATCAATCGTATGCCAATATCTACCACAGGATCTTTAGTATACACGTAATCACCTTCTTGCGGATAGGTGTTAAAGAAATTTTCACGATGTGTGATATAATCTTGTCGTATATCGTTTGTTTTATCCGATTGATAATGTTTATAGTTTCTGTTCCCATTTCCAGCTTCTCCTGGCCAGTAACAGTTTATTTTTATGGTATGGTTAAAATCATTCCAGTTAGATATCGTGTTATTTAGGCTGCCGATGTCGATATCAACTATTTGAATCCATTTAGCCCTATTTTTGTCGTAAATGAATTGATAGTTTTCATCTGTTTTTAAGCGAGTCATAATAGGATCGAATTCCCAATGATCACCGCAATCAATGAGCTTGTGTGGAGGACAAGTGGTATCATTCCAGCTATTGGGCGTATAGGCTGATTTTGTTTTAATGGCGGTTAGAGCATCGTTGTAGTCAATTCTATTACTCGTATGTTCTATGATAAGTTTATTATCAATAATTTTTTGGTAATACTTGTTGGATTGAATGTTAAAAGTGGATGTAGGATTTGTATCATTAGGCCAACTGTATAGTATGTTGTTTTCGCTTTTGTGTTGATAACAACGGATATCAGAAATGATAGAACAATTTTTGAATCTTATATCAAGATATCGATTAAGGTAGAAATTGTCCCTTGTGGCAGAGAAATAGGTATTGTTGTATGTTGTATAAGGAATGTTGATAATATTAAATAAATTTTTTACTTCATCATCGTTTGTATTTTTCAATAGAATACGAAATTCTAATCCAGGTCCATTGATTGTTTTTTGGGTTTCAACCAATCGTGCTTTTTCAGTCATTTGAGTTGAGCTTAGATTACGCAATGCCTGCATGGCTTCAGCAGGTTTGTTGGTCGCATATTTATTGTGACTTGTTTCAGCTGAAGTTTTACATAAGTTGTGTAAACCAAAGCAAAATTCAACCATACGAGCATTTTCGGAGGTACCTCCTAGCCCATTTGTGGTGTCGTTGGGTAGCCAATAGCCCCAATCAGAAATAGGATCGAAACCGCAGGGACGAAGAATACGGCTGCGTGTTAAACATTTTCCTTGTGAAGTATTAAATAAGTTATAACTATTGTAGCGTTGTGTCGAAGATCCTGAATTGCTTAAATAGTTATCTAAGTTAATGTAAGAAGCATTGGTTGTGTTAAAAGAATAAGTTGTTTTACCGGTGGAATAAGGATTAGTGTAGTTGTTATAAAATGTACTGTTATCGTACATGCAATATTTTGAAGGTAAGGCAATGGATGAGTAAGAAGCTGATTTTTCATTTATTTTAAGACCAAACCCAGCTATATGAACAACATTTTTAAAATATATATTGTTGTTTTCATAGCCTTGATATTTAGGAAATCGAGCGTTACCATTAATTTGAATAGGTCCTTGAAAATTTATATACCAATTTTCATCTCGTGAACTAATATTTCCTCCCAATGAAGTATCGCCTTCTGAATAAAGTTGAAAATCACATAAGGGATTTCTTTCGATTTCCATGGTTTGGACCATATGCATATCCCAATCAGGAACGAATTCAGATTTTATCCGTAGGTTCCCAAGCATGAATACATCGGCAAGGTAACGTTCATCGGTAGAACTTTTGTTTTTACTTTGCCAAAATATGGGACCACCATAAATAGCTGTTTGCGTCCAATCAATCGATAAAGGGAAATCATTAGGAACAATTTGTTGTTCACTTAAAGAACCTTTAAAGTCAATAACATAATTGTTAGGGTTGTAGGATTTATCTTTTTTCTGATAAGCATCTACGCTTAGAAAAATATTAGGTTCTTTGGGATTTTGTACGATTTGATAAGCGTAATCACGCGTTAATGCCATCAGATTTTCCAATAAATAAAACCCCTGTGTTTCTTGTATGAAAATGGATGATAATTTATTTTCGTGCAATGTTCTATTGCAGCATAAGCGCAACGTTCCAATCAAAACGAATAGGAATATGAGTGATGTAAAAAAAGTATTTCCGTTGGATTTTTTCGAATCCATTAATCGAGGTCCCATTACAATAAGCTTAACGCTTTAAGAGATAATTAGCAACAACGAAATTTTAATAGGACTCTTGAAATGGATTTTTTAAAAGAAAATTGCGAATGTTGGAATGAATTGCTTCTTTAGCATCTTCGAGGACGTAGTGACCAGCATTTTCGTAACAATTTAACTGTGCATTAGGGAAAAAATTACGCCATCGAGATAAAAAATCTGGTGTAAAGCAAAAATCTTTCATACCCCAGGCTAGTAAACAAGGTTTTTGGTTTATCAACCACAGATTTTCTTGAATGCGCTGAAGTGTTTCATAGGAAGGATGATTGTCATCCATAGGAATATCTTGCACGAAAGCATTGATAGCAACGCGGTTTTTAGCGTTGTTGTAGGGATAAAGATACCCTTCCTTAATGTTTTTAGGTAACGTTTGAGTGGTAGCCATCCATGTGGCGGCTCTAGCAAAAATGTTTAGGTGTTTTATAGCCCAAGGGCCTAACACAGGAAAGCGGCATAAGGCAATTCTTAGAGGAATTTGGTCAGATAAAAATGCCGCAGAGTTTAAAATCGTTAATGATTGAATGCTAGCTGGCCATCGTGTGGCAATACCCATACCAATAGCGCCTCCCCAGTCATGAACTACCAAATGAAAGCGTCCTATGCCTAATTCTTTCAACCAATGGAGCGTATTTTCAATGTGCTGATTTAGTTGATAGGGATACGTTTGTGGTTTGTCTGAAAGTCCACAGCCTATGTGATCGGGTGCTAAGCAGCGATACATTGGGCTTAAGAATTGGATCAAATTACGGAAATAAAACGACCAAGTTGGATTACCATGCAACATGACTACTGGTTCTCCTTTACCTTGATCAACGTAATGCAAACGACATTTTACAGGCGTTTTTAACGTTAGAAAATGTGATTCGAATGGATAGATTTTTTTAAGATCCATGTTTCCTTATTTTTGCCAAAGAAGCCCTAACATTACTGTACTCAAACCGCTACCGATACCTAATAGGAGCACATTTTCCACGGAAGATAGGCATTTATTTTCTTCAGCTTTACAGAGTGAAATAGGCAATGCGACAGAACCTGTGTTACCTAAATCTTTGAAAGTTGAAACGTCTTTACGAATATTCAGGTGTAAAGCTTCGTATAATTTTATTTGATGTTGATGTCCTACTTGATGTGTAATGATATGCGACGGTGTTGATTCGTTCCAAGCCATTTCATGTTTGAAGTTTTTCCAAGCTTTCTGCGAGAGACCAATACCTGCTTCTAATAATGAAGGAGCATCGGTTTGCATGAATAATCCGTTATGAGAAGTTCCTCCTTCGCATAAATGATTTGCTTGTGAGTCTGTCTGGACGATACCTCCTAACAGCAATGGTTTGGGTTCTGAAACTTGTTTTGCGTGCCTTAATAAAATAGCTACAGCGCCTGAACCAATGGTTAAATTTGCAAAAAAAGGTTTGATTGTTTGGCGATCAAGTGTTAGATCTTCATTAAGTCGTTTGATCGTGTTATCTAATAAAGTACGACCATTTTCTCCAGATACAATCAGTACATTTTGAGCAGTACCAGCTTCAATCATGGAAGCACCAACAAGCATAGCATTTAACACACCTAAACAAGCATTAGATAAATCAAAGATTTGTGTTGCAGGCGATAATTTTAAAGCTTGATGTACATAGGATGCAGTCGAAGGTTCCATGCAATCTCGACATACAGAGGCGTGTATAAGCAAATCAATTTTAGAACGATCTAGCGTTGTTTTTTGAAGCAATTTTTGTCCTGCCTGAGCAGCTGCTGCGGACGGTAACGTATCAGGAGACCAATGACGGCGTTCATGAATGCCTGTCATCATTTCTAAGCGTCCTTGGGGTAATTTTAACCGCTGATATAAAGGTTCTAAAAGTGCTTCAATATGTGATGACGACCAAACATCTTCTGGCAAAGCATACGCAATTGTATCGATAACTACATTTTTGAAGTGCATGAACATGAAAATTTTTATGGTCGGGACGATAGGATTCGAACCTACGACCTCATGCTCCCAAAGCATGCACTCTAGCCAGACTGAGTTACGTCCCGAACCTTACACAAAAAGGTAAATAGAAGTTTTAAAAAGTCAATGGTTTTTATTAAAAAATTTATAATCTTTGTTGAAGTCGGTTTATAAATAGCCGATGTTCTTGAATAGCGATTTCGGCGTAGGCTACGGCACATAAAGCATTAGATAAGGCTAAAAGCCATTGTTGATGGCTTAATGCTACGTATGTGTACCATAAGGCTCCTAAACAGAAACAGCTTTGTGGATAAGCCCTATTAAGTTTAGGTTTTGTTAATATGACGAAAGGTGCTACAAGAATGATGGGTAGGATCCAAAGCGATTCTGCTCCAGCGGCGAGTCCCGCATGAATGAAGCCGATACAGATCAATAAAATAGGCTCATTGAGGGTAGCGAGCAAAATAGGTGTTAACGCGTAAGTCGATTGTACTTTTTTAATCACATTGCCCCAGTTTACGGCTTGTGTGTACAGGTGAGGTGTTAACTGGAAGGCTAAGAGCAGATTAGCTAGACCGAAGCAAAACGAACAAATGAAGTAGATAAATTGTTGTTGGACCATCGCCATGAATGCTATAATTAAGCAGGCGTATCCCATGATTTCTAGTCCTAAAAATTTTTTTTGCCCAAAAACATGCAAAAAAGTTAGAAGTGCATTTTCACTGTCACATTGAGTCCTTCCGTAGAAACGAAGTGCAAAAATAAGAGCAATTGCGAGAAGAATGGTTATGAAAGCGAATAAACTGCTTTTTAAGAATAAAAAAGCATTGGCAATGGCTAAAAACATACCTGGATCTTTAAAAATATATGAGAAACGAAAAGGTGTAGACGTTTTAGGAAACATAAACCTATTCTAAATTAAAATAAGAACTTGGCAAGATTGTATTTGTGCGATTTTTATTATAATTGAATTACAAATGGCGATTGTATTTAAATTTTTTCATGGTAGATGTATTTTAGATAGATGATCCACCAAAATATTTTGTGCAGGAACATTTTTAGTTCGGATTAAAATGCTAATAATGATTTTTGAAAATTTATGGCGGGGAAAATGGGAGTCGAACCCACGACCTTCGGTTTAGAAGACCGCTGCTCTATCCACTGAGCTACTTCCCCGAATTTAAATTGGTGCCAAGGAGTGGATTTGAACCACCGACCAAAGGCTTATGAGTCCTCTGCTCTACCGCTGAGCTACCCTGGCTTTTTGAAAACAGTTATTATTATGGAAGATATTTATAAAGAGAGTCAAGTTAAATGATAAACTTTCCTTGCTCTTTGTATAAATATGTAGTTTAAAACAGTGTTTAATTATAAATGTGAATGTTTGAACGCTTGAATAAAGTAACTTAAACGTTCTTTCATTTCTAAGCGAGAAACAATTTGATCTAAAAATCCATGTTGTAATAAAAATTCAGCAGTTTGAAATCCTTCAGGTAAGTCTTGTTGCGTTGTATCTTTGATAACTCTAGGGCCTGCAAATCCTATCAATGCGCGCGGTTCTGCAATGATAATATCACCTAGTGAAGCAAAACTTGCCATAACTCCAGCCATAGTTGGATTAGTCAATACGGAAATAAACGGTAAACGTTTTTTGCTCAAGTAAGCTAAAGCTGCACTTGTTTTGGCCATTTGCATTAAGCTTAAAATGCCTTCGTACATGCGAGCTCCACCCGAAGCTGATACAATAATAACAGGGCAATTTTGTTCTATGCCTCGTTCAATGCTGCGTGTGATTTTTTCACCAACAACCGATCCCATGCTAGCTCCTAGAAAGCGAAAATCCATAACCGCAATGCTAACGGGTGTTTGATCTAAAAGTCCTGTTCCTGTTATAACTGCATCTGTAAGGTGCGTTTTTTCTTGGTTCTTTTTGATTTTCTCTGTATAAGGTTCAGGACCTGCAAATTGCAAAGGATCTAAGGATTTTAAATATTTGTCTGTTTCTTGGAAAGTACCTTCATCGATAAGCAAACGAATGCGTTCTGGAGCTGATAAAGGAAAGTGGTAACTGCTTTGTGGGACCACCATCCAATTTTTCTGCAACGTTTTATTGTAGACAATTTCACCCGAAATGGGGCATTTTGTCCAGACGTCTTTAGGGATATCGTTCTTGCGAACGGTTACAGTTGAATATTTCGGTTTACTGAACCAAGACATTTGTTTCCTTTTTTCTAGCTGTGTGCTAAAGTAAAAACACTTATACGTTTCGCTCCTTGTAAGTGAAGCATTTTTGCACACTCGTTTAAAGTAGCGCCGGTTGTGAAAACGTCATCTACTAAAACATAGAGTATTTGTACATCAATGTTTTTTACTTTTAGCTTAAAAGCATTTTCTACATTCTTCTTTCTTTCGTTCCGAGTCAAGCTTGTTTGTGAACGAGTATTATTTTTTCTTATTAAAAGTTTTGCAAAATGTCCGTGACAGTGCTTTTGCAATGCTTTTGCAATAATTTCACTTTGATTATAACCGCGATGCCAAAGACGTGAAAAATGTAATGGTACAGGGACGAAACAGGCGTTTTTAAAATGAGTAAGGCGATGTTGTTCGTGTTCCAAAAGCTTAGAAATATCTTTTTCTAAATAGGTTCCATGGTGATATTTTAACGTATGAATGAATTGACGTCCTAGATTATTGAAAGCAAACAAACTGATTCCTTGCTTAAAATATGGCTGTAGTTCTAGACAGTTTTGACATACGGTTTCGTGCGTTGTTCCCATAAATCTTCCGCAATGATAGCATGCAGAACGCGGGTTGAATACAAAATTATGAAAGCATGAAGGACAAATAAAACCATTTTCGTCCGCACTTAAATTTTGCTGGCAATTCAAACAATGGCGTGGAAAGAAGATATCAAGCAACGAATGCAAACATTTCATTAGGAGAACAATTTTTGAAAACTTTCAATTCCAAACGATAAAATCCAAAATGCTGAAAATGCGTAGATTCCAATAGTAATTATGGTTAAAATTTGTGTTGTTAGTAAAAGTAATCCATCTTTTTCAAGCAGTCCTAAGCCGAATAAAAGAATAAGGCCGGCAGGTGCAGTGTTTGTAAAGGGTATTGGAATGGTCATGATGGTGGCTAAAATACAAATATTGATGCCAATAATCGTTTTATTAAAGATATAACACAAGGTGAAATAGCGGTGAGGGTGTACAAAGAGTTCAATAAATTTTAAAAACTTTATGCTATATTTTACAATTTTGGGTGGTAAAGAAAATGATCGATGAGCCCATTTTTGAGGAAAGTTAATATAGGTTTTATTGCGCACAAGTAATGAACCTATCCATAGCAATATTAACCCTAATGGTGTGCTGTACCCAGGTGCTGGAATGGGAAGTGCACTAGGAAGTGAAATAAGGATGATCCAAAATCCTAAACCTTGTTCTTTGAGTTTAGATTGTAGTTGTGTTAAGGTTGTATTCAATGCTCCGGATGTATCACATAGATGTTCAATCGTGATAGAAAGTTTTTCCATAGTACATTGACAGCGTGTGTTATTTCCGATAAAATTCAATAAAAAAATGAGGCAAATTAAACAACAGATCTATTCGAAAGAATCACAGAATAAGTTAAGTGTTTATTTTAATGCATTGTACGAAGGTTGTTTAGATAAAGAAGTTTGTCAGAAATTTTACATTGTTTCGGAAGAATATATTACTAATTTTTTTAAGTATGGGAAAAAGAAGTCTGGTCAAGTTAGTTGGTTTATAGGACAAGAATGGAAGGGTAAATTTGTGGGTTGTTTTTTGGATAATGGTAATCCTTTTGATCCTTTTGACGTTTATTCAAATGCTGTAGGGGTTCGGTTGATGACAGCACTGTTTTATGGCCGGTATCGTCGCTTAAATGGTTTTAATTGTTTTCGATTTTATATTGCAACCAATAAAGAGTGAAAATAATTGTACTTTTTGCTTGAAGGTGATGCCTAAGTTGTGTCATTTTAAAAACAATTTATAAGAGATAAAAGTATGGGTATTACAGTGGAACAAACACAATCGATTGTTAAAAATTTTCAACAACATGCTAAAGATACAGGATCTTCTGAGGTTCAGATAGCTTTATTATCGCAACGGATTGCGTGTTTAACAGAACACTTAAAAGGACATGTTAAAGATTTTCATTCGCGTCGTGGTTTGATTGCTTTAGCAAATCGTCGTAGAAAATTACTGGTCTACCTCAAGCGAACAAATTTTGAAAAATATCAAGATGTCGTTAATCGTTTGAACTTGCGTCATTAATTTTTAATTTGCAAGCATTATGCTAGAAGAAAAGTATTCCGTTAAAGTAGACGGAATGGATTTAAGTTTTTCTACAGGAACATTAGCGAAGAGGGCTAATGGTTCTGTAATGGTTCAGTCGGGGGATACGGTTGTTTTTGTGAGCGCTACTATGGCTCCTGAAGTGGCACCTAATCAAGATTTTTTCCCATTAACAGTAGATTATCGCGAGAAGTTTTCTGCCGCAGGTCGTTTCCCTGGAGGATATGTAAAACGCGAAGGGAAGCCGTCTGAAAAGGAAATACTTACATCGAGGCTGTGCGATAGACCTTTGCGTCCGCTTTTTCCAGCTGATTTTTTAAATGAAGTTCAAATTATTGGGTTGCTTTTGTCAACGGATCTAAAAAATGAGCCAGATGTGCTTATGGTAAATGGTGCTTCGGCTGCATTGATGTGTTCGGATATTCCTTGGGCAGGTCCTGTGGGTTGTGTTCGTATAGGACAAATCGATGGTGAGTTTGTAGTAAATCCTAATAACGATCAGCAATTTGAATCGGATTTGGATCTTATTTATGTGGGCAATAGGACTGATGCTTTGATGATTGAAGGTTGCGCGGATCAGTTGCCTGAAGCGCGTTTTATTGAAGCTTTGCATTTTGCACAAAAAGCAATACAACCTATATTAGATGCTCAAGAAGCTTTGGCTCGACAGGTAAATTTAGAGAAGTTGTCTTATCAATCGCACGCAGCAGCTCCTGAGATTTTTGCATTTTGCGAGTCGCATTTTAAGCAAGCCTTGCAGACAGTTTGGTTTAATAGTTGCCGGAAAACAGCCTGTAACGATGTTCGTGCTTTGAAAAAAGCAGCTATAACTAAAGCGGTGGAAGAGAAGTTATTTGCAACAGAAGCGGAAGCAAATGATCCGATAGCTGTGGCTTTTGAAGCCTTACAGGAACAGGTTTGTCGTGAGGCTGTTTTGGATAAAAATCAGCGCTTGGATGGTCGTCAAATAGAAGAAATTCGTCCTTTGTCCTGTGCAGTAGATGTGTTGCCTAAAGAGGTTCATGGATCTGCTCTTTTTGAACGTGGGCAAACTCAGGCTTTAGTAAGTGTAACTTTGGGCTCGAATCGTGATGCTCAGGATTTGGATGGTTTGACCGGTGGGGTTCAGTCTAAATCGTTTATATTACATTATAATTTCCCTCCTTATTCTGTAGGAGAAGTTGGTCGTTTTGGTTTTATCAGCCGGCGTGAGGTTGGCCATGGTGCTTTAGCAGAACGTTCTTTGTTGCCAGTTATTCCATCTGAAGTTGATTTTCCATACGCTATTCGTGTTGTTTCCGATATTATGAGCTCTAACGGTTCAACGTCTATGGCTTCTGTTTGTGGAGGAACTTTAGCTTTGATGGATGCAGGTGTTCCAATTTTGGCTCCAGTTTCAGGAATATCCATAGGTTTGGTTACACGCTATGATTCAGAACATAAAATAACTTCGTATAAACTATTGACGGATATCATTGGTGATGAGGATCACTATGGTGATATGGATTTTAAAATTTGTGGTACATCCAAGGGAATTACAGGATTTCAGCTGGATTTGAAAATTGCTGGTTTACCGCTTTCGATTATGGAAGAGGCTATTTATCAAAATTCGCGTGCTCGTTCAAAGATTTTGGATGTTATGATGTATACGCTGCCGGAATCTAGAAAGCATATTAGCGCATTTGCACCGCATTTTGAAACAATTCAAATCAATCCTTCGAAAATCGGAACGCTTATTGGTCCTGGAGGAAAAAATATCAAACGTTTAACGGAATCGACAGGATGTCAAATTGATATTTGTGAGGATAATTCAGGAAAAGTTTTGGTGTATGCTCGTAATGATGCTGCTTTACAGCAGGTTGTTGCTGAAATAAAGGCACTGGATCAAGAAATTGAAGTCGGTAAAATTTATCAGGCTATCGTAAAGTCAGTTAAAGATTTTGGTGTGTTTGTTGAATGTTTACCTGGAAAAGAAGGTCTTGTTCATGTGTCTGAATTGTCGGATTGCAAAGTAAAACACCCTAGCGATGTTTGCTCGGAAGGCGATACGATGATTGTGATGTGTTTAGGTATAGATGAACGTGGTCGTGTTCGATTGAGCCGTAAAGCAGCTATGTCAGCACAGTCAGCTTCTTAAGTAATGCAAAATGTTTTGAAAAAAGTGAGCAGCGTCAAAAAACAGTCTTGTTTGTCTGCCTTTTTTCAAATCATATTTGTAGGTTTTATGTTGTTTAAACCAGGGATTGCAAGCGGTAATTTATTTCGTTTTCAAGCAAGTGAGCCTTTGCAAGGATTTTTTTCTCCTTTTTTTAATGAGCAGGGTGTAAAGGTATGGCAGTGTCAAGGTAGCCAAGTGAAATACATTTCGGATGCAAAAATAAAAATACAAAAAATGTACATTACGTTTTTTTGCCCTGGACAAAATCAAGAAGTTGATATGATTGTAAGGAGCGACAAAGCTGTTATTTCTTTGCAAACGCAGCAGGCTTTTGGAAAAACATTGTTGACGGTTACGCATCCAACATATACCATTTTGGGGGAAAATTGGCAGTGGGATGGTAAGCATTCCGGGCAGGCTTTTTCGAAAATTTATATTGGTAAAAATGCAAGTGCGATGTTTTATGACTAGAGTATTTATACGATCGATGGTTTTTTTGTTCATATGTGCCATGAAGATTCGTCTTTATGCACTTGATCCTTCAACGGTGATTACAAGTGATCGTATGGAAATGTTGCGCTTTAAGGATCATAATGAGTTTGTATTTGAAGGGGATGTGCAAATTAAAAATGTAAATTTTTTTGGATCTGCCGGGCGTATGTGGGTTTACATGGTTCCATGGACGGAGCGTGAAAACCCTTTAAAAATTTCTTTTTGGGTTTATGGATTAACGATTCCTGTGATGAAAAAGGAAATCTTTTCCTATATTTTGAAGCGTTCGGAGACAAAAGAGCGAACTTCTCAGATGGGGCAAATTCGGTTGATTATTGCTACACAAAGTGTTTTTTTAGAGACTCAAGATGGTGAATCAGGAGAGGTGAAGCGCGCGCGTGCAAATCGAGCTGAAATTTATCCCAAAGAAGCCAAAATGGTCTTAACAGAAGATCCGGTGGTTCACTGTTCTTCACAAGGGACTTTTCGAGGTGGAAAAATTACATTTTACAAATCATCTGAACGGGTTATTGTTGAAAATCCTGAGGGTGGAAATCGGTCACAAGTAGTGCTTTCTGAATAAAATGTTAGAAAAAAGTCCATTTATTGCCGCCAAGGAACTCGTTAAAGTGTACGGGGATAGAGAAGTTGTTCGCGGTGTTAATATTGAGGTAAAAGCAGGTGAAGTAGTTGGGTTATTGGGACCCAATGGGGCTGGTAAAACGACTTGTTTTTATATGATCGTTGGATTAATTGCTGCGACGCGCGGTAAAGTGATTTTCAACGATGACGATATCACACGTTTGCCTATGTATCTACGTGCTCGTCGTGGTATTGGTTACCTTCCACAAGAAGCTTCTGTATTTAGAAAATTAACGGTTGAAGATAATATTCGTGCAATTTTAGAGACGTTAGATTTATCGAAAGCGGAAATACGAAGTCAAACGCAAGTGGCATTGGAGAATTTAGGCCTTACAAAGGTAGCTAAGCAAAAAGCTTTTACGTTAAGTGGTGGTGAGCGTCGACGCTTAGAAATTACACGTGCATTGGTAACGCATCCGCAGTTTTTACTCATGGATGAGCCTTTTAGTGGGGTTGATCCTATTAGTGTACAAGAAGTTCAACAGATTATTTTGGATCTTAAAAAGCAAAATATCGGTATACTTATCACAGATCATAATGTTCGTGAAACGTTACGTGTTGTGGATCGTGCCTATTTGCTTTATGATGGGAAGGTTTTAAGTTCAGGGGATCGCGATACGTTGTTGCATGATCCTCAGAGTCGTAAGTTTTACTTGGGAGAGCAATTTGAAGTTTAATAAGGATGCATTATTGCGCTTTCAAGAGCGGTTGGGTTACCATTATAAAAATATTGATCTTTTAGTGGCAGCATTGACGCATCCATCTTTTATTCGGGTATGTGGACCCGGTGCGTCAGTGAAATATCACTTTCAGCGTCTTGAATTTTTAGGGGATCGTTTTCTCAGTGCTGTGTTAGGGAAACAGCTTTTCGATATTTTCCCTGGGCAAATGGAAGGATTTTTGTCAAAAGCTTATACGATTTTAGCAAGAGGACGTTCATTAGTTGTTTTGTCGAAAGCTTTATCAGTTCCGGATGTGTTATGTGTTGATGATCATTGTACAATAGTAGATTCGATTTTAGAAGATTCTATGGAAGCAATTATTGGTAGCCTTTGGTTGGATAGCGATTACGAAACTGCTTCGTGTTGTGTATTGCGTTGGTTTGGAGATATTAAAGAAAAGGTCCTTAAGAATTTTAATCAGATTAATGCAAAAGGTCGTCTGCAAGAATTTTTGGGTGAACGGTTTCATGAGCTTCATTACCATGTTGTAAAAATTTATGGACCGGAACATCGCCGCAAGTTTTTAATGTCGGTTTCGATGGGAGATCGTGTTTTAGCCGAAGCCAGTGATTTTAGTAAGCAGGCAGCAGAAGAAAAAGCTGCAGCTTTAGCATTACAAATACTTTGTAACCAAAATAAATAATCCACAAGCTACAAAACGATTTATTCTTTGACAAAAAGAACAAATCGTTATGAGAATTTTATCCTATCAATCTTCAAAGGTACCATCAGGGCGGATACCCAATTGCCGTAATTGAGAGATAAGTTCTAATTTTTCCTGCTTCCGATTAGGTTTTTGGAATGAATCAAAACTGGCATCTTGTTGTTGGTCTGCTTCACCTTCTAAAAATCCTTTAAATTGCCGCAAACGTGTTGGATGACGCATCTTACGAAGGGCTTTAGCCTCGATTTGGCGGATTCTTTCGCGTGTTACATTGAATGCTTTGCCAACTTCTTCTAAAGTACGACTATAACCATCGCTAAGGCCAAAACGCAAGGATAACACATTACGTTCGCGATCAGTTAATGTATTCAATACCGAAAGGAATTTTTCTTTCAACAAGTTATACGCTGTAGCATCGGATGGATCATCGGCGGATTTATCTTCAATAAAATCGCCAAAACAGCTATCTTCACTTTCTCCTACAGGGCTTTGCAATGAGATTGGCTGTTGAGCCATTTTAATAATAGCTTCAATGCGATTTACAGGAACTTGCAATTCTTCCGCAACCTCTTCAGGTGTTGGATCATAGCCTAATTCTTGCACGAGCTGTTTTTGTGCTTGAATAACTTTGTTAAGAGTTTCTATCATGTGAACAGGAATGCGAATAGTCCTGGCTTGATCAGCGATGGAACGTGTAATGGCCTGGCGAATCCACCAAGTTGCATAGGTTGAAAATTTGTAACCGCGACGATACTCAAACTTTTCAACTGCTTTCATCAATCCCATATTACCTTCTTGAATTAGATCTAAAAATGACAAACCTCGGTTAGTGTATTTTTTTGCAATGCTTATAACCAAGCGCAAATTAGATTCTACCATTTCTGTTTTTGCAATGTGTGCCTCTTTAATATGTTTTCGAACAATTTTAACAGTATCGATAAGTTCTTGAACGGGAAGTCGAATTTCTCCTTCGATTTCTTTTAAACGTTGCTGCATTTTTTCCGTATCAATGGTTTTGAACTTTACATTTCCTGAATTGCGATGTACGGATTGCAAACAATCTTGAATATTTTCAATTTCTCGAATAAGGGGAGAAAATTGTGTTAAAAATTCTTCAAAAACTTTTAATTTGAAGCAAAATTTTTTGAAGATGGGTTTTAATTGAGCTTCGTATTTCTTGTAACGAGCAAGCAGTTTTTCTTTGTTTTCAGGTTCTGTTGTTGCCCAATATTCCTGCCAAATTTTGTTGAGTTGCTCACCTATACTGTCACATTGCCCAATGAGTTTTTCGAGGGTTTGGTAATACTCTTCGCGACTCTCAATTTTTTTATCAACAACAATTTTGTCAAAACGTTCATGGTGCTGTAAAAGTTTATTAGCTAAATCGCGCTGAAAGTTTAATGATAATGCTATAGAAAATAGCCTATCTTGAGCAGCGTATTCAGCTTTTTCAATACGTTTTGAAATTAAAACTTCCTGTTCTCGACTCAACAGAGGAACTTGCCCCATTTGTTTTAAATACATGCGAACAGGATCTTCAAAGCTTTCTTCAGAAGATACGGAAATGTTACCTGATTCAGAAACTTCATCCTGCTGGCGTTGACGTTCAGCTTCTTCGTTATCAAGAATATCAATTTCAAGATTTTCAAGTATATTGATAACATTTTCAATTTCGTCTGCTTTTTTAACGCTTTCAGGAAGATGGCTGTTAATATCCTGTACAGTTAAAAACCCTTGTTGTTTTGCAAGTGCAATGAGTTGTCGAATTTTCTCATTTAAAATTTCGCTTGCCTTGATAACTTTTGCTTTACGTTGAATGACCATAGAGAAATAATTGGCTTATTGTCTTTCTAAACAAATTGACGATGTAACATTCGCCAATGCTTTTTTATATAAGAATCGATCCATTTGTAATTTTTTAAAAAGCTCTGCATTGATGTTAGAACTTTTTATCATTTCTTTGTCAATGGCAGAAATTAAATTTTTTAAAAAACGTCGATGCATTTGTTGTAAAATGAGCTTTAAACTTTCCATTTGGTTTTCTTGGTCAAAAGGATTAGCTAACAGTTGACACCAAATTTCTTCTTCGTTATTTGTTAAATTCCATGATGAGCGATCGTAAAGATCTTCTAGCCCATTTTCTTGAAATTCATTGAGAATTCTCATAAGTAATTGCCCAACAGTTTCTGAAGTATCAATCCAGTCCAAAGATAAGTTTTTAAGAATTTGTGGTGTCCATTGGGGGGCGTGTAGCAAAAACATAAATAACTGTCCTTCAAGCGTGTCCGAGCAGTGTGTCATTTTCCGTTGAGCAGTTTCTTTAACAGTGTCGTTTGAAAAGGGTATTTCTTTACTTTCTAATCGATTAAGCTCTTCTTCCAGTATTTTAGGGGGAAATCCTAAAGCTTGTGCCAACGATTGAACAAGCTCAAAACGTAATACGGATGAATCGCAACGTTGAATAATCGGAAATACAAGTTGAAGTACACGGCGATGAATTTCTTCTGCACTATAATTCAAGTTTTTGAAAATTTGAATAAAAAATGAAATAGGTGTAAGTGCGTTGTCCAAAATATGTTGGCAGCGCTGAGGTTCTTTTAGAAAAACAGAATCGGGATCTTCTTGGGCATCTAACAAATAATATTTGATCGGAATTTCTAAAGGGATGCCTAAGTTCATGAGGCGAATTCCAGCTTTTATCCCTGCAGCATCACCATCAAACATCCCAATGATCGTTGTATCGTATCGTTTTAAAAGTTTCAATTGATCTTCTGTTAACCCGGTTCCTTGGGGAGCTACGGTTGTTGTGAGGCCACATTCCCAACATCGAATAACATCGAGAGGTCCTTCTACAAGGTAAAGGTAAGGACTGTCCTTAGAAATGTTTTGCCGTGCTTTTGCTAAGTTAAATAACTCTTTACCTTTAACAAAAATGGGTGTTTCAGGAGAATTTACATATTTGGCTTCTCGTGTGGGATCCTGAGGCAATTCTAAAAATGGAAGTTGGCGACCTGAAAAAGCAATCGTCCGGTCTTGTACATCACAAATAGGTAAAATTAAGCGTCCTTGGTAGCGACAGATAAGTGGTTTGTTTTTTTGTTTAGGTCGGTAAAATAAACCACTTTCACATAAGTTTTCGTAAGCAAATCCGCGATTTATTAAAAATGAATACAACAGTGAATAATCAGTAGGGGCAAGTCCTACATTAAAGGTGGTTGCGGTTGATAATGAAAAGTGTCGTTCATTTTCCCAATATTTCCGTGTCAATTCTGCTGTGTCGTTGTTAGCCCAGAATTGTTGCTTAAAAAAGGTTGTGGCACTTTCGTAAATGGAGAAAAGAATTTTTTTTGTCGAAAATGCGTTTGTTGTCTTTTGTGTGGACACATGGTTGTATTCTATCGGGATATTAAATCGATCGCATAACCATTCAACACTTTCGGAAAAGCTTAGCTGTTCTTTTAATTCTAAAAATCGAAACATGTCGCCGGCATATCCAGTGCTAAAACATTTAAAAATATTCTTTTGTGGATCTACAAAGAACGAAGGTGTTTTTTCATGTGAAAAAGGACTTAATCCTTTTAAATAATGACCTGAAGGTTTTAGTTGAACATAAGGTGTTACAACGTCAACGATAGAGACACGCTGCCGAATATTATCCAAACAACTCTGAGAAAACCATGGCATATTTTTATCATTTAGGAGCAAGTTGTTGGTACAAAATAATTCCAATAAACAACATTAGCAAATTAGGGAACCATGCAGCTATTAAGGGGGAAAGGATGTTTTGTGTCCCGAGCATTCGACCAATGCTTCCGACAATGTAGTACGCAAAAAAAAGACCTGAAGCTTTTGAAACTCCTACCATAGGATTTGTACGAACACCACTTAATGAAAAAGGAATAGCTAGTAAAACAATCATGAAACAAATTAATGGACTGGATAGTAAGGAAAAATATTTGATGGTATGTTCCAAAAATCGTGGATGATTTTTAGGGACAAAATTGAGAATTTTCTTTAACTCGTTTATTCCTAAATATTTTAACGGTTTATGAATAAAACTCATAAGTTGAGGGTTTTCTTCACAGGTGATACTTTCTTCTTGAAAGGTTGTAAATCGAGAAGGAATAAATACATGAGGATCAAAATACCAATGTTTACCATTTTGGAATGTCCACGTTTTTTGTTGAGGGTCGTAATAAACTTCAGCGGCTTCGATACGTTCGATTTCTCGTTTTTGTTGGTTTATTAAAGAGAGAGTAGCAAAGCTACCTTTTTGAGTATACAAACTGAATGTGTTGATATGCCACAAGCGACCTGCTTTTTCATTATGAAGGCATAAATGTCTTTGAATGCCAATGTTGTCCGTCTTTCCTGTTTTTCTTTTTTGGTCATTGAAATCAATTTGTGCCACAATTTGTCGCATTTGATCAGAAGCGTATGGTAACAGATAGGCATTTAGAGCAATCATCAGTGCTGTAAGCAAAAGAGCAGCTAACCAAAAGCTACGTGTAATTTTGAAAACGGTCATTCCAGAGGCGCGTAAAGCAACCACTTCATTATGCGACTGCATATCGTTTAAAACATATAAAACAGAAATGAAAAATGAGATGGGTAAAACAGTGCAGAAGCAATTAGGAATTAAATAAATGTAATAAGTAAGCAGCGTTATAAAATTGGCATCGCGTTCTAGAAAATTTTTTAAGTTTTTGTACATATCTTCTAGAATCAAGATGCCTAAAATCAGCATAATAGCGATACTAAGCGTCTTTAGCCATTCTTTAAAAATATAACGATCAATGATTCGATTCATAGAGTTTATTCGCGTTCTAAAATAGCAATGCATTCCATATGTTTAGTTTGTGGAAACATGTCAAAAGGCTGAACTTCAGTAATTTTGTATTGAGGTGCTAGTGTTAACAAGCGGTTTAGGTCACGCGCTTGCGTGTCGGGAGCACAAGAAATATAACTAATGAGTTTAGGTGAAAAATTTACTAATTGACGTATAAAGTCTTCAGAAGCACCTTTGCGCGGTGGATCCATAATAACCCAAGATTTGTCAGCAGGAAAAGTTGCATTTTCAAAAATAGTAGTGGCATTCCCTGCAACAAATTGACCGTTATCAATATGATTATTTTTCATATTATTATTGGCCAATTGTATAGATTTTTCATCGATTTCTATCCCAAGAAATTTTTGTACATGCGCTGCCAATGCAATGCAAAAAACACCTACACCGCAGTAAGTGTCGATAAGATATTGAATATCAGTTCGATTTTGCAAGCGTTGAGTTAAAAATGAAAATATGGCTTTTAAAATATAAGGATTCGTTTGAAAAAAACTGCCTGCCGGGAATTGAAAAGTTAAATTATGGATAAATGTTTCGCAAATAGTATTAAAATCAGAAACCACCCCTGTTTGTGTTTCGCGTAAAAGCAATGTGCCATGACGAACATTGGATTGCTTGATTTGTGTACGAATTTGCGGAAGTGCTTTGTTAATTGCTTCACTGGCGATCAAACATTGTGGAACATCTACAAGTCTATGTTGGGTACCTTCTTGCAAAAAACCAATAGGACATTGATCGTTGTGACGTTCAAAGTGAGGGGTTAATTTGGTGCGATAACCATATGTTTTTTCGGATGGAATCAATGGATTTACGGTAACTTTTAACTGACCAATACGTTCGAAACAATCAATAACTTGCTGTTGTTTCCATTGAAGTTGTTCTGCGTAATCTATATGTTGATATTGGCAGCCGCCACATTGACCAAACAATGGACAAGGTGAAGCCGTTCGTTTAGGTGAAGGTTCTATTATTTTAACCAAATCGGCTTCTGAATAATTTTTATGATTTCTAAAAATGCGAACTTTGACTTTTTCACCTGGGATGACAAAAGGTACCATAATGGTCCAGTTGTTGATGCGGCCGATGCCGCGCCCTTCATTCGTTAATGTTGAAATTGTGAGTTCAATTTCTTCGTGATATTGAAAAGGTATTGGAATAAAGTTTTTTGGCGTATTTTTATTCATTTAGATAAGTCCACGATAGGATTTTTGCTGTAAAAATTGAAAGAGTGTAGTTTGTACACGCTCTAAGCTTTGAAGTGAAGGTAATTGTCGAATTTGCTCGATCGCTTGACTTCGGTTTAAGTCAGATTCATAAAGCAATTTAAATATTTGTTTGATAGCAATGCGTTCTGTTTCGGAAAATCCTTGTCGTAAAATGCCTATGCGATTGTAACTTTTGGCTACAGCGGGAACACCGCAAGCAATCATAAAAGGTGGAATATCTTTTTTTAAAAATGAGTGCCCACCTAGCATGGCGTAAGCTCCAATGTGGCAAAATTGATGAATAGATGAATTTCCACCAATGTTAGCATAATTGCCGATGTGCACATGTCCTCCTGTGGCTACTTGTGCACTCATGATGATATTATTCCCCAGTTGGCAATCGTGCCCAATGTGGCTGAAAGCTAGAACATAATTATTATGGCCAATTACGGTTGCATCACCATCAGAGGTCGCTGTATGAATAGAAACATATTCGCGAAAAACATTATGGTTTCCGATGGTTAAGAAACATGTTCCACCTTTATGTTTTAGATCATGTGTTTGTGCACCTAAGAAACTGTAAGGATAAACGATATTGTGATGCCCTAAGGTGGTATGGCCATCGATAGTTGCGTGGTGTTCAACGACACAATGATCACCCAATACAACGTGATGGCCAATGTAAGCATATGCACCAATTGTAACATGTTGGCCCAGCTGAGCTCCAGATTCAACAATAGCAGTAGGGTGAATAGTCATATTTTTATTCGTTAGAAATCATAAACATTAATTCAGCAGATGAAGCCAGTTTATCTTTAACAAAACACTGACCTTCTGCGTAACCAATACGGTTATTTTTTATTTTTAAAAGTTTAACTTCGATGCGCAGCTGATCACCGGGAGAAACAATGCTCCTAAACTTGATTTTATCTGCGCTCATGAAAAAAACATGTTTATAGGTATCGTGCTTTAGGTTTAGTCCCATCAATAGTCCTGCTGCTTGGGCCATGGCTTCGATTTGAAGAACACCTGGGAAAATAGGATTTTCTGGGAAGTGACCTTGAAAACAGGGTTCGTTGACAGAGATGTTTTTTAAAGCCGTTAATGTATCTTCTGTGGCACTCATGACACGGTCTACCATAATAAACGGGTAACGATGAGGTAGACGTTTT
Organism: uncultured Opitutales bacterium; assembly: GCA_934691225.1. GTDB lineage: Bacteria > Verrucomicrobiota > Verrucomicrobiia > Opitutales > UBA9783 > UBA1183. Next base: position 484,796 of record CAKUSQ010000001.1, read on the forward strand.
AAAATAGTATTGATGTCGAGCAATACAGGTTCGCTACTAGAAAAAATTGGCAGATTTTCTTGTTCTGTTTGCGTAATAATTGCTTGAGTAAGTTTTGCGTTAAGTGCGTGACCTGTTTTTACTGCAATGACATGCCCTTTGATAGGACGTGCCAAAAGGGCTAAATCACCAATAATATCTAAAATTTTATGTCGAACGAATTCATCGTTATACCGAAGTGGTTCATTAGAGAGGATTTTATCTCCTTTAATAACGATAGCACAGTCAAGCGTTCCTCCTTTGATTCTGCCCATCTTAATAAGAGGTTCGATATCTTCATATACAGTAAAGGTGCGTGCTTTGGAGATTTCTTGAACGTAACTTTCAGGGTCAATCGTTAAGGATAGGTATTGTGTATGTGTTTTTCGATCATCGGTGGATGTACATGTGATTTTAAAATCATCACAGGGGTAAATCATAATAGATCGATCATCTTTTACAATTGAAATGGGGTCTGTAATTTCTAAAAAATTTTTTTCTACAGATTGTGTTTTTATCCCTACTTTTAAAAAACCTTCAACCCACGGCTTGGCAGATCCATCTAGAATAGGTATTTCTAAACCATCTACCTGAATGATAACATTATCAATTCCAAGGCCATAAAGGGCACTCAATAAATGCTCAACCGTGTGAATTTTAACGCCATCTTTAGAAAGCGTTGTTCCTCGTATGAGATCATCGATGTATTCGATTGTTGCTGGAATAATGGTAGTAGTTTCTTGTTGTTTTACATGAAAAATAATACCATTGTTTTCTGGAGCAGGAGTAATCGTAACGTTTACATTAGCGCCTGTATGCAGCCCTTTGCCTTCTACATGAAAAGAATTTTGTAATGTTTTTTGTTTCATAGGTATCGTTTGATTGAGGATGTGTTTATTGTACTCATTTCATCCTGGAGGCCATTGTAAAGAACGTCCACCTAAGAGGTGAATATGTAAATGAGGAACCGTTTCACCACCATCTTTGCCGCAATTAATAACCGTGCGGAATCCTGTTTTATCAATGCCTAGAAGATGGGCAACTTGGGTAACCACCAAGAACAGATGCCCCATTAACGGTACATCTTGCTGATTCATTGAAACAAGACGTTGTATATGTTTTTTAGGAACAATCAGACAATGAACGGGGGCTTGCGGTGTGATATCATGAAAAGCAATGCATTGATCATCTTCATAAACAATTTTTGCAGGAATTTCACGATCAATGATTTTTTGAAAAACAGTTTTTTCCATGGATTGCGTTTTCTCTTTCTATCAATGTTGGGTGTGAATAATGAAAAGTACTGTAATAAGGATGTGGAAACAAATTGCTTAAATTTTCGCGGTATAATTTTTTAAGCGCTTGAATAAGGTTGTGACCGCATGAGGGAGATTGTGCATTGGCAAAAGCGTCTGCTTCATATTCATATTTTCTAGAGAAATAATTGAGGAATGGGTTAAACCAGTAAGTAAAAAGATTTATAAAGGTAGATAAAGTAATGAGTAATAATAATGCGGTGGTATGTGGCAAACCAAATTGTTGGGCTAACCAATTATTTTGGAGCAATAAATCGCATAATTTTAATCCAAGAAGGGCAAAAATGGTGGAGGTTAACAGTGTCTTCCAGATGTGTTTGTGTTTGTAATGACCAATTTCGTGCGCTAAAATGGCTTCAATTTCTTCGTCAGAAAAGTTTTTGAGCAGTGTATCAAAAAGGACAATGTTTTGAATTTTCCCTAAACTGCTGCAGTATGCATTCGAGTGCGTCGAACGTTTACTAGAATCTAAGACCTTGATAGCCGCTGCTGCAAACCCAGCTTTTTGAGCAAGGGCATTTAAACGTGTTTTTAAGCTTCCTTCTTCCAAGGGGGTTAGTTTATTGAATAGGGGTAAAATAATTTTTGGATAAAGCCACAAAAATGTGATTTGCAAAATTAAACTACCTAGAGCTCCTAAAATCCACCATGAATGGGTAAATTTTTCGAGTAAAAACAGAAGTGCAGAAAATACAGGGATATTAATACAAGCGCCTACAATTAGACCCTTGAGTTGATCGAGCCACCAAAGTTTCTTCCCAGATCGATTGAAACCAAAATCTTTTTCAATTTTAAATGTATCAAAGTATTCTAAGGGTAAAAAACATAGAGATAACAAATAATTCCACAAAAATAATTGGCAACTTTGTAACCATAATTGCGAAGTAAGCTGAAAGCAATTTAAATAGGTTGGAATCAGATTCATTCCTAGGATTATACTTAAAATGATACCTTTATAAAATAATTGCAACAAAGCGAATTGATTTCGAACTAGCGAGTAGGCAGTAGCTTTTTTAAAAGTTGCATCATCGATAAATTCCTTAAAAATGTTGTGGTTTAAGTTTTTTCGAATGTTGTTTCCATTTAAGAGAAGAAGCAGGGTTTCCACTAGCAGGAAAGCGGTTAACAAACTCCATAAAACTTCTTTTAACATACTTTTCCTTCCCTTATGAATTTGACCTTTTATTTTTATTGTGTTCTTATACTGTAAACATTATGGATTCTAAGAAAAGAAAAAAAATGCTTTCTTTTGAAGAAGCACTTCAAAAATTGGAAGCTATTGTGCAATCGCTTGAACAAGGCGAAGTTCCTTTGGAACTCTTGATTGAAAAATACAAAGAAGGTTTAGTTTACCAAAAATGTTGCCAACAACAGTTGGATCGAGCTTCTTTAGTTTTGAAAACATTAGCGGATGAAGAAAGTGAAATGTCAGCAACTAGAGCGCAAACTTTGGAATAAATTATTACCATATTTATCTTTTTTAAAAGAAAATTTACACCTAATAGTTGCGGATTTATCGACGCATCAAATGTATATTTTGGTATGGAATTATATCGGATTTCAGGTAAAGGGTGTGTACAAATTTTCTTCCAGTAAGGCACCTATTTGTTGCTTAGAAAATAGTGGAGGTACACCTACGGGTTTGCATCGTATTTGTGAAAAAATAGGTTACAACGTTCCTGAAAATGGTGAATTTATTGCTCGAAAGTTTACAGGTCAGCAAATTCCGCAAGCCAATGATATGCGTGAAAAGGCAAAAATTGTTACGCGTATTTTACGTTTACGTGGATGTGAATGGGGAATTAACCGTGGTGTGGATATAAAAACGCATCGTTTTTGTGATACCTATAAACGTTGTGTTTATATTCACGGAACTAATTTAGAACGTTTCATACCACGGCCATTATCACAGGGATGTTTACTATTAAAAACAAAAGATTTATTGGAAGTTTTTGAAGTTGTTTATGAAGGAGATTTGTGTTGGATAGGATGTTTGTAATTTTAAAATGTTGTAGGAAAATTCTCGCCCCACAAGCAAAATAGTTGCCTTTGTAATGTTTTTCCGATGTAAGGTTTACCTTTAACATCAAATTCGAGTGTATGTCGGTTACCTAAGCGAAAAAGTTCATTTTTGTCATAAAAGTGCAATAAAATTTTTTTTGTCGAAGGACTAAAAAGAGGTTCAAAATGCAAGGGTGCTCCTACCCAATTGAAGGAGACTTGCCAGCCGTAAATTTTTTTGGATGAATTCGCCTGGGTGACTAAAGCTGAGTTTTTTTTAATATATTCAGAAAGTTTTTCTGTATAAATTTTTAGTGTAAATGCAATCGGTTGGTTTTGCAAAAAAGTTTTAAAAGAAGTTTTTGATTTTAAAAAAGCAAGTGGGTCTAATCCTACGAGGTTCATTCCATTCCATGCCCCATGGTAATTGCGGGATGAAAATTTTTGTGAAAGGTACCATTGTTGAAAGGTTTGATCAGAACCGAGTTTTAATCCGATTTCGAAATGTAGATGTGCCCTTGAAATGGGAATGGTTGAACAAGAAGAATGCCCCATTTGTCCTAAATGTGCACCTTGTTGGATCTTTTGACCAACCTTTAATGTTTTTGAAACTTCGTTAAGGTGTGCATACATTGAATAAAAATGAAGGTTAGGTTCCGTGTGTTCAAGTACAATGTATTTTCCGTAAAGACTTGTTCCTGGTTTTTCGTTAATGTAAGCAATGGTTCCAGGTAAACAGGCAAAAATTTTATCTTGAGGAATATTTTTACGTCCTCGATGGATGGATTTTATATCGATACCTTCGTGAAAACGTGTGCCGTTATTCCGAACACAGCCATAGGTACCTGATATGGGATTCCCGCTGCACGTTGATTGTATATAATTTTCTAATGCTTTCCCATCATAAAATGCAGTATTATCTGTGGGCCATCGACATAGGATTGGAGATGTTACAGATTGTTTTTTGGGAAGTGGTTTGGATGGGTGAGTTTTTTTGCAACGGGTTACAGTGCGTTTTGGCAACAGCGACGTTTTTTGTAAGGAATTCGTTTGTATTGCAGAATTTTTAGTTTTTTTTTGAAGTGTTTTTTCGGCGGATGAATTGTAAGAAGTGAAAATTACGATTGACGCAAGTATTAATTTAAGCCAGAACTTCATTGTACGCGTATTATTATGTGTTTATTAGATAGAAGTCAAATTAATAATATTTTAGAGATACTTCCTTCGTTAAAAGTTTTAGTGATAGGCGATTGTATGTTGGACCATTATATTTGGGGAGATGTAAGTCGGATATCACCAGAAGCTCCTGTTCCTGTGGTTGCCATTGATCATGATACTTATCGTTTGGGAGGTGCTTGTAATGTAGCGCTGAATTTAAAGCAGCTAGGATGTCAAGTAAGTTTGATGGGTCCTATGGGCAGAGATGCCGCAGGTGAAACGATGAAGAATCTATTGACAGACGCGGGTGTTGATGTTCATGCCTTTAATTTTCGAGAAAATTTAAACAGCATTATTAAAACGCGTGTGGTAGTAAGAAAGCAGCAACTTTGTCGTTTGGATCGAGAATCTTTCTATACAGAAGAACAAGTTGAATATATCTATGAACAGTTAGAAGCGCTGGTTGCAAATGTGAATGCTGTTGTGGTTTCTGATTATAACAAAGGTTCTGTCACGCAAACATTATTAAATCGTTTAGTTACATTAAAGGCATCACATGATTTCTTGTTGGCATTAGATCCTAAACCTACACATGAACTTGATTACAGTGGGGTAGATCTTTTAAAACCGAATCGTGAAGAGGCTTTGAAATTGAGCGGTTTAGTATTTAGGCCGCACGAAAAATTTTCTGTGAATAAAGTAGCTAAATGTATTTTAGAAAAATATTCAGTAAAATATTTAGCAATTACATTAGGAGAAGATGGATTGGCACTTTTGGATGCCAATGGGAATGGTGAAATTTCGCCAACGCAAGCAAGAGAGGTTTTTGATGTTTCAGGTGCTGGAGATACTTCGTTGGTGGCTTTAACATTAGCGTTGTGTGCAAAAATGCCATTAATAACAGCGGCTTGTTTTGCAAATGTTGCAGCAGGTGTTGTTGTTGGAAAATTGGGAACCGCTTCGGTGACCCCGCAAGAATTATTAGATTATGTACAGTGAGCAGGCAGCCCTATTTTTGGATCGTGATGGTACGTTAATTGTAGATCGGGGTTATTTATCAGATCCTGAAGGTGTTCAACTTTTACCGGGTGTTAGGGAATTTTTAGCAAAATTGAAGGCAAAAAATTGGTTGTTTTTTTTGCATTCGAATCAAAGCGGTGTTAATCGTGGTTTTTTTACGATGTCAGAAGTAAATCAGTGCAATCGTCGTTTGATTGAGCTGTTAGGTTTGGGTGAAGATGTTTTTGCACGCATTTGTTGTGCGGTAGGTACCCCTGATAACCCTTGTCCTTATCGTAAACCTTCACCTAAATTTACGTTAGAATGTTTGGAGGAATTTAATTTAAATCCCAATAAATGTTGGATGATTGGGGATCGAATATCAGATGTAGAAACGGGGCAAGCCGCTCATATTCATTCAATCCTTTTGACACAAAAACCACAGGAAATTGAGAATTGTTTTTGTTGTCGCAATTTTGAAGAAATTTTTGAGATTTTACAGAAACATTAAGCTTTATTGTATTTTGTTTTCCCTTTGAAAAACAGACCAAATATAAATGAGGTTGCGAATAAAGCTATTACAATGGTTCCTAAACCTATTTGGTAAGCGACAGTGATAGAGTAATCAAGACTGTAACAATCAATCATGTGCCCAACCAAAGCTTGTATAAGGCCGCAGAATCCCATAATAATCATGTTGACAAAGGCAATAGAACTCGCGTTTGTTTGAGGTGGATTAAGTTCTGCACAGGCAATAAAACCGATTACTTGTCCACTTGCACAAAAGCCAAGTCCTATTAATAAAATAGCTGTTGTTATAAATGATAAGGATGGGCATAAAACTAATATGGCTAAAAGAATACCACTTGATAATCCACTTATTAACAATGGAGTTTTGCGCGTATTGAGCGTATCTGATATCCAACCGACGATAGGTGCACCTAAAGCCCAACTTAGGTTTAAAATGGAGGTTAATTGTGAAGCTTCAGTCATTGAAAAGTTACAAATTTTAGTAAAATATGGAATTCCCCATAAATCAGCAAAAACAGCTAGTGGCATGAACAAAGCACCTGAAATCAATCCTATATTCCAAGTTGGCCAGCGTTTAGCAACGTAAATTAAATTGTCTTTGCATTGTATCCATATATGTTTCCCTTTGGGCTTAGGTAGCCAATCAGGGGCATTGGGAATAAAAATTAAAAGCAAAAGTGTTATAAAAATTCCAAATATAAAAGAAATGATCCAGATACTTTGCCATCCCCAGGCGTTGTTGATCCAAGAAAGCGAGGTTTGGGCTGCAATGGCGCCTAATAATCCTAGTGCGGTTGTTAATCCGGATAGGGTTGCTAGATGTTTTTTATGGAACCAGACCGTGCATAAGTACATAACGCCTACGAAACCAAAAGCGGACGAAAATCCCATAAGAAATCGACTTACACCAAAACAAGCTAAGGTGTGTGTTGGCAATATAGGTAATAAGCAACTGAATGTCAAAATAACGCTGGCTGGCAAAAATAATTTTCGACTACCACAGGTATCAAATAAAGGGCCTACAATTAACTGCATGGGGGAATATATTAACAGATACATTCCTACAGCTATTGCAACTTGAGATGCGGTTGCGCAGTAAGTAATTTCTAGATCGTTTTCGATGACACTTGGAACTACACGAACAAAATACTCATACAGGTAAAATAAAGAACCTGTGATCCAGATAATGTACGCTCGAATTCCGCCTTTTTTCATAAAAGTACTTATAGGTAGTGCACAGCCAAACGTCAAGGTTCAAATAAAAAAATTAGTCTTAAATATGACATTGGCGAAAAATTTCATACCGTACGATACCAACGCTAGTCGCTAGGTTAAGCGAACGTACATGCGGATGTAACATAGGAATTGTTAAGCGGTAATTTTGCAGGGTTTGGTGTAAATATTCTGGACAGCCAGATCCTTCACTTCCGAATAAAATACCGTCATTATCTTGAAATTCCATATCGGTATAAGCTTTTGACGCGTGTGTCGTTAACAACCAAATGCGTTTAGGACGATCTGCCTTTTGTACAAAATCTTCCCATGTGTTGTGTTGTTGCAAATCTAAATATTGCCAATAATCCATGCCGCTTCGTTTTAAATAACGATCTGTTAATGAGAATCCTAAAGGATGAATAAGATGTAAACGCGTGCGCATACAAGCACACAAACGCCCTATGTTACCTGTGTTTTGTGGAATTTCAGGTCGAAATAAGATGACATGAATCATTTGAATTTTTGGCGCAATGCACGTTCCATATCACGTTTTTCAGCACGTTCCTTTAAATCTCTTCGTTTGTCAAAAAGCTTTTTAGCTTTACAAATGGCAATTTCTAATTTGGCAAGTCCAGATTTAAAATATAATTTTACGGGAAAAATGCTTTCACCTTTTCTTTCTAATGCGCCTCGAAGTTCATTTATTTCTCGCTTATGAAGCAGTAAGAGACGCGAACGAACAGGATCATGATTGTACGTATTGCCAAATTTGTAATCATTAATGTAAGCATTTACCCACGTTGGATTCCCATAACGATCCAGTCTTACGAAAGATTCTGTCAAAGTCACATTTCCTTGGCGCAGTGATTTAATCTCTGTGCCCTTCAAAACAATACCTGCTTCGAACGTTTTTCCTATGAAAAAATCGTGCGATAGTTTTCGATTCAGGATAGACTTTGAAGAAGATGTTGAAGAACGTTTCACCGAAATTTAAAAAACAGCGGTAATCTTTTTTTCAATGATTTCTCGCAAAGCAATATCTTCTAAAGTTAGTTTTTCAAGGGATTGTACTAAAGGTTCAGCTCCATTGCGAAGTTGCCTAACACGTTTAGAGATTAAATTGATCAAAACATCATGATTTGGAACTACTTTAGTAGCCTCACTCAATAAAGAATATTTCATAAAATAAACGTGAACAAAGTTAATGAAGGGATTATCCCTTCAATACAGATTAGCAAATGCCTTTAAATTGGGCACTAGGCTTAAATTTTATTGTTTTTGATGCAGCAATTTGAATAGGTTTTCCCGTTTGAGGATTTACACCTTGACGTGCTTTGCGTTCAGAAACAGCAAAACTTCCAAAACCAACTAATTGAACAGAGCCGTCTTTAACGATACCGGCTTTAAATGACTCTAAAACAGCTTCTAAGGCGCGTTCAGCACATGCTTTTGTGGCTGCTTCACCTAAATTTTTTTGAATTTCTTGTATTAATTCTGCTTTATTCATAAATTTAAACTTCTAATATTTACAATAAAATATTGAAAGTTTTGCTAGGTCAATGCTATTTTGCAATAAATATCGCAAATGAAGGCAAAAAATTTAAAAGGTTATACGTTAATGGAGTTGGCGTTAACGTTTTCTTTGATTGGTGTTATGGTTTTTGGATGTTTTCAATTGCGTTTACACGAATCTAAAGAATTGCGTTTTGTGAATTGTACAGAACTGTTTTTAAAAGCAGCCCCTTGGATTCGAAAAGCAGTTGCTTTTAAAATAGATAACAATGCGCATTTATATGTAAAAGTGAAAAGAATGGTTGCGGGTAAACAAAAATCGCGTTGGCTCTCCATCTGCGTTACAGCTGTACAAAAACCATTCAATAAAGATTGTTTGCAGGTGTGTTTGCCTTGTGTGGCAAGTGTTGAGTGGGAATGTTGGCGTAGTAAAAAGGAATGGAAAATTATGCATGCTGAGAAAAAGTATAAAAATGTTAGAGCTGTAAAAGTTGTTTTAAGAGATTCATCTGGAAAAATTTTGGATCAATTTTTGTTTTTAAATTATGTTTGTGAATAAAAACACTTGACAATAAATCTGTGTAACAATAATCTAAGCTCTGTGTTAAATTCAAGCTTAGTACGTTTACTAGCTACATCACTACTATGTAGCTCTTTGGCAGAAGCAAGTGAAATTGTTACTCAGTACGACATTTTAGGTAAGCATGTTAAAAGAATTCATTTCAATGAAATAGTTTCTACTCAGTTGTATTCCAGAAAAGACGTTAAGTTGGATGCTTTGAATAAGGATAATTGGGTATTAGTGACAGCAGATATGCAAACAGGAGGTATTGGATCGCACTCGCGTAAGTGGATTTCTCATATTCCAGGAAATGTTTATGCCACATTGAATTTCCCTATAGAAGTGAGTGATCCCAATGATTTTGCGATGATGCGCAACGTTTTTTCTTTGGCTGTATTAGAGGTGATGAAGGATTATTTGCCAGACGCACATGTAGCTTACAAATGGCCTAACGATGCTTTAGTAAATGGTAAAAAGATCGCAGGGGTATTATGTGAATATCAAACCTTAGAAAAAAACATTTATCATGGAATCGTAGGCATTGGTATCAATGTAAATTTGTCTAAGGAAATTTTAGCAGAAATAGATCAGCCAGCAACTTCAATGGTTTTAGAGGGTGGAAAAAATATTTCTAAAGAGGACATCCTAAATGCTGTCATTGAAAAAGCTATAGCCCTCATGAATAATATGCCGAGTGTAGAAAGTGATTTAAAGAAATGTTTCGCTTTTGCAGGAGAAGAAGTTGTTGTTCATGATGATACTAAAAATTTGGATATTTGTGGAATTTTAGAGGGTATTGGAGAGAATGGAGCTTTGCTAATCAATGTAGGTGGTGAAGTGTATTCTGTAATTAACGGTACCGTTATAAAAAAGTAACATTATAATATCATTATGCATACAATAGTAGATCGTATAAGTCGTTCGTTAGGTTTGAAAATAGCGTGTGTATTGTCGGCAAGTTTTATGTTGGCGGTAAGTGCGCAAATTTCTATTCCTATGTACCCAGTGCCTTTTACCTTGCAATCGGTGACGGTGCTGTTTCTGGCATTTGTATTAGGGCATCGGTTGGCAGTTGCTGCCGTAGGTGCTTATTTGATTGAAGGTGCTTTGGGATTGCCGGTTTATGCACATTTTACGTGCGGGTTGCCGGTATTATTTGGTCCTACCGGAGGTTACCTCTTTGGTTTTTTAGCATCGGCTTATGTGGCAGGTTGTATGTATGAACATATAAAATCAAGGCGTGTTTTTCACTTGTTTTTACTAGGAATTATGGGAGAAGCTCCTCTGTTTGCGTGCGGTTACGTGTATTTAGCGTTTTTTGTTGGATGGACACAGGCTTTTTGGTCGGGTGTTTTTCCATTTCTAGCGAGCACATGTTTGAAAAATATACTCTTAGCCTTGCTTATAAATCGAAAATTTTCTAATATCTAACCTAAGTTTATAGTAAATAAAAGCTGCGAAATTTATTTCGTAGCTCATTTGATTTTTTAAGAGGTTTTATTTTTTTTATTTTTACGCTTCCATTTTTAAGTTAAGCGTTTAGTGTTAAAAGCATGGATTACGGTTGGTTGTGTTTTTGTATTTTGTTGGCTAGTTGGCTAGGTGTGGAGTTAATTGCTAAAATTCCATCACAATTACATACGCCATTGATGTCAGGAACGAATGCGATTTCGGGGATAACTTTGATAGGTGCTTTGGTGGCATTGTCGCATGCACATGATTTTTTAACGCAGTTTTTTAGTTATATGGGTGTTTTTTTTGCGATTATCAATGTTTTTGGAGGTTATTGGGTAACCGATCGGATGTTGAAAATGTTTAACTCTAAAAATCATCGAAAGTAGTTTTTTATGGATGCAGACTTTTTTTATATCGTTGCAGCTGTTCTTCTCATTTATGGAATTAAATTGTTAGGGAAGACAGCTACAGCACGTTTGGGAAATTGCATTTCAGCCTGTGGTATGACTTTGGCAGTTTTAGTAACATTATTGAAGTTTCCACCACAGAATTTAACATTGACATTTGCTGTAAGTTTAATCGGTGCCTATATTGGTTTATTAATGGCTGTAAAGGTACAAATGACAGCAATGCCAGAAATGGTAGCGTTGTTTAATGGTTTTGGTGGTTTGGCGAGCGTAGCCGTGGGTATTGTGGAAGGCATTAAACTTAATTATATCCTTGCCGTTTATTATGACAGCATGGTTTGTTTTTCGCAAATAGCTATTTGTTTAACTTTGATAATTGGTGGTATTACCTTTACAGGTAGTTTAATTGCTTACGGTAAATTGAGTCAAAAAATTCCTACAGGTTCTATAAGTTTTTGTGGACAAAAATGGTTGGATGTAGGATTATTGATATTGCTACTTTTAGGTTCGTACGAGTGGGTGAATTCGCACTGTGTGTTGGCTTTTTATGCTTTATTAGTATTTAGTTTGATTGGAGGAGGTATTTTTGTTTTGCACATTGGTGGTGGAGATATGCCGGTTGTTATTTCTTTATTGAACAGTTTTTCGGGAATGGCTGCATGTGCGGCAGGATTGATTGTTTTTAATAAGGTTTTGATTGTAGCGGGTTGTTTGGTTGGAACAAGCGGGCTTATTTTGACATTGATTATGTGTAAAGCAATGAATTGCTCTATAAAAAAAGTTTTGTTAGGTGGTTTTGCAAAAAAGAGTGTAGCTTCTAAAGGTAATTTGCAGGGGACTGTGAAAACAAGTACGTTGGAAGAGGCTTATTATGTTCTAGAAGCAGCTAGAACCGTTGCTATTGTTCCTGGATATGGATTAGCGGTTGCACAAGCGCAACATGCGGTTAAGGATTTGGCACAAAAGTTGATGGATAATGGTGCAGATGTTTTTTATGCTATTCATCCAGTAGCGGGACGTATGCCTGGTCATATGAATGTGTTATTGGCTGAAGCGGATGTGGATTATGATCAATTGACAGAGTTAGAATCCGCTAATGTGCGTTTCCCAGATACAGATGTGGCGATTGTGGTAGGCGCTAATGATGTCGTTAATCCGGCAGCGGTTGAAAATCCTAATTCTCCTTTGTATGGAATGCCAATATTAGAAGTTTATAATGCAAAAACGGTTTTTGTTTTAAAACGAGGGCAAGGAAAAGGTTTTTCAGGTCTTGAAAATGAGTTATTTGTAAAAGATAATGTGCGCATGATTTATGGTGATGCTAAATCAACATTAACGCAGTTGGTTGCTGAATTTAAAGAATGAGTGCAACAGATAAAGCCGCTATTGAACCGATAGTTGCGGAAGAAAATAAATTAAGGCCATTGTTATTTTCTGATTTTACAGGTCAGGAAAAAACTATCGAGCGTCTTCGAATTATGGTGGGGGCTGCATGTGAACGACAAGATGCACTTAATCATATTTTGCTAAGTGGGCCTCCTGGGTTGGGAAAAACAACATTAGCTCACATTTTAGGAAATGAGATGGGGGTAAAGGTGCATATAACCTCAGGCCCTGTGATTGAAAAAGCGGCTGATTTGGCAGGCTTGTTGACTAATTTAGAATCGAAAGATATTTTGTTTATCGATGAAATTCATCGATTGCCAAAAACTGTTGAAGAGTATTTGTTTTCGGCTATGGAGGATTTTTGCATCGATGTGATGATCGATCAAGGTCCTAATGCTAGGAGTGTTCGTTTAACCATTCCTCGATTTACACTGTTAGGTGCGACCACGCGAAGTGGTTTGCTTTCTGCACCTTTACGAACCCGTTTTACATTACAAACGCGGCTTAATTATTATTCTAAGGAAGCTTTGCAGAAAATTATTTTACGTTCAGCAGATCTTTTGAACGTTGACTTAAATGAAGAAGCTGCTTTGGAAATTGCCGCTCGTTCGCGAGGAACACCACGTGTTGCGAACAATTTAATTTATTTTGTGAGAGATTTTGCACAGCAAAAAGGAATGTCTGAGGTTGATGCGGAAACGGCGAGTCGAGCTTTACAGGTGTTGGATATTGATGAAAATGGTTTGGATGAGATGGATAAGCGTATTTTATTTGTTTTAGCAAATAATTTTCAAGGGAAACCAGTTGGTATACGAACGCTTTCTATTGCCGTTGGCGAAGAGCCTGATACATTATCGGAGGTTCATGAACCATTTTTAATGCAAGAAGGTTACCTACAACGTACACCTCAAGGTCGCCAACTAACCCCTAAAGGATGGAAAATTATAAACGAAAACCAAGACGTTACATCTTGGTTTAACGCATAATTTTACTTTTTTCTTTTAAAAAAAGTTGCTTTCTTGAGATTAATAAGCTCTTGATCGTTGGTTAAACAACAGAAAAATGACGTGCGCAATTCTCTATCTTCAATCCTTTCGGGTGTTAAAAAACATTTTTTTTGATTTTGAATTTTATCATCCCAAAAATGAGGATCATACAGCATTATTTCTCGGTTTTTGAGTTTTGTTTGAGTTTGTTCATCTACTTCATCCTTAAGTTCCAAGTAATTTGCTTGGCATTGATCCTCGTTTTGGACAACAAGAATGTGAGCTTTATGTTGATGGTCGATGAGTAAGAAACTTCCAACAGCATCCAATAAGTAGTATTCTTCAATATCATTTGTTTTTATCAAATGTCTGAAGTATGTTTGAAATGCAGAAGAATAAATTGCAAGAGGAAATTTGGGCTTAGTTGTAAGCGCTACTTGCAAAGATTCTGTTAAATTTAGGAAATATTTTTCCTGCATTTGCTTGATAAGTTCTAGTACATCTTCCAATGAAGCTATTTTTTGCTTAGGAACATAATGTTGAATCTTTCTTTCGTTGAATGCTTTGATGACAAAATCGTGTTCTGTTTGTCCTGTAAATAAAATTTTTTGCAGGTGTTTGTTAGGAATACGATTGCAAAGTTCAACGCCGTTTATGCAATTCGGACCTAAGTCGTAATCAGCGATAACTACAGAGATTTGTTTAAAACGATTCGAATCGTAAATCTTTTTGTGCAGGCTGAAAACATTTAACTTAAAGGCATAACTATTAGAAGAAAACGTGTCCTCAGGTTCCCAAAATGTTTGAGGAGGCGCTTTTTTCTTATTGTTAATGTAACAAAGAGCCTGTTCGGGATCCGAAAAGGTTTTAAAAACGGTTGGGTAAGGATTAGACCCGAAAAATAAATCTAACGTTTGTAGATAAATTTCACTGTTATCAATGAAAACAACCTCTGTGGGGTAAAAACATTTAGGTAGGCTACCCATACATTAATAAAAGATTTCTTCTGGCTTAAAAAAACGGGCGATTTCTTTTTTAGCTGATTCTGGGCTATCAGAAGCGTGTGCAATGTTGCGGGATTTGCTTTCACCAAAATCACCACGAATAGTGCCTTTAGGTGCAACGGATGAATCAGTGGGGCCTAGAAGCTCGCGTGTGATAGCAATGCTATTTTTACCTGTAAGAATTAGTACAAGTACAGGACATTCCTGCATATATTTTAAAATGTCTGGAAAAAATGGCTTATCAGCTAGGAAATCATAATGATCGCGTAAAATAGTTTCATTTAACTGTATCATTTTACAAGCGGCTAACGATAGACCTGATTTAGCGAAACGTTCCAAAATGGTACCAGCTAAGTTTTTTTCCATACAATCAGGTTTTAAAATTACCAATGTTTTTTCTTCCATAACTGAGTTTTATAGGTTAAATGAATCTTTTTGTCAAGTGGCTTTATAACTGATAAAATGGCGTAAAGTTTTTAGAAAAATTTTATTGCATTTTACAAAGAGACTTGTTTTTATTGACTTGAACCTAATTTACCAAAATAGGTAAAATGTTATGAAACCCTTTCAAGGTACAAGTATCAGTTGCGGTTATGCGACAGGAAAGGCAGGCCTTTACAGAAAAGATCTACCCGTTATTCCATGTTATAGTATTTCAAAAGAGCAAGTTGAAGGTGAATGGTTGCGTTTTATAAAGGCTTTGGAGTTAACTAAACATCAACTTACAGACTGCAAAAAGGTAGTTGCATTTTCCATGGGGGTTGATAAAGCAGATGTATTTGAGGTTCAAATTGCTTTGCTAGATGATAGTTATATTCAGCAGCAGTTGCGAAGTGTACTGATATCAGAATTAAAAAATGTAGAATTTTGCCTAGAATTTGTTGTTAAAAATTGTATTCAGAAATTTTCCCAGCATAATGTGTTACAGGTTCGTGAAAAGTACTTGGATTTGAAGGATGTAGCCGTTAGGGTCATGAAAAATTTGTTGTCAAATTCAGCAAATGCACATGTGGGTTCATATCTAGAAGGTAGCATTATTTTTACAAAAGCGTTAGAGCCTTCGGATGTAATATTTTTACAGAAGTATGATATAAAAGGCATTGTTTTAGAGGAGAATTGTTCAACATCGCATGCGATCATATTGGCGAAAGGTTTGAATGTACCTATTGTAATAGGTTTGGATAAAATATGCACATTTGTGAAGAATGGTATGCAGGTGAGTTTAAATGGAAGTTCAGGTTTGGTGATTTTAGAGCCAGATTCGAAATGTGTGAAGTTTAATGAAGACTCAAATGTTGCATACGATGCTGTATCGAGGGATGGATTTGAGGTAGATTTTTGGTTAACTTATGATGATTTGCTTACATCAGAAGTTATCAAAAAACTTGGTGCAAAAGGAGTAGGCTTATTTCGTTCAGAGATTGCTTTTATGGAGGAAGCAGGTTTTCCTGATGAAGTGTGTCAATTTCAACTTTACAAACGGGTTGTTGAAAGCGTTTCGCCTTATCCTGTAATTTTGAGAACGTGGGATGTAGGTGGAGATAAGTTTGTAGGAAATGCTTTATGTAAAGATCCTAACCCATTTTTAGGGTTGCGGGCTATGCGTTATTGTTTGAGAGAAGTAAAAATTTTTAAAAAACAATTGCGAGCTATGTTGCGTGCAAGTATTTATGGACGCATAAAAATACTGTACCCCATGATTTCAAGTGCGGACGATCTGTTACAAGCAAATGAGATTTTGGAAATTTGCAAAAAAGAGCTTAAATTAGAAAAGATTCCTTTTGATGAGCGAATATCTGTTGGCGCAATGGTTGAGCTTCCAAGTGCCGTTTTTGTTTTAGATCAGTTGAGTGAATATTGCAATTTCTTCAGTGTTGGTACCAATGATTTAGTTCAGTACACATTAGCAGTAGATCGTACAAATAATAATGTTTCTGAATGGTATGAGGTGACGCATCCTGCGATTTTACGTATTTTAAAAAACATTTCAGATGCATCTTTACGTCAAGAAATACCGGTGAGTATATGTGGCGAAATGGCTAACAGTGCCGTTTCATTTTTAATGTGTTTGGGTTTAGGTTTTCGTTCTTTTACCGTGCATACAAATCAACTGAAAATGTTAAAAAATGTGCTGCATGTTGTTGATATCAGGGAATTGCGTGAATGTGTGTGTGAATGCGTGTGTTATAAAGATTCAAAAAAAGTATTACAATTGTTTGAAAAAAAATATTGTGAAATTTTGAACAGAATAAAAAAGTAAAAGTCAGATGAAAAAGTCTTGACAAATGTTTTGTTTTTTAATTCAATAATTTTAAATTACTCTTTTAGAGGTAATTGTAAACTAGAAAGATAAAATAAAATGAATAAAAAAGTATTGTTCGGAGTTTTCGGATTAGCTGGTAGTTTGTTTGCTGCAGATAATGCAGTTTCTTCATTCAACCCATATGCCGCTGTTAAAGGTGGATACTCAATGTTGAGCAAAAAAGATTCCGTTAAGTATAAGAGCGGTTTCGTTGGTGCTGCAGAATTGGGTGTTGCTTATGATGCATGGCGTTTAGGTTTGGAAGTTTCTTATCGTAAAAATAAGATCAAGGACAGCAAAACAGATAACAAAGCTGTTAAAGGCCAATACAATAAAGTTAATGCTTTGGCGAGCATGATCAATGTTTACTACGATTATGCTTTGACAGACGAATGTTCATTGTACGCAGGTGCAGGTGTTGGTGTTGCTAAAGTTGCTTTCACAAAACAAAACAAATTGGAAGATTCCAAGACTGTATTTGCATGGCAGGTAATGGCAGGTCTTGCTTATGACATCAATGAAAATTGGGTTGTTGAAGCAGGATATCGCTTGTTCAATACCAATAAAGTACAAGTACGTACAGCAGCTGGTGATGTTAAGAGAGTAAAAGCTCCATTTGCTAGCAGCGTAGAGCTTGGCTTGCGTTACAACTTCTAATTGTTGTAAGGTAACAAAACTTAAGGCACATCGAAAGATGTGTCTTTTTTTATTGGTTTAATAAAATGCGCTATGAAATTTTTTCATAAAAAACTTGCTTTTATTAATTGAATATCGTACTTTACTAGAAGTTTATTGCCCTGTTCGTCTAGTTGGTCAGGACATCGGGTTCTCATCTCGACAACAGGAGTTCGAATCTCCTACAGGGTGCCATTGTTAATGAGTTGTATGCAAGTGTTGCTTTTATTATTATTTTTCTTGTATTGTTTTAAAAATTAGTCTTACATGCTCTTATATGGTCGAAAGCGATAACACTTTGTTTGCTATTAGAAAAGAAAAGTTTGATGCTTTGTGTCAGAAGGGAAAAAATCCGTTTCATGCGCATTGCGATCAGACGCATACAACACAGCAAGTAGTAACATTGTTTGAAGCAGCTGAAAAAACGGGTTTATTGGAATTAAATGTGGCGGTTGCAGGTCGTATTGTTGCTTTTCGATTGATGGGTAAAGCCTCATTTTTAAAACTTTTAGATCAAAAAGGGACCTTGCAGGTGTATGTTTCGAATAATGAAGAAACAGGTATTGGTGCTGCAGCGTACGAAGATTTTAAGCGTTTAGATATAGGTGATTTTGTGGGCGTGGAAGGTTCTGTATTTAGGACAACCACAGGTGAGATTACTGTTCGAGCTAAGAAATATACTTTGGTTTCCAAATCTTTTCGTTCTTTGCCCGATAAGTTTCATGGTTTGAGTAATCCAGATACAATTTATCGTCAAAGGTATTTGGATTTGATTGTTAATCCGGATTCACGCGAACGGTTTTTTAAACGTTCTGCTATTATAAAAGGAATTCGTGAGTTTTTATGGTCTAGGGATTTCGTAGAGGTGGAAACGCCGATGTTGCAAGATGTCGCAGGTGGGGCAGCAGCACGGCCGTTTGTAACGCATATGAATGCTTTGGATCGCGATTTTTACTTAAGAATTTCGCTTGAGCTTTATTTAAAGCGTATGCTAGTAGGTGGATATGATCGTGTCTTTGAGATTGGGCGTAATTTTCGCAATGAAGGTCTTTCGCGCCGGCATAATCCTGAATTTACAATGATTGAATTGTATCAAGCGTACAGTGATTATCGAGGAATGATGCGGCTTGTTTACGACCTTATTCAGTTCCTATGTAAAAATGTTATTGGAAAAGCGACTTTATCGAGTTATACAGGGCAGACGATTGAATTGGGCGGTCAGTGGCGTGAAATTACGTATAGTGATTGTATTTTAGAAGCAACAAAAGATCCTCAGTGGTTTTCACGTTCGAAGGAAGAAAAATTGCAAGCGTGCGAAAATTTGAAAATAGATGTAAATCCTGCATGTGAAGATTTTGAAATTACAAATAATGTTTTTGAAAAATGTGTAGCTCCACGCTTGGTTCAACCTACTTATGTAACGCAATTGCCAAAAGAGCTTTGTCCATTAGCGAAAATCAATGAAAAGGATGGACGTTATATTGATGTTTTTGAGTTATATATAAATGGTCAGGAAATAGCCCCTGCTTATTCTGAACAAAATGATCCATTTGTTCAACGTCGTATGTTTGAAATTCAAGCAGGAGAAGAAACACAAAAAGTGGATGAAGAATTTTTAACGGCATTGGAGTATGGTATGCCTCCTGCAGGTGGAATGGGAATCGGTATTGATCGTTTATGTATTTTGTTAACAGAAGCTGATAATATACGGGATACTTTGTTATACCCGACTTTGAAGTAAAAAATGCAAAAATCGGATCCTGTAAGTATAGTTTTAACGTGTGATGATCGTTATGTTCGTCATGCGTCGGCGACTATTGCTTCAGTGGTTGCTAATTCTAATCGAAATTTTTGTTTTTATATCTTTAATTGTGGAATTTGTGAAGAAAATATCAAAAAACTTCTTTTATGGAAATTAGAAAGAGCTGAAATTAAAATAATTTCCATGAAAAAAGTCGATATTTTCGAACAATTTCCTGTTGCATCGCATTTTTCATCAGCTATTTTTTATAGAGTTGCTATTCCGGAAATTATGAAGGACTTGGATCGAGTTATTTATATGGATAGTGATATTATTGCGTTGGGAGACTTGGGTAAGGTTTGGGATATTGAATTAAGTGACAAATATTTAGGTGTTGTTTATTCGGAAGGTAATTTTTTGTCGGAAAAGGATCTAGAAAAATATAAAAAAACAATTGGATTGCCTTATGAAAAGCGTTATTTTTATGATGGTTTCATATTGATGAATTTGAAGGTTTGTAGAAAAGAACAATTGTTATCACAAGTGCTTTCATTTTTGCAAAAAAATAAAGACAAAAATCTAATTTGTCCTGAACAGGATATTTTGAATCATATTTTGTGCAATGCAAGTTTATTACCTTTGGATCCGAAGTACAATTTTACACCTTTTTCTCCCTTAGTAAGCAAGAAGGTAAATGTAAAAAATATTGTATGTATCCATTATTCTATCTTTAAACCATGGTGTTATCCTAGAAGTTTTTTGGCACATTTCCCGTTAAAACAGTGCCGTTTTATGGTTGTTTATTATCAATATGCAATGGCAACGCCGTTTGTAAAAGAAGTAAATAAAGATGTGAGTTATGTGTGCACTTTGAAAATGTTATACAAATGTTTATTTCAACCATTGGAAAGGTTTTTTAGAAAAGTAAGAAATAAAATAAGGCAAAGAATATGTGTAATCTGATGAAGGTTTTTCTTGTAATTTATTGTTGTGGTGTTTACTTTTCAAACGCTTTATGTAATATTGGATATTTTGGATTTGTTGGTACTGGAGTACTTCAATTATGGTGTGATAAATTTTTTCGAAAGTATTTTTTTTATTTTCATAAAACACATAGAATTTGGATTTCAGTTGTTTTTATAGCGACTATAGCTCTATGGGGCGTTGTATATGCTCCTTTAGGTAATAAAAATTTCGCTATTAGTTTTGCAGTAGCTTGTAAGTATTTTCGTTTTCTTACTGTTTTGATTTTAATTCCTATGTTTGTGTGGAATAAACGTTTAATTAGGTTTTTACTTCATACATTCGGATGTGTAAGTTTTTTATGGTGTTTATTTCATTTGTATTATGGTTATAAGGTGAAATACTATGTTTGTTGTATTCATATCAGTGTGTTTATTGCATGTCTTTGTGTTTATTATGTTGTAAAAATTTTTCAAAATAAAAATTTTTTTTTAAATGGGTTACGATTACTATTCTTTGCTGTTTACTTGTTATGCTTGAATGTTGAAAAGACAGGTATCGTTGCTGTTGCTGTTGCTGTTGCTGTTGCTGTTGCTGTTGCCGTTGCCGTTGCCGTTGCTAAAAAAGGCCAATATGTAAAAAATTTAGTATTAGCTTGTCTGGGGGTTACGATGGTTTTTTCAACAGCATTAGAAATTTCATTTTTAGCAAATACGATTACATCTAGAAAAATTAGATATGTTTTTTATAGAATTGAGTGTAAGTATCGTAAGTTAATTGATAATCGTAAGTTAATTGATAATCGTAAGTTAATTGATAATCGTAAGTTAATTGATAATCGTGGTTCAATTGATGATCGTATAGAAATGATAAAACAGTGTGTGACACTAATAGCTGAGAAATCGTTAGGTATTGGAAGCGGAGAGTATCGTCAAGCTTTAAATGTGAAACAGTGGAAGTATTATGGAGATGATAAAAATGCCGTTGTTATAAAGAAGTTTCCACATCCTCATAATGAATGGTTGCTTTGGATGGTACAATGGGGAATTTTTGGAGGAATTGCTCTTGTTTTATGGTTTGGGTACGTATTTTATTATTTTATAAGAAATTTTAGTATAATGAATTTTTATAGCGGTAAGACGGAGTACAGTTTCTTAGGTATATTATTAAATGTGGTTTATATAATTTCAGGTGGTTGTGAATCAATATTTTTTAGAACATTATCGCAAACCGTTTATGTTTTGGGCGTTTGTTTGTGCATCGCGCAGATCGAAGTATTTAAAAAGCGCGAGTTACGTTTATTTGGGTCATAATTGATAAGTTCCTTCTAGTACACTGGAAGAGGTTTTTTCAATAAAAATATTTTTAAATGTACCTATCCAGCTGTTTTGCCCTGAAAAAATAACTTTTTTATTAAAAATATTTTTTCCGAATAATTTGTTCCCGTGTGGAGCTTTACCTTCAACAAGAACAGATTGGATCGAATTTAGAAACTGACGGTTATAATGTGTGGAATGTATTGTTAATTGTTGTAGAAGCAATTGGTTGCGTTTTTCTTTAACATCTTCAGGTATCCCTAGAGCAGTATCTTGTTGAGGTGCAGCCAATGTTGTTGGACGTGGGCTATATTTAAAAATGTAAGCCATATCGAATTTTATGGTTTCAAATAATTGGTAGGTTGCATCAAAATCAGCTTCTGTTTCTCCAGGATATCCTACGATGATATCTGTAGAAATAGAGATTTGAGGTTGTATTTCTCTTAATTTTTGAACAATTTCAAGGATTTTTTCTCGTGTATATGCTCGATGCATTTCTTGCAAAATGTAATTTGAACCACTTTGTACTGGTAAATGTATGGCCGGGCAAAGTTTTTCTAAAGAAGAAAAGCATTGTATAAGTTGATCATTGAAAAATGCTGGATGTGGAGACATAAAACGGATGCGTTCTACGCCGTCTATGGCATTAATTTGTTTTAAAAGATCAACAAATGTTTTGCCTGATGCTTTATCACGATAAGAATTTACGATTTGCCCCAATAAGAAAATTTCTTTTGTGCCAGTTTTTACAGCGTTTTCAACTTCTTTGATGATAGATTCTAAAGGACGATTTTGTTGAGATCCTCGTGTTTTTGGTACAATGCAGTAAGAACAACACATGTTACAACCTTGTTGAATGGGAACAAATAAAGAAGGTTTTATTTTTATGGAATGTTCGTAGCATTGAAAATCAAACGATTCGGGTGTCGTGGCAACATGGCACGCGTTTGATTGTGTTTGTAGTGAATGTTTTATAAGTTCTGGGACTTGAGATAAGTTTTGTGGAGAGATGATCCAGTCAAGCGTAGGGAGTTTTTTTAGTAGTTGATCCTTTTGACGGGAAGCCATGCAGCCTAGTATACCAACGCGATAATTTGGATTTTTGCGTTTATTTTTAAGCAAGCGCCCCGCTTTCCCAATAGCTTTGCTTTCAGCGAGATCGCGAATGCTGCAAGTATTTAGCAGGACAAGGTCAGCTTCTTTTTCATCGTCAACAATGGTATGGCCATCAGCGGTCAATAACGCTTTAAGTGTTTCGCTATCGCGCATGTTCATTTGACAGCCGTAAGTTTTTATCCAAATTTTTCGTTTTAAATCTTCCATTTTATAAAAAAAGAATTTTTTTAATTGTCTGTTGTAGAAAATTCTGTTTCTCTAACTATAAATTACTTTAAAGTTTAAATAGTTGTTATAGCAATAAAAGATTTATGAAAAAGATAAAACTTGTTGTTGAAAAGCGGGAGTTGTGTGGATCGAATGTTAGCAGTCGTTTGCGCAAGAGTGGATCTATCCCAGCCGTTATCTACGGGCATTCAGGTGCAAAGCATTTGCAAATTTTGAAACCTGATTTTCGTAAAATGATGCAAGAAAAAGGAGAAAGCGCTTCATTGATAGAAATCGTTTGTGGAAAAGAATCTGTTTTAGCAATGATGCAAGCAACCCAGCGTAATCCTCGTAAGGATGATTATTTGCACGTTGATTTTAAGGAAATTGATCCTAAAAAAGAAATGATTGCAGAAATTCCTTTACATTTCAATGGGGAACCTTCCGGTGTTAAGGATGAAGGTGGTATTTTGGATATTGCGCGTCACAAAATTTTAGTATCTTGTTTACCAGAAAATTTGCCCGAATTTATAGATGTTGATATTGCCAATTTGAAGCTTGGCCATTCTATCCATACGAAAAGTTTACCGCAAATCAAGGGTGTTGTTTTCAAAACCCCAGCAGAAGATGTTATCGTTTCTTGTGTAAAGATGTCAGAGGAAGAAGAGACTCCAGCTGAAACAGAAGAAGGTGGAACTGCTGCTGAAGGTGATGCAGAAAAGAAATAAATAGTTTGGATTTACCCGTGGAGCTCGCTGCAAATTTTAATGTTGATTTGCTCGTAGGTTTGGGGAATCCTGGCTTTGAATATGAATTAACAAGGCATAATTTTGGGTTTTTACTACTGGATGGTTTTGTCAAAAGCAAAGGTGTTGTTTGGGAGCAAGATGTTCGTAGTAAAAGTCTGGTGTCAGAGGTCACGATGTGCGGTCGAAAAATTCATTGTTTGAAGCCACAAACATTTATGAATTTAAGTGGTGATGCTGTTCAACGGTTTTGTGCTTATTATAAAATTAAACCTTCACAGGTTTTAGTTGTGTGCGACGATATTTCTATTTCTTGGGGACATTTTAAGATTTCGACGATTCCAGGAAGTGCAGGTCACAATGGAATTAAAGATATTGCGGCGAAAATAGGTGGTGGATTTGCACGTTATCGTGTTGGATTGGGAACAAAACCTAAAGAAATGTCGTTGAACCATTTTGTTTTAAGTGCATTTACACCAGAAGAACGTGAACAATTGCCTACAATTGTTGAAACTTTTAAAAATAACATAGAAGTCATTATTGACAAAGGTGTCATAAAAGGCCTGAATTTTATAGAACGGAAATAAAATGAATAGAAAGTATCAAGCAACTTTTATTTTAGATACGCATAAGTGGCGTGAGCCTATCGAAGCGTTGATTGAGCAAATTAAATCAGTTATCACAGAGATGGGAGCTGAGATTGTTGAAGTTAAGGACATGGGGTTAAAGAATTTTGAAAGATGTCCACGTAAGGATTTTATCGCAGGTCAGTATGTTTCCATTACATGCAATGCAAGTTCTTCGTTCAATAAGATTTTACAGGAACGTATTGGTTTGAATCCTAATGTTAATCGTGTAATTGTTGAACTGGTTGAAGCTTGATTTTTTATGGCGTCGTTTAACAAAGTAATGTTGATGGGCAATTTGGTGCGCGATCCAGAATTGAGGGTTACGCCGGGAGGTTTGTCCATTTGTCGATGCACTATCGCATGTTCTCGTACAGTACGTTCTGAAAAAGCTGAGAACGGTTCACGTGAAGAGACAACGTTTGTTGATGTAGAATGTTTTGGGAAGCAAGCGGAAGTGGTTGCAAAATATTTTACAAAAGGTCGTCCTATTTTTGTAGAGGGTCGTTTGCGTTTAAATGAATGGCAGACACCTGCGGGAGAGAAACGCAGTAAATTACTGGTTGTTATGGAAAATTTTGTGTTTGTTAGTCCTAATACAGGGGGTAATGTTCCACAGAATGTTGATGCAGAAAAACCAGTCAGCAATTTCTCATACGAAAAGGTAGAGCATAGGCCAGATGCAAATGCAACGTTCAATGCATCGGATGAAGATGTTCCTTTTTAATTTCAATTTTAAGTTAGTTATATATTATGGCAAATGTAAAAGTTTTGTTGTTGAAACCAGTAAAGCATCTTGGAAATGAAGGTGAAGTTGTTTCGGTTAGAGCAGGATTTGCGAGAAATTTCTTGTTCCCTAATCGTTGGGTTATTCCTTTTTCTCGAGCAAATGAAAAACAAATAGAGGCTTTGCGGAAAGCGCGTGAGGTTAGGGAAGCAAAAGAATTGGAAGATGCACAGCACTTAGCGGAAAAAATTCAGTCCGTTTCATTAACTATAGCTGTTAAAACTGGTGAAGAAGGTAAGTTATTCGGGTCTGTTTCTTCATTGGATTTGTGGAAACGTTATGCAGATGAGGGTATAAATTTGGATAAAAATTGCATTCGTTTGCCTCATCCTATAAAAACATTAGGGCAGCATCATTTTCAGATCCGTTTGCACAAAGATGTGCATTTAGACTTATCCGTAGAGGTAGTGTCGGAAAATCCTATCGCTTAAGTAAGTCCCTATTTTAGGAAATGTCTAAAGAAGTCAAATCTGGGAAAACGCTTCGAGAGCCGCCTTATAGTGTGGATTTTGAACAAGCTCTTTTGGCTTCTTGTATGTTAGAAGGTGGACAAGATAGTTTAGCCAAGTGCGTTGATTTAAAGATTACACCCAATTCTTTTTATATTCCTGCGCATGCAGAAATATTTAAGGCGTGTTTGGGACTATATAAAGCAGGTGCCCCTATCAATGTTTTGACAGTAGGTGAACAGTTGCGAATTACAGGTTCGTTGGAACGTGTTGGAAATTACGGTTATCTTAACCAGGTTACCGATCGTATTGAAAGTCCTGCAAATTTACAATACTATGCTAAAAATGTTAAAAATCTAGAGATTGCTAGGAGTTTAGTTCGGTTTTTTTTGACGGGACTTGAAGATGCCTACCAAGGAATTGAAGACATTGATCAGTTTTTAGAATCGGTTGAGCAGCACGTATTGGAAATTAATCAGGGGCGAGTTGAAGTTTCTGCGGTGCCGTTTGATGTTCCTTTAAGTGGAGCGATGACAACGGTGCAAAAATTGTTGTCGCACCAAGGCATGATCAATGGAGTTGCGAGTGGTTTTCGCGATTTAGATAATTTAACGAACGGTTTTCATGCTGGTGAAATGATCGTCTTAGCTGCACGACCTTCGATGGGAAAAACGGCTTTGGCTTTGAATATCGCTGAGGCGGTTATTTTAGGAAAGAAGCCTGTACCAACCTTATTTTTTAGCTTAGAAATGAGTGCGGAACAGTTGGCGATGCGTATGGTGTGCGGTCATGGTCGTATTAATATGACAAAATTGAGGACGGGTTTTCTGGACAGTTCGCAAAAAGCATTATTGGCTGGTATAGGTGAAACTTTTAAGAACGCTCCTTTTTGGATCGATGAATCTAGCAATATGACTATTTTAGAAATGCGAGCTAAGGCGCGTCGTGTTCATTCGCAGTATCCTTTAGGATTAATTATTATTGATTATTTGCAACTAATTGCCGGAACTGATTCCAAGGTACAGCGCGAGCAGCAGATCGCTGAAATTTCGAGAGGAGTCAAAGGGTTAGCTAAAGAGTTAAACATTCCTGTGATTGTTTTAAGTCAGCTTAATCGTGAATCTGAAAAAGAAGGACGTCAACCGCGTTTGTCTGATTTGAGGGAATCGGGTTCTATTGAGCAAGATGCTGATTTAGTGCTGATATTGTCAAAAACATTCGATGAATTAAAGTCAAAAAAGGAAGATGAAGGGAGTTTGGTGGAGAAAATTCATCAAGAGACAATTGTTCGTGATTTAATTGTAGCTAAACAGCGTAATGGTCCTGTTGGAACGGTCCATTTAACTTATTTAAAACCGTACACACGTTTTGAAAATTACGCGAGTGAAAGAGATTGAAATGAAAAAACTATATGTTCTGTTTTTATTAAATTTGTTGAATTTATGCGCATTGGCTTCAGATTTGAAGTGCATTGAAAATGAAGAAAAACGTTTAAATCATTTAAGCATAAACTTGAAAAATAATGATAGCATATCTGAAGCTTTTGTTCGTTCGCATTTAGGTTTTAAAGTGAATGATTATATTCATTCCAAGCAGATTGATGGAGCCACACGTCAATTGATGGCAACCGGTTGGTTTGATGCGATTGATTGGATTGCAAAACCAGCGTCTGAAGGAGATTGTTTTGATTTGACACTTACTTTGGATGTTTGTCCTAAAATAGAGAATTTTATATTTGAAGGAAATAAGCATTTTAAGGATAGTGCGTTGATCTTTGAAATGAAGAGTCGTGTCAATGAAGCTTTAAATCAGCAGCGTTTGCAGGTAGATCTTTTGCGCCTTCAATCATTTTATAAGTCAAAAGGTTATTTGAAGGTTCAATTGACGCATCGGGTGATGCAGTCTAAAAAAGGTTATGCAGTCGTTCATATAAATATTGACGAAGGTTTGTGTTTTAAAATTAAAGAAATTCAGTTCGTGGGGAATCAAGCATTCACTTCGGAAGTATTATCTGCGGCAATCTATACGAAAACCTGGGGAGTTTTTTCTTGGTTGACACGTAAAGGACGTTACGATGAAAGCAGATTGCGACAAGATATCGATATTTTACGAGCGTTTTATCAAAATGCAGGGTATTTGGATATTGAGATTGATAGGGAACATGTTCAGTTAGAGGAAAATGGTGAGCATTTACGTGTTGTTTTTCATTTGACAGAAGGTTCGTGTTACAAGGTTGGTAAAGTATCTATTATTGCAGATGATGCAGTTGATGTAGCTATTTTAAAAAAGAAAATTTCACTTAAAGAGAATGATGTTGCTGGGCTTGAAAAATTTGAGCAAGCATGCGAGGTGATTCGAGATTTTTATGGCGCGAAAGGATATGTGTGCACTTTGGTGGAGGTTCAAAGAGGCTTGTGTGCTAATCACATTATAGATCTTACGTTTAAAGTTCAAAAGGGACTTCAATATAAGCTGCATTCGATTTATATCACGGGAAATATTCATACACAATCGAGGGTTATTCTTCGGGAATTAAACTTAGCACCGGGTGATGTTTTAGATAGCACGCGCATGAAAAAAGCAGAACGTCGTTTACAAAACACAGGCTTTTTTAAAAATGTAGTAGTCACAACAGAAGATTGTAATGCAGCGTGTGAGAAAAATTTAAAAGTAGCTGTTGAGGAAGCTAAAACTGGTAGTGTGTTTTTTTCAGGAGGTTTAAATAATGTCGAAAAATTTACTTTTGGTGTGACTTTAAGCCAGAATAATTTTGATTATAAGAATTCTAAAGACTACTTTCGGGGTGCTGGACAAAAGTTTCAGTTAGGTTTTACGATTGGAAAGTATAGCAATGAGATTAATTTGTCCTTTGAGGAGCCTTGGTTGTACGATCGCGAATTGCGTTTTGGTTTCAATTTGTTCCGTAACATGAATAAATTGGACAGTGATGAGTATGAGGAACATCGTTTAGGGGGTGAACTTTATTTAGGTAAGCGCTTATTTGAACAGGTTGAAGGGAAGTTGTACTATCATTGGGAGCAATTTAAATTGACAGGTGTTCATCATAACAAAGTTTCTCAGGTAATTATTGATGAACAAGGGCAACGTGTAATATCCAAAATTGGTTTTTTGATGGAGCGTGATACGCGTGATCATCTGATTTATCCAACACGTGGAACTTACGCATCGTTAGATAATCAATTAGCTGGGTTAGGTGGAAAAACGAAATATTTTAGAACGCGTGTATCAGCTGCAAAGTGGTTTTTGGTTAATTCATTTCATGAACAAACGTTACAAATAGGTGGAAAAGCTGGGTACGTTCGTGGTTTGAACGGTAAAAAAGTGCCTTTATGGGAGCGCGAATTTTTAGGTGGACCTTTTGATATGTGCGGTTTTGATTATCGTGAAGTTGGCCCTAAAACCAATGATAATTTTCATGAAAATTTAGGTGGTAAGTATTTTAATTGGTTTAATACGGAATATGCTTTTAAAGTAAATACAATGCTGCGTTTGCTTGGATTTTTTGATTTGGGGCGCGTAAATGGTTTTCATTCGCAGCATTACTTGAAATATTTAGATAAAAAATCAGGTGGCTGGAATAGTGATGCAGGAATTGGTTTAAAACTGCACATTTTAGGTGCTCCTTTTCGTATAAATTTTGCTTTCCCTTTGGATACAGATCGTTATAATAAGAAAAAAGCACCTTATATTTCTTATTCATTTGGTGTTTCTTTTTGAGGAAAATTATGAAAAAAAGTGTAATAAAAAACTTGGGATTAAATCTAGGAATATTCGCTGGATGTCTTATGCCATTGAAGGCTCAGACCATCTACACAGTCGATATGGCTAAAGTTTACGATAATTTTTATAAAACAAAACCTGCACAAGATAATTTCCGTTTATTAGCAGAACAAGCTCAAAAAGAGTTTGAAAAGATGATGCAAGAAGGGAAAGCTTTATTTGATGAACGGCAGAATTTGTTGACAAAACTTAATAATCCAGCGCTTCAAGAGGAGACTAGAAAGGATTTGGAAAAGCAAATTCAAGCTTTGGATGAAAAGATCAATGCTAAGGGCGAAGAAATTAATCTTTTCCGTCAGAAAAAAGACGAAAGTCTAGACCAGCAACGTCAAGCAATTTTGTCGGAACATTTTAAAGAAATTAATGTGGGTGTTGAAGCAATAGCTAAAGTTAAAAAAGCAGATATTGTTTTGAATAAAGCTGGGGGTGGTGTTTTGTTTTCAAAGGATGAGCTTGATTTAACGCAGGCTGTAATTGATCAAGTTAATAAGCCGGCTAAAAATAATACAGCTGACAAAAATAAAACATCATCAAATATTTCGGAAAAGAAATAGAACTTATGAGGAGCGTTTTGTATGTTAGCTGTTCAGTACACTTTTAAGCAAATTGTTGATTTAGTTGGTCCGTCTAAAATTCAAGGAACAACAAAGCAAGAAGTGTTTACAGGGATTGCCAGTTTGGAAAAGGCAGTTGAAGGCGACATTTCATTTTTAGGAAATTTGAAATACAAAGCTGAAGTTTTTGGATCGCAAGCTTCCTTGATTTTGGTTCCTACAAGTTATGTAGGATCACCAAAGGCAGGGCAGGTTTTTCTTATGGTAGAAAATCCTTCAAAAGCTTTGGATGCCATTTGTCGCGATATAGAAGCTAAAACAAAACCTCAAATCAAACCAGGAATTCATCCGAGTGCGGTTGTAGATCCAACAGCAAATATCTCTCCTAAAGCTTACATTGGACCTTTATGCATTGTAGGTGCAAATACTGTTATTGAGGATCATGTGGTCTTGATAGCACATGTTTTTGTTGGGGATAATGTTTGCATAAAATCGGGAACGGTAGTTCGCCCTAATTGCTCAATTTTAGACAAGACAGAAGTGGGACACAGGTGTTTCCTAGATGCAGGTGTTGTTTTAGGTTCGGAAGGGTATGGTTATGAAACCGACAATGGTCGGCATTCGCGTTCGCCACAGTTAGGTCGTGTTGTGCTTGAGGATGAAGTGGATTTAGGTGCAAATACGGCGGTGGATCGTGCACGTTTTGATGAAACACGCATTGGAGCTGGAACTAAAATTGATAATTTAGTACAAATTGGTCATAATGTTGTGATTGGGAAAGGCTGCTTTATTGTAGCTTTTGTTGGCATTGCAGGTAGCACGCACATTGGTGATTATACGATTATCGGTGGGCAAGTTGGTATTGCAGGGCATTTGCATATAGGCAATCAAGTAATGATTGGAGCACAGGCGGGTGTTACACATGATTTGGAAGATAAAAGTTTTGTTCGTGGAACGCCTTCACTTCCTTATATGTTAGCGCATCGGATAGATTCATTGAAGCGTCGTTTGCCAGAATTATTCAAGCGTGTAGATAGTTTAGAGCAAACGTTTGCTTATTTGACGAACGATGCTACTAAGGCGTGTTTTTTAAAAAAAGAAAATGCTAAAAAAGGAGAATGAGCGGCTGTAAATTATTTGCAGGTTGCAAAATATCGAAATTGGCATTGGAAATATGTCGATTTTTAGATGTAGAAACAGGGAAGGTACAAATTTCTCGTTTCTCTAATGGTGAAGTAAGTGTTTGTTATTTAGAAGATGTTTGCGATACAAAAGTATTATTGATGCCTGATCTTATGGGTGAGGATAAAGATGTTATGGCGCTTTTTCAAATGATAGATGCTGCGCATCAAAATAAAGCTTATTCAATCGTCGTTGTTCTCCCTTTTTATCCTTACGCTCGTCAGAATCGAAAAAATTTGAATGGGGAAGGGATACCATCGTTGCTTTTTGCAAAATTACTGAAAGCAGCAGGTGCAGATCAACTTTTAACTATAGATTTGCACAGTCCAGAACAGTATCAAAATTTTGAAATTCCTACAGTAAATGTAAATTTGGAAAAGTTTTGGTTAAAGTATTTGCAAGAAAAAATAGTTGATAACGCCAATTGTTTGATATTTGCTGCTGATAAAGGCATGAAAACACGTGTGGAATATTTATCATCACGGTTAAATTGTTGTTGCGGTTATGCAGATAAGCAAAGAAATTGTACTGGAGAAATTGAGATTAAAAATATTTATGGAGACGTATATGGAAAAAATGTGTATCTGATAGATGATCTTATCGATACAGGGCATACGCTCGCAAGTGTTACTGAACATTTGAAACACTTAGGGGCGCGCAAAATTACAGGTATCGTAACGCATGGAGTGATAAGAAAATCAGCATTAGACGTCTTAAATCGGTGTAAACTGGATGCTTTAGTTTCAACAAATACGTTACCTGTTTTAATGTCGAGAGAATTTCCTACAGAGATTGTTTCAGTGGTACCTTTATTGGGGCAACACATAAGGCGTTTTTTGTAAACAAATTCTTTTGGATTTTAGATTGAGCTTTTGATTATTTATTATAGTTTTTGAATTGTGAATTGCAATGAAGTTATTTCTTTTTTAGAAACGCATAAAGAACCTAAATTTCGTGTTCGTCAGTGGAAACAAGCGTTTTTTAAGGAGAAATGTTTAAATATTAGTGAATTAACAACGTTCCCAATAGATTTGAGAAATAAATTGATTGAGAATTTTGGGGACCCAATGCTGCCTTTAGAGAGATTGACGGATTTAGAAGATGATCAGGCACATAAGTATTTGTTTCGATTGAAAGATAGTGAAAGAATTGAAAGTGTTTACATGCGATTTAAGGGTGGAATTAAATCATTGTGCATTTCTACGCAAGTTGGTTGTGCATGTGCATGTGCATTTTGTGCGACTGGAGGGATTGGTTTTCGGAGAAATTTAACGGTCGATGAAATTTTAGGACAGGTGCTTTATATCATTAAGACAGAAGCAGGTGTAGATAGAGTTACAATTATGGGGATGGGTGAGGCGCTTTTAAATCCGAATGTATTTGAAGCGTTACAGCAGTTGACGGATCCAGAATGTGTAGGGTTAAGTCCACATCGAGTTAGTGTTTCGACTGTTGGAGTGGTACCAGGCATTCGAAAGTTAACGCAATTGTGCCCGAACGTTACACTTACTTTTTCATTGCACTTTCCTGAACAATCGTTGCGGGAACAGTGGATGCCAAGTGCTAAAAAATATGCTTTAGAGGATATTTTTGTCGCGTTAGATGAGAGAATTCGATTAACAAATCGTAAGATATACTTAGCTTATACGGTTATAGATGGTGTTAATAATCGAGAGCAGGATATTGAGAATTTAGTAAAATTATTGAAGGCGCGTGGAGACTTAGCTTATTTGTACCATATCAATTTAATTCCTTATCATCCTATTGAACATTTGCAGTTGGAAGAAACGCCTAGAAACGTTGTTATTCAGATGCAAAAACACCTTGAACGTATGGGAATTGAAGCGACTGTCCGGCAATCTTTTGGAAAATCTATTAAAGGTGCCTGTGGTCAATTAGCGGCCAATTATAATAAAAAAGGATGTGTATGAAAGTTTATATTATGGGAATTTGTGGGACTGCTATGTCAAATGTGGCTTTGTTATTAAGCCAAATGGGATATGAAGTTTGTGGAACAGATGAAAAATTTTTTAATCCTGTAGCTGATTTGTTAAAAAAGCATCAAATTCAAACTTGGGTTGGGTACGATAGCGTTAGGTTAAGGAAGATACATCCTGACATAGTTTTAGTAGGCAATGTCATTTCGCGTGGTAATAATGAGATGGAGTTTTTATTAAATACTCGTTCTATCCCATTTTATACATTTCCAGAATTTCTCGAAAACAAATTGTTTCGAAATAGAGATATGTGGGTGGTTACAGGAACGCATGGAAAGACAACGACAACAGCATTACTTGCTTTTTTGATGGAAGATTTTGAAGATATTGGTTATTTTATAGGAGGAATTCCACGGAATTTTGATTGTGGTTGTTGTGTAGGACATAATAAAGCTCCTTTTATCATAGAAGGAGATGAATACGATACAGCTTTTTTTGATAAACGCAGTAAGTTTTTTCATTACTGGCCACGAACATTGATTATCAATAATTTAGAATTTGATCATGCAGATATATTTAGAGATCTAAGAGATGTGCAACGGTCTTTTTATCAATTAACGCGCATGTTACCCAAAACAGGTCACTTGATTTTAAATGGAGATGATGCAACGATTTATGAATTACTACCTTGTGATTGGACACAGGTGCATACAGTAGGGTTTGATGCAAAAAATACTTGGCGAATTGAAAATTTTAAAGAGATGTCGCGAGGAATTGTTTTTGATTTATTGCATCGTGATGAGACGATTTTAAAAACGGTTGAAGTTCCTTTGATGGGGAGATTTAATGCACGTAATGTTTGTATGGCTTGTGTTGCTTGTTTCGTAAATGGATATGAAGTGTTGCCTAAAAAATTAAAAAAGTTTTTAGGTGTTGAGCGTCGACAAACAATATTGAAGCAGTCAAAGAATTTGATCTTAATGGAGGATTTTGGGCATCATCCGACAGCTATTCGAAAAACTTTGAATGCATTGGCTATTCGTTACGCTGATTTTCAAATTGTTGCTTGTTTTGAACCTTCCTGTAATACAAGCTCGTCTTCATATTTTCAAGATCAGGCTAAGTTTGCCTTTGAATTCGCAAAAGAAGTTTGGTTATTGCCTTCTAAGCACAGGTTATATAGCGATCGTTTTGTTGATTTTTTAATACCTATGGATGAGCAAGAAATGAAAACTGAATTGGAAAAGGTGGGACATAAGGTTTTGATTTTTGAAGGGTATGATGCATTAATAGAGTATTTGCAAAGACCTACCAATGAGAAGCAATTGGTCTGTTGCTTTACAAATGGAGGATTGTCAGAAAGATTGCACATGTATGTAAATCACTAGTTTGATTTTTAGTAGGTAAAAGCAGGATTTTTAAGCATAAAATTGGCTTCATTGTGCCATACATACTCATTTGGGCGATGGTAGAAAAAGTGCTAAAATGGAGTCATGGAGCTGAAAAAGAGCATCCACTCGCAGGACTACAGGTATTTGCTTTCGCTATTAAAAAGACAACGAAAAAATTTAGGGATATTGCAAGAAGCTTTGTCGTTCGAGTTGGGTAAAGCAAGTTCTTTTGTATCTAAGGTTGAGCGTGCAGAACGCCGTTTAGATACGCTCGAGTTAATTTATTACGCGCAAGCATTGCAGCTAGATCCAAAGAAATTTATTTGTGATTTTATTGATACTCTTAATTTGGTAGAAAATCGTTTGCATTTAAGGTAATTTCTAGAACAATTTTGTTTATTTACTTGAAGTTGTATTTTTTAACAAATGTGATAAAAATGTTAGTTATTTAGTGATTTGTGCGTTTAAATGTAAATTTTTAAAAAAAATACTTGCTTTGTGCTTAAAATAATTCACTATTAACATTGTTGAACGCGTCCTGTTCGTCTAGTCGGTTAGGACACCGGGTTTTCATCCCGACAACAGGAGTTCGAATCTCCTACGGGACGCCAAAAGTTTTTTTTATTTTTTCAAGCCCTTCTAAAAAAGGGTTTGTTTTTTTAAAAATGCATAAAAAATGCTTGCAATTATTCTTATAGCATAGTTTCCTTATTATATTAATGGTTGTATTAGCAATCGCAGAGGTTATTAAATATGAAAGCGGTTATAAAAACTCAAGGAAGACAGTTCACGGTTAGCCCAGGCGACATTTTGAAGGTAAATCGTTACCAAAATACAGAAGCAGGTAGCATTGTAGACATTAAAGATGTGCTTATGTTTGAAGATGATTCAGGTGTTCATTTTGGTACGCCTGTTGTTGAAAATGCTGTTGTGCGCGTTAAAGTTCTTGAAAATAAGCGCGACAAAAAGATTTTGGTAATGAAGCATCGTCGTCGTGGTGGTTTTCAACGTAAGCAAGGTCATCGTCAAGAATTGTCCGTTGTCAAAGTAGAGTCTATTGATATTAAATAAGGAGTTTTTGTATGTCGCATCATAGTGCACAAGGGTCATCTAAAAACGGAAGAGATAGCAAATGTAAGAATCTAGGCGTGAAACGTTACAGTGGACAGTCAGTTCTTGCTGGAACAATTCTTATGCGTCAACGTGGTACGCAATATCACCCTGGAAAGAATGTTGGATTAGGTCGTGATTTTACATTGTTTGCCTTGATCGATGGTATTGTTGCTTGGGATAAGAAGCATCGTAGAGTTTCTGTGAATGCTCAATAAGAGCTTTGAATGATTCTTTAAGCTCCCTTTGCTTTTACTTGCATGTGTGCTCTTACGCGTGAGGATGCTTATTGGGTTTTGAACGCTTTGCCGCGCATTGGTTGGGTAACGCTGCAAAAATTGTTAAAGCTTTTTAATAACGATCCTATAGCTGTATTAGACAGTTCGGAAGAGTTTTTAGATGCGTTGGAGATTTCTGCATCGGTAAAAAATAATTTAAAACAGTGGCGTTCTCTATTTGATTTAAAAAAGGAAAAGCAGGCGTTAGAGCAAATGGGTGGACGATTTGTTTCGTTTGAACATCCAGATTATCCGCCATTGTTAAAAACAATTTACGATCCGCCGATAGGATTGTATTTTTGTGGAAATTTGAAGCCAAAGTTAAATACAATTGCAATTATTGGGAGTCGTTATGCAACTATTTACGGTCTTCAAATGGCAGAGCGTTTGAGTGGAGAATTAGCAGAACGTGGATGGTGTGTAATTAGTGGATTTGCTAGAGGAATAGATACCGCGTCGCATCGAGGTGCATTGCGTGTTCAGGGTGAAACAGCAGCTGTTTTAGGGTGTGGAATTGACCGAATTTATCCGCCAGAAAATGGAGAACTTTATACCCAACTCAAAAATAAAGGATGCCTTATTTCTGAGTTTCCTTTGGGGATGCGTGCTGATCGTGTTACATTTCCAAGACGTAATCGAATTTTATCAGGTATGAGTCAAGCAGTACTCGTGATTGAATCCGATTTAAAGGGTGGGAGCATGTTGACAGCTTCGTTTGCTATAGAACAAAATCGTCAAGTTTTTGCAATTCCAGGGCGCATGGATTCTGATATGAGTCGGGGTTGTCATCAATTGATTCGAAACGGTGCTACTTTAGTGACGTGCGTTGAAGATATTTTGGAGGATTTAAATTCTGCTCCACCTTTGGATTTGAAGTTAGATTTAGAACCTAAAATCCAAGAATTGCAATACGATCAAAATCCGCCGTTATCCGAAATAGAAGGTCGAGTGTATAATTTGTTAAAGGCAAAGGGACCTCTAGGAAGTTCGGAGATTTGTTCAATGAGTTCAATAAAACCGGAGAATGTTCAGGCAATACTGTTTTCATTAGAATTAAATCGTTGGATTGTTCGTCGAAACGATGGTCTTTTTGAGGTTTGATATGATAGAATGTTTGTGCTGTGGTCCCTATTTGAACAATGTTTATTGGTTAAAATTTGACCCTACTAAACAAGCGGTAGTTATTGATGCAGCGACAGGTAGTGTTAGTAAATTAGAAGATAAATTAAAAGGATATGAGGTTCATGTGTTTTTGACACATGGTCATTGGGATCATATCGCTGAAGCAGCCTTGTTTAAAGAACGCTTGAAGGCTAAAATTTATTTTCCAATTTTAGATAAAATATGGCTAAATGATATTTTTCAGAAAAATATTGTGCCTGTAGGATATCAATTTAAAACCTTTCAGCCGGATGTATGGCTTAACGATGGAGATGTTTTTGTTTTAGGAGGGTTAACTTGGTCAATATTATCCACGCCAGGACATACCCAAGGGCAAGTAGCTATTTACAATAAGGACAATGGCTGGGTGTTTGTTGGCGATACTTTATTTGATCGAGGGTTTGGTCGTACAGATTTGCCTGGAGGTGATTATCGTGAATTAATGTCATCATTGAGGCTTTTGTTAAAATTGCCTGAAACTACGACCGTTTATTCAGGGCATGGCTCTCAAACAACGATTGGAGCTTCGAATAAAGCATTAAAAAATATTTTACAATGAGCATGCACGATTTTTGGAATCCTTGGCATGGATGTATAAAAAAAAGTGAAGGGTGTCAAAATTGTTATGTGTATGCTATGGATCATCGATATGGGTCGAATGGACGCAACATTTATAGAGTAAAAGGTAATTTTGATTATCCGTTACAACGCCATCGCGATGGAAGTTTTAAGGTAAAAAGTGGTGAAATGTTGCGAGTATGCATGACTTCAGATTTTTTTATTGAAGAAGCGGATGTGTGGCGTGAGGAAGCTTGGTCCATTATACGAAAACGTTCAGATGTGGCTTTCCTTTTACTTACCAAACGTCCTGAACGTGTAAGTCATTGTTTACCTGAAGATTGGGGAAAAGGTTGGGAAAATGTATTTTTCAATGTAACGGCTGAAAACCAAGTGCGTGCAAATGAGAGAATCCCTATTTTATTAGATCTTCCATTTGTTCATAAAGGCTTAATTGTGGCGCCTTTTATTGGAAAAATCTCGATAGAACACTATTTGAAAGAAGGAAAAATTGAACAGGTTGTTGCTGGAGGAGAAAATTACATAGGTGCACGTCCTTTAGACTTCGATTGGGTTCGTTCATTATATGACCAGTGTGTTGATTACAACGTTCGATTTTGTTTCATGGATGTAGGAACAAAATTTATTAAAGATGGTAAATTATACACTTTTTCGAATAAACGACAGCGGTATATTATGGCTCACAAATCAGGTTTACAATTCGAGGGTAAGCCTATAAAATTCAATTTAAATGGATATCAAACATCACTTTTAGACGAATCTCAACTTTATAAAAAAGAATGGTCTGAGGCTTGTGAAACGTGTGGGGCGAGGTTAATTTGCAATGGATGTCGGAAATGTTCAATATGTGCTTGCTTACGTCAGGATCAAAGATTGGATTTATGAGACATCAAAAATTGAATTTTTTCTTTGAAGTTAGTGGGCCATGGGGCGTTAAAACAACACGGTTGATGAGTTACAGGGTGATCAAATTCGATTTGGTAAGCATGTAAGAATAGCCGTTGATCCTTTATTTTCCCATATTTGGGATCACCGACGATGGTGTGTCCAATACTTTTTAAATGAACGCGAATTTGATGGGTTCGTCCAGTGATGGGGTAACATGCCAATAAAGCCATATGTGCTTGTGGAAAGGTATTTAAACATTTCCAATTTGTGCAAGCATCGCGTCCTTGTGTTGTGATACACATAGCAGTTCTGTCATGTGTGCTTCGTCCAATTGGACTTTCAATGGTCCCTGATAGACAACGAGGAATTCCCCACACAAGTGCATGATAAGTTTTATGAATTTTTCGTTCAGCGAACATGCGTGTTAAATTCCAGTAGGCTGCGTCCGTTTTTGCAAACAAGATAACGCCTGAAGTTGCTTGATCTAGGCGGTGAACCACACCAGGACGTTCGCTGCCTGCAGCAGTGCTCAGTGGGCAATGGGATAGCAGTGCCTCAACCAATGTAATACCTGGAGTTACTCCGTTTCCTGGGTGAACAACTTTCCCTTCTTGTTTGTTAACAACAATAATATCTGAATCCTCGTATAAAATATCAATAGATTCTTGACAGGGTTGTAAATGGAATTCTTTGGAAGGTGCCAAGGTTAATAGGCAGATATCATTAAGTTTTACACGATAATTAAGCTGCGTTTCCGTACGATTGCACACCCTTAAACCACCTTCACGAATAGACCTTTGGATGTAAGATCGGCTCCACTGATCTTTTAAAAAATCTGAAAATAACTTGTCAACCCGTAGTCCTACTTGTTGCGGTGAAATGTGAATTTCGAAGGAATTTTCCACGTGAAAATTTTAAGAAGGTAATTGAATTTCAGGGTGATTTTCTTTAATGTAAAGGATATATTGTTGTTCAACATAATCCCACATATGTACCATGTTGTGGACACGTTGAAGATCGACTTTGGTATTGAGTGTGTTTTCAAAAGCTTCAATCATTGGACCTTCAAAATCGCGATGTGTACGGCCTATAATTCGTGATAAATCGACATAGTTGTTCGAAATACCAGCGAAAGCAAAATCAATAAAACCAACCACACGGTCATTTGAATCTAAAATGATATTACCTGGATTTAAATCACCATGAACAACTTGGGCATTGTTTTCAATTTCCCTTAAAACATTATGTTTCGAAAAATCATAAGTGTTGGTATCAACATAAGATAATTCATCCAGAAATTTCGAAACATACATGTTACAAGTATTGGGTAGACTTTGGGGATCTACTTGATTCAACTCTTTTATAAATTTTGCAATGTCGTAGGCTAAATTGGTAACTGCTTGACGCGATAAAAATTTAAATCGTTCTGTTAAAGACCAGCCTTGAATTTTTCGATGCATGCTAAAAGGACGTCCCTGATCGTAACATATTTTTAATTCAGGGAATTGAAATGTAACTTTGTCCTTTATGAAGGAACAAAATGCACTATCTTTAATCATCATTTTAGCAAAGAAGCTGTTTCTAGGGAACCGAAAAAAATAGGCATCTTTACCATCGGATGCACATATAACAAAGTTCGTCCATCCGGTTTTTATAAATTCCATGGATGATCGAATGGCGTTTGGCAAATGCGATTGTATGATGGAGAAAAAATCGTCTTTATCGGTAAAAAAGGTTTTTGAATTCATGTTGAAATCAGTATTTATATAGGTTATAATTTTGTCAATACAAGAAATAATATTTAAAATATTTATACGGATGTATTTTTCGATAGAATTGTGCAAATAGGACAAAGATGATCAGGTTTGCAATTAATGTGGTTGCAGTATTTTCGTCCAAAAGCGATCATTTGTAGATGTTTTTTAAACCATAATGGTTGTGGGAAAATGGATTTTAAATCTTTTTCGATCGTTAATACATCAGGTCCTGGACTTAACTGCCACTTTAACGCAAGTCGTTTTATATGGGTATCAACGGGAAATGTCGGAACGCCAAAAGCATGCCCAATAACAACAGAAGCTGTTTTATGGCCTATGCCTGGAAGTTGTTCGAGTTGTTCGAAATTATTAGGAACCGTTCCTTGGTATTTTTGAGCTAATATTTCCGATAAAGCGCGAATATAGTGAGCTTTTATTTTAAAAAAACCGCAAGGATGAATAATGTTACCAATTTGTTCTTCAGATAGTTGTGCCATTGCTTCGGGGGTAGGTGCTTCTTGAAATAACTTGGGAGTTACACGATTAACTTGTTCATCGTGGCATTGTGCAGAAAGCAAAGTAGCTATTAGTAACGTAAAAGGGGTTGTGTATTGCAAAGATGATTGGGGTTGCGGAATAAGGTTATCTAGATATTGATTAATAATATCAATTCGATTTTTCATGAGAAGTATCGATAGTTTTCATTCTTGGGAATAAAGCGAAGCCATAAATCGTTAAAATAATAGCTGCGGAAATGAGCCACGTCATAGCTGTTTGATAATTGTAATAGGTCTTCATTAAACCTAATATAAAGGGTCCCATTGAGCTTCCAAAACAGATAAATCCAACGGCCCAACCATTTGTGAAACCAATATTTTTAATACCAAATACACGCGGTAAAACCAGGTAAGCAATAATTTGATTCATACCCCAGTAAAGTCCGGAAAAAATAACAAAGCCGTAAGTGGCGATAGGATAATGTATATATTTGAAACAAAAGAGAAATAGGCAATCAACGATTAAAAATAAGAGTATAGAAAACCGAACACCTACGAGTTCAAAGTAGTGTCCTGTTAAAAATGTTGTTAGGGTGGAAATGAGGGAAATAACGATAAAACACAGGGTAATAATTTCGGGTTTTGCGCCAAATTCTTCACATATGGGGACTAAGTGGAATGCAATACCTGTGTTTTGAAAGGCTTTGAAAAATAAAGCCAACATGATGAGCCAGTATAAAGGATTTTTGGTTAAGTTTTTATTAAAAATTTTTGAAGGTTTTGGTGAAGTTTTTGAAGCTAGTTTACCAGGTGTTTTAATAAGTTGGCAAACGAACATGGGGACAAGTAACCAGAATAGTCCCACGCAAATCCAAACATTTTGCCATTCAAAAAAAAGGTGTAAGCGAAAATTTAACCAAGGCATTGTAGAGGCAATGGTTGATAAGATAAAACAAGAGATACCTGTTGCAAAGCCTCGATTTTTAACAAACCAGACAGCAATAAGAGAACGTCCTGCTACGGTGTAAGCATGAACGGCTATCCGAATGCAAGTAAAACCGATAAGGAATCCTAAAAAATTGAAAAAACAATTAAATTGCGTGAATTTTAGCATACTTAATGCTACAAAAGCACCTCCAAAACCTAGAACATGTAAACGTAAAAAATTGGCAGGAGTATTTTGATCGTAGTTTCTTCCGATATAAGGCGAAATTATTCCAGAAAATAGGTTAGCTAATGAATATGCTCCTCCAATTTGAGCAGAAGTTAGAGCCAAATCATGGCATAAATCATTTAGAAATGGGCTTAAAGCTGAAGTTCTACCGAATCCACTGAAACCTTCCAGAAGTGTAACGATGATCAGGACAAACCAACCATAAGACATCATGCCCTTAACGTAACTGGCTGTATTTATAAATCAAGCTTTTTAGTAATGAAAATAAATAAAAGAATAAACTTGATATTTGTATATTTAAGAAACATTATCAATCGAATGAAACTATTGAAAGGTGTAAGTTGGTTTATGGCCAGCTTAGTTATTGGTGTTGGTCTAGATGTTATTCAAAAAAAATTAGGTGAGCAACTTTCTGGAGAAGAGATTACATTCTTTCGATTTATGTTGGGTGCTTTTGTTTTACTACCATTTTTAGTAAAACATTGGTTGAAGGAAGGCTTTGTTTTAACAAAGTTTTGGAAAATTCATTTGTTTAGAGGTTTTTTGTTATTTACAGGATTGGTAATGTGGTGTTATGGGTTGTTGTTAGTGCCCATTAGTACAGCTATAGTCCTGAATTACTCTATTCCTTTTTTTACACTTATTTTGTCAGCACTTATTTTAAAAGAGAGTGTGAGTCGAGCACGTTGGATCACAACTGTCGTTGGATTTATCGGTATTTTAGTTGTGTTAAATCCTAAGGATATATCGTTTGATATTAGAGCTTGTATCATTTTAGTTTCTTCATTTTTATTTGCACTTTTGGATGTTTTTAATAAAAAATACGTGTGTAAGGAATCTATGTTAAATATGTTGTTTTATA
The DNA here is from genome assembly GCA_934691225.1 of uncultured Opitutales bacterium. Classification (GTDB taxonomy): domain Bacteria; phylum Verrucomicrobiota; class Verrucomicrobiia; order Opitutales; family UBA9783; genus UBA1183. The sequence goes on from CAKUSQ010000001.1 coordinate 527,445, forward strand.
CGGCATTTTTTACGTGTATTTTGAGTGCATACCCAGCGATTCAACATTATTCTTTTAATTTTTTGGATAATATTCAATTGTTAATTGCTTTGGGGATTGGTGCGAATTTGATTTTTTATTGTTTGCTTAAGGCGTATACCTTTATGGATGCATCTGCGTTAGCGCCGTTTCGTTATTGTGATTTTTTTGTATCAGCATTATTAGGTTTTATATTTTTTGCTGAAAAGCCAACATTGGCTACATGTTTAGGTTTTGTTATTATTGCTCCGTGTACTTTGTTTTTAACATATAAAGAAATTAAAAAATGAACTACGAACATATTTCGTCAGAAGCCGTTGGGGAAGGACACCCTGATAAAGTGGCTGACTATATTTCGGATTCGATTCTGGATGCTTGTTTGCAAGAAGATCCGAATGCACATGTTGCTTGTGAGACGCTTGTAAAAAATAATTGTGTTGTTTTAGCAGGAGAAATTTCAACAACAGCACAGTTAAATTATGAAGCAGTGGTTCGACAGGCCATTCGTGAAATTGGGTATACAGATAAGAACGAATACTTTAGTGCAGATAAGGTTTTTATTACAAATTTATTAACAGCACAATCTAATGAAATCCATGAAGCGGTTTCGAAGTGTGATAATGATATTGGAGCGGGTGATCAAGGGTTTTTCTTTGGTTATGCGTGCAATGAAACACCAGAGTTTTTACCTGTTTCTTACATGTTAGCTCAGAAATTGTGCAAGAATTTAGCGTTAGAACGAAAAAATGGACGCGTAAATTGGCTTCGACCGGATTGCAAGGCTTTAGTCACAATGTTGTATGATCGTCATAAGCCCGTAGAAGTTGAAAATGTTGTGTTAGCAGTTCAGCATAGGGCGGGTGTTTCACAGGAAGAGATTGCGCATTTTTGTCGAGAAACGGTTATTCCAGAGGTTGTTCCAGGTGAGTGGATTTCAGAAAAAACACGTTATTACATTAATTCTAGCGGGAGTTTTGTTTGTGGAGGACCTGAAGCAGATTCAGGGTTAACGGGTCGAAAGATTATTGTGGATACGTATGGAGGTTGGGCTCATCATGGAGGGGGTGCTTTCTCTGGAAAGGATCCTTCAAAAGTTGATCGTTCTGGGGCTTATTTTTGTCGTTGGGTAGCAAAAAATATTGTGGCAGCTGAATTAGCAGAACGTGTTGAAGTTCGTTTAGCTTATGCAATTGGTGGAACGCATCCTATACATTATGATTTAGCTACTTATGGAACAGAAACGTGTGATTTAGAGCTTTTGCATAAGGCGGTTACACAGGTATTTGATGCAAGGCCTTCGTCTATCATTCAAACTTTAGATTTAAAACGTCCTATTTATCGACAAACAACGCAGTTTGGTCATTTTACCAAGGCTTTTCTACCGTGGGAACAAACGAATCGTGTAAGTGAATTAGTTGAATTGTGCAAAAAGTAATAGTTCTTGATTTAAAAGGTTGAATTTTTAATGGATAAAATTTCATATTTTTAATGTATGATGACATCAATATATGATCCTAAAAAATTTCTTTTGATTGTGGGGCCATGCGCTATTGAATCAGAAGCATTGTGTCAAGAGGTTGCAGAAGTTGTGCATCGTTTACAAGAGCGTTACAAAGAAACTTTAAAAGTTGTTTTTAAAGCATCTTTTGACAAAGCTAACCGTACGGATGTGCACAGTAAGCGGGGTATGGGATTAGAGCAAGGTCTGAAGATTCTTGAAAATATCAAAAGTAAATATCATTTGCAAGTTACGACAGACATACATTTGCCTGAACAGGCAAGGACAATTGCTTCCGTTTGCGATGTTATTCAGATTCCAGCATTTCTTTGTCGTCAAACGGATTTATTGGAAGCAGCAGCTAAATCAGGTCGTACTGTTAACGTGAAAAAGGGACAATTTTTGTCGCCTTATGATATGCAATTTGTAGTTGAAAAATTGAACTGTTTTGGTGCACATGAAATTTGGCAAACTGAGCGTGGAACAATGTTCGGGTATGGTAATTTAGTGGTTGATATGCGATCTTTCCCTATCATGAAAAAAAATAAGTGTCCTGTTATTTTTGACACAACACATAGTTTGCAAATGCCAGGAATGGGAACGGAATGTACGGGTGGAGATCGTCAGTTTGCTTCATGTTTGGCCAAAAGTGCTTTGGCTGCAGGTGCCCAAGGTTTATTTATAGAAACGCATCCAAATCCAGCACAGGCTTGGTCAGATAAAGCTACGCAATTGCCTCTGAATGAATTGCCGGATTTTTTACAAAAAAGTTTAGAAATTTGGAAGGTGGTTGCTCAATGATACCGCGCGTAGTATTTTTTTCATCAGCAGATATTTCAATTCCAACTTTGAATTTTTTGAAGGAAAGTCCAAGTACAAATTTAGTAGGTGTTATAACACAGCCTGGACGGCCTAAAGGTCGTGGTCAAAAAATAAGTCCTAATCCGGTTGCTTTGTGGGCCCAAGAAAAAGGTGTGTTCTTTTACGAGGCTGAAGAACTGGGCGATGCTGCTTTTGAAGTGTTTAAAAATCTGCGTCCAGATTTAGTTTTTGTTATGGCTTTTGGGCGTCTTTTAAAAAATAGGTTTATTGATTTGCCATTTTATGGGATGTGGAACCTGCATGCTTCTTTGTTGCCAAAACTTCGTGGAGCTTCTCCTATGCAATCGGCTATTTTGAATGGAGATGAGTACACGGGTTTGACGCTTATGCGCATGGTTGAAAAAATGGATGCAGGTCCTTGGGTTTTTCAAGAATGTATAAAAATAGAAGCGGATGACACGACAGCCACGTTAACAAAAAAATTAGCTGAAAGTGGTGTGAGTGTTTTAAAAATAACTTTACCTCATTTATTAGATAAAACGCTGGTTTGCATTGATCAGGATCCTGAATCGGTTACGTACTGCAAGAAAATTTCGAAGGAAGATGGTTGGTTAGATTTTTCAAAACCAGCTGTTGTTTTAGAACGACAAATACGTGCATTTCAACCTTGGCCGAGTTCTTATTTTTTTAAAAATAATGAACGTTACATTGTGCGTAAAGCGCACGTAGAATTTGAAATGAAGTTTAATATTGTTGGAAAGTTTAACATTGCTGAAAATGGCACAAAGCTAAGTATTGAAACGGGTGAAGGAACGTTAGTTATTGATGTCATGCAAAAAGCGGGTGGAAAACCCATGCCTATTGCTGATTTTTTGAGGGGAAATAAGAATTTTTAAAAAAGCACGTTTTTTCATTGGCATATTCCATGTTTTTATATTGAATGTTCGTTCAAATGGTTTCATTGGCGTTAATAGTGGGATATTTTTTAGGAACAATTCCTTTTGGTGTTTTAGTAGCTAAAGCCCATGGAATTTGCATTTTAGCCCATGGAAGTGGAAATCCAGGTGCTACAAATATTTCAAGAATTTTAGGAAAACGTTGGGGATATGTCGTGTTTGTTTTGGATGCATTTAAGGGTTGGCTTGCGGTAATAGCAGGATGTCAATGCGGGCATCCTTATGCAGGATTATCTGGAGCCATTATAGGTCATTGTTTTTCTTGTTGGATACATTTTAAGGGCGGAAAAGGTGTTGCAACGCTTATAGGCGGTTTGTTAGGCATCATGCCATACCCTTTAGCATTGGGTTTAATTATTTGGTGGCTTGTGTTTAAGGTTTTGCGCTATGTATCCATTGCTTCCATTTGTTTTGTATTATCATTGTTGCCCTTATGTTGTTTGTGTTATGGCATTGAACCTTCACGCAAGCACGCTTTACCATTACTATTTTTAAGTGGATTTGTTATTTTTTGTCATCGTTCGAACTTGATAAGGCTTTGGCAGGGAAAAGAAAATAGATTTTAAATGAAACCTTGTGTTAAAAAGTTTGGAGGAAGTTTATTAAGGTCTGATTCAGATTTTTTAATGGTTGCTAACTACTTATCTAAATTTTACAAGCAAGGTTTACCATTGATTGTGGTTGTATCTGCACAATATGGAATGACGGATAAATTGATCCAGCAGGCGATGCACTATAGTCCTTGTCAAGGTGAAGCTTATGAATTGCTATTAAGTTTGGGGGAACAGCATTCATGTGCACTTTTGAGTTTAGCTTTGCAGTCGCTAGGAATTCCATCGGAGGTTTTCTGCGGTTATCGTGTGGGGATCCATAAAACCTCAAAGGATAATTTTGAGGTAGATGTGAATATGTATTGGCGAGCAGTGAAGCAAAGTATTGTAATTGTAGGTGGTTTTCAAGTGATGAATGAAAAATCTCAGTTACTTAATTTGGGACGAGGAGGTTCAGATCTGACGGCTTTATTAATCGCTAGTGCGATGAATTTTGATTGCGAACTAGTTAAAAATGTTCCAGGTATCTTTAATTTAAATGATCAAGGTAAACGCTTAGACAATTTTTATAAACATATAACTTTTAAAGATTTACAGCGCCTATTAAAATTAGGCTCATTTGTGGTGCAGCCTCAAGCGGTTGAGTTTGCTGAAAAAAAGCAGTATGCCTTTACAGTGATGGATATTCATGGTTGTGGAACCAAAGTCGGTGGATGTGTTTGTTCGGCGTTTAGAGATTCCCCAAATAAGCTTTTAGCAGCATCTTATACAGATACATTAACGCAAGTAGCTTTGTAGACAGTGGTTAATTTTAATATGTGAAGTTTGTATTAATCCCAAGGATCATCTTCCATAAAAGCTTGAAGGTCTTCGGCAAAAAAATCTTTTTTATGAGCCGTTGAATCTTGACGTGTTTTTTTAGAATGTGTTTTGGATGGTGTAAGATTCGGAGGTAACAGATTCCGTAAAATGGTTATGTCATCTTTTTGAGGACTGGATATTTGTTCTAATGTGTTTTTGGATGGTTGGTCTGATTCGTTGGTAGATCCTTGTAAAGTGCCTTGACTTAGGCAAAATACAGACAATAAAGCAAGTGATAAGAAAGAATTTTTCATAGTAACTCTATAATTTGTTGATAGCATAAACCATGCACATTTTTATTTTTTAATTGAAAGATAATTGTGTCCTATAACTTAGTATGCAAATTATTGCTTTATGTTTCAACCAAATTTTTTTGTATATGAGAATTTTTGTTTTTTATGAAAAATTTTGGTATTTATACCTTGACAGAAACATTTATGAATGATCTCGAAATTTCAAGATGGTTTTTCAAAAAATAGGAGCATAAAGTGGGTATTTTGTGCGGAATTAAAAAATAGAGAAAAACCACTTGACGGAGGGAATTTGTGGTAAGAAGATCTTAGTGTTTTCAATGTGTCAGTAAGATTTAACAGGGTGGGCCTATTAGACGAATGGCTGTTGAAAATGCATAAGTTATGGCTATAAAAAAAATAATCAAAAGAAATGGAACAATAATTCCATTTAGCGAAGAACGTATCTTTAAGGCTATTCATAAAGCGTTTTTGGCTGTACAAGGGGAACCTTGCGGAGGTATTGTTCAAAAGTTGTCGGATCAAGTTATAGATGTGCTGAATACGCGCTATCATGAACGTACGATTCCGGCTGTGGAAGAGATCCAAGATGTAATTGAGAAGACATTAATGCGTGAAAATTTCACGGATGTTGCAAAAGCTTATATTTTGTATAGAAATCAGCGGCATCGTTTACGTGAAGGTAAAGCATTGGTACTCGATATTGAAAAAACCATGGAAGGATACCTTAATCAGACGGATTGGCGCGTTAATGAAAATAGCAGCATCAATTATTCTTTAGGTGGATTGATGTTACACAATGCAGGGGCTATCACTGCGAATTATTGGTTAAGTCGTATCTACGATGAGAAAATTTCAAACGCACATAAAAATGGAGATTTCCATATACATGATTTATCCATGTTTTCATGTTATTGCGCTGGATGGAGTTTGCGACAATTACTTGAATTAGGTTTTGGTGGTGTACGTGGAAAAGTTGACTCAAAACCTGCAAAACATTTTTCAACAGCTATTTGGCATATTATTAATTTCTTGGGTACCATGCAAAATGAGTGGGCCGGTGCACAAGCGTTATCAAGCTTTGATACTTATTTGGCCCCATTTATTAAGAATGAGAATTTATCGTTTAAAGAAGTAAAACAACATATTCAAAGTTTTGTATACAGTGTAAATACTCCTTCTCGTTGGGGTACTCAACCACCGTTTACCAATATTACATTGGATTGGGTTTGTCCGGATGATCTGGCAAACAAACATGTTATCATTGGTGGTAAAGAGCAAGATTTCTTTTACAAAGATTGCCAAGCGGAGATGGATCTCATTAATCGAGCGTTTCTGGAGGTAATGTCAGAAGGTGATGCCAATGGTCGTGGGTTTGTTTATCCAATACCAACTTATAATATAACGAAAGATTTTAATTGGGATAGTGAAAACGCGGATTTATTGTTTAAAATGACTGCCAAGTATGGTACGCCGTATTTCCAAAATTTCATTAACTCAGATCTAAATCCATCGGATGTCCGAAGCATGTGTTGTCGTTTACAGCTGGATAAGCGCGAGTTACGTCGTCGTGGAGGTGGTTTATTCGGAGCAGATGAATTTACAGGGTCTATAGGTGTGGTTACCATAAATATGCCACGTATTGGTTATTTAAGTAAGGATGAAACGGAATTCTTTAAGCGTTTAGATGATTTGATGGTTTTAGCCAAGGATTCTTTGGAATGCAAACGAAAAACGATTCAAAGATTAATGCAGCAGGGATTATTTCCTTACAGTAAACGTTATCTGCGTAGTTTCGATAATCATTTTTCTACCATCGGGTTGGTGGGAATGCATGAATGTTGTTTAAATTTCTTGAAAAAATCTATAGCGACGCAAGAAGGCCATGCATTTACCGAAAAAGTATTGTTGTACATGCGTAAACGTTTAGCGGATTTTCAAGAGGAAACAAATAATTTGTACAATCTTGAAGCAACACCTGCGGAAGGAACTTCTTATCGTTTGGCTAAAATCGATAAGGAAATGTTTGGAGATATCGTTCAATCAGGCGATGTGGATCCTTATTATACAAATTCATCCAATTTACCTGTAGATTACACAGCAGATGTTTTTGAAGCATTGAAACAGCAAGAATCTTTTCAAACAAAATATACAGGAGGTACCGTATTTCACGTATTTTTGGGTGAGTCGTTGCCGGATTCTCAGTCTTGTCGAACATTGGTCCGTCAGATTGTGAACAATTTTAGAATTCCTTATGTATCGATTTCACCAACGTTTTCAGTATGTGAAACGCATGGACGTTTTTCAGGTAGGCAGGAATTTTGCCCACATTGTGGAAATGAAATGGAAGTTTACAGTCGAATTACGGGATATTATCGCGCTGTAACCTTTTGGAATAAGGGTAAAAAGGAAGAATTTAAACATCGCCTAACGTACGATATAGCACATTCAACGGTACCTGAGCATGGTGATAAGTGCCATTGTTCTGAGGATTGTTGTCGTGAGAATCCTATAAATTCATGTGATACAGCGCTGTTTTTCTTCAGTGATACTTGTGCAAAATGCCAAACCTTGAAGCCGTTTTTGAAAGAACAGGGATTTAAAGGTCAATGGGTAAATACTTCAGAGGCATCTGGATTTGAATTGGCTAAGAAGTATCAAGTTAGAAATTTGCCAGCCTTAGTATTTCCTGATAAATCACAGGTGATTTATGACACTGAAGCTATAAAGACATGCGTAAGTATGGGTTCATAAAGCATTCGTTGGTGGATTATCCAGGGGAGGTTTGCAGTGTGGTTTTTTTACCAGGCTGCAACTTCAAGTGTCCTTATTGCCATAATAAATCATTAGCGCAGGAAGTAAAACAAGAAGGATGGTCGCTTAAGGAAATTATGGATTACTTGGAAGGTGCGCGGGCAATCGTGACAGCGGTTTGTATCACTGGTGGTGAACCTACATTGTATCCAGAAACGCTATTTTTTTTAGTAAATGTTTTTAAAAAGATGGGGTTTAAGGTGAAAGTGGATTCTAATGGCAGTTCGCCTGCATGTTTAAGTAAACTAAATAAGGAAGTGGATTATTTTGCCATGGATTTAAAAACATCGATACCTCGTTACGCAGAACTGTTGGAGCGAAACGAAGATATGGGTGAAAAAATAGAAACATCGATGTCTATTTTGATGAATCGATTGCCCGATTCATTTGAATTTAGAACAACGTTAGATCCACGTTTTGTAGATGAAGCCGTGATTCATGACTTAGGTAAACGTTTAAAAGCGGATACGCGTTGGTATTTACAGCGTTGTCGCTTAGAAAAAAAGATGACAGCTGAAGCATATACAGACGAAACAGAAGTGATTGAACGATTGTGTGCGTTAGCTAAAAAATATACACATTATGTTTTTTTACGAGAATAATACTTGACATTGAATGTGTTTTACTTTGTTATATAAAACGAGGAGAAATATCTTCTCTTGCCGTATGGTGGGCTGAGAGCAACCCTTACGATGACACAAAAACTTAGTGCCCACCTGCGGCAAGCTTAGCGTATTTAATTTAAAAATTTTTGAGATGTTTTTAAAATGTTAAAATTTCTAAGGCTAAGCTATCTGCTAAAAGTAATCCCTGAGAAGTGCATCGAATATGTTGATCTTCAAAATAAATCCAGCCTTTTTGGCAAAAATATTCCCAAAGAGGTAGGTATTTATTGAGATCGATAGAGGGAAACCGTTGCTGTAATTTCTTTAAACAGATTCCTTCATTCATACGTAACCCAAAAATTAGGCAATCTTGAAAAAGTTCGAATTCGGTAAATTCAACAATGTTAATGTGGGAATTGGGTTGCCAATCGCTGAGATTGAAGGCATTTTGAAAGCGCTTTAATTTTAATTGAGAAGCAGCGCTTGGTCCATAACCGATCCATTCTTGCATGCGCCATGTATTTAAGTTATGTAAGCATTCAAAGCCAGGTTTAGAGAAATTTGAGACTTCATAATGCTGATAGCCTTGATCAGCTAAAAATTGCCATGTGAATTCATAAAAAGTAGCTTCTTTTGTTTCATCCACATATTTGTAATGATCTTTAGAAAAGGGACCTGTTTCGTTTTCGTAAGAAAGACAGTAAGTGGATATATGTTCTGGTTGAAGTGACAATGCGGTTTGTAGATCTTGTTTCCAAATTTCGATGCTTGAGAAATCAGGTGGGAAAATGAGGTCTAAATTTACATTTTTAAAACCTGCTTTTCGAATATTATCGTAAGCTTGAAATACTTGTTGAGGTGTTTGTCGACGTCCAAGTTGTTTTAAAATATTAGGGTTAAAACTTTGAACCCCCATGGAAATGCGAGAAATACCTATATTTTTTAAAAGGTTTAGCTTTTCAAGTGTTATATTAATAGGTGAAACTTCAACCGTCCATTCTTTGGGTTTTGATGCGTGAATGAAAAGGTGACTTAAATGATTTAATGCATCACAAGAGAGACAGCTAGGACTTCCTCCGCCCCAAAAAATAGTTTCGAAATGTCTGTGTGGCAGTTGTGTTTGCCAGTAAGCAATTTCTGCCTCTAGTTTTTTGAAATAAATAGCGAGGCGTTCGGGTGTTGGAGTCATTTTTAAAAAATGACAATAAGCACAAGCGTTGGAGCAAAAAGGTATGTGAACGTAAAGACCTAAAGATAAAGCTTGTAAGTTCATAAGATTTGATAAATGATATAACGCATGAAAGTAAAATCGCCAATGTTAAAAAAATTTTTTTCACAAGGAGGCAAATGGCTATTGTTGTTAAGTTTAGCTGGTTGTGCTCAAACTTTGACCAATGTAACGCTAGGCGTGGTTCAACGAAACCCATCCAACATGTATCGTTTTACAACACAGTGTAATGTTCTTGAAAATAAGGTGATTCCTGGATCTTTTAAGTTAGATTTGGTGATAGATGGAAAAGAGTATCCGTTGCAGCCAGAAGCGTTGACACCTACCTTTTTTTATTATGATCATATTTTGGGGGTAGATCGCTCAGAAGCTAAGTATTACTTTGTATTAAATTATCAAAAGAATCATCGTGGGCGATTGAAAAATTGCGTAGCTAAGACACCTTTAGCAAATTTCAAAATACAGGAATGTTGTTGTTTTAGTTTAGATTGTGAACGTGCGCCTGTCGGAGCCGATGTAAAAATTTTGGGACGTGGATTTATGAACGGGGATCGTATTTTTGTTGGCGAATACGGTGCTATAACTGCATGTGAGTCAGAAAATGTTCTGTCGTTCGAAGTTCCGCAAGTTATGTGCAATAAATCGTACCCAGTGTATTGTTTACATAATAATGAAAAAGTGTTTGTTGGGAATATATGGGTTGATAACAATCGTTTTACAGTAGAACCAACCAGTATTGATTTGATGCAAGGGGATCAAGTGAACTTTACGGTAAGTTTATCTTCGCCTTTAAATTATGATTTGAACGTAAATATTACTACCGATATTCCTAACAGTGTCATTATGCCTGAAATGAAGATCGAAGCGGGTGAGAGTTCAGCTACAGTAACTATTGAAGGTGGTGAAGGTGGCAAAGGGCATTTGTTTGTGTCGGCGCAAGGGTTTGAAGAACAAGAGGTGCCTATAGAAGTTGAAGGTGATGATCAGGAAGAAGATGATGATGAACCAGAGAAAGCGGTTGATGATAGTAATGCTGAGGAATAAATAACGTTGGCCTCCTTATAAAGGAGGCTTTTATATTTGTTGACGTTGTTGTATTGTCCAATGATAAACTTCTTCATATTTTCGTGCTGATTTGTTCCAACTAAAGTCTTTAGCCATAGCGGTTCGTTGCATATTTATGAAGACTTCGGGTTTATTGTAATAGACGGAACATGCCCATCCAATCGTATTGTAGATTGCGTCTGGGCATAAATCTGAAAATATGAAGCCACATCCTTGTCCTGTTGTTTCATCCAAAGAATCTACGGTATCAACTAATCCTCCTGTGGCTCTTACGATAGGTAGTGTTCCATAGCGCATGGAATATATTTGATTTAAGCCACATGGTTCAAATCGGCTTGGCATCAAAAATAGATCGCAACCAGCTTCAACTTGATGTGCAAGTGTTCCGTTATATCCTATGAAGGTACGTACTTGGTTTGGAAATTGCTGTTCCAATGCTCTGCATCGAGCTTCCCAATTAGGGTCTCCACTGCCGATAATAACGATTTGAATTTGCATATTTTTGAGTAAGTATGGAGCAACATCGAGAAAAACGTCCAAGCCTTTTTGTGGATACAGTCGGCTTATAATTCCTAGGATAGGTCCTGTGTTATCTGGGAGATTGAGTTGTGTTCGTAAGTTTTTTTTACATAAAAATTTAGGTTTTAGATTTTTTAATGAATAGTGTTCGGTAAGGAATGGATCTGTTTCAGGATCCCAAATGTTTTCGTCAATACCATTTAAAATGCCAATCAAGTCGCCTGCTTTGAATTTTAAAACGTGCTGAAGCCCACAACCCAAGGTTGATGTTTGGATTTCTTTAGCATAGGTTGGACTTACGGTCGTAATTTTTGTTGCATGATACAAAGCACCTTTCATGAAGTTAATACAACCTAGAGACTCTACGCTATCTGAACGAAATTCTGAGAAGGGTATGCCAGCGTAGGCCAATAAATCCGGTTGAAAGATACCTTGATGTTCTAAATTGTGAATGGTAAAAACCGTGGCTGCTTTGTTTAAATTGTATTCGAAAGCATTTGTGTTAAGATAGATGGGAATTAATCCTGTGGTCCAATCATGGCAATGAATGATATCAGGTATCCATTGTTGATTTACACACATGTCTAGAGCAGCTCGACAAAAGAAAGCAAATCGTTCACCATTATTAGGACCATCAATGTAAATCCTTGAGTCGCTGAAATATTGCTGATATTCAATGAAATAATAAATTAAACCATCCTGTGATTGTTCCCATAAACGGCAAATTCTATTATGGCCTCCTAATCGAACAACAACGTTGTCGTAGCGTTTACCTTGGGGGTGTATTGATCCGTAAAGTGGGAGGCAGATGCGAACGTCATGTCCATAACTTGCAAGTTTTTTAGGTAAGGCACCAACCACATCTCCTAAACCTCCTACCTTGGCAAAAGGGTAACATTCAGGACTAACCATTAAGATTTTCATCTTACTTATGATAGCATTTATTGAACTTGAAGGCAATGTTAATGCGTGTTTGAAATAATTTTATTGATTTGTTTTAATAATTGATCAGGTTGAAATGGTTTAGGTAAAATTTCATTCATGCCGACAGAAATCGCTTGATCATAGGTTTGTTTTAGTGCATTAGCTGTCAATCCTAGAATAGGAATAGCCGCTTTTTCAAGTCCACATATTCCAGAACGAATGCGTTGTGTAGTTTCAAACCCATCCATTTGCGGCATATTAATATCCATAATAATAAGGCAGGTTGTGTTTTTTTCTAACCAATCTAAGCATTGAATTCCATTGCTTACCGTAACGATTTCGTAACCATTTTTTTCTAGAATTTTTTGAGCTACTTGCTGATTATCTATATTGTCCTCGACAAGCAATAGACAAGGTTTTGGTTGTTCAGGTTGAATATTTTTGTAGGCAAAAGTGGTTGAAAGTTCGTTACTTTCTCTGTTATTTTCTGGATGTCCACATTTTAAAAATACACTGAAGAAAAATATAGAACCTTGTTCAAGTTTACTATGCACTTTGAGCGTTCCATTCATGAGTTGAACAAGAGATTGCGTGATAGGTAGACCGAGACCTGTACCTCCTTGATTCTGATAAGAAACTTGTTCAAATGCTTCAAAAATTCTATGTATGTCATTTTGAGAGATACCTGTACCTTGGTCTTTGACAGAAATAAATAGTTGGTAGTTATCTTGTTCTAATTTGCGACCCGTTGCGCGAATGAAAATAGATCCGCTTGAAGTAAATTTAATGGCGTTACTGATTAAATTAATTAAAATTTGTCGCAATCGTTTTACATCTCCTACCAACCAATGCTCAATATGGGGATGAATCCATATAGATAAGTTTAGATTTTTTTTAACAAGTGTGGGCTGGAAAATATCACAAACTTCCTTAATACAGGTATCAAGATGAAAGTTAATAGGTTCTAAGGTTAATTTTTTAGCTTCGATTTTAGATAAATCCAGAATTTGATTGATTAGATCCAGCAATAGTTGCGTACTGGAATTGATTGTTTTGACGTAATCTTTTTGTTCTGCATTTAAAGGAGTGTCTTGAAGCAAATACGTGAATCCTAGAATGCCATTGATAGGCGTTCGAATTTCATGACTCATAGTAGCTAGAAATGCGGATTTTGCTTGCATCGATTGGAGAGCTTCATCACGTGCTTTTGCTAACTTTTCAGCATAATTAGCCAACTTTTTTTCGCTTTTTTTACGTTCACTAATATCAACAAGGCAAGATATGTAGCCTTCAAAATGACCATCAGATAAAATTTGAGGAACACATTGGCATAACATCCAGTGTTCTTTTCCTAAATTATCTTTTAGGCGGCATTCGAAGTGAATAGACTTACGTTCTTTTTGTGCTTCCAAGAAAATAGCTTGGTAGCGTTGTGCGGTACCATTCGTCATATAACTCAACCAGGACCAATCGTGATAGGTGAAATAATTTTGTCCTGTGAATTTGCACCATTGCTTATTAAAATAAAAATTTGTATTATCCTCATTTGTTGTCCAAAGAAGAAATGGGGCGATGTCGATAACTTTATGGAAAAGGTTTTCTGTTTTTTCTTGTGAGCGAATCATTTCGTTGAGCGTTTTAGCTAATTCACCAATTTCATCGTTATGCAAAATAGGAGCCATCGCATACAAATTCCCTAGACGTCGTTTATTGATTTGTCGTTTTATAGCCATCAGAGGCCTTATAATCCAACGGTTTATTTGCCAAAGACAAATCATAGCTAGAGAAAGTAAAATGCACAAAGAAATGGATACCATAGCTAAGTTTTGGCGCATGAATTCTTTATGCCAATAATACGTATCCAATTGAATAACAACGTAAGCGGGTACGTATTTCATGCTATTGTTTACGTATTGCAGTAGATAAAAACCCATGGCGTAACTAAATACGTGACGTTTGGGTAAAAAATCATAAGCTTCTTGTTCTTGTGGGAAATTTGGAAGACGAACCCCTCGAGGTAATGGGTACGTTTTCCATTTTTTGCCAACAAGTGTGCTTCGATTGCACGCTAAAACGGTCAATGGGTCATCCCATAGAATGGCGATTGTTCGTATGTGAGCTTCGCTGCTGAACACGGATACCAGACGTTGTAGTTCGTAAGGATAATGTACGATTTGTGCGCATACACCAATAGAGTGACTTTGTTGTTGGCATCTTACTAAGGCGTGACCTTTTAAATGTTTTGTGTAAGCGTGTCGCGAATAACGAATAATAATGTATGTACAAACGATTAAAAAAATCAGCAAAGGAATAAGCATTTTTGTTTGTAATGTGCCTATTTTGAATCGCTGGATTAATTTTAATTTTATACGCATTTTAATGTTTCAAAGTTTTTTGTATAAAAGACGCATCAAAAATAGAATCCAATGTATCTGAATTGCTTAAAGTTTGCAGATTGGTATTAGTCAGCATTTCTGTATTAATATTGGATAAAATATCTAAAATATAACGATTTAGACAAAATAAGGGTAATTGTTCCTCAATGCGTAGGGGATGCACGGATTTTAAAAGAGAACTGGCTTCTTCTTTTGAAATGTAATGATGCGTTCCAAGCCACTGATAACAACGTTCTGGATTGCGATCACAAAAATCTAATAATTCATCCCAATAGCTTACAAATTGGTACAATCGTTCATTATAATAATTGATAGCCTTTTCTCCCATGAGTAAAACATTAAGTTGCATTTCTTTAGGCCATTGAGCGGTTGAAAAAATAGAATGTGTATCAGAAGGTAGTGTGTTTATAAATGGGCGATAAACGATGACTCCATCGATACGATCATGTGTAAGAAATGTTGAAGCCGCTGTTGGATCTATAGGAATTACGGTTATAT
Organism: uncultured Opitutales bacterium; assembly: GCA_934691225.1. Classification (GTDB taxonomy): domain Bacteria; phylum Verrucomicrobiota; class Verrucomicrobiia; order Opitutales; family UBA9783; genus UBA1183. The sequence continues at coordinate 542,451 of CAKUSQ010000001.1, forward strand.
CTTTTAGAGATAAATCAATTGATTTAAGTATTTTGCATAAAATATACCCACCGTAAGAATTAATTTCAACACCTATACGTTTTCCCTTGAGATCTTGCAGTTTTTTAATGTTGGGCTTTACCATTAAATGACAAGCGTTATTTTTTCGAGGATAAGATGGGATGAGAATGACTTTAGGGTTGTGCAGATTATTTTTTTGTCGAATAACCATGGCATCGACTAATGTGCACATCATGCCATCGATTTGGTGCCATTCAAATGCTTGCTGAATGTCTTCTAAAGAACCGAATTCAACAATTTTTACGTGAATTCCACAACGTTTAAAAAAGTTTTCTTTTCGAGCAATTTGAAGGTATTCTGCCCCTGTGTAGGAATTAACTCCGATGCGCAAGGTGGGTCGATATTGCGTGTATTCGTTAACAAAGCGCACAATGCATCCAATTACGGCTAATCCTGCAAGTATAATTAAAAGTTTACGCCTCACGTTTTCAAATTAAGGCGAAATTTATGGGGTTGCAAGAAAAATGATAATTAAAGAATTGTATTATCGGGAATAACTCCGTTTTTTTCGATGCATAGAATGCCATCTTTGACAGAAATAGGTCCTTGTGTAAATCCATCAGGTTTGCCCTCAGGAGATAGGCGAACGTTGTTGCCAATGCGGACATTTCGGTCAATGATAGCGTTACGGATATAACAATTTTTCCCAATGCCGACGTTAGGTAAATTATTAGCAGCATTTTCATTCATGCGCTCTAAATTTTCATAGTGATCCGCTCCCATCATATAAACATTTTCCAATTGTGAACCTCCACGAATGATAGATCGAATACCGATAATGCAACGATTGAGTTGTGCACGTGTGAGGATACATCCTTCGGCAACGATAGAATGTTCAACGGTACAGCTGTTTAATTTGGAAGCAGCTAAGTTTCTAGGATTAGAATAAATAGGAGCAGCTTCATTATAAAAATCAAAAGCGGGTAAAGCATCTGTAAGCATTAAATTGGCTTCAAAAAACGAAGCTATCGTTCCGATATCCTCCCAATAATCATCAAATAAATAACCAAATAGTTTGTGCCGTTGTAGCGCTTCAGGTATAATATCTTTACCAAAATCGTGGTGGTTTGAGTTTAAACAAGCTTTTAATATGCTAGCTTTAAAAGCATAAATTCCCATCGAGGCCATACAATAAGGTTGTGAACTTTTGTCTTTAATTTTGGCTCTTAAACGATCGCATAAATATAATGTTTTTAATAATTCTGGGTCGCTGGGTTTTTCAACAAAACGTTGAATGCGACAATCCTCTGCTACTTCCATGATACCAAATTGATAAGCTTGAGTTGATGGCATCGCTTTAGCTGCAATGGTGATGTCGGCTTGTGTATCTAAATGTTGTTGAACGAAAGCATTTAGGTCCATACGATAGAGTTGATCACCGGATAATATAACCACTGTTTGGTCATCTCGTAGAGGGATATGCGTAAGATTCTGACGAACTGCGTCAGCAGTTCCACGATACCAATCATTATTTATTTGTGTTTGTTCCGCTGATAAAATTTCTACAAATCCATTTGAAAAATAGTCGAATCGATAACTTTCTTGAATGTGACGATGTAAGGATTCTGTATTGAATTGCGTTAGCAAATAAATTTGATTGTAACCAGAGTTGAGGCAATTGCTTATAGGAATATCCACAAGGCGATATTTCCCTCCTAAAGGTACAGCAGGTTTACAGCGAACATTGGTTAAAGGAGCTAAACGTGTTCCGCGACCTCCGCCCATAATAATACAGCAAACTTTTGATTTTGAACGACTCATGATTTTTTACTTGCTACAGGGTTGTTTTATTTGCAAACTGGTTGCTTAATGTGTGGTATTATTAGTTATATCGGAAAGTCAGATGCATTGCAAGTTTTAATCAAGGGGTTGAAATGTTTAGAATATCGCGGATACGATTCCGCAGGCATTGCTATTGGAGATAAAACTCACTCTTTTCAGTTGGTAAAGTCGGTAGGACGTGTGGAGCAATTAGCAAAAAAAATTTCTACAATGGCATTGGCTGGCTGTACCGGGATGGGGCATACCCGTTGGGCAACGCATGGTGGTGTTAATGAAAAAAATGCACACCCACATATAAGTCAGGATGGTAAATTTATTATTGTTCACAATGGAGTAATAGAAAATAGCGTTGCACTTAAAAAGTTATTGCAAGAAAAGGGATTTGTTTTCTACAGCGATACGGATACAGAAGTTTTGGCTAACTTAATGGCGTTCCATTATGCAAAAATGACAGAATTGGAAAAGTCGCAACGGTTTATTGAAAGTGTTCGTACGAGTTTATTGGAAGTTCAAGGAACGTATGGAATTGCGGTTGTTTGTACCGATTGTCCAGATGAATTAATAGGGGCTCGTAAAAGTTCACCTCTTATCTTAGGAATCCACTCTGATGGTTTCTATTTAGCAAGCGATGTTAGCGCTTTTGCTGGACAAACCAAAGATGTTGTTTTTCTGTCCGATAATGAAATGGTTCATATTAAATCGGATGGTTATCAAGTGCAGGATTTAAACAATAGTATTTTAACACCTGTTATTGAAACGATTGACTGGGATGTTAATTTTTCTGATTTAGGGAGTTATGATCACTATATGCAAAAGGAGATTTTTGAGCAAGATATTGCGCTTGAAAATACACTTTTAGGGCGTTTTTCAAAAGATGGTAGCTCTGCACATTTAGGTGGATTACAGATGACGCCACACGAATTAAGACAGGTAGATCGTATTTTGCTTCTAGGATGTGGGACGGCTTCGTATGCATGTAAAGTAGGAGAATATTTAATAGAAAAGTATGCTCGGATTCCAGTTGAGGTGGAATGTGCTTCTGAGTTTCGTTATCGAAATGCGCCGTTAGATAAAAATACCCTTGTATTTGTTGTAAGTCAGTCAGGAGAAACTTTAGATACGTTAGGTGCTTTGCATGAAGCGCGTCGCAAAGGTTTTAAATCTTTAGCGATTACAAATGTAGTTGGTTCAACGGTTGCACGTGAATCTGATGGAGGTATTTATCAACGTTCTGGGCCTGAAATAGGGGTTGCGTCTACAAAAGCTTTTACGGGGCAAATATGTTTGTTAGCGATGTTAGCGCTTTATTTGGGGCGTATGCGCGATATGAGTTTCTCAGAAGGCTGTAATTTTGTTCAAGCTTTGCAATCTTTACCCCATTTAACAAAAGAGGTATTGAATCATTGTAACCAAGATATACAAGCAATTGCTCGTAAATACGCTTGTTATCAGAATTGTTTCTTCCTAGGACGTCAATCGTTGTATCCAGTTGCACTGGAAGGTGCTTTGAAGCTGAAAGAAATTTCATATGTGCATGCAGAAGCTTACCCTTCAGGTGAGTTAAAACATGGACCTATTGCACTTATCGATGAAACTATGCCGACAGTAGTTTTAGCTTCCGACAGTTCTATGATGCAAAAAAATATTAGCAGCATGATGGAAGTAAAAGCGCGTAGGGGCAAAGTTATCGCTATAGGAGTTGAAGGCGAAGAAATTCCGCAAAAGGCGTATGATGATATTATTTATTTGCCAAAGGTGCACGATGCAATTTTGCCTATTATAACGGTTTTGCCTTTACAATTGTTTGCTTATTACATGGCTTTAGAAAGAAAGTGTGATGTTGATAAGCCTAGAAATTTGGCTAAATCTGTTACAGTTGAATGATATGGATTTAAACACAGTAGTTGATTTTTTAAATACCACGTTTCAAGTAAATAGAATTCAGGATTTTCCGAATGCTTTTAATGGTTTGCAGTTGGAAAATGAAGGTCGTATCTCAAAAATTGTAGGAGCAGTTGATGCTAATCGAAGCAGTATAGAAGCTGCTATACAACAGGGTGCGGATTTATTGTTTGTGCATCATGGACTTTATTGGGATGGTGTTCAACCTATGATAGGGCCTGTATGGGAACTTTATCGTGAAGCGATGCAGGCGAATCTGGCTATTTATAGTCTGCATTTGCCTTTGGATGTGCATCCATTGTATAGTCATAATAGAGAAATTGCACGTGCTTTAGATTTATCAATAGATGGTTCATTTGCACATTTTATGAATCAATCCTGTGGTTTGATTTGTCAAAATAATTCAAAAAAATCTTTACAGGATAGTTTAGAAAAAATTTTCCCAAAATCTTTACATAAATTATGTTTTGGTGGTGTGCCTCAACGTGTTGGTATTGTTAGTGGAAGTGGTGGCCAAGAGTTATTGAAAGAGATGTTGAAGGCAAACATTGATACATTAATAACAGGTGAAGTGCGTTATGCTGCGGTAAGTTTTGCACAGCTTCACAAACTTAACATTTATGCATGCGGACATTATGCTACCGAGTGTTTTGGTGTAAAGTCGGTCTTAAATTTATTGCATCAGCACACAAGACTTCCGTGTGAATTTATAGATACTTTTTGCGAATTATAATAAAAATGTTCAAATAAGTTTATTTTCAAGTTTACTTTATAAAATTCTTTTTATAAAAGTTTCCTTGTGCATGTATTGATACAACAGTTATTGAGATTGCAAGCATTAGAGAAAGCCCTTCTAGATACAGAAAAACAAATAGAAGGATGCGATCGTAGTTTGGAGTCGTTTCAGCGTTTAGAGCAAAAGCTTAGAGAAGAACTCATTCTTTTAGAACAATCGTTAAAATCATTCGAAGAAAAATATCAGAAGGATGAAGCTCATTTAATAGAATTAGAAAGTTGTTTGATCCAACAAAAAACAAAGGTGTTGTCGTTGAAAAAAGCGGAAGAATATGCCGTTTTAGAAAGAACAATCGAAGAATTGAAGCAGAAAATTTCAGCCTTGCAGGATGATTTAATTTTACGATTAGAAACGTTAGAAGCAATGCGGTTAGACCATACAAAGAAAGTAGCTGAAGTAGATGCTCAAGTAAGTGAATGCCAGAATAAAGCGCAACAATTGCTAGAACGTAAACATTTGTTAAAAATGAAAAAAATGCAGCAAGCAGACGATATGCGCACGTTAGAGACAACGTTACAAGGAGATTTTTACCAGGCTTATCTAACTTTACGGCAATGCCACAAAACTATGCCATTTGTAGTTGAAATTACAAATGATGAAAAATGTTCAGGATGTTTTTTGACATTATCGAAGACATTGGTGGATAAAGTAGAAAGTTTGGATAAACCACAGTTTTGTGAACATTGTGGGAGAATTTTGTACCGACTAAAAGAAGATGAATAAATATACAATTGCCATCCCTGCACGCATAGCTTCATCACGTTTTCCAGGAAAGTTACTGAAACTTTTAAATGGAAAACCTGTTGTTCAACATGTTATTGAAAGGATTAAACGTGTTAGAAATTGCTATGAAATTTACGTATTGACAGATAGTCCGCAGATTGAACAATTAGCACTGTCTTTGGGGGTGAGAGCACAGATGACTTCTTCAGAATGTTGTTCTGGAACCGAGCGTATTGTATCTGTTTTGGATGTTTTGAAGGGAGATTGGATTTTCAATGTACAAGGCGATGAACCGTTTGTTGATCCAGAGCTCATTGAGGCGTTAATTGAAAAGACGAAAGATTTGGATGCACAGTTAATAACACCCGTGTATGCTTTAAAAACATTGGAAGAGGTTAATAATCCGAATGTGGTTAAGGTGGTTCGTGATTGTAATCAAAATGCACTTTATTTTTCTCGTAGCCCTATTCCTTTTGTGCGAGATGGAGTGTCAACTGAAACTGTAGAAAAACGAATTTTTTGGGGGCATTTAGGAATTTATGGGTATCGACGTGATGTGTTAGAGTCGTATAAAAGGCTGCAGTTTAGTTATTTAGAAGCCGCTGAATCTTTAGAACAGTTAAGGTTTTTGTCAAATGGGTATAGAATTATGACCTACGAAGCTAAAGGTCGAACTGTTGCAATTGATACACAGGAAGATTTGATTAAAGCTGAAGCTATTATGCAAAAACAGCTATAAAAATAGCACTCAGGCACTCTACGGCACAGAAAACTTTGACTACCGCTGCTACCTTCCGGTCCTGACGGGGTTCACAAATTTTTCTTGCATAGAACCCAAGTGCAAAAACATTGTCCTTTAAGTTTTATCTTTTGTCAAGTGATAAACGATATTTTTGTTTTTCACTTTATGATTGCAAAAGGGCACGTAAAGGACTTCAATAATTTTTATGAGAAAAACAGGTGTTGTTCCTACAAGGGCTGAAAATTATTCAGAGTGGTATCAGCAAGTGATTCGTGCAGCAGATTTGGCCGAAAATTCTTCGGTACGAGGTTGTATGATTATCAAGCCTTGGGGGTACCAAATTTGGGAAACATTGCAGCATAAATTGGATACAGCATTTAAGGCAAAAGGATATAAAAACGCCTATTTCCCTTTGTTCATTCCTGTAAGTTTTTTGCAGAAAGAAGCTGAACATGTAGAGGGGTTTGCTAAAGAGTGTGCGGTTGTTACACATTCACGCTTAAAGTTGAACGAAGATCATCAGTTAGTGCCAAGTTCTCCTTTGGATGAGCCATTAATTGTTCGTCCTACCTCAGAAACTATTATTGGTGAAACTTATGCACGTTGGATTCAATCTTATAGAGATTTGCCATTACTTATTAATCAGTGGGCTAACGTTGTTCGATGGGAGATGAGAACGCGTTTGTTTTTACGGACGTCAGAATTTTTATGGCAAGAAGGACATACAGCTCATGCAACTGCGGAGGAAGCTGGTGAAGAAGCACTTCGTATGTTAGAAGTGTATCGAAAGATTGTTGAAGAGGAAATGGCCATTCCAGTTATGATTGGTGAAAAAACGGCGAGTGAACGTTTTCCTGGTGCTGTGATAACCTATACGTTAGAAGGACTGATGCAGGATAGAAAGGCGTTACAATTAGGTACATCGCATTTTTTAGGGCAGAATTTTTCAAAAGCCATGGGAATACGGTTTGTAGATGCAGATGGTACGACAAAACATGTCTGGACAACTTCTTTTGGTATAACAACGCGTTTGATCGGTGCGCTTATTATGGTTCATTCGGATGATGATGGGTTGGTGTTACCACCGAGAATTGCCAATTATCATGCGGTTATTTTGCCGGTTGTTCATGATGAAAATCAAAGAAAGCAGATAGAACAATATTGTGAAAATCTAAAGCAACAATTGCAGCAACAGCAGTGGTATTCAGATTTATCAATTCATATAGATGATCGCGATATGCGTGGCGGTGAAAAACGTTGGCAGTGGATTAAAAAGGGTGTGTGTTGCATTATAGAAATTGGTGCCAAAGAAGTTGAGCAAAATACAGTTACTTTGAGTTGGCGCGATCAGTTGCAGAAGGAAACATTTTCTAAAGAAACTTTTGTAGCGCAATTTACAGCCAACTTGGATTCAATGCAGCAGCGGCTTTTTGAACGTGCAAGTGCATTTCGAAATGCAGCTATGCGTCGGATGAAAAATTCAGAACAATTTTATAAGTTTTTTAAAGAAAATGGAGGATTTGCGTTGGCGTATTGGTCTGAAGATCCTTCGGTGGAAGCTAAATTAAAAGAGGATCTTAAGGTTACTGTGCGTTGTTTACCTAAAGCTTTTCGTAATGAAAGTGGACAATGCTTGTTTACCGGTAAAGAAAATTGCCCGCTTGCTATTTTCGCTAAAGCTTACTAGTGCTTAGGTGTGCTAAACAGGATGATGGTTACAAAGTAACGTCTCTTTCATTGAGTGGATGTCCAAAAGGCAGGTCTGTTTTTGCAGCCTGTCCTAGTATTTTTTCCCAATAACGTGGGTGCAAACCAAAATGCGGACGAATGATTTTTAAATTTTTTTCTGAAAAAACTTCGCCTTTTTTTATAGGTTGGCTGACATAAATAGAGCGTCGAAATTTCTTTTGTTTTTCAGCTTGAGGTATGAGCTTTATTTCTTTTGATCCTAAACTTTGATATAAGGTTTTTCCTTCTTGAACCATTTGTTGAAATTCGTGAGGCTCAAGAGAAAAATTACCATCTATAGTATCAGATTTTCTGGATAAAACAAAATGTTTTTCTACGATGCATGCACCTAAAGCGATAGCTCCCATGATAATTGCTGAATGTAAAGAACAATCTGAAATGCCTACCGGATAATGAAAGGATTTCAATGTTTGTAACGCATTTAAATTAAAATTTATAGGATTTGCTGGGGAAGCACAGATGCACTTTAATAGAACAATGAATTTGCACCCATTGGTTTCAAGTGTTTCAATGGCTTCATTAATTTCATTTTCAGATGCCAATTCTGTGCTCAGCAGAACAGGTTTACCAGTTTGTGCTATTCGTTTTAAAAGCGGAATATGATTGATTTCAAACGATGAAATTTTGTAAATGGGCGGTTGAAGTGTTGTTTCGAGGAAATCAACGGCACTTTCATCGAATGGGGTTGAAAATAGTGTAATCCCAACCTTTTTGGCGTAATCTGCTAAATCTTCATACCATTCCCAAGGGGTATAGTTGGTTTTGTATAGATCGTATAAATATGTATTTTCCCACGGGCCTTTAGCTTTAAAATCTTCGTTTCTAATCGGCAAAGTGACGGTGTCTGCCGTGTAAGTTTGAAGTTTCACTGCATCTGCACCACTATTTTTAGCAGCTTTGATCAAAGCTTTTGCTTGCTCTATGCATTGTTGATGATTGCTTGACAGATCTGCGACAAAATAGGGAGAACATTTATCTCCAATTTCACGACCATCTATATATATGCAAGTGTTAGAGGCCATTTTTATACATTTAATTCGTTATTTTTAAGAGATCCAAGCGATTTAAAAAATCAATACCTTCATCGTACGTTTGCAGTTGCTTTTTGTAATTTTCAAAGCTATTTGCATCATTTCTTTTTTCAGCAATTAAGCATAGAGCATATAATGCTTGGGCGCGTAAATACTTAAATGTGCATTTATACAATTCTAAGAAAGCGGTTTCAGCCACATCCAATTGCTGTATTTCAAGATTTGTAAAAGCATAACCAGCTAACGCTTGTTCCTTGAGGGGGGAAATTTTTAATAATGTGCGTGCTTTTTGAAAGTAAAGAATAGCTTTTTCAGGATTTTTTTGTTCTAACAATGCGCTTGCATTTTCCAAAAAAATAAAACCACGTAAGTTATTTAAAGCAGTTGGTAAAGAACCTTCAGCCCATTTAACGCGTTCTTCCAATGTGTTTTTAGTTGCGTAATCAGCAATTAATTTTTGCGTTTTGTGTTGAGACCACTTTTGTAGAATAAAATAAAAACATAAAGCAACTAGGCAAACAATAGCAAAATTTAATAAATAATGAACATATTTCCCCAGCCAAGTCCAAATTTTTTTCTCAACAGGGACAGGAATTATATCTTGTAAATCTATCTTTTTTTTTGAGATTTTCCTCATAATTTCTAAATAATGATAACAGACATCATAATCACAAGTCAATATCTATTATTGAAAAGAAAATGCTTTAGCATTTTTTAAATAACAACGCACCATTTTGGCCACCAAACCCTAGATTGTCAGAAATAGCAATATCCACATTTCTTTGAACTGCTTGATTTGGCGTGTAATTCAAATCACATTCAGGGTCAGGATTTTCATAATTGATGGTAGGAGGAATCATACCGCTGGTGATTGTTTTCACGGTGGCAATAGCTTCAACAGCGCCGGCTGCACCTAGCAAATGTCCTAGCATTGATTTAATGGAACTGATGTTGATTTTCTTTGCGTGTTCTCCAAAAACTTGTTTAATCGCAGAAGTTTCTAACAAATCGTTGTAATGGGTGGATGTACCATGCGCATTGATGTAATCGACGTTAGAAGGTTCAACACCTGCATTTGTTAGAAGATTGCGATAACAAGCGATTAAACTGCGTCCCGATGGTTCTGGACGTGTTATATGAAATGCATCGCATGTGGCAGCATAACCAGCCAATTCGCAATAAATGCGTGCTCCTCGCTTTTGCGCGTGTTCCAATGTTTCAAGCACCAATACACCTGCGCCTTCTCCCATAATAAAACCATCGCGTTGTGCATCAAAAGGTCGACTTGCACGTTCTGGACAGTCATTAAAGTGCGTGCTCATAGCTTTCATGGAGCAAAAACCTGAAAAAGCTAACATTTGAACAGCAGCTTCGCTTCCACCTGCTAGCATTACGTCAGCTTGTCCCATGCGCAACAAGTTATAAGCTTCACCAATTGCATGAGCACCTGAAGCACACGCACTTACGACACCAAAACTTGGTCCTCTCAATCCAAGTTCGATAGCAACGGTTCCTGAAGCAATGTTGCATATAGTTGAAGGTATCATGAATGGAGAAACACGACGAGGACCTTTAGAGTATAGTACAAAAGATTGTTCTTGTATATGGAGCATTCCGCCAATGCCTGTGCCGATAATAACACCACAATTGTCAGAATTTGCATCTGTTATCGAAAGATTAGCATCCTCTGCGGCCATTTTAGCTGCTGCTACAGCAAAATGTACATAAGGATCTGTTCGACTTGCTTCTTTAGCATCCATGTATTTTGATGGATCAAAATCTTTTACTTCAGAAGCAATTTTGGTAGGTAATTCGGAAACATCGAAGCGTGAAACACGTTGAATACCGGATTTCCCTACTAAGAGGGCCTTCCAAAAATCTTCAACATTATGCCCTAAGGCATTAACGGTACCTAATCCTGTGATAACAACTTTTTTCGGCTTCAATGGTTCCATGCAAATATTATTTAGTTTCTGCTTTTGAAGAGATATAATTAATAACTTCTCCAACAGTATTTAACTTTTCAGCATCTGTTTCAGGAATTTCTCCATTAATAAGATCTTTAAATTCTTCTTCCAAGTTCATAACAAGTTGAACTTGATCTAGGGAATCTGCCCCTAAATCATCACGAAAAGAAGCTTCATTCGTAACTTGTTCAATTTTAACATTGAGCGTTTCTACTACAACACGCTTAATTCTTTGTTCAATTGTTTCTGTCATAATAATTTACTTTTTCTTTAGAGAATGATTATTAAAGTAAGTACTTTTTCAATAAAATCAAGCGTAAAAGATCACATTACCATGCCACCATCTACTTTTATGACTTGTCCTGTGATATAATTAGCCTCCTCTGAAGCTAGAAAAACAGCCATATCAGCGACTTCTTTTGCTTCACCAAAACGTTTTAGAGGAATTACTTTTTTTGCTTGTTCTACAATAGTTTCAGGCAAATTTTTTGTCATTTGTGTTTCAATTAATCCAGGAGCAATTGCATTAACGGTGATGGATCGGCAAGCAAGTTCCTTAGCTAGTGCTTTTGTAAAACCAATTAAGCCAGCTTTAGCTGCACTGTAATTCGTTTGCCCAGCATTACCAATGACGCCAGAAACGGAAGAAATATTAATAATACGTCCCCAGCGCTTTTGGGTCATAGGACGAACCCATTGCTTACACAGGTAAAAAGCACTAAACAAATTGGTAAACAATACTTGTTCCCATTCATCGTCTTCCATGCGTACAAATAATTTATCGCACGTAATCCCTGCATTATTAACTAAAATGTCGATTGTGGGATACTTTTCTAAAATATGTTGGCAGGTTTCCTTAATCGATGTTTTGCAAGATACATCCATTGGAAAAGCTTCAGCTTGCCCGCCTTGATCTACAATGGATTGAGCTACTTGTTGGCAATTGGTAGGCGTTTTACTGACGCATAATACCGTTGCTCCTTCCTGAGCAAATCGTTTTGCAATTGCTTGACCTATGCCTTTACCAGCTCCTGTAACGAGCGCAATTCGCTTGTCTAATTTTCCCATAACGTTAACTAATATTTATTATTTTTAATAGAAAAACAAGATGTAAGTGCATTTTTTTACAAAATTAATTTGCGAAAAACTGAGAAGGCTTTACGCTTAATTCAGGAATTCTTCTTTATTTTTTATGAAAAAATGCTTGAAATATACAGTGGGATTGATGTCTTTAAGCGCTATTTTAATGGTACTTTTAATGATTGTTTCTCCTCTACAGCGGTTTTGTTGTTCAATTATTTTGCACTGTTGTTTTAAAGAAGTTGTTATTTTGAATTATCGTGGTGGTTTAACATCAATATCCGTCGATAAAATTGCGGCTAAAAATGACAAGGCAGCATTTGAACTTAAAGATTTTAAATTGGAATGGCATCCGTGGAAATTACTTTTTGGAAGAGAATTGAATGTTACTTGTTTGCAGGGGTATTTGAATTTAAATTGTAAAAAGAAAGCAGCTGATAAATTATTATCTTATAAAGCTGGCTGGCAAGTAAGCCCTCTAGGGGCAAATAAAAATACCTTTAGTTTTTTGAAGAAAATGCAATTTCCAGTGAAGTTAAATATTGATACATTGGATGTGGGAGGAAGTGGATTTTTTAACGAATTGCAGGTGGATAACATTCATGTGATTTTAAAAAATGTAAAACCAGAACAAGCGGGAGAGGGGCAATACACAGCAATGTTTAGAATGCCTTTGAATGCAAAAGACCTTTCGGTTCAAGTTCAGGGGGATTTGCAAGTTTTTTCTAATAAAAAAAATTTATTAAGTTCAGTAAAGTGCAGTGGAAAAGTTAATTTGTCAGCGGATAATAAAAAATACCCAAGAATTATTTATACATTGAGTGTCGAAGGGAAAGATAGCTCTCCTCAAGAACACTTAAAGTTTGCGCTTCATTGTGGGCAAGCGAATGATTTTACGTTGGTTGGTGAATCATTCAAAACAACAGATTATGCATATAATTTTAAATGGCAGGGTGTTTTTGATCACAGTTTGTTAAAAATATTTTTTCCTGAATATACGCCTGTGTTATCATTGCTTGCAGAAGGAGATTGTTTTCTTCGGAGAAAAGATTTAACATGGGGCAGTCATACTTATTTGAGTGCTTGGGCCAAACACCTTGAAGCGTTAGATCCATCATTGAAAATGATCCCAAGTTTAAATTTTAAGGCGAAGTTTGATGCAGATTTCGATTCTAATAGTGTTTGTTTTAAGCAGTATAAAATTTCTGTGAAAGAAAAAGGAGCTCAGCGGTTATTTTTTGATTTAAATAGTCTTCAAGCGTTAACGTATCGTTATAAAACAGGTTTTGAAAAACCTAAAAAAGATGTTCAGTTGGCAGAGATTAATTTCTATGAAATTCCTTTTGAAATTTTTAATCCGTATTTACAAAAATATAAATGTCAGATTCGTGGATGTTTGAATACAGGGACGCTTAATTTTGCTTGGGATGAGCATAAAAACCAATGGAATATTTCAACTTTGCAGCCGTTAGCTTTTCATATTCAACATTTTGATGTCGATAAGAAAAATGTTGTTAGCGATGTCGATGGGCACATTAAAGAGAAGCTTTATTTGCAACAAGATATGTCCAAAGTGGAGTTTGATACGAATATATTGCTGACGGATACGAAATTTATGCCATTTTTTGAATTTATAGCCAAGGGGCATATAGGTTCAAATTCAAGCCAAATTTCGGGTTCAATTGATTTTAATCATCGTTGTGCAGAGCAATTGCTCCATTTGGAAAATTTAGATTGTCGTTTACATCCGGATTTATGTTTTAAAGGAGAATACAGTTTTTCAAGTAAGTCAGATAAAATTTTATTTAATACATTGAATTTATCAGCAAGTTCAGCTTCTGAAAATAAAAAGTGGTTGACATTAAATTTGTGGCAACCTGTTTCTATAAGTTGTAAGAATGAGATAAAGTTTGATCGAGAGGGGCAAATTATAACCTTAAAGGCTGATAGATGTCCTGTAAATCTTGTTGAAGCAGGTAAAGTAAGTTTGAAGGGAGAATTTTCTTGCGATTCAGAATTAGTATCTAAAGAAAATGCTGTAAACCTTATAGCAACAGATCCTTTGAAAATTACAGATTTAAAGGTAGGTTTTCAGCAGCAAGACTGGGTAAATATAACTCAAGCACAAGCAAAACTTCAGGGAAATTATTTAAAAAAGAAATGGCATTGCGATTTAGAAGATGTGAGTGTTTTGATGGATAAGGACGCTTTATTTTCTGGATACGTTAAGTTGGCTGGAAATGACTCAAAGATTAAAACTTCAGAAGGCCAATTTAAATTACAATTAGATTCATTAAGTATGCAGCCTTTTGCCCTAAAATATCCAGGACTTGTGGGTGAAGTTTCTGGACATTGGGATTTTGCAGATAAAAGGAAAGTTGCAAATGGGCATGCTAATGTAGGTTGTGTGGAGTTTCCATTGAACATGGATGTAAAGATGGCGTATGAATTTGATCCTACCCATGAGCATCATTGGAAAGGTATAGGAGAATTGCGCGATAAGGATCATGTAAGCGATCTTAATGTGGATCTTTCAGTCAAAAAGGATGGTGTGTTTAATGGCCATATCGTAAGCGAAAAGATGTTTTTAAAAGATGTTTTGGCAACGATTTTTGGTGTGAAAAAGGTAAGTGAAGCTTTGATAAAAGCGAAACCAGAAACTACTGATGTTGCTTTGAATGCGAGAAATGAGGCGGAAACAAAGCAGGAAATACCTGTCGTAGGAACCTGTGATTTTAATTTTAAATCTATGGTTGCAAATGATGTCTTTTTAAAAGGTTTTACGGGACTATTGGATGTTAATAAAGAGAGTATTGCCTTGAAAAACATTCAGGGTGAATTGTGTGAAGGTCGTATTAACGGTCATGGAAAATATTTTATAGAAAAATCGGATGCTAAAGTAGAATGGTCGTTCAATGGTGAGAATATGCAATTATCTCAGTTATGGGATATTCCATCTGCATTGAATTATCCTCTAGATCGTTATGGACAGTTGGCAGGAACATTGCGTTTGGGAAGCAATGGAGAGTGCTCTTTAAACAGTATGCAGAGTTTACGCGGCCAGGTTTCGGCGAAAATTACAGATGGTTATTATAAGGCGATAAGTAATGCTTCGCTTGCAGGACAAGCTGTATCAGGACTTACAACGACGTTAGGGTTAGTTTTAGGAGCAAATTTTTCAGGGATGAGCAATGTCGGTTTTTTAACCTCTTATCTACGTGCGATCCCTTTTAAATCTTTAGACCTAGATGTTCAACGTTTAACCGATGAGCAAGTGGTGGCAAAAACAGCTTTGTTGAACGATGATTTTGCTTTTTACACAGATAATCAGTTTTTAACGCAGCCAGGGAAATTTTGGCAAAATCAGCCGTTTGTAAGTCATTTATGGTTAAATGCGTCGAAAGCAAGCCCTTTGATGAATTACTTTGATTTTGATGAGGATTTGTCGGATGGGTTAGGTTATTGTCCTGGACCTAAATGTACGATCGATGGGACTTTAGGTAAACCTAATTATGCTGCTTTGTTGAACATTATTGTAAATAAAAAAAATCGTAAAGAAGTTGATAATAAGTCGCCGGTTCAACAATTGCTTCGACAGCTTTTTTAGTTGTTATGTGTAATTTTATTGCTTGCTTATCCTAAATTTCAGCATTATAATATGCTTATGATAAAGAAGGATGAGATGAAAGCAAAAACAGTAAAATGTGAAAAACCAATAGGTTCTTTACAGCATCATTGTAAGACAACGGCATGTAAATGTAAATCTAGTAAACAACGATTAGTTTCGGTTGTTTGTGCAGCGTGTGATGTTGGTTGGGGAAATACTTTGTTCATCCGCGGTGATGGAGCTTCTTTAAGCTGGGATAAAGGTGCGGCATTGGCGTACGATGAAAAAACCAAAGGTTGGTTGTTTAAAATGCGTTGCACGAATCCTGTTGAGTTTAAGGTTTTAATCAATGATGAGCGCTGGTCGGAAGGTGAAAACTTTACGTTGAAGCCGGGAGAAACATTAAAGATTCAGCCTAAATTTTTATAAAAGTTGAGCGGTTAAAGTTCAGATAAATTTTTTTTGTATTTGTGAGTGATTATATGGGTGCGTAAAAATGTGTTGAAGCCCATATAACCGTTTTTTATGAAAGTGCTTTACGAGAATGTATAAAAATATTAAATTTTATACATAAAAATATTGACAGTGAGAAAAAAGTAGAGCACATTTATTTATGTATTTCGCGAGCGTAGCTCAGATGGTAGAGCACCACCTTGCCAAGGTGGACGTCGAGGGTCCGAATCCCTTCGCTCGCTCCAGGTTTTCAATTTTAAAATGAATATTGTGAAAGGTTATATAACCCGGGGCGAACGTCTATGGAAAGCAAAACTCCTTTAATCCAAGTAAAAAATTTAAATAAATATTATCACCAAGATCTCATCCTAAAAGATATTAGTGTGAGCATTGAGGAGGGGGATTTAGTATCTATTATAGGACCTTCGGGGTGTGGAAAATCAACTTTTTTGCGCTGTTTAAATGGAATGGAGGTTTTGGATTCAGGAGAAATCAAAATTGATGGGGTTACTTTGTTGCGAGAAACACCTACAATTCCTTTAGGACGTAAATTTCATCAAAAAACACATGATTTGCGTCAACGTGTAGGTATGGTTTTTCAGTCTTTTAATTTGTTTCCACATAAAACACTGCTTCAGAATGTGATGATGGCTCCTGTAATTGTTCAGCATAAGACGCGAGCAGAAGCGGAATTTATCGCATTAAAATTTTTAGATAAGGTTGGGTTAAAAAAGTTTGCAGATCGTTATCCTGCTTATTTATCGGGGGGTCAGCAGCAACGTGGTGCCATTGCGAGAGCTTTGGCTTTATCCCCTAAAGTAATGCTTTACGATGAACCTACGTCAGCCATTGATCCAGCACGTGTGGATGAAGTTTTGGATGTTATGCGTGATTTGGATAAAGAAGGCATGACACAAATCATTGTTACACATGAGATGCGTTTTGCCAAAGATGCTTCAGATTACATTATTTACATGGAACAGGGAGAGTTTATTGAAATTTCAGATGAGGATGAAATATTCATAACACCTAAAGATGAACGTACACGTCGATTTTTGAAAAATTTTATGTGAAATGAAAAAAGTCTGTGTAATTTTATGTGTTATAATGCAGGGTTTGTTAATGTTAGCAGATACCAATGATAGCGCTGTTTTGCGTTGGGCTGCTGATGCTGAATCGGGTGTTCCGAATGTTTTTTTCAGTCCAAATAATCCTGATAAAATCACAGGTTTTGAATATGATATAGCAGAAGCAATAGCGGCGTGTTTAGGAAAACAATTGCAGTTTTTTGCAAATGATTGGGAAATGTTAGTGCCTGGATTGCAACGTGGGCAGTATGACATTTTGCTTAATGCGATTGAATATAATGTTTGGCAACCTCTGGCTCAAAAAGCAGGTGTTGCTTTGTCGGTACCCTATTACATTACGCAGCTTCAGTTAGTTGTTTTGCAAACATCTTCTATTCAAAGTTTTTTAGATTGTACTGGAAAACGTATTGGAATTTTAAAACAATCGTGGCATGCAGAGAAAGCACTGAGGCGTTTATCAAATAGCGATGTGGTTGTTTATGATGATGAGGTAAAAGCTTATGCTGATTTGAAAAATAAACGTTTAGATGGGGTTTTGTTGGATTACCCTGAATCCTTTTATTATTCCAACATTGATAGCGATGTACGTTTAGTGAGGGATTCGATTATGCCAATAGCGTATTCAGTGATGGTGCGTGTGGAAGATGTAACGTTGTTAAAATCGATTAATGCCGCGATAGCTCGGTTAAAATCCGATGGAACGTTTCGCCAAATTTTAGAAAATTGGCATCTTTGGAATAAAGAAACCGAAGACTATTATAAAGAAGGAACCTTTAAAAAGGATGCTTTTGCGCAATATATTTCAGATGTGAAGGATATGCAGCAGTCAGAGCATTTTATTTTTACATGTTTGCCTATTTTTGCCAGAGCTGCTTGGGTAACTTTAAAAATATCATTATTTGCTATGTTGTTAGCACTATTGATGGGATGTCCATTAGCTATACTGAGAACGTATGGAAGTCGTGGAATTCGGTGCATTGTTTCCATATACGTAGAGTGTGTCCGTGGAACGCCATTACTAATACAATTGTTGCTTATTTTTTATGGACTTCCAACCTTGTCTCCTTATTTGCCGAATCCTTTATCACAATGGATTTGTTTGAGTCCTTTTGTGGCGGGTGTTCTAGCGTTAGGAATTAATTATTCAGCTTATGAATCGGAAATTTATCGTGCAGGTTTGTTAGCAGTTCCAGCAGGACAAATGGAAGCAGCTCGGGCTTTGGGGATGACACATGCACAGGCATTGTTTCATGTTGTGTTTCCTCAAGCGATACGAACGGTTATTCCACCTGTAACCAATGATTTTATCATGTTGTTACAGGATTCCTCATTGGTTTCCATGATCACTATCGTTGAGTTAACGCGAACGTACCAATGTTTAGCCGCTACACATTTTAATTATTTGCAAACGGGATTGATCGTAGCTGGATTTTATTTGCTTATCGGATTCCCATTCATTCGTTTGGCTCGTCGGTTTGAAAAGAAAATTACCTGTAAAATAAGAAGGATCTCATGAAGTTTTTTAATCGTTATACGCAAGAATTAGAGGAGGAGAAAACACCTAATGAAACGTGTTTGTATTTAATTTATACAACGCGATTTGGGCATATCTTGTTGCATCTATTGTTGAAGCGTGTTTTGGTTTCTAAGATTTTTGGGCTTTTTATGAACTTGAGAATTTCGAGGAGAAAAATTGCTTCATTTGTCCAAAGGTATAACATTGATTTAAATCAGTTTGAGGAAAAACCTAAGGGGTATAAACATTTTAATGATTTTTTTAGAAGAAAATTTCGTTACGGTGTTCGGCCTATCTGTGCCGATGATGATACCCTTTGTTTCCCTGCAGAAGGTCGTCATATAGGTTTTGCTGATGTAGATTTTGAGCAGACATTTTTCGTAAAAGGAAAACATTTTACATTAGAAAAACTGGTGAATAATAGAGCTGTGGCAGAATATTTTCGTGGAGGAAGTTGTGTGATAAGTCGTTTGTCGCCGGTAGACTACCATCGTTTCCATTTTCCTTGTGATTGTGTGCCACAAAAATCCTACTGTATAAATGGAACATTACTTTCGGTGCATCCAATTGCTTTGCGAGAAGGTTTTCGCGTTTTTTGTGAAAATAAGCGATGGATGACAGTCTTAAAATCAGAAACATTAGGAACCATTTTAATGCTTGAAGTAGGTGCCACGTTGGTGGGAAGTGTAAAGCAAACATTTAAGCCATTCAATGCTGTAAAAAAAGGAGCTGAAAAAGGTTTCTTTTCTTTTGGTGGATCTACGGTTATCACTATTTTTGAGCGTGGACGTGTAGAATTATCAGATGATCTTCTGTATTGTACGCAGCGTGGTTTTGAATTGTACGCGCATGTGGGAGATTTTATGGGACAAAGAGCAGGTGTTTGGGAAGGTTGTTATGCAGAGTTTTCAGAAGATGGTGAAACTTTTATAGAATAATGATTTGCATTTTTTTTAAAATTAACTTTTTATGTCTTAAATTAAAATAGATCAATGTCTAAACGTTTAGCAGTATCAGTTTATCTTGTATCGATCTTGTTCTTCAGCTGTTTCTTTATTTTACCTATTTGGGAAATTCTTAGGGGTGGTTTTTTCGATTGTGATCATGGATTTACGCTGGATTATTTAAAAACTGTCTTTCAAAATCCTGTGTATGTAGAAGGCATTATTAATTCTTTTATTATGGGATTAGGCTCGACTGCATTAGGTCTCTGTATTGCAATTCCACTAGCTTATGTATTTAATGGGTACGATTTTATTGGAAAGCGATTTTTTTCAAGTTTAGTCCTTTTACCGATCATGCTGCCACCATTTGTGGGTGCTAATGGTGTACTGCAATTGTTGGGAACGTATGGAACGTTGAACACAATCTTGATTAACTTAGGTTGGATGGACGTGCATCAACCGTTTGATTGGTTAGGCGCGTACCCGATGATGAGCATTATTGCGATGAATGCTCTAAGTTTATACCCTATTTTATATTTAAATATAGTAGCATCGTTAGCGAATATTGATCCTGCTTTGGGTGAAGCTGCTGAAAACTTAGGATGCAAAGGGTTTCGAAAATTTTGGTACATAACATTACCACTTATTCGTCCAGGTATTTTTGCCGGTTGTACTATTGTTTTTATTTGGGCTTTTACAGAATTAGGTGTACCATTGATGTTTAATTATAATCGTATAACATCCGTACAAATTTACAATGGTTTAAAAGAGATAGGTGGAAATCCATTTCCTTATGCTTTAGTGGCCGTTATGTTTATTTTTTCTGCAGCTTTTTATCTATTAGGTAAGGGATTGTTTGAAAGGAATAATTATGCGATGTTAGCCAAAGCTTCGCATGGCGCTATGTGTAAAAAATTAGGTGTTTTAGGAAATTTCAGTTGTTGTTTATTATTTTCCGGCGTTACATTACTTGCTTTAGCTCCGCACGTTACAGTTGTACTTTTTTCGTTCGCTTCAGATTGGTATAAAAGTATATTTCCATCGGTGTGGACATTGGATAATTATATGGCTGCTTTAGGTGATTCATTGACAATTCCTTCCATACAAAATAGTTTGATTTACGCATCTTGTGCTACAGTTGTTAGTGCTATTTTAGGGGTGGGGATTGCTTTTGTTGTTATTCGAACAAAACTGCCTGGACGACAACTGTTGGATACCTGTGCTATGATGCCTTTGGCGGTTCCGGGATTAGTAATGGCTTTTGGATTTGTAGCTATGTCGCAGGAAGGACGTATTTTTGCGTGTTTAAATCCAGTAAAAAATCCAACCATTTTGTTGATTATTTCTTACGCGATTCGCAAGATTCCATTGATGGTTCGTTCAAGTGTTGCTGGACTTCAACAAATTTCCTCTACGTACGAGGAAGCTGCACAAAATTTAGGTTGTTCTTCTTTTAAAGCAATTCGTAAAATAACATTACCTTTAATCGCTGCAAATTTGATGGCAGGTGCAATATTGGTGTTTTCACAGGCGATGCTAGAAGTATCAGACTCGTTAATTTTAGCGCAAAAGCAAGCTTTTTATCCTATCACAAAGTCAATTTATGAATTGCTCAATTTGTTAGGTAATGGAACTTTTCTTTCATGTGCTTTAGGTGTTTGGGCAATGACTTTTTTAGCTGTTACCATTATTGGTGCTTCTGTTTTATTGGGAAAAAGTTTTGGTTCAATTTTCAAAGTTTAAAGGTTAAGTCTTCAATTAATTTATTCATAAACCGCTTTTTCATTGACGTAAAATGAAGAGTCGGTACGATGCTTACTACGCATGGAAGATGATCAAAGAGAGCGTTTAGAGATTTCAAACAATGAAGATCTTGAATGGCTAGCTCGGTATAAGGCAGGAAATTCGCATGCGTTTAATTTTTTTGTTAAGAAGTATCAGTATCGGCTTTACCGTGTTATTTATAACATAACAAGTAATAAGGATGACACAGCAGACGTTTTACAAGAAGTTTTTGTGAGGGCTTTTCGTGCGATAGGAACTTTTAAAGGGCAAGCTTGTTTTTACACGTGGCTTTATAGGATAGCTGTAAATACTACATTAACTTTTTTAAAGAAAGTTAAGCGTTATCGTCCTATGAGTTTAGAAAGCTGGAATGAAGAAGAAAAAGTACCTGAAGGTATTTTTAAGGATACAACGGCGGAAAATGGAAATCGATCAACTTTATTAAAAGAATTGCAAGAAAAATTGAACGAAGCTCTACAAAAGTTGTCTTTAAAACATAGAACAGTCATTGTTTTATTTGAAATCGAAGGTATGAGTCATACGGAAATCGCAAAAATGCTGAATTGTTCTGAAGGAACCGTGAGGTCACGTTTGCATTATGCCAAAGAAGAATTGAAACATTTACTGTCTGAATATTTAAATGATTATGGAAGTACAAAAAATTGATGTAGAATCACTGATTCGATTAAAGCGTAATGAAATGCCCAATGAGGCTTTTTGGGATGAATTTGATCATCAATTGCAATTGCGTTTAGCGAATGAGATGGTTGTCGCTAAAGATACCGTATGGAATCGCTTAAGCTATTGGATACGTCGTTTTGTGCCGTTAGCTTCCGGTTGTGCTTTGGCAGTGCTTTTGATAGTTTCATTTGTAAAACCTTCGGGAATGTCACGATATGTCGTTCTTTCCAATCCAGCTTCTGTGGAAGAATGTTCACGATCGGTATTAACCTCATCGTTTTATGAGGATGGCGTACCCATGAAAAGTGTTATACAAAAGAAAATGATTGCATCCAATGTCGCAAATTGTTTTTCTTTCTAAGTAATGCAGTTAAATTGTAAACGTTATCGCTTTGTTTTAGGTTGTTTTAGCTTGTTGTGGGTTTCATTGATTTGTACGAGCCTGCAAGCATCTTCTGAGGAAGAGGTAATAAACAAACTTCCATTGGCTGGTCATGAGCATCAGGTTCCCCAAAAAGAAGTGATGAAGGATTCTCTTGGGGAAGAAAAGGTTGGGAAATTATCTTTACCAAAGTTATATGAGAAATTAAGTCCGTATGTGGTTAAAGTAAAATGTCTAGTGGATGGAAGCTCTAAGTTAGTAAGCGGTTTTTTTGTAAGCCAAGAAGGGCATGTGTTAGCGCCTATTTTGAATGGAAAAGATTTTTGTATAGAAACAGTCCATGGGCAGGTATTTAGAGCAGAAAAGTTGGGTGAGGATAGCGTGACTTCCATTTGCCTTTTAAAAACAAAATTAACGAAGCAGACGGTGCCTTATTTTTCACTCGTTCGATCAATTTGTCAACTTTCTATAGGTCAGACAGTTGTAAGTTTGTCATGTAAGCTAGGCCTAAATATTTCCCCCCAATTGGGATATGTTACGGGTTTTAATGATCGTTATTTTAAATTTGAATGGCCTATGACATTTGTAAGAACTTCATTGCGTATCGATGGTGGAGATTGTGGGGGTGCTGTTCTGAATGAACAGGGTTCTTTTTTGGGTATGTTATTGCACGCATTGCAAGATTCACAAGAGACTTTTTTTATGCCAGTTACAGGTTTGTATAAAATTTTTCAGGATCTATTGTTGCATGGTCGTGTTCGTTATGGATTTGTTGGCGTAAATACGCAGGTTGTTTTCGATAATAAGTATAAAAGAACTTGTTTGCAGGTTGTAAAAGTGCATGCGTTGTCGCCTGCTGAAAAGGCTGGGTTAAAAGAAGGTGACATTTTGTTAGCTGTCAACGATAGCGATATTGATTCTATTGGAAATTTCAAAGATTCTATGTTTTTATCAAATCCAGGTGATATTGTATTTATAAAATATCTCAGAGATGATAAAGAATGTGTTGTTCGATTAGAAATCGGTGAAAAATCATAATGTTTCTTTTGATTTTAGTTGCTAAAAAAAACAAATATCCCCATCATTATATAACGTCATGAAAGTTCAAGAACTGCAAGAAATTGTTAAGTTAATGGAAAACTCAGGAATTGCTGAGTTAAGTCTTGAAGAAGAAAATTTGAAGTTATCGCTAAAGCGAGAGATTAAAACGCCAGCGGTTATTGCGGTTCCACAAGCGCCGGTAGCGGTTGCTGCACCTTTGGCTAGTCCAACCACTCCTGTTGTACCTTCCGCCAATGTACCTATGGAAGATGCAAATGTATTTATTGTTAAATCACCTATGGTAGGTACATTTTATTCAGCACCTTCGCCGGATAGTGCTCCTTTTGTAACAGAAGGGGATCATGTTTCTAATGACACAGTGGTTTGTATTTTGGAAGCTATGAAGGTAATGAACGAAATTCATGCTGAGTGTTCAGGAAAAATTACAGAGGTTTTGGTAAAGAGTGGTACCCCGGTGGAATATGGTCAGCCTTTGTTTAAAGTCCAACTAGGTTAATTATGATTCGCAAGATTTTAATTGCTAACCGAGGAGAAATTGCACTGCGAGTAGTTCGTGCTTGCCGAGAACTTGGAATAAAAACATTAGCTGTTTATTCAGAGGCAGATGAACAATCTTTACCAGTACAGTTAGCAGATGAAGCTATTTGCATTGGGCCTGCACCTGCATTTCAAAGTTATTTGAAGGCAGATCGTATCTTGAGTGCGGCTGAATTAGGAGATGTCGATGCAATACATCCAGGGTATGGATTTTTATCAGAAAATGCTACATTCGCAGAGCAATGTGAATCATGCAAATTGAAATTTATTGGACCTTCTTCTAAAACCATTCGTTTAATGGGAGACAAAGTTTTAGCTCGTCAAATGGCTATTAAGGCAGGTGTTCCGACAGTTCCTGGAAGTAAAGATGCTATTGTTGATGAGAAAGAGGGGTTGAAAGTTGCTAATGCAATCGGTTATCCGGTCATTATTAAAGCTTCTGCAGGAGGGGGAGGTAAAGGTATGCGTATTGCGCATAATGCGGTTGCTTTTACTAAGGAATTTCGTACGGCACAAATTGAAGCGGAAAAAGCATTTAATAATGGAGCGGTTTATGTAGAAAAATACATTGAAGAGCCGCGTCACATAGAGTTTCAGGTTTTAGCGGATGCTTATGGACATGTAATTCATTTAGGAGAAAGAGATTGTTCTTTACAGCGTCGTTATCAAAAATTAGTGGAAGAGGCACCTTCGAGTTTTTTGGATGATTCGTTGCGCGAAAAAATGGGGAAAGCTGCCATTCAGTTGGCACGTGAGTGTCAGTATGAAGGTGTAGGTACGTTAGAATTTTTGGTGGATAAGCATGGTAATTTCTATTTTATAGAGATGAACACGCGTATTCAGGTTGAGCATACGGTTACTGAAGAAGCGATGGGTATTGATTTAGTTAAATGGCAGATTCGGGTGGCTAATGGTGAACATTTGACCTTAAAGCAGGAAGATATCTTTTGTAAATGCCACGCGATTGAGTGTCGTATCAATGCGGAAGATCCTGAGAAGGATTTTATGCCGTGTCCAGGGCATATTGATTTTTATTATGCTCCAGGTGGTAAAGGTGTGCGTATTGATTCGCATGTATATGGAGATTATTCAATTCCTCCGTACTATGATAGCATGATTGGTAAGTTGATTGTGACCGGAGATACGCGTGCAGAAGCGATTGATCGTATGCATCGAGCTTTAAATGAATACCTTGTTCATGGCATAAAGACGACAGTTCCTTTGTGCAAAAAGATTATGTTGGATCCTGTCTATCGTGAAGGTAAGATCACAACAAAATATATGGAGACTTTTTTAAACAGAATTCAGGAGAAAGGGGACATTCAAAAATGACAGGAGAAATTAAGGATGGGGTTGATGTAAAAGTGCCATTTCCCAAAAGTAACCATCAAGCGGTTATGGGGGATATAAAAATTAATCATAGTGTTGTTGCTAATATTGTTCGTTTAGCTGCGCAGCAAGTAGAAGGTGTACATTCTGTTGGCGGTGGTTTTGTTGAGGGTATTGCAGAAATTTTTTCGAAGAAGGATTCAGAGCGAGGTGTTCGTGTTTCTGAAAATGAAGTAGGTGAGTACGAAATCGAAGTTAAAGTAAATTTGATGTTTGGGTATGAATTAGCTAGAGTAGGTGCAAGTATACAGAGGAGCATAGCTGAACATGTTTTGCGAATGACTATGAAGCCCGTTGATCGTGTGGATGTAATTATCGATGGAGTAAAAACGGAAGCACCTACAAATCCTAAAACAGAAAATAATTCGGATATAGAAGCTTAATTAGGTATGTTTTTTGATATAAAAACTTTCTTTTTTACACTATTTGACCTGTGTGTTCAATATAAGGAACGAGTATTATTAGGAATAGGTTTGGGGATTGTTTTTTATGTGGTTCATCGATTGCGTTTAAGAAACGTGCCAATTAAAACTTCTTCAAATGAATTAGGGGAATTGTTTGTTACTCGTAATGCGGTCATTTATTTGATAAATGATGTTAGTGCAGCTATGCATTTGGGGCAAATAATGCGCATAAAATTGTTTGATAAGAAAAATTTATTGCGTGTAAAGTTGTATGTTCGTCTTTATGCAAATCAATCTTTTGATGCTGTATCGATGGAATTTCAGCAGCGTATACAACAAAGTATCGCTAAATGTCTTGGAATTGTAAAAAATGTACGTGTGGATGTGATTTTACATTCCATGGAAAAAATTAAATCTTCTGATGATGATAAGAAAGTGACTTTAGGAGAGTAAAAATGGAAAATAATGAAAGAAAAGTTATTGTAACGGGAGCACAACCTACAGGGATGTTTCACCTGGGAAATTATTTAGGGGCTGTGAAGAATTGGCGTCCGTTGCAGCACGATTATGAATGCTTTTTTTTCATTCCTAATTTACACTCTATGACGTGCCCACCGTATGTTCCTTCTGAACTGCGAAAGAATACGTATAGTTTGTTGGCGCAGTATTTAGCATGCGGGTTAGATCCTAAAATAAGTCATTTATTCGTGCAATCAGAAATTGTGGGTCATACCGAACTTGCCTGGGCGTTGAGTTGTATTACGCCAGTCGGACAATTGTTTCGCATGACGCAATTTAAGGCAAAGAGCGAAGATAAAGACTTTGTTGGCAGTGGTTTACTTTTTTATCCTGTTTTGATGGCCGCAGATATTTTGCTTTACAATGCAGATTGTGTTCCGGTTGGAGAAGATCAAAAGCAGCATGTTGAGTTGACGCGTGATTTGGCTTTGAAATTTAATCAGACATATTCAGATACGTTCGTATTGCCGGAGCCTTATATATTAAAAACGTGTGCGCGGGTTTATTCGTTACAGAATCCACAAAAGAAAATGTCCAAATCAGATAAAGATAAGAAAGGTACGGTGTTGTTGTTCGAGTCAGTTGATGAAATCCGCAAAAAATTTAAGTCAGCTGTGACAGATTCAGGTTCTGGAATTTATTGTAGTGAAGATAAACCGGGTATTACAAATTTAATTGAAATTTTATCAGCCATAACCGATCGTTCTATTCATGAAGTGGAAGAGGCGTATCAGAATTATAATTATGGAGATTTCAAAAATTGTGTTGCTGAAGCCGTTATTGAACACTTAAAGCCGTTGCAAGCAATGTATTTTGATTTGATGAAAAATCAGGATTACCTGTGTGCCGTTTTGGAAGAAGGTAAACGTGTAGCCCAAGAACGTGCTTCTCGAATGATGTCAAAGGTTTACAAAAAAATTGGCATGATTTAAGATGAAGAAGAAAACTTCGGGTTTTACAGTCATTGAATTGTTGGTTGTTTTAGTAGTTGTGTCAGTACTTATGGGTGCTGTGTTTCCATTAGGCAGCCAATTAAGAAAAAAAGCTTTGTTGTTGTCAAAAAAGACGGATGCTTTGCGTTTTCAAGCGGCTTTTATGGATTATTTTCAGCAATATCACCATTACCCTGAATGTTTCCCAATAGATTCATGGTTTGATTTATCTTTGTATTTTCAAAAATTCGTAAGAGAATTTTCTGGCAATCAAGCAACAGAAGATAATCCAGAAAGTGTTCAATTTTGTACCTTCACAGCACAAGAATTGGCAACTTTAAAAGTAGAATCTATGCATTTTTTCTTGTGCATTGATACTACACCGCTTCAAGCTAGCCAAGTTTTAGATTATAAAAAGGAAATTTTTGGAACACGTGTGTTGTTTTACGTTGATTAGCAATGCATAATTTATGCATTGCTACCTTTATTTTTGGATGTTATCAGCGATTTCAGCGATTTCAACGAATGATTTTGGAGCTAAAGAAGCACCTCCAATAAGGCCGCCGTCGATATCAGGTTGCATGAGTAATTCCTTTGCATTGCTAGCTTTTAGAGATCCTCCATACAACAAACGTATTTGCTGAGCTGTCTTGCTACCAAAGGTTTGTTCAAGCCACGAACGAATGAATTTATGAATTTCTTGAGCAAGTTCTGGAGTAGCTGTTTTCCCGGTTCCAATAGCCCAAATAGGTTCATAAGCGATTGTTACATTTATCATTTGCTCATGGGACAAAGATTTCAATGAAAGTTCTAGTTCTTCGCGAATGACATCGTGTGTACGTTGTTGATCTCTTTGTTCAAGCGTTTCTCCAACACATAAAATAGGTTTTAAGTGTTGTTGGAGCAGTGCATGGATTTTTTCATTTATGAATGCATTGCTTTCGTTCAATAAAGTTCTGCGTTCACTGTGCCCAACAATAACGTAAGATACAAATTCTGCTAACATTTCAGGTGAAATTTCGCCTGTAAAAGCCCCTGATATTTTCGGGTATACATTTTGAGCGCCGAGTGCAATACAGCTTTTATTGGTATTGAAAGCGATTGGTAAGGATGTGAATGTTGGACAAATAAGCAGTTCACTTTTTAAAGGGTGCGATAGCAAAGATTTTAATTGCTCAAAGAAAAGTTTTGTTTCCTGAGCAGTTTTGTTCATTTTCCAATTTCCTGCGATTAAAAAACGTCTCATTATTTCTCCTGTTTAAATTTTAATGCTTCTAGTCCAGGCAAAGGTTTGCCTTCTAACAATTGTAAACTGGCGCCTCCACCAGTACTTAAGAAGGTGATATCCTTTGAGTAACCACTTTGATGAATGGCTTTAACGCAATCACCTCCACCAACGATAGTTGTGCCTTCGCACGCAGCCATGGCGTTAGCAATAGTATAACTTCCTTGCGCTGAGGCTTCAATTTCGAAGATGCCGACAGGGCCATTCCAGAGTACTGTTTTAGAAGAACGGATCAATTGAACATATTTTTCAGCTGTTTTAGGTCCAATGTCTACACCTTCCCAGCCATCATCAATGTTCCCTTCAAAAACTTTTAATTCGCCTAAGGTTCGTTGATCGAAATCAATAGCGTTTGTGGCTACATTATCAATAGGAAGTTGTAAATCAACGCCTTTGTTTTTTGCTTTTTCAAGCAATTGCTTGGCTAATTCTATGTGGTCAGGTTCAACGCGGCTTTGCCCGACGGTTCTTCCTTGAGCTAATGCAAATGTGTAAGCCATTGCACCACCGATAAGAATGTGATCTGCTTTATCGATGATAGCGTCTATAACCCCCATTTTGTCACTGATTTTAGCGCCTCCAAGCACAACACAGAAAGGACGTTCAGGATGGTCAACTTTTTCACACAAAAATTCGAGTTCTTTTTCAATTAAAAATCCAACCGCTTTTTCTGCTACGAAAGGGACCATGCCTGCGGTTGATGCATGAGCTCGATGTGCTGTTCCAAAAGCATCGTTAACATAAACGTCAGCTAATTTAGCAAGCGCTTTTGAAAATTCAATTTCATTGGCTTCTTCTTCCGCATGAAATCGCAAGTTTTCAAGTAAAACAATAGAATTTTCTGCCATTTCTTGAATGGAAGTTTCAACTTCTTGACCTACACAATCATCTAGAAATACGATAGGTTGATTGAGTAAAGTAGCTAAGGTTTCTGCTACCGGTCGCAAACTATACTTTTCGTTACGTTGTCCTTTGGGGCGTCCTAGGTGACTTGCAAGGATTACTTTAGCTCCTTTTTCTAATAAGTAGCGCAGGGTAGGTAATGCAGCTACAATACGTGTATCATCAGCAACATTTCCTTTTTCATTTAAAGGGACATTAAAATCCACGCGTACAAAGACACGTTTCCCTTCAACATTTATATCCTTAATCGATTTGATCCCATTCATGTTTATAGGTTACGCTATTTAGCCAATAAAGTGAAGTTATTTTTTGTTTCTTTTTTATAATGAAAAGATGTTTTTGTAGAAAAGAGAGGGTTTAAGATTTGTTTTATTTGAAAAAACGTACGAGTGATTCCATCCATGCACAGGATTTTTGGGGATAAGTTAGGATTTTATCGAAAATATCTATAAAACTACATTGCAATTCTAGAAGTGTTTGAAGCGAAAACGGGATATTTAATCGACTCAAGTACCATGGGTTTTGGGAAAAAACACAAAAGGTATTTTTTTCTTGAATAGGTCCAAAAACATTTTCATAAGTACAATAATGTTCATCCAGTGTTTTTTTTGAAATAGCGGGTAGATTTAAAGCGGATAATTGTATAAGTAAACGATTTCGGTTTTGCATCATTGTAAGTACACTGCGCATTTCTTTATTGATTAAGAAATGATTGCGTAAACTTCGAATATAACGCGTTTCATCTTTAATATAGAAGGCTTCAACTGGTTCAAAAAATTCATCGTTAGGTAATGTAGGTGTGTATTTTGTAACATCTTCTAAGCTTATTTCCCCTGTAAAGTTCTTTAAACACGCTAATTTTTCGAATTCATTAGCAATGGTACGAGGTTGATGATTTAGTTTTTGTGTTAATAAATTGATTGCGGCTGGTTGAATTGTAACCCCTTGTTCTTGGCATAGTTTTTTTATTAAGAATTGCAAATAACTGTCAAAATTTTTATCCTCAAGTTCTTCGCAAATGGCTAAGCTTTGGAAATTTTTGAATAAACGTGTACGTTTGTCTACGGAAGTAGCCGAAATAAAGAGATGTACGTCGTTAGATAATTTCTCCATGGTATGGAACCATGCTTCAATATAAGTTTGTCCTCCTTCTGTTAAGGCTGGACTGCCATGACTAAAAAAATTAGTGGATCGAAGCCAAACGCACTTTTGAGTGGAAAAAAAATCCATCGTTTGTAAACTCTCAGTGAGATTTTGAAGCGTACGTTTTAAATCTGCGATGGTTGTAACAGAGCCATCTATGACTTCGAGCGGTAGATTTTGGTAGGTTTTTAATTGTTTTTTTGTTTTTAAATCAACAAAAAATTCGTCTGTGCCAAAAATAAGATGAATATTGGTTTTCATGGGGCTTCGTTAGCTAATTTTTTCAACATGTTCTCAACCGAATTGGCATTATCAACCCATTCAATTTCCATTCTCAGAAAGTAAAATGGAATATCAAAAGTTTTTTGAGATGAAATACGAACAGCATCTTTTTCGGTGGTTATTACGTAGTCAGTTTGAAACCTTTTTGCATTTTCAAAAAATTCGTGTAAATCCGAGTCTGTATAGCGATGATGATCCAAAAAATGTTCTTTAAAAACAATTTTAGCACCGGCATCTGTTAGAAATTTTTCAAATGATTTTGGAGAAGCAATGCCACTGAGTGCAGCGACTTTAAGTCCGCGCAAACTTGATAACGGTATCTGAGTTCCTGTAGAAAGAGATTGTAGATATTTGGGCGTATGAATGCACGATAAGATAGGCGCTTTTTTGTTGTATCGTCGGATTAATCGTTTTAAAGCTCGCAATCGTTCCGTAGGTATTTGATCGGTTTTTGTTAGAAAGATGAATTGCGCTCGATGCATGTGGTTCAAAGGTTCTCTTAAAATACCACGAGGGAGCACAGAACCATTGCCGAATGGATTAGTAGCATCAATAAGAAGAATGTAAAATGTACCTTTAAGTTGGAAGTATTGATACCCATCGTCTAGAACAAGCGTGTCGCAATTTAAGTTTTTGATGGAGAATTGGCCGGCTTTTACGCGATCTTTGTCAACAACAACGCAGACATTGGGTAAGTTTTTTGCTAAAAGTAGTGGTTCATCGCCAGCAATTTCGTACGGTAACAAACACTGCTGTCCATTGCTAACGACTTTAGGTAAGCAAGGTTCAGCATGCAAGAGCCAATGCCACCATTTTTTGAAAAAGCTTTCTTTTTTGCTTTTATAACCTCGACTGAGAATAGCGACCTTACGTCCACGTGCTTGTAAGGCTTTAGCTAATTTTTCAACAATAGGGGTTTTACCGGTACCACCAACGGTTAAGTTTCCAACAACAATAACAATGCAGCCTAAATGTTGCCCACGCAAAAAACGCTTACGATAAGCTTGTTCCCTTAAGCAAACAGCTCCATAAAAAGGGAACGAAAGTACTTTGAATAAGGATCCTAAACGACGTGCTTTAGTGTCATGTCTTCGATTATAAATGACATCTTTTACACAATTTTCGCAAGAACGCAGGATCCGTTTAATGATTCGACAATGCATTAACGTAAGACGATATCACACCGACGATCCTTTACAGAATCTGTTTTGCTTAAGTCAGGAGTTGCATATCGACTACCCATGGAGATTGTTTCCAATTGAGATTTTTGCACACCTAAACTTTGAAGAAAATTTGTAACAGATTCTGCTCTTCTTTGGCCCAATTTATCGTTATAATCTGCGGCACCTCGCCAATCACTATGACCTACAATAAGCGCTTGTTTTTCTTTTTGAGCATTGAGGACATCAGCTACTTTTTCTTCCAATTGAGCTTTATCGCGTTCAGATAAATCGTTGCTATCGAAAGCAAAGAAAATTTTTGCTATAACATCTTTGTCATCGTACAAATCATCGTAGAATTTCTTTGTTTCAACCAATGTGTTTTCTTCTACCATCTCAGATGTAGGTATTTTGTAAACATTTTCGATGATCGTTTCTTCTATTTGTGGGTTGGGTTTAGGAGCTGTTTTAAAACAACCAGACAAACAAAGACATAAAAGATATAAGCAAAATTTCATAACATTAATGTAAGCGTTTTATGAGGATATTTCAAGCGTTTTTAGACTTTTTTAAACATGCTTTAATAAAGCCTGTAAAAAGTGGATGAGGTTGATGTGGTTTTGATTTAAATTCTGGATGGAATTGTACACCGATAAACCAAGGATGGCTTGGGATTTCAATCGCTTCTACTAAATGTGATACAGGATGACGTCCAACAAGTAACATGCCGTTGTTTTCGAATTCAGAAATGTACGCGTTATTAAATTCATAACGGTGTCGATGACGTTCAGAAATTTGTGTTTGTTGATAAGTTTTGTGAATCAGACTGTTAGGTTTTAAGCAACAATCAGCAGCACCTAAACGCATGGTTGCACCTTTGCCGTGCGCTTGTTTTTGTTCTTCCATTAAAGCGACAACTGGGTAGTTAGTTTGCGGATCCATTTCAGTACTGTTCGCTTGGGTATGACCTAAAACATGGCGTGCAAACTCAATAACGGCTAGTTGCATTCCTAGACAAATTCCAAAATAAGGGATATTGTTTTCTCTAGCGTAACGTATGGCCAATATTTTACCTTCAATACCTCGTTGGCCAAAACCACCTGGAACCAAGATACCATCGAGGCCTTTGAGAAGAGATAAATCCCGTGAGGTTTCTAATTGTTCTGCATCAATGGTTTTGACATTCAAATGGCAATCATTGGCGATGCTACCATGAATTAAAGCTTCGTATATAGATTTGTAGGCATCCTTTAAGTCAGTGTATTTACCGATAACGCCAATTGTAACGTTATGTTTAGGCGTAGCGATACACTTTACAATAGATTCCCATTCAGTAAGTGGTTTATCGATATAGGGGAGCCCCAAACGTGATAATACAAGCGTATCTAGATGTTCTTTATGGAGACAAAGAGGAAGCTCATAGATGGATGTAGTCACATCTTGTTCTTCGATGACAGCTGAAGCAGGAACATTGCAGTATAAGCTTAATTTTTCACGAATAGATTCGTCCATAGGGACTTCAGTTCGGCAAACTAAAATGTCAGGTTGAATGCCGATTTCTCGTAATTTAGCTACACTTTGTTGTGAAGGTTTACTTTTGAGTTCTGCAGAAGCCTTAAGGTAAGGCAATAGGGTCACATGTAAGAAAAGGATGTTTTCTCGGCCCAATTCTTGAGATATTTGACGTAAAGCTTCTAAGAAAGGGAGACTTTCGATATCACCGACAACACCTCCGATCTCAGTAATAAGAATATCGGTATCAGGTGTGTATGCAGAATAGATGCGATGTTTGATTTCATCGGTGACATGTGGAATAACCTGTACAGTTTTGCCTAAATAATCACCATTGCGTTCTTTTTTTAGAATAGTTTCGTAAATTTGTCCAGCAGAGACGCTATTTTTACGCGAAAGTTTTGCGTGAGAGAATCTTTCATAATGGCCTAGATCCAAATCTGTTTCAGCGCCATCATCTAACACGTAAACTTCACCATGTTGATGAGGATTCATGGTTCCTGGATCTACATTTAAGTAAGGGTCCATTTTTTGGAAACCTACTTTTAATCCTTGGTTTTCTAGTAAAACACCTAGAGAAGCTGCTGTTAAGCCTTTCCCTAGCGACGATACTACGCCTCCTGTTATAAAAATTAATTTCATGACGTCTTTGTTATAAGGGGTATAAAAAACATTTATTGTGAAAAGTGCAAGTTTGTAAGTAAGGGTTTTGTTTTTTGTTAAAAAATGATTGACTTGTGACGATTTTTAATAAAAATAATGCGATTTAATAATAACGTAAGGAGTTGCATGATAGATTTATTTAAATCGAGTGTAAAAAGTATTCTATTTGGTGCAGGGGTTTTAGGTTGTGCCCATGCTGCATTAACTACAGATGATATTGTAAATTTGCTAAATTTACAAAATCCTGGTATTGGTGGGGCGCCAAACGTGCCGCCTCCCCCAAATATAGCTGGAGTTGGAAATGTTCCATTTCCAAAATTAAAGAAAATTATTGAAAGTAATACGTCTAGAGGAAACGAGAGGGAAGAACTGTTTAATTTGTTAAGGTTGATTGATAAAATGTATAACTTCCCAGGGGCAACATTTTCAATGGGAGGTAAAAATTATCCTTATACAAATTCTAAAGATGTTGAATATATTAAATCGATAGAAGATAAAAATGAATCTGATCCAACAATACACGAGCTGGCAAAGAGTCGCAAAAATTTAGAAGATCTAATTAATGGCATTAGTCTTTCAAAGATGCCTCACAGTGTAGATGTTGGTACGGTAATGAATTTTTTTGATGATCAAGGAAAGGGACCTTTGGCATTTTTGTATAAACTTAATGATCCTCTTATGCCTGAAGAGATTGGAAGAGGCATTAACAGAATTATTGATAAAATAAAACAAGGTGAAGATAAATATAGAGAAGCTGTTTTGAAATATAATCAAGATATAAAAGAAAGAAATGATTTAAAAAATTTACGACCATATAATCTTAACGTAAGTGAGCATACATTGTTAAATAAGGTTAAGGAACTTGAAAATATAGTTGCGGTTACTGACAGGAAAAATATTGAAGGAGTATTGGCCAAGTTTTTTGGCAAGCTTAGCATGTTAAACAAAGAGCAATCGGTTGCATATGAGGAAACGAACAAAAGAGTGACTGAGTTACAGGAACAAAAGAGAAAGATCGATGCTCAAATTAAAAGTTTTTATACGGTTACGAATCCTATGGAAGGTATGTCAAATAGCCAGAAGCTTATATATGAATTACAACATCAAGCAGAAATAAAAGAATATCAAGCAAGAAAGAAGCAAGAACAAGAAGCATTAGAAAATAGGACTGATTTTAAGGACTTAACTAGTAAGTTACAATTTTTAACAGAAGATATCGCTGAATGCAATAGAACTCTAGATGTTTTTAAAAAACAGATAGTTGGTAAAAGTGAGGTATATAAAGAAATAAGAACGTTGGGTGAGAAGTATCCTTTGAACTACAGTAAAGCGGTGGCGACTATTTTAAATCAGCCAGTGCAAGATATTAAAATAGAAGAACCAACAATTTCTGAGGATGCTCCTTCAAGTTCTGCTACTAAGCCTGAAGCCAAGCCAGAGGCTAAAAAAGCACCTGCTAAGCCTAAATCACACCCTTTGGGGAAAAGTGTAGCAACAACTAAGACAGAAAAAGCTGATGTTGAAGTAGATGTAAAGGCGATGTTGAACAAAACTGAGCCAAAAAAGAAAGAACTAACTGAGGAAGAAAGATTAAAACAAGAAAATGTTGATTTACGAAGACAATTAGCAGATAAAATGAGGGAAAATTCAGGAAAAATTTCCTCAATAAGAGAAGAATTAGCGAGGGATTACCAAAAAGCTAATATGGGTTATATGATTGAGCTTGAAAAAAGTCAAAAAACTCTAAATGAGATAAAAAATCAACTTCAACTGAAAGATGAGACAATCGAAAGATTGAAAAGACAATTAGGTGAATTGCAAAACCGTAATGCGGGTGCATTGAAAAATAATGAAAATAATAATAACAATGCAGCGTTAGAAAATCTTGAAAAACTTAACAATGCATTAAAAGATCGTAACAGTGCATTAGAACGTGATTTAGCTGCTGAGCGTGCTAAAAATGCTAACAGTGAACAAAATACGAAAGAAGTCGTAAAAGAACGTATTGTTCGTAGAGGCGGTACAACAACGGTGATTGAAGATACGGAAAGAATAGATGCCTTGACTAAAGATATTGAAGCTCGAAATGCTCAATTGAGTCAGCAACAAAGTGCATTGGATTCAAAAGATGCTCAAATCCGTCAATTGCAGCAACGTAATCAACAATTACAGAACCAATTAAACGCTCAGGAAGATAATAAGCAAAGCCCAGCTTCAAACGAACCGAGTGTTAATGAGGATAATCTGAAATTGCAACGTCAGCAATTGGAAGAAATGGCCGCAGAGCTTGAAAATAAGCAAAATGAGCTTAAGGATCGCGAAGCCGAAGTTTCTAAACGTGAACAAACGGTAAATCAGATGCAGCAAACAACAAACAATGTTTTGCAGATGTTGAATAGACAAAACAATGAAGCATCTCAGAATGTAAATGCTGGTCAAAATGAAGCAACAAAGAAAGGTGATGTTGAAATGATGCCACAACAAGTTAAGTTGGGTGCATAATAAAAAATAATTATCATCTTTAAATAAAAATAGAGAGATCAATGCGATCTCTCTGTTTGTTTATAAACTATTATAAAATTGCATAAAAAGGTTGAATTGTACGAACGATCTGCATACCATAGGAACAATTTTAAAACAGTTATGGTAAGCTCTATTAAACATACGCTTGATTTTGAAAAACCATTGGTTGCGCTCCAAGAACAGTTGTTGCAGTTAAAAAAATTGTCAGAAGACAATGGAGTTCCTATGGAGAATGAAATTGCTTCAATAGAGCTTAGAATTAAAGAAACTAAAGAAAAAATTTATGCAAATCTAACCTCTTGGCAAAAAATAAAAATTGCACGTCATCCACAACGTCCATATGCGTTGGATTATATTTCTTACATTTTTAAGGATTTTCAAGAGTTGCATGGAGATCGACGCTTTGGGGATGATCAGGCTCTTATAGGTGGTATTGCTTACTTGGATTGTCAGCCAGTTATGATTCTAGCTCAGCAAAAAGGGCGCGATTTAAAGGAAAATATTCGAAGAAATTTTGGTTCTCCAAACCCAGAAGGTTACCGTAAAGCTCTACGTTTAATGCAAATGGCAGAAAAGTTTTCTTTGCCTGTGATTTCGTTTATTGATACGCCTGGGGCTTATCCAGGAATTGGAGCTGAAGAACGTCACATTGCTGAAGCTATTGCAGTTAATTTGCGAGAAATGAGCGTTTTGAAAGTGCCTGTTATCGCTGTAGTTATTGGTGAAGGGGGTTCAGGTGGAGCATTAGGAATTGGTGTTGCAGATAGAGTGTATGTTCTGGAAAATGCATATTATTCTGTTATTTCTCCAGAAGGTTGTGCCGCTATTTTATGGAAAGATCGTACGAAAGTTGCTGAGGCAGCTAATGCACTTAAGTTGTCAGCGAGCGATCTTAAGGTTTTGAAGGTTATTGACGGAATTATTGATGAACCTTTAGGTGGAGCACATATGGATCCTTCTGTTTGTGCGCAGTCAATTCGTGAAATGTTGAAAAAAGAATTAGATGTTTTATTAGCATTAAATGTAGATGAGCTTTTAAAACAGAGGTATAATAAGTACAGAACGATAGGGATTTTTGAAGAAAATGACTAATGTTGTGTTTGGTACGGATGGAATACGTGGAGTTGTAGGTGTGTTCCCTATAACAAATGATGTTTTTAATAGGTTAGGTCAGACTTGTTGCCAATGGTTAATGCAGCAACAAATGCCATTGACCGTAGCTATTGGCTGCGATACGCGTGCTTCAGGTCCACAGTTAGCTCAATCTTTCGCAGAAGGTTTTTGTAGTTACCATCCGCAGGCACAGGTTATTTGGTTGGGCGTTGTACCTACGCCGGCTATTTCTTTTTATGTGCAAAATGAATCGATTTCCTTAGGAGTTTCGATAACCGCTTCGCATAACCCGTTTATAGATAATGGATTAAAATTATTTAAGTCAACGGGTAGTAAGTTGAAACGAGAAGAAGAAATTCAATTGGAACAATGGGTTCAGGATAAACAACCGAAATCAAGCGAAATACGTTGTCAAAAGATTTCAGGACAAGATTATTTTTTGCGCGCATTGAGGCAAAATTATCCTTTGCCTATACTTAAAGGAAAGCTAATTGTGTTGGATACAGCTAATGGTGCAACGACCTATACGACTTTGCCTTTATTAAAATCATTGGGCGCAGATGTTATTGCGATTGGAGATCAGCCGAATGGTGAAAATATCAATTGTATGTGCGGTAGTGAGTATGCCAAATTGTTGACAACAGTGGTTGAAAATGAACAGGCTTGGTTAGGGTTTGCACACGATGGCGATGGGGATCGATTGGTGGTTATCGATGAAGAAGGAAAACTTTTAGATGGCGATGAAGTTTTGGGTATATTAGCTTTGGATTTGCATGAAAAGAACCTTTTAAAACCTTCTTTGCTTGTTGTAACAGAACAGAGCAATTCGGGATTAGCAAAAACGTTAAAGCCTTTAGGAATTGATGTTGTTGTGTGTGGTATTGGAGATAGGGAAGTTTTTTATAAATTGGAAGAAACTCAAGGAATACTTGGTGGTGAAAGCTCAGGGCATATTGTGCTAAAACAAGAGGCTCCTACGGGCGATGGATTGCGTGTGTTATTAAAATTGTTGCAATTGGCCGAAGAAAAGCCGTTATGCGAACGAAGAAAAGCTATCACTTTATTACCAAAATTAGAATCTTTTTTAAAAGTAAATGAAAAAAAGCCGTTAGAACAATTGGTGGGTTTAAATAAAGTTGTAAAAGATTTGTCGAATGAAGATATTCGTGTGTGTGTACGTTATTCTGGGACAGAAAATAAACTTCGTTTCTTGGTGGAAGCTGCAAGTTTAGATTTATGTAAAACGTATATGGAAATGTTAAAAACGGCGGCTGTAAAGGATTTGCAATTCTAAAATTGTGGCACTTAGTAAAATTTACACTTTGCAATCGCTTCAACACTGGTTTGAGGCTTATCGAAGGTGCTGGTGGAATTTGTTTTCAACAGCGGAAGTAGATCGAGGAATTGAATTATTAGACCAAGGTGGTGTAAAGGTATTTGAGGTTCATGCAAATTATATATTGATTTGTGGAACCTACGAGAATTCTGCTTGTTTTTCGACGATTGATTTAAAAAATGATGGGCAAATCGAAATTCAATCATCGCATTCGAATGAGAGTTTTATAAAAGATTTGTCGGCAGCTGCTTTGTTGATTTTAGAAAAGTTATTTGAAGATCATTTGCAGGTTTTATCATTGGGAGAAAAGGTTGTTGGGGAAGTTTCACAAGCAATTCCGGTTGAAACAGAAAAACGAATGTCCAATGAACCTACCGTTAAGTTGGTATTTGAGAAGAGAGGTCAAGCTATTTTTTTTGAAGTATTTTTTAAGAGACAAGGTGTTTTTGAAAAGCTGAATTCATTAAATCAGGTGGTAAAACCAAGTGAGCGCGAGTGTTTGTTATCGATTATACTTTTATCACAAAAATATGGATTTAAATGGAATAAAGATGGATGGCTTTCATCTAATTTGGACAAGTTGCCTTCTTTTGTAAGCGATGTTTTGCCAAAATTTTCACAAAAATATTTTGTAGAATGTCCTCATTGCATCAAAAATTTGCAAAAATCTAATCCATCTGTTCAGTTAATGTTATCAGCTAATGAAAAAGGTGGATTGAACCAAAGATTTTTTTTGAACCAGACACTTTTGGATCCAGAAATTATCCAACAATCAATGCGAGCTAAACATCATGTTTATTGGTCAGAGCATCATGGTTTGATAAGAATGCAGGAAAATGCGCTTGTTTGGTTGCAACGTATAAACGATTGGAAAAATCGTTTTAGTGAGAATGGTTTACCTGCTTACTTGTTGTTGTCTATTTTTAATCCAAATACAAGCGGTGAAGCAGCTAAAGCGTGGATTAAAACGTTGCAAGCAACCCAAAATAATGCTTGTTTACCTAAGATATCACTCCGATCTTATCAAAAACAGGGAATTATTTGGTTAAAGCAAATGATCGACAATCATTGTCACCCCTTATTAGCTGATGAAATGGGATTAGGTAAGACGCGGCAGTTAATGTCATTGCTTGAACTTATGACACCATTGGAACCTTTACCTTCCTTGGTTGTTTGTCCATCTAGCGTTATAAGCGCTTGGCAAAATGAACATGAGGCTTGTTTTAAAACATTGCCTATAGAAGTGTTGACACATGAAACCTTAAAGAGGTATGTAGGCGGATGTAAGATTTTTATTGCAAGTTATTCACAATTACTTGCACATTGGTCAACCCTGAAGCTTTTAACGTTTAATTGTGTTATTTTAGACGAAGCACAATTTATAAAAAATCCAAAATCTAAGACGGCTCATGCTTGTTTTAATCTAAAGGCAAAACATCGTATAGCAGCTACGGGAACGCCTTTGGAAAATAATTTAACCGACGTTTGGTCTATTTTTCATTTTTTAATGCCAGGATTATTGGGAACTTTTAAGGAATTTCAAAAATTTCTGCAAAATGAAGTTAATTGCCAGTGTTTGAAGATACAGATAGCTCCTTTTATACTTCGAAGGACACAAAAAGAAGTTTTGAAAGAATTACCTGAAAAGCAAGAAAATGTTGTTTACTGTCCTATGACGCAAACACAACGTAAACTTTATACAGAAACGCTTCAGATGCGTTCATCTATTCAAAAAGGTCAATGGATGCAGTTGTTTACGTTAATATTGCGATTACGTCAGATTTGTTGCGATCCAGGAATGTTACCAGGGCAATCGGATATGGGGATTCAAATGAGTGGTAAACTTATTTGGTTGCTAGAGACATTATCCAATAAAACGCAGACATTTAAAAAAGTAATCATATTTAGCCAATTTGCAACTTTACTTGAACGTTTACAGCCAGCTTTAGAGCATTTATTTTCAAAGACGTATCTTTTAACAGGGCAAACGCTTGCATGCCATCGTCGAAAAATGATTCAGGAGTTTCAGACGAAGGATCAACGTGCTGCTTTTTTAATTAGTTTGAAAGCGGGAGGTACAGGGATTACATTGCATGCAGCAGATTCTGTGTTTATTTTGGATCCATGGTGGAATCCTTCGGTTGAGAAACAAGCGGTTGCACGAGCTCACCGTTTAGGTCAAAAAAAAGCATTAGCGGTCTACCGATTGTTGATTGAAAATTCTATAGAATCGAGCATTCAACGTTTACAGCGCGATAAATCGGTTCTTTTTGAACAATTATTGGAAGATGACAATACTTCACGTTCATCTGATCGTTGGCAGCAACTTTATGATATTTTGATGAATGGGTAAATGAATTTACTTTTGATTCATTTGCATTGTTGTATTTTTTTCAGATGTTTTACAATTTTATGCCCATAAGTATCATTATTTTGATGTGCCATTTTAAAAGATGTGTACTTTTTAGGGTCGTATCCAGGACAAGCCCATTTATCTAAATCTTCGATGTACTGGAAAGCATTACGTTTTTTTACAAGAGAAAATCGAGGATCAACGCATTTTCTGTTCAGTTTTTTATCCGATGCGTAAGCTTTTAGGTGTTGTATTTGTGCTCGAATACCTTGACGCATGGTTGAAAATTTATTTCCTTTTGTAGCATTGTCAACAGCACCTATACCAGCAAAATTATTTTGTGAAGATTGAACAGAGCCAGTAAAACGGAAAAAATTAGTTTCTAGTAAGGCCTGTGCAAAGGCTAAATCACCTCGTACTCCCTCGATTTTACCTTCTTTTAAATAAATACTAGGTGTTTTTAGATATTTTTTTGAAACATTAGGATTAACTTGCTTTAGGTAAGCTTTCATTTGTTCAGCGGTGCATTGAGCTTGCCCCATAATTTTTGTTTTAGCGATAACCGATAAAGAGGAAAGTAAAAGTAAATAGATAGCCCTTATAAACATGAAGGAAGATTTATTGCATATGTTTTATTAATGCAAGATAAATTTTGGTATAAAGCTTGCTAAAATAATTTTTGATGGAATTAAACTTTGAGACAATAACATGTACGATGCACGGCGTTGAACTAAAACAAAGCTGTTTAACGTGCAATACGTTTGCATGTCATCAAAGAGAAATTCCAGAGTTTATCGATCAAAAAGATAAGTTAAATTCATTGCCTAGCAAAACTCCTCATTTACAGTTCATTATGCAAGAACTGTCCGGAAATTCTGATGATATTGAGTTTCAAGCAGAGGTCGCTTTGAATAGTAAGGGATTCTTAGTAAGGCAGGTACCGTGTGTAAAAGATGTGTTGTTTGCACAATGCAAATCCTTTGAGTTAAACTCGAGAGTTGATATTTGCAGGTATCATGTTTTAGGCAATTCCGGAAATATGCAAGCTGAAGTCAATGATAGATCTATTAGTATCGATGAATGGATGCAGGATTTGAAAGACGATCAACAGGTAGGTTCACGGATTGCTTTCAACCTGCTGAATAGGAAAAACATCAAATATTTTGTTGTAAGCAAGATATCTCATTAAATAAGAATAACTTAAAATGCCATACTCAATAGCTGTATTATTTTTACTATTATATTTACTAATGTGTCAAATTTTACCGCTTAAAGCGGACATCAAAATTCAGACAATACCTTCGAAGTTGTGTATTGTTTCAGAGAGGCATTGTTTTTTGAGTGCGACGTATCAGAAGAGCAATGATAGTGGTATAAAAGATTAAATTTTATGTGAGATTATCCGTTATATATTAAATAAGTTTAACAATTTTGAATCATGAACCGTAAACAACCTATAAATTTTAAATTTGAAAAATTGGCAGAATCGTGTCGTAAGGAGATTGCGGAATTAGGTGCTTTACTAAAGCTCATTTATGAACAGCAAAATTGTTTAGTTAAATATAACCCTGTTTCATTATTACATGCTACCTCAAAAATTGAAGCGCAATTGCCGGTGAATCAGTTAGCAACGGCAGATCGAGTAGCGTTTATGCAGCAGTTAGCTGAAGAAATGTCGCAAGAATCAATCCAATTGAATGAATTACCAAAAATAGTTCCATTAGAACTGAAAACGTTATTTGAAGCACTCGTAGATGAAATAATTTCTTTACGTCTTAGAATAAAGAATAAGACAAATATTCAGCAAAAATTATTGGGACAAACGCAGATGATTAATAATTCTATCATTCAGAAAATTATTCCCAATGATAAGTTTTATAACGAACATAAACATTCACTTTATACGCTTACGGAATTTTCTTAGAAAAGAGATTGGTACAAAAGATGCTCAAAATAAAGTAGATAAGTTTATGAATATTGTGTTACAAGGGTTTGCAAAACAATTTGGGTATAAAGTGTGTTTAAAAAATGATCTCGTTTTTCAAACATTATATCCGAATCATTATAAGGAATTAAATGTGTCATGTGAAGGGATACAACTTCAAACATTGGTTCAAAATAAGAATAGTTTCATAAAAGTATGTTTGGATATTTTTATGCACTTGATGATGCAACTGAGAAGTAGGCATAGGGATTGTTGGGTTAATAAGCGTATTTGTGTAGGAGGAATTCAATGCTTGTTTTAACACGTAAACCTGAAGAATCAATTATTGTAGTTTCGCCACGTGGAGAAATTATAGAAATCAGTTTAGCAAAAATTGATAACGAACGTGCTAGAATTGGTATAGAAGCACCTATGACATTTAGAATTTTTAGAAAAGAAGTTTATGATGCAATTGTACAAGAAAATTTAGCGTATCAATGTGAATCTGAACACTTAGATAAATTGCGTTTATTAAAAACATTTACGCAAAATGTTGAAAGCAGTAAAAGTTTACAGTGATACGTAATTAGATAATATTGATAAGTGGGAATGTGGTAAAATGAGCAATTCAATAAATGTAACAAATAGTACAATAACAAACAATGTCAGCATAACAGAAACAGAAAAGACACAAGTAAAGCAAGGTGTAGATACAGTTAATAAGAGGACTGTATCAAAAGCTGAAAGTACAGTTATAAGTTCATCTAAATTAAATCAATCAACGAAAACTTTAACTGATAATCACACCGATATTCAACGAAAAGTTACAAAGAATTTAAGGTAAGTATATGCTTTTGAAAGTAAGGATGCTAAAAATATAGGTGTTTTTGTTGATGCAATGTTGGAAAGCATTGACAAACAAATTAGGGGTTTGTACAGCGCTGATCCTGATTATAGACAGCCAGAAAAAAGTATTTAGAGGAATGCAAGAAAAAGTAAATGCTTTTGCACCTAAAAAGTTTAGCTTTTTTTCTCATTTAAAAGCTTTATTAAGTAAAGTCTTTCATGGAAAGGCCTATTTGCAAGAGCGCGGTGATCAAAGTTTATCAACATTGCGAGATATGTTGACTA
This sequence comes from uncultured Opitutales bacterium, assembly GCA_934691225.1. Lineage (GTDB taxonomy): Bacteria > Verrucomicrobiota > Verrucomicrobiia > Opitutales > UBA9783 > UBA1183. The sequence goes on from CAKUSQ010000001.1 coordinate 586,910, forward strand.
ATACGATGGTAGGACAAAATTTCTTAAAGAGCTTCATTGAAGAAAATAAAGGTAATGACGAAGCTATGCGTGGAATGATGAAGGTTTTTAATAATGATTTTGGCCGTCTAGACGATAATTTAAAAGGGTTATTAAACAGTATAAGCAATTCTTTACAGAATAAATGATAGTGAAGTTATGAATTTTCCAACTGCTTACAGGCTTTTCGGGTGATACGTCCCCAGGCTTTTTTAATAAAGATAACAAGAAAGTTGTTAGCAGTTACATTACCTGTTGTTGTGATCGGGTCAATGAGCATATAAAATGCAGCAATAAGTGCTAACATTTCTTCTGTAAACCCTAAATAGTGCTGAAGAATGGGGAGAGATACCATAATCGTTCCACCTGGGATACCAGCACCTGCAAATTTATTAAGTACAAAGCAGATACCGAAAATTAGGTAAGTAGATAATGTTGGCATAGGGCAAGAAAAACTGTTTAGTATAATAATCGCTAGAATAGGAATGCAGATAGTATCCCCGACCATGTGAAAATTGATACTAATGGGCATGACAGCGTTTACCAATACAGGATCTTTGGTGTTTTTAGTAGCTGCTTCAATTGAGAATGGTAGGGCAGCCGCACTAGACATTGTAGTTGCACCTGTAACCATTGCAGGGAAAATGTTTTTGAGCAGCGTTATCGCAGGTAATTTCGAGCATCGATGGGCTGCATACCACCAAATGGATAAATAAAAAATTAGAAATCCAATCATAATAGCGCAAGATGAGCCATTACTATGGATAAAATTAAACATTTGCCCTTCTACCAATAATTTTAATACAAAACCCATTAAAAATAGAGGTAAAGTTGGGATGAATATTTGCATCATGAATCCCATGGTGAATCGATGAATATGCTGCACGAATTTCATGAATTTAGGGAGTCCAAAGAATGTGCTTAAAATGCCGCTAGAGACGCCACCTATCAATGCCCATGCATTAGGTAAAACTTGTGGAAGATTGCAGTAAAAGTAAGGTTGTATTACGATGGGTTCTGTGTTTAAAGGAGTTTGTTGGGTCAGGTGTGTAAAATAAGGAATAACATAGCATCCTACAAAACCTGAGAACATAAGATTTAAAAAGTTTGAAGTTATGATAATCCCCATAATGGTAACAATAAACCACAAGCCATTATCTTTGAGTGAAGCAAAAGCCATGGCAGTTCCACTAAAAATAAGAAAAGGAATGAAAAACAAAAGTAGACTTTTTAAGCAAATACTTATGGTGAGTGCACCACGAATGAACGAAATTGGCAAAAGATGATAACAAAGAAAACAAAAAGCCAATGTTATTACGATTCGAACAATAGGCTCATTCAACCATTTTTTAGCTTTTTTATTTTTCATGCTGTAAATGACTACATATTAATTATGTAGGTTTGACAAGTTTTTAAGTTAGTAAGTTTGCTGAAAAGAACGTTCATTTAACCTTAATGTCGTTAAGATTTAAGCACGTAGAATTTTAATGTAAATCATCAATAAAACAAAAACGCTACATGTTTTTCATGTAGCGTTTAGTATTGAATAGGTTAATAGAGTTATTGTTGTTGATGTATTTCTATTAGTATATCAGCTGGATTTAAGCCGGAATCAATTAAATTTTCTATTAACATCTCTCTTACATTTTCCACATTACCATTACCGGTATCAATAATCGTGATGGTTTGTAGATTATAGCAACGACTAAAGCAATTTTCCCTTATATGCTTTATATTATCAGATATAGTGATCGTTGATAATTTAGAACAACCAGCAAAGCAAAACGCACCTAAAAAAGTTACAGAATTAGGAATAGTAATTTCTTCTAAACCTCTGCAATCATCAAAACAAGACACACCTAAATAAGTTACAGAATTAGGAATAGTGATTTTTTGGCAGCGACTATAACTAAAGCACCCATGTCCTAAAGAAGATACACCATTAGGAACGTTATAACAAAGAGGTTCAGCATCAGGTGTTAATGTTTGGAATTTGTTAGTGTGGTTTATTCTATCTGTTCGGGTGAAAAAAATGTTTGAAAATTTATTTTGCGTTTCATCTTTGTGAGCTAAGTAAAAATCATAACTTACTGGATGTTTGTATTCGTGTTGTTTAATAGGAGATAGCTTCTTAACGAATGGTAAAAAAGGCTCTGTTTGTTGGGAATTTTGTTTGTATGTTGTTATTTCCATATTGTATGGGTTTAGGTCTGATAGAATTAAGTTTTCTATTAACATTTTTTCTACATTTTCCGCATTACCATTACCGGTATCAATAATCGTGATGGTTTGTAGATTATTGCAATCTTTAAAGCAATGTTCTCCTAAATATTGTATATTATCAGGTATAGTGATCTTTTGTAAATTTTTACACTTCACAAAGCAATATTTGCCTAAATAAGATGTATAAATGGGGATGTTAATTTCTATTAAATTATTGCAACCCATAAAACACCAACCACCTAAATGAGTTACAGAAATGGGGATGTTAATTCTTCTTAAATTATTGCAATGCCTAAAGCACATATCGCCTAAAGAAGATACAGAATTAGGAATAGTAATTTCTTGTAAATCATGGCAAAGCATAAAGCACTTATTGCCTAAAGAAGTTATTTGCTCAGGAATATTATATGTTTCAGAGTGATTTATTCGATTTTCTCTTGTGTAAACAATACCTGAAATATTATATTTTTCCAATTTTTCGAGTCGTCTCAATTCATCTTTGTGCTGTAAAAAGAAATCATAGTCTATTGGATATCCATATACATAGTTTTGGATGTTTCCATCGGTAAACACTTCATCTTCTGGAGAAAACAACACTTGGGTTTGGATATTAGGGAAAAGGTGACGATTTCTTTTTGTTAAAGGAATTGGGTTCCTCTTGAGTATATCGAGTGCTGTTTGGCCATTTTTGCTAACAAATGGCAAATTCCTAAGGTCCGCTTCATTATTTAAGTGTAATGCAACGTTCGCTAAGTATATAGGTTCTAGTTTCGAAGGATCAGATTGGAGGTTTGGTAAAGCAGAAGCTGCTATTAACAATCCTATATTTATTTTATTTTTTGTGTTCATTATTTTTAAATTACAGTGATGAATACAAATTAAATATTTTTATTTTGTCAAGATTTAAATATTGGATTTATGTAAACAAAAACGCCACATGAAAAACATGTAGCGTTTAATGTTGAATAGGTTGATAGGGTTATTGTTGTTGAGGTATTATTATTATCTGTATATCATTTGGGTTTAAGTCGGAAGCAATTAAGTTTTCTCTTAACATCTCTTCTACATTTTCCGCATTACCATTACCGGTATCAATAATCGTGATGAGGTGTAGATTGTCACAGTTCTCAAAGCATAATTCCCCTATATGTTTTATATTGTTAGATATAGTGATCATTTGTAAATTTATACACTGCGAAAAGCAACCATCACCTAGAAAAGTTACAGAATCAGGGATGTTAATTTCTCTTAAATCACGGCACTCCATAAAACACCATTCACCTAAATGAGTTACAGAATTAGGGATAATAATTTCTTGTAAGTTAAAGCAAAAAGCGAAGCAATGCCTACCTAAAGAAGATACGACTTCAGGAATATTAATTGTCGTTAATCTCCAACAATCAGCGAAGCAGTAATCGCCTAAATAAGATACAGAATTAGGGATAGTAATTTCTTGTAAATTATCGCAATGTAGAAAGCACCTATCGCCTAAAGAAGTTATTTGATTAGGAATATCATATTTAAAGTAATTGGTGCCTGCTATTGGTTGTTGAAAAGCTTCAGAGTGATTTATTTGATTTTCTCTTGTGAAAACAATACCTGAAATATTATATTTTTCCTCACTTTGGAGTCGTCTCAATTGCTCTTTATGTTGTAAAAAGAAATCATAATCTATTGGATATCCATATACACGTACTACTTTTTTTTCGTTTATTTCTTTTTCTTCTTCTGCTTTTGTTTTTTCTCTTGGTGTTTCTTCGCCTGCTTGTTTAGCAGCTTCTTGTCTTCTACGAGTTTTTTCCCGTAGATCTTGTAGAATTTCTTCATCTAATCTATCAGCTGCTTCAATACTTTCTTGATGAGAAAACAGCACGTGTGTTTCGAGATTAGGGAAAAGGTGACGATTGCGCTCTGTTAAGGGAATTGGGTTCCTCTTGAGCATATCAAGTGCTGCTTGGCCATTTTTGCTAACAAATGGCAACTTCTTAAGATTCGCTTCATTATTGAAGTATAATGCAACGTTTGATAAGTAGATAGGTTCTAGTTTTGAAGGATCAGATTGGAGGTTTGGTAAAGCAGAAGCTGCTATTAACAATCCTATATTTATTTTATTTTTTGTGTTCATTATTTTTAAATTACAGTGATGAATGTAAGGTAAATATTTTTATTTTGTCAAGATTTAAATATTGAATTTATATAAACAAAAACGCTACATGAAAAACATGTAGCGTTTAATATTGAATAGGTTAATAGGGTTATTGTTGTTGAGGTATTATTGTTATCTGTATAGCATCTGGATCTAAGTCGGAATCAATTAAGATATCTATTAACATATCCTTTATATCCTCTATATTTTTCTTACCGGTATCAATAATCGTAATGTTTCGTAATGCGCTACAACAATCAAAGCAACGATTGTCTAAAGAGGTTATTATAGAATCGGGGATAGTAATGTTTTGTAATCTAGAACAACCGTAAAAGCAACTACGGCCTAAAGAGGTAACAGAATTAGGGATAGTAATGTTTTGTAATGCTCTGCAACCAGCAAAGCAACCACAGCCTAAAGAAGTAACAGAATTAGGGATAGTAACGCTTTGTAATGAACTACAACCAGCAAAGCAACGATTGCCTAAAGAGGTTGCAAAGTTAGGGATCGTAATGCTTTGTAATGAATGACAATTAATAAAGCAACCATCCCCTAAAGAGGTTGCAGAATTATCATCGAAAGTAATGTTTTGTAATAAGTAGCAATTAGCAAAGCAACGATTGCCAAAAAGGATTACAGAATTCTTAGGGAAAGTAATGTTTTGTAATGAACAACAATAAGCGAAGCAATCATCACCTAAAGAGATTGCAGAATTATTATTGAAAGTAATGTCTTGTAATACAGTACAATTATCAAAGCAACTACGGCCTAAAGAGGTAACAGAATCAGGGATATTGATGTTTTGTAATGTATGACAATGCACAAAGCAATTAGGGCCTAAATGAGTTACTAAGGGAATGTTATATTTAAAAAAACGAGTATTTGGTATTGGTTGTTGAAACTCATTAGAGTACGCTATTCGATCTTCTTGTGTGAAAATAATGCCAGAAGCAACATTATGTTTTGTCAGATTATGGTCCCGATAGAATTTATAATCTATTCGGTGTCCATACACATGTGCTGTAATGTTTTCTATGAATTGTTCTACTTCTTCTTTTAGGACGTTTGCTTCTTCTAAGGTTATTACACCTGCATTTTCATCAGCATCTATTTTTTTAAAAAATTCATTTCTTATATTCTCATTTATAGCCTTAGTATTTTTTATATCTTTAATATCATGACTTTCTTGATATGAAAACAACACTCGTGTATTGATATTAGGGAAAAGCTTATAGTTGCTTTGTGTTAAAGGAATTGGGTTTTCCCTGAGCATTTTGAGTGCTGTTTGGCCATTTTTGCTAACAAATGGTAACTTCCTAAGGATCGTTTCATCATTGAGGTATAATGCAACGTTTGCTAAGTAGACAGGTTCTAGTTTTGATCCTGGATTGGCTTGAAGAGCTGAGCTTGGTAAAGCAGAAGCTGCTATTAACAATCCTAAGTTTAGTTTATTTTTCGTGTCCATACTTTTTAAAAGTATAGCAATGAATTTGCATCTTGTCAAAGTTGAAAATGGATACGGTTTATATAAACAAAAACGCCACATGAAAAACATGTAGCGTTTAATATAGAATAGGTTAATAGGTGTTTTGTTAACGTATTGTTATTAGTATAGCATCTGGATTTAAGCCAGAATTAGTTAAGCTTTCTATTAACATATTTCTTGTAGCGTCCGTATCACCCTTACCAGTATCGATAATCGTAATGCTTTGCAATTTATCGCAATGCCAAAAGCAATCATAACCAAAAGAAGTAACAGAATTAGGGATAGTGATATCTTGTAATGCGCTACACATCTTAAAGCAACCAATGCCTAAAGAGGTAACAGAATCAGGGATATTGATGTTTTGTAATTTAGAACAATACTCAAAGCAATAATCGCCAAAAGAGGTAACAGAATCAGGGATATTGATGCTTTGTAATGAACAACAATAAGCGAAGCAATCATCGCCAAAAGAGGTAACAGAATCAGGGATATTGATGTTTTGTAATTTAGAACAATTATCAAAGCAATAATCGCCAAAAGAGGTAACAGAATCAGGGATATTGATGTTTTGTAATTTAGAACAATTCTCAAAGCAATAATCGCCTAAATGAGTTACTAAGGGAATGTTATATTTAAAAAAACGAGTATTTGGTATTGGTTGTTGAAACTCATTAGAGTACGCTATTCGATCTTCTTGTGTGAAAATAATGCCAGAAGCAACATTATGTTTTGTCAGATTATGGTCCCGATAGAATTTATAATCTATTCGGTGTCCATACACATGTGCTGTAATGTTTTCTATGAATTGTTCTACTTCTTCTTTTAGGACGTTTGCTTCTTCTAAGGTTATTACACCTGCATTTTCATCAGCATCTATTTTTTTAAAAAATTCATTTCTTATATTCTCATTTATAGCCTTAGTATTTTTTATATCTTTAATATCATAACTTTCTAGAAATGAAAACAACACCCGTGTATTGATATTAGGGAAAAGCTTATAGTTGCTTTGTGTTAAAGGAATTGGGTTCCTCTTGAGCATTTTGAGTGCTGTTTGGCCATTTTTGCTAACAAATAGCAAATTCCTAAGGACTGTTTCATCATTTAAGTATAATGCAACGTTCGTTAAGTAGATAGGTTCTAGTTTTGAAGGATCAGATTGGAGGTTCGGTAAAATAGAGGTTGTTATTAACAATCCTAAGTTTAGTTTATTTTTTATGTTCATTATTTTTAAACTACAGTGATGAATACAAATTAAATATTTTTATTTTGTCAAGATTGAAAGCGTTGAAAAATATGTTTCATTAGATGTTTTTCGTTGCGGATTATTAGGGTGCATATTAGGATAAATGCATGGGATCGATGTTTTTGCCATTAAAATCTGTGAAGGCTTGGATTGGATTAGATGGTTTTATTGATAGGATTATGCTGCCTGTTCAGACAAGAACAGGAATGGGTAATGCATTTAAACCGTATGAATCATTGAAAGATTTTGGTCAGAGGATCCAAATGGCATCGGGTTCTAATTTAAATATAGAACTTTTTGAAAAAATAGAAAAAATGGGAGGTAATGGGCCTTTATTAGCTAATGCAATGGTTAACTTAGGGGTGGATGTTCGTTATGTTGGAACATTAGGATTACCTGTGCATCCATTGTTTCAAGATTTTGCTAAAAAAACAAAAGCAATTTCTTTGGGAAATTATGGTGAAACTTGTGCATTAGAGTTTTTAGATGGAAAATTGATCCTTGGTAACACACAAGTTTTAGATCAAATTACCTATGAACGATTAGAACAGTTTATTCCTAAAGATCAATGGATTCAAACATATACAGAATCGTCGCTTATTTCATGGCAAAATTGGACCATGATGATCCATATGACAGAAATTTTGAAGAGCGTTTTAAGCAATATTTGGCCTTATGTTGAAAATAAAACGGACCGAATTTGTTTCTTTGATCTGGCAGATCCAGCAAAAAGATCGTACGAATCATTAAAGTGTTTTTTAGAGCTTTTACCGAAATTTCGAGATAAAAGCAGTGTGTTTTTAGGATTAAATCGTGCAGAAGCTAAGTACGTTGGTGAGTTATTGGGTTTGAATTTCCCTAAACATATGATGGATGAGTCATCTTATGGTTGGATAAGAGATTTGCAAAAAAAGTTAAGTATAGATGGAATATTTGTTCATTGTTGTGATGGAGCTCTTGCTGTCGTAAGGAATGAAATTGCTTTTGAACCTGCGCAACCTGCTAAATGTTTGACGTGTTTAACGGGAAGTGGCGATCATTTTAATGCAGGATGTTTGAGTGGGCTTTTAATGAATTTATCGCTTGCACAATGTCTTCGTTTGGGACATATTACTTCTGTCTTGTACATTGAGTCTGGGCAATCACCTACGCTGGAATCAGTCGAGCATTTTTATTTAAATAATATAAAACAAGAAAGGATGTAGGATGAAATATAAAAAAAAGGGTGTTTTTATTACTTTTGAGGGATGTGAAGGTTGTGGAAAAACAACACAGATTAGTATGCTTTCAGAACGTTTACAGAAAGTTGATAAAGAGATTTTAGTGACACGTGAACCTGGGGGAACGGTAGTAGGTGAGATGATTCGACATATTTTATTGGGGAGTCACGATATATCTGCCATGTGTCCAGAAAGTGAATTATTGTTGTTTGCAGCTAGTCGTGCACAATTGGTTCGTGAGGTTATTATTCCACAACTTGAAGCTGGAAAGTTTATTTTGTGCGATCGCTTTTTAGATTCAACAACCGTTTATCAGGGGGTCGCTCGTCAATTAGCCGAAGGTCCTGTAAGAATTATCAATGAATTTGCAGTAGGTGATTTAATGCCTGATTTAACAATTGTACTAGATATTCCTGCAGAAGAAAGTCAATTGCGTGTACAGCGTCGTATGAATAGCATTCCGGATAGAATAGAAAAAGAAAGTATTGATTTTTATTCAGCGGTTCGTGAAGGTTATTTATATTTGGCAAAAGAATTTCCTAAACGTTTAGTACTGATAGATGGTTCAAAAAATGTTAAGAGTGTAGCTGAATCTATTTGGGAGGCTGTAGAGTCTCGTTTTTTAAAGTAATGGAGGCCGTAGATTATTTTTCAAAAATTCCGCAAAGTGTGCTTGTGTCAGGTGCATCTATAGAAGTAGTTGCACATTTTGTGGAGACTTGGGCAGCCACACTTTTAGATATTTTGCCAGAAAATGTTAATCAGCATCCTGATTTTCATGCTGTTCGTCCAGTTAATAAAATGCGACAAATCGGTGTGGATGCGCTGCGTGATTTAAATCGTAATGTTTATACGTCTTCTCAGCAAGGTGGACGTAAGGTATTTGTTATTTATGAAGCAGATCGTTTAAATGTGGCAGCAGCGAATGCTTTGTTGAAAACTTTAGAAGAACCTACGTCTGATACTTCTATTTTTTTAGTCACCGTTCGTCCTTATGATTTATTGCCAACGGTACGCAGTCGTTGTTGGTGTATACAATACAATGAAAAAGCTGATAAACCTATCGTTTCAGCGTTCATGCAGGATTGGTTGTCCCAGTTTAAAGAAATTGTTCAATGTTATAGTGAAAAACAGCAGGCGATTTCACCTTTGAAAATTTATGGTTTGCTTTATCGCCTACAAGGTTATCTTAATCAACAAAAAGATTTGTTAGACACAGAGGAAGAAGCATTGGAAGAGGAGGTGAAGATTGCTCAGAAGGCTAGCCTTGAAAAGCGATTTGTACAGGAGATTTTTGGGGCGATTGAGTTAACTTTAAGCGAAATTATTCACAAATCTTCGGTAAAAAATGCTGCACATGAATATTATTCTACATGGATTCAACAGTTGGAGTCGTGTTTTAGTAGAATAGAAGTTAATTTAGGGCCTATTGCTGCATTAGAACCTTTTTTATTGCAATTTTGTAAACCTTTATGAACACATTAGAAGCTTTAAAACAGTATACAAAAGTTGTTGCGGATACAGGAAATTTGGATGAAATTAGTGCGTTGAAACCGGAAGAAGCTACAACCAATCCGACGCTTATCTTAAAAGCGGTTCAGCGTGAATCTGAATCTAAATGTTTATTCGAAGCTTATGATTTAGCAAAAACATTAATAAATAATCCGCCTTCGTGTCAGCAAATTTTGCAAGCTTGCCTTATTGTTTTTGCAAGAAAAATTCTGCAAATTATCCCAGGACGTGTTTCTATAGAAGTGGATAGTCGGTTATCTTTTGATACGCAAGCAACCGTTGAAGCAGCGCAAAATTTGGTTCAAATTGCGAAACAAGCTAAGGTAGATACGCGTCGAATACTCATAAAAATTGCAGCAACTTGGGAAGGTATTCAGGCTGCAAAAATTTTAGAAACGCTTGGAATTGCTTGCAATTGTACATTGATATTCAATTCTGTTCAAGCTTTAGCCTGTGCTCAAGCCAAGGTTACATTAATATCGCCATTTGTCGGACGTATTTATGATTGGCATTGTGCGCATATGATCGACAAAGCAATGAAGGAAGATCCAGGTGTGATTTCGGTTAAACAAATTTACTACTTGTTGAAAAGTCAAGGTTTTTGTACTGAAATCATGGGAGCTAGTTTCCGAAATATAGATGAAATTTTAGCTTTGGCAGGTTGCGATCGCCTTACGATTGCACCTAAATATATTGAACAGATGCAACAAATGGATTGTACGGTTGTTCCTAAGCTTATCCCTCCAGCAAAAGTTGAACAGCCACCTGAAGTAAAAGCGTCAGATTTTCACTGGCAGATGAGTCAAGATGCGATGGCTACTGAAAAACTAGCAGAAGGAATTCGACTTTTCGCTAAAGACAATGACATTTTATGTCAAAAAATCGAACAAGTTCTAAAAGATAATTACCTATCTTATAGTTATTAATTTTTAATGAATGGCGGAGAGAGGGGGATTCGAACCCTCGGTGGAGTTACCTCCACACCTGATTTCGAGTCAGGCACATTCGGCCACTCTGTCATCTCTCCATGCTTATTAATTTATATGTAAAAACATTCTCGTGTTTATCACAAGAAAATTTATTGTTATTTTTAATGCATCGGCAAAGGTTCCATGAGTTTTTCAAAGCGCTGCTGTGAAGCTTCTGTCTCAAGATCTCCTTGCCAACGACGAATATCGAAGAAAATTACGTAAGCCATCAGCCCTAAAAACAGAAGTACAAAAAGATTTTGTGTAACAATAATGAATTTTGCAGGCAAAGGTTTTCGGAAAATTTTTTCAAATACGGCAAATAAAATATGTCCTCCATCTAAAACCGGAATGGGGAGTAAATTTAAAATGGCTAAGTTGATATTGAGCAGTACGATGAACCAAAGTAAACGTCGAAAATCATCTGTAGAAAATCGGTGTAATAACCGCATAATGCCGGGAGCTCCCATTAAATGCTGCATTTTTACATCAGAATTCTTATTGATTAAGCTGGATAACGTCCCAAAAGTAGAACTAATCGCTTGTTTAAATTGTATCCAAGGATTATCATGAATAAGTTGCATTGGTTGCGAAAAAAATAAACCTAGACGTTGGATCGTTTCAGCCGGGTGAAAAGCCAAATTATCAGGCTTTAAATTCGGGATAACCATTAAACGTTTGTGTTGTTGCGTTTGGATTTCCAACATGATGGTTCGGCTCTCACAAGATTTTAAAATTTGTTCTAAGTGTTCTAAATTTTGCAGATGAATACCGTTACAAGATAATAGCGTTCCATTTTGAGGGATCGCAGAAAGTAATTGCCCTTTTACTTCCAAGATATGCACATTATCATTCAATTGGTAGAAGTCGAGGTAGGTATCATTTTCGCCATAATGCAGCCAAGCACGAGTGTGAGGTTCTGATTTTATGTCGCAAGGAATTTGAAGAAATTCGTCATTTCGTTTAATGGATAATTCTACATGAGAGGGTTTTTGTGTATTTAAATACTCACGTAAATCGACAAAGGAAAATAATGGAATCTGATCAACTTTTAACAGAATATCTCCTTTTTTTATGCCACATTTTTCAGCTGACGATTCTTTTTCAAATCCTTCAACAATTAACGTTTGTTTAGGCGACAAGATACCACTAAAACGAATTTCATCACCTGTTAAAGGATTGGTTTGCATCATAACAAGTTTTAGGTAGGTATGACTAATTTGTTCGTGTCGTTGATAGGTGATTTTTACTTGAGGATTTCCTTCTTTATCACGACCATTACCTAAAATAATGTTTTTTTCGATATCGGAAAAAGTATTAATGGGAGTATTATCAACGGCAATAATTTTATCACCTTTTTGAAGGCCAGCTTGCATGGCTGGCGTAGGTACACCGTTATATTCAGGAAGTATGTAACCGATTTCTGTGCAACTGTCTTGTGTAGGGACTTTTAACCCGACACCCCATAAGATGCATGCTAGTACGAATGCTAGCAGTAGATTGAAAAGAGCTCCCATGATGGCTACGAGAAACTTGTCCGTGAATGTTAAAGGTTTAGAAGTGTCTTTTGTATTTCCTTCCAAAATGGGAATTTCGCCCATTTGTGGTAAAGCTACATACCCACCTAATGGAAGCAGAGCAATGCAGTATTCAGTTTCACCACGTTTCCAAGAAAAAATTTTAGGACCAAATCCTATGGAAAATTTAGGAACACGTAGGCCGCGTTTTTTGGCTATGATGAAGTGTCCAAACTCATGAATGAATATGGAACCACCGAAAAAAAACAGCATCCAAAAAATTCCCCAAAGATTTAAAAGTATTGATTTCCAATCCATGTGCTACCTACTATAATTCATTTTTTATGAAATACAATATGAAAAATTAAAGTTTTTGAGCAATAAATTATGTAGAAAATATGGTTAATATTTTATCGTTTAAGATGTTTTTGTATAAAATTCCTTGACAGTATTGCTTATGTATTCATAATTGCTTATTAATACATGAAACAAAAATATTTTAGAATCGTTTTACTATTTATCGCTTTAGGTTATAATCTTTTCGGATAAGAATTTTGTTAGATCGCTATCGTTGTGTTTGAATCTCCATTATTGTTCATTGATGATTTGTGTGTTTCTTACAAAAAAACAGGTGTGAGTTTTGCATGTGAACCGTTTTATGCTTTGAGGCATATTTCATTCAAAGTAAAGCGGGGAGAAACTTTAGGTGTGGTTGGTGAAAGTGGTAGTGGTAAAACAACATTAGGGCGAGCCATCGTTCGTTTAGTGGAGACAACCTCAGGAGAAATTTTTTTCGAAGGTACAGACATTTTAAAGTTAAGTACAAGAGCATTTTTTTCTTATCGTAAAAAAATACAGATGATTTTTCAGGATCCTTTTGGTTCACTTAATCCTCGAATGACGATAGAGCAGATATTAAATGAGCCTCTTAAGATTCATTTTCCTACTATGCCTAAGGCTGAAAGGCATCAACGCGTTATAAAATTACTGGAACAAGTTTGTTTGCCGCAATCAGCATTGGATCGATATTCGGATGAGTTCAGTGGTGGACAACGGCAGCGCATAGGAATTGCTCGTGCATTGGCAGTTGAGCCGCAACTTATTATTTGTGATGAACCAGTAAGTGCTTTGGATGTTTCAATTCAAGCGCAAATCATAAATTTACTAAAGGATTTGCAAAAAGAATTAAAGCTAACGTACATATTTATTTCACACGATATGGCTGTAGTTCGTCACATGAGTGATCGTGTTGCAGTTATGCAGAATGGGAAAATTATTGAAGAAGCTTCAGCGGATACAATATATAAATGTCCTGAAAACGTATACACAAAGGAACTTTTGCAAGCAGTTCCTGAACTTTAAGGTTTAAAAGTTTTATCTTGCGTTGTATTAAGAGAGAATATACATAAGTGTAGTATGCGAACATTAAAGTTTGGGTTAATATTAAGTTTAATGGCATGGATGAATTGTTTTGGTGAGGATATTCCTGCCAAGCAAACAATGACATTAGGTGTTGTTCAGGGAATTACAGAATTTTTACCGGTGTCTTCAACCGGACATATGATTTTGGTGAATGAAGTAGGTTTTCATTCAAAAGAACAATCGCAGCGCGTACAGTCCGCTTTGGATAATTATATGGTTTGCATTCAGTTAGGAACCATTTTAACCTTATTGTTGTTTTATCGGCGCGATGTAATTCGAATTTTTAGAGGATGTTTAGGGCGCGATCGAGATGGGTTTAATTTAGGATGGAATTTAGGGATTGCTTTTATCCCCGCGGGTGTTATTGGATTTTTGTGCGATAATATTATACAGCAATATTTTTATGGTAAAATATGTGTGGTATTAGCTCTCATATTGGGCGGTTTTGTTATTTTTTGGCTTGAAAATTTTAGAGCGAAACATCGACCAATTATAACAGATATTTATGATGTATCTATGAAGTCAGCTTGGATTATCGGCATGTTTCAAGTGATTGCATTATGGCCAGGATTTAGTCGATCTTTAGCCACTATTATGGGATGCCTTTGTGTAGGAATGTGTTTGAAATCAGCTATACACTTCAGTTTTTTGTTGGGTTTATTGACATCAAGTGTAGCTACATTGTACAAATTTTTAAAGCATGGAGCCGAAATTTTTGAAACGATGGAGGGAATAGCAGCTTTAGGGGGTGTATTGGTTGCATTCTTGGTAGGAATGTCTACAATTCATATTTTTCTTTGGTATTTACGGACGCACGGATTAAAAATTTTTGGTTATTATAGGATACTTATAGGGGTAATTTTGAGTATTTGTTGAAAAAAGCTGGACATTTATATAAAAATTTGTCAATTATATTCTTGATTTTACAAATAAATGAAATACCCTGTGTAAATTTTGTTTGTAAAGGTTTAATATCGATGTCCAATGGTAGAAAAAAAAGCAGCTATAAGCAAAAACATACAACCTTCGTTTGCGTATTTGATAGAGAAAAAACGCGAATGTGAAGAATTTTCGGATAGCGAAGTTCGTTATATTGTTGAATCTATTTTAAATAACACTATTCCTCCTCACCAATTAGCCGCGCTCATTATGGCTATTTATTTTCAGGGGCTATCGGCGCAGGAAACAGCTGTTTTAACAGAAGAAATAATGCTGTCAGGGGAAGTGGTTGATTTAACCGATGTTGGTATGCCAAAGATTTCACTTTATGGAATTGGCGGTGTAGGTGATAAAAGTAATCTTGTTTTGACGCCTCTAGTGGCTGCGTGTGGTGTTATTGTGCCATCTGTTATTGGAGAAGATGAAAGTTTTATTTTTGGTAATTTAAGAAAGTTGCAGTCGATCCCTGGTTTTAAGGCAGATATAAGTGTTAAAGCATGTATACAACAACTTAAGAAAGTGGGTTGTTGTTTTTGTGCACAACCTAAACAGATTGCACCTGTGGATCAGATTTTGAATGAAATGCGTCAATCAACAGCTACGATTGCCAGCATTCCGCTTATCACCAGTGGCATTTTGAGCAAGCGATTAGCCGTTGGCTCGGAGAATTTGGTAGTTGATGTAAAATGGGGCAATGGATCGTTTTTGAAGGATGTTGAGCAAGCCAAGCAGTTGGCGCGCGTTATTACACGTGTGGCACGTTCATTGCAGAGGCGTTGTGTAGCTCTTGTAACAGATATGAATCAGCCTTTGGGAGATTCTATTGGAACCAATTTGGAAATTCAAGAAACTATAGAATTGTTGCATGGACGTGGAAGTGAAGATTTAAAAGAATTGATTCTGAAATTGGGTATGGAAATGGTTCGCTTATCGGGTGTTTCAGGTTCAACTTTATCGGCTAAACAAACGATTTTGCGCCATTTGAGTGACGGTTCAGCTTTTGAAAAATTTAAAGAAATGGTGGCAGCACAAGGGGGTGATACCACGTTTATTGATCATCCTGAAAAATTCCCGAAAGCCAAATATATTCGTAAATTGGCTGCTCCAAAACGAGGATATATTCATGCCATTAATGCGGGTATGTTGGCAAAAGGGGTTGATATTTTGATGAAGCCAGATGATTCAGGAGTAGTGGATACGTCTGTTGGTGTTACACAATTGAAGAAGATTGGTGCGCAAGTTAAGCAGGGGGATGCATTGATGATGATTCACTATAATGATCATTCGCGTTTGGATACAGCTTTGGAATATTTGCGTTCAGCGTATCGCTTAGCTCCAAAACGTCCTACATACGCTGATTTTATTGTCGAACGTGTTGCCTAAGAAAAAATTTACGCCGCAAATTCTAAGGCTTATTTCAGACTTTCGAGGAATTCCTGAATCGTCTACGGAGATGCCAATGTCTTTGCCGGTTACTTTTTCTGATGCTTTTCGAAAAGCTTTTGTAAAAAAGTTGCCTTCAGATGAACGTATAAGAAGCTTTGATCTTCTGAATACATATTGGAAGGATTGGTTTCAAGGGACCGATTTTTTAATGTGTGTACCAGAATGCATTGACAAATGGAATTGCTTGTGGATCAAAGCACCTAATGCTATTGTTCGTCAAAGATTGCAATTCAAGACGGTTTACTTTTTAAATACTATAAATCACTTTTTGCCCATGGTTATCAAAGAAATTCGATGGGCTTAAAGTTTTTTGAAATATCTTTAGAAGAATTATAGCAAACTTCTTAAATATTTATCAACTTTATCAGCATTGATAATTCCGTAATTGATGGTACCTAACCAGCCGGACATGATGATGCCAACAGATCCAGAATGGTAAAGTCCAGCAACGTGATTCGGAAGTTCCATAGAAATTTTTAACCCTTCAAATTTTGTGCCAAAAGAAGCGCCTTCAAGATGTTGAGTATAACGATAGAATGTTTTAGGAGTAGCGACCTCTATCCAGCCAAGTTTACTTTTAATATGGGGAATAAAACGATCCAATGATTGAAGCGTCTGTTCTTGCAGCTGTTCTTTAGCTGTTTTGTAGTCTTCATCGGACATGTTAGCCCAGTCTTTCCAAAGTGCGTTGGTAGAAGCGACAATGGTGTACCGAGGTGTTTTACTTTCTGGTCGAATGCTAGGATAATAAATAGAAAATGTGCGACTTTTTGTGTGAAATGATTTTAATTCGGCACTTGAAAAATTAGGTTCATCCGATGTGAAAATTAGATCACCGATTTCAGGAAAACTTTCACCTTCTTTAAGTCCCATGTAAACTTGACAAGAACTGTTATTTAGACGAACTGCTTCTGCTGCTTTTTTGAAATTAGTATCTAGGGTTTGTGGTTCGAGCCATTTTAAGAGGGTCGTTTTTAGATTGGCGTTAGAAACGATGGCTTTACAAGCGATAGAAATGCCATTGACCTGTAGCCCACAGATGGTTGGAATTCCATTTTTGGACTGTGTAAATATTTTTTCGACCTGGGATCGTTTAGCAATATCAACGCCATTTTTTTGTAACTCTGTGGTCATTGATTGAATGAGCTTATCGGTTCCTCCTTTAAATGTAAAGACACCTTTGCTCATAAAATTTGAAAAAACAATGCCGTAAGTTATGGCTGGGTCATCGAGTGTCGAACCATTGGCGTAAGTGATAGGTTCCATAAGAAGACGATGAACATCAGGACGATTAGGAAAGAATTCTTCAAATAATTCACCCGTGGTACGATGATCATTGTCGTAAAAATTCATGCCACGCAAGTGGTTAAAAAACTTTTCAACTGTTTCTAATGGAATTTTAAATAAATGTGTAAGTTTATCGGTGAAATCAATACGATCAAATGTTGTTTCAAAGTTAAATTGTGGATTGACAAAACGAATATGTGGTAATTGAACAATAGAATTGGCTATTTCGGGTGTCCAATAACGGCGGCAAGATTTAATCATTCCAATAGGAAATCCATGTAAAGAGACATCAAATGTATATCCGCCTGGACGCTTGAAATAGGCTGCTAATCCTCCACATTGAAAATGTTGCTCAAGCAAAAGGACTGAATATCCCATCTTAGCTAAACCGTTTGCAGCGGTTAATCCTGATAAACCACTACCAATTACACAGACATCATAGGCTTGTTTAAATTGCCAATCCATTTTTTTATTTTTTGAAATTAAGTTTCTTTTATGTAAGGTGATATCTGAAAAAACTGCAAAACTTTTTTGTAAAAATTTGTGTTTTGGATTTAAATGGTAAGAATTTATGAAAATTAAGCTTGTCGTGAATGCAGATACATTGCACCATAAACACAACTTTGTATGAAAATTAATCGGTTAATAGGCACGTTATGCTGTTTTATGGCGTTGAATGTGAAATTCAACTTACAAGGAACGCCCATGTTATCATCAGATTTACCTATTGTCTATGATACCAAAAATAAGTGTTCTGTGGCACAAGGAAATGCAGAGTTTACCACCGATAATTTACGTTTACAATCAGATTGTATTTATTATTTTTCCGAGAATGCAAAAGCTTTAGCTAAGGGAAGGTTACGTATCACAAACCCGCAGTTGCGTTTATCAGGTAATGAAGGTGTTTATTGGATTTCTGATAAAAAAGTCGAAATGGATACGTTTCGTTTAGAGGTAAAAGGTCACAATGTTAGTGGTAAAAACTTGCAAGGGCCCTTAGATTGCCTAACAGCAGAACAAGTTTGTATCGATTATAATGGTGTGCAAAAGGATTTAGTTGGAGTGCATATTACGGCTAAACAGGGTGTATTGCATGGGCATGATTACTTTGAATTGTACGATTCTGTTTTACATATAGGACAATTGCCAGTTTTTTATAGTCCTTATTATCGACATGATTTTGATAAGTCAATGTTGCGATGGAAGTCGCATTGGTCATTGATTCAGCGCAATAAAACTTATGGACGTTATGTGCGCAATGATTTGTTGTTAGATTTTGGATGGCGTGTTAAGCTTGGGATAATGTTCGATTATTATCGTAAGCGCGATTTTTTATTAGGAGGAATACTTGAATATAATGAAGATTGGGGACACGGTTCTTTTAAGGCAGCACGTATCCATGATAAGGCTTTAAGTAAGTATCCGACTAATAATTCGAGTTTAAAAAATGCACGTTACTTTTCTGAATGGCGTCATCAAGGATCTTTAGGAGATTCAATGGATATGGCTGTCCAAATGGATTGGATGCGCGATAAAGATTTTTTAAAGGATTTTCGTCCAGATGAAAATGATGGAACGCGGCAGCATCCTGATAATTTTGCTGAAATTTCGCATCGTACTGATAATGCTGTTACAAGCGTTATAAGTCGATTTCGACTTAATCGTTTTCAGCATATTCAAGAACGTTTGCCTGAAGTAAGGTGGGAGTATTTACCGGTAAAATTGGAAGGTACGCCGTTGTATTATCAGTACGGTGTAGGCGTAAGTCATTTGCGTGAAAAACCTATAAGTCGTGTAGGAAATTCAGAAAAAGAATTACGGCGTACAGATATGTTTTTGGGGTTAACCGCCCCTTTAAATGTCTGTTCATGGGCTACGTTTACTCCTGTAGCTAGTACGCGTATGGCACATTATTGGCATTTAGATCAATCGCCAAAGCATCATACGTATACGCGATGGTTAGGGCAATTTGGATTTGATCTTCGGTTTCACGCTTATGGGGAGTATTCTTATAATAATGATTATTGGAATATTCGTAATTTTCGCCATATTATTCAGCCAGTTGTTCAATATCGTTATTTGCCTCATGGAAAGCAAGGGAATAGTTTTATTTCGAGCATTGATCGTGAAGGTGTCGAAGGAGGAAAACCATCGCTTCAATCTATTGATTTGTTAAATCGGCGCGATATAGATTCGTTAAATGATATGCATTTATTGCGATTGGGAATTGAAAATTTTTTGTATACGAATTACGAAAAAGGTGAAGCGAAGGAATGGTTGTATTTCAATATTTACCAAGATATTCGGCTCCAACGTGATTTGGAAGGTAATGTGAAACAGAAAAAACTGACAGATACATTTGCCGATTTGGGGTGGTCACCGGCTTCATTCTTTTCTTTTAATCAATATTTGCGTGTTGATCCGACGAATAAACGTTTGAATGAATCCAATACATCTGTTTCGTTTAAAGAGAATGATCTGTGGACGTTGTCTTGTAGTCACTCTTATACTCGAGATGGAGGTAGTTTTGTTAATCAGAATACGTTAGGTTTATCATATCGGATCAATTCAACAAATGTGGTTTCGGCTTCTGTAAGTTTCGATGCTCATAAGCGTGACTTGATTTCACAAACGTATACATGGTCAACAATAATTGCAAAAACGTGGAAATTTGATTTGATTTTTAAATGGAAAAAGAGGCAACGTCCTTTAACCAATGTACGTGATGTAAGTTGGGATGTTCGATATATTATAGAATTTATTCAGTGGTAAAATGAAGCTTCCTGAAAATGTAATGTTATCTACGCTCATGCATCGAGAATTATTATCGGGCAATGAGGATGAAAAAAGTGTTTATTTAGTAAGATTGTCCATCCCAGATGAAACCTGTTTGTTTGAACCTGGGGATGTTGTTTTCATTTGTCCAGAAAATAATCCCAAGTTGGTATCACGTGCACTGGCTATTTTGCAAGCAAATGCAGAAGCAAAGGTATTGAATGAAGAGGGTGTACCGATATCCTTGGGAGAGGCTTTAAAATCGCAATATGAATTGCGTTTGCGTTCAAGTGTTTTAGCTTCTTTTGGAGGAAAAGAAGATGACTTTTGGTCATGTTTGGCTGATTTGCGTGCGCAAAAAAAGGATGATTTTTGCGAACAGAATGTTTTAGAATGGTTAAAACCCATGAGGCCACGTGCTTATTCTATCGCTTCTGCACAAAAATGCCTTCCTAATGCTCTGGAATTGGTTGTTGGTTTAGTCACATTTCGGGATGTAAAAGGAGGCGTTTGTGAAGGGCTTTCAAGTGGATTTTTATGCAGGCGTTTGAAGGTGGGAGATACGGTAAAAATTTACGTAAAACCTTCACGGTTTAGATTACCAGAAGATGCAACGCGGCCGGTCATTATGGTGGGTCCAGGAACAGGTATTGCACCGTTTAAAGCATTTTTGGAATATCGTAAAGTGACACAAGCTTCAGGTCCTAATTGGTTATTTTTTGGGGGACGGCATCGTGCAAATGATTTTATTTTACATGATTTTTTAGAAGATTTGCAAAAAAATAAATGTTTAACGCGTTTGGATTTGGCATTTTCACGCGATCAAGCGTTTAAGATTTATGTGCAAAATCGGATGGAAGAGCATTCAAAATTACTCTGGGATTGGTTTCGGCAAGGTGCGTATTTTTATATTTGTGGAGATGCAAAACATATGGCGAAAGATGTAGAAACTACCTTGTTATCAATTATTCAAAAGGAAGAGCATCTAACTTTGGAAGAAGCACAGACTTATTTGAAAGATTTGCGTATGGCAGGTCGTTACCAAAAGGATGTTTATTGATGAAAGCTTATGCTATTTATAATACACCAGAAAATGATTTGAATTTGTATTATTGGGGGCGTTTTTCATCGCCGGATGCTTTTTTTGCATTAAAACTTGAAAATAAGACATTTGCATTTGTTTCTGAATTGGAATATGGCCGTTGCAAGCAAATGGGGTGTTTTAGTGAAGTTTTTTTGTGGTCGGAAGTAAAAAAACAGTTTAAAAAAGGTGCCTTTTGGCCTTCATTTTTTTCTTTTTTGCAAGAAAAGTACGCTATTGATACGTTTATTGTTCCTGATAATTTCCCTGCTTCCATATATTCAAGTATTTGCAAAATCGTTAATGTGGAATTTGATGAAGTATTTTTTAAACTTCAGCGTACTATTAAAACGAATGAGGAAATTTCAGAGATTAAAAAAGCTTGTCGATTGACAGCAGATACGATAAGTTTTGCGAGAAGTATTTTAGGTGAAAGTCGTATGGTTCAAGACGTATTGTATTGGAAAGACAAAATTTTAACGTCGGAACATTTACGATCTATGATGGAAATTTATTGCCTTGAACGGGGAGGTTACAGTGCAGGTACTATCGTTGCTTGTGGTGAAGAAGCTGCCAATCCACATTGTCAAGGATCGGGTCCTATCCAAGCGCATCAATTGATAGTTATTGATTTTTTCCCGCGTTTGCACTCCTCGCATTATTATGGTGATATGACACGTACGTTTGTGAAAGGTAAAGCCTCTACAGAACAATTAAAGTTATATCATTGTGTTTTGGAATGTCAACGTGCATTGATTTCAAAAATTCGTGCAGGTGTTTTGACATCACATTTACAAACGTTTGCGTTAGATTTCTTTGAAAAGCATGGTTATGGATTAAGAAGGACGTCGAATACATTCGAAGGATTTATTCATAGCGTAGGCCATGGTTTGGGTTTAGATTTGCATGAGTATCCTTCTGTGGGTGCTCAACCTATTGAATTAAAACCGGGGATGGTAATAACCGTAGAACCAGGTTTGTATTTTAAATCCTTAGGTGGTGTTCGTATAGAAGATGATGTTTGTGTTACCGAAAATGGTTGTGAAATTTTATCGTCGTTAGGATACGAACTTGAAATTTAAGTTTAGTTCAATAAGAGTGTGCAATTTCTCTTGAAAAAATTAGGGAAATTTCATAAAACCACTTTATGCAAGTTCCTTTGTTTGATATCACTGCGGTTAATGTAGATTTGTATGATAAGTTTGAAGCCGTTTTTCATGATTTTATTCGTTCAGGAAATTTTATTTTAGGTGATGCAGTTGAGCAATTCGAGGGAAGTTTTGCAAAAATAGTAGGAAGTAATTACGCGTTAGGCGTATCTTCCGGTACAGATGCTTTATTAGTAGCGCTTGCTGCTTTAGGGATAGAAAAAGGTGATGAAGTTTTATGTCCTTCGTTCACTTTTTTTGCGACAGCCAGTTCAGTAGCCCGTTTGGGAGGAATTCCTGTGTGGGTAGATGTTAAAATGTCAGATTTTAATATTGATTTAGAAGATGCTCAGCGAAAAATCTCCGATAAAACAAAAGCAATTATACCTGTGCATCTTTTTGGTCAGAGTTGTGATGCAGCTGCTGTTATAGATTTTGCTAACCAGCATCATTTATTTATTGTAGAAGATGTAGCTCAGGCACAAGGTGCTATGTCAGGAGAAAAAAAGGCTGGAAGTTGGGGACATGTAGGCTGCTTTAGTTTTTTCCCAACCAAGAATTTAGGCGGTTTTGGTGATGGAGGAATGGTAACGTTAAACGATAGTGAATTGTTTGAAAAGGCACGTTGTTTGCGTGTTCATGGTTCTCCAAAACGATATGAACATACTTATTTAGGTGGAAATTTTCGTTTAGATGCACTGCAGGCTTGTTTGCTGAATTTGAAGTTGCCGTATGTTGAGGACGCTATTCGTATAAGGAGGTTAAATGCACATATGTATCTTACAATGTTAAAAGATTTAGATGGAATTATTTTACCTTGTGAGATGCCTGGAAGAAAACATACTTGGAATCAATTTACAATACGCGTTGTAGGTGGGCGTCGTGATGCATTGAAATCATTTTTAAGTGAGCAAGGCATTGGTTGTGCGGTTTATTACCCAAAAACATTGGATCTTCAGCCGTGTCTTAAATCGATGGCTACCGATAAAGGTTTGCCCACTGTTTGTGCACATGCGTTAGCGAAAAAAGTGTTGAGTTTACCTATTTTCCCTGGCTTGAAGCCGGATCAAATTGAGTATGTTTGTGAAAATATCCGTAGATTTTTTAAGAAGGATTAAAGACGAATAAGTTAACAAGAGGTGCGTTAATTTTTCGAGTCGATTTTATCGAATAAAGCGGTTTCCATAAAAATGTTTGTGGCCAGGATAATTGTGCAGGGTATTCAATAACCAACTGTGTTTGGGGAAATAAAGGGTTGATTTTATCAAAAAAGTCAAAAATATTTTGAGAATATTCTTCCCAAAAACGATAAGGTGGATCAAAAAAAATGTAATCAGGTGCTTCAAGTTGAAACATGGGTAGGGAAAAAACATCAAGATTAAAAATTTGAACCGATAGTTGAAAATTTAATTGTGCGCTTTTGCAAACTTTTTCGCTATTTTTTCTTAAACAACGAATAACTTGCGGATCTTTTTCGAAAAATAAGCATTTTTTTGCGCCGCGGCTTAAAGCTTCAAGTCCATAAGCACCTGTGCCCGCAAAACAATCCCAAACAATTGTATGGTTGATATGCGATGAAATCTGGTTGAAAATGCGTTCTCGCGAAAAATCTGTCGCTGGACGCACTTCTCCTTTTTGAGGTACATCCAGCAAAATCCCGCGCGCTGTTCCTCCTGAAATTCTCATTAAGATAGAACGGAAGTTAAGCAATACTGGATACGTTTCAAAACATTTTCTTTGCCTAATACAACCAACATGTGATACAAACTAGGTCCTACACTGCATCCAGAAACCGCAAAACGTAATGTGTGAATGTAAGCACCTGTGGATAAGTTTTTTTCAGTACACAATGTTTTAATGGCGTTTTCTATCGATTCACAAGTGAAACTTTCAATGTGTTTGAACAGATCTATTATTTCGAACAGTCGCTGTTTAGGGTCATGTTTACTTATTTTTTGCAACGTTTTTTCATCAAAATGGTAATGATCTTCGAAAAAATAAGCTATAAAACCGGGTAATTCATCAAATGAACGAAGTTTTTCTTGTACAATATCGAAAATAGATCGTAAAAAAGGTTCGTTGGTTAAATAATTTTTGTGATCGGTTTGGATTAAGACTTTGCAACCTTCAGAGAAAAATGTTTCTTTAGATAAGTGTTTTAAGTGTTCAGCATTAATGTAATTTAGTTTTTTCTCATCAAATCGTGCATGGGTTTTATTGATACCAGGCAAATCAAATGCGGCAATAATTTCTTGAACAGACATCAATTCACGATCGTTTTTGGGTGACCAGCCAAGCAAGGATAAATAGTTTATAAGAGCGTCTGGTAAGAAAAACTTGTCGCGATATTCTTCCACAAGAGAGCCACGATCACGTTTGCTCATTTTACCAGGACCATCTGTTTTTAATATCAGTGGAATATGCGCGAATTTAGGCGCAGGAGCCTCAAATACTTTGTATAATTCCATATGTTTGCTGGTATTGGATAGGTGATCTTCACCACGAATGACGTGTGTGATCTTCATATCAATGTCATCAATAACGTTGACAAAATGAAATACCGGCGTTCCATTGGAACGATAAATTACAAAATCTTTTTCTTCTAAACGATTTACAGGCCCGTGAATAATGTCATCAATAGTTTGTGTTTCTCCAGAAACTTTTAACCAAATAGCACCTTCTTTTTCGTAAACACGGCCTTTATCTTGCAATAATTTTAAATATTTTTTGTAAATGTCATTGCGTTCACTTTGAAAATAGGGACCGTAGGGACCACCTACTTCAGGGCCTTCATCCCAGTCGAGTCCCATCCAACGTAAATTTGTAAGCAAAGAATTTAAAGATGCTTTAGTATTTCGTTCGGTATCAGAATCCTCGATACGAAGTACAAAGGTTCCGTTTGTATGTTTAGCATACAACCAATTAAACAAGGCAGTACGAGCACCTCCAATGTGAAAATATCCTGTAGGACTTGGCGCAAATCTTACTCTAACGTTTGACATAATATTATAATTGTAGACAGTATTATTAAGAAATGTCCAGAATGTAATGTTGGACTTATCCATAAACCGCCAAAACCTGCTAAAACAATTTTAACAAATTAGGCGGTTAAAGCGTTTATTTAACAAAGTTTTTGCTCAAAAAAACGAATAAGTTCATCTTCCGATAGTCGTGTTTGTTGCGTAGTGTCGCGATCTCTTAGTGTATAAGTATGATTGTCTAGCGAGTCGAAATCTACTGTGATGCACCATGGGGTTCCAACTTCATCCATACGGCGATAACGACGTCCAATGGCTCCCGTTTCATCGTAAATAGTGTACCAACGTTTCTGTAAACGTTTAAATAATGCGCGTGCTTTTTCTACGATTTCCGGTTTGTTTTTCACCAAAGGAAATACAGCTATTTTGATAGGTGCTATATGTGGTTTGAAATGAAGCACAACGCGTTTTTCCCCATTAATTTCATCTTCATCATAAGCTGATACTAATATCGCTAATAAGGTTCGATCAACACCTACGGAAGGTTCAATAACATAGGGTAAATACTTTGTTTTTTTATCTTCATCGAAATATTCGAGTGATTTTCCACTAAATTTTTGGTGTTGCGTCAAATCAAAATTTCCACGCACGGCAATACCTTCGAGTTCTTGAACACCAAATGGGTATTTAAACATAATGTCGGTACAAGCTTTTGCATAATGTGCTAAATCTTCTTTAGCGTGAACATCAAAACTTAACCAATCTTTTTTGATTCCGATGGAACAGTGCCAATCAAAACGTTCCCTTATCCATTTTTGGTGCAATTCGTGCCAAAGATTTTCATCCGCAGGAATAAAATACTCCATTTCCATTTGCTCGAATTCACGTGAACGAAAGATAAAGTTTCGAGGTGTAATTTCATTTCGAAAAGCTTTACCTATTTGTGCAATTCCAAAAGGAACTTTTACGCGGGTTGAATCGATAACATTTTTAAAATGGATAAAGATACCTTGAGCTGTTTCAGGACGCAAGTAAGCGATGCTGGATTCAGAAGCGACAGCACCTACTTGGGTTTGAAACATTAAATTGAAATCGCGAGGTGGCGTCAAATCTCCAGGTTTGTCAGTGGCTGGTGAAGGAATGTAGGCGTATTCTTCAGGTTTAGCTTCGGTTAAAGGTTTTAGGTGAATTTCTTCAACATTACCTTGTGGCATTTGACAAGATTTGAGCAATTGTTTTACTTTTTTAGCAACTTCAGCATCGCGATCTTCACCATCAAGTACGCAGATGTAACCTATAATTGTGCCATCGACGGATACGGGGCTATAAAACACTTGATCAGCTCGATAGCGCATTTTTGTAACCTTGCAATCAACCATGGGGTCAGAAAATCCATCTACGTGTCCGGAAGCTTTCCAAACATTTGGGTGTAAAATGATGGAACTATCAATACCGACGGCATCTTCACGATCATGTACCATATTTTTCCACCAAGCAGCTTTGATATTGCGTTTTAATTCAACACCCAATGGCCCATAATCAAAAAAACCGTTAAGTCCGCCGTAAATATCGGAGGATAAAAATATAAAACCTTTACGTTTGCAAAACGCAACTAAATCTTTCATGCACAATTGCGATTCCATAAATAAAAAATGCTAAATGATTATTATCCATGGAGGCAATGTTTTTTAGAAAAAAAGCGTTAGCGTTGTTTTTTTACGATTTAGCGCGATTTTTTAGTGAAATGCATGGTGCTTTGTTTTATGGTTTAGCACGTTTTATTAGAAAAGTTTTGAATCTAAAAACAAGGATATAGGAGCATGGTCAGAACCCATCACTGAGGATAAAATATCGCATGATGATATGTGTGGAAGCAATTGAGGTGAGCTTACAAAATAATCTATACGCCAACCGACATTACGTTCACGAGCATGCATGCGATAAGACCACCAAGAATATTTTTTGGGGACATTGGGATGCAACGTCCTGAAAACATCGATAAATCCTGCTTTTAAGTGTTCTGAAAATGATTTACGTTCTTCATCGGTAAATCCTGGGTTGAAATGATTACTATCAGGATTTTCTAAATCAATGGGGTAATGTGCAACATTTAAATCACCACACCACAGAATATGTTTTATTTTTTCAAGTTTTACAAGGATAGAACGAAGTGCCTTATCCCAAACTTGTATTCGATAGGGTAAACGTTGCAGCTCTGCTTTCGAATTAGGGACATAAGTGTTTATAAGAAAAAACGACTTAAATTCTGCAATAATAATTCGTCCCTCAGGGTGTTCTTTGTCAACATCTAAAATGCGTATAGATAACGGTTCTATTTGCGAAAGAATAGCTGTGCCAGAATATCCTTTTTTAACCTCACAATGATTAAAATAAACATACTTAAATGCATCTATTTTAGGACAAACCGATTCATATATTTTTGTTTCTTGTAAACACAATATGTCAGGCTTGTAATTTTGAAGGAAGTCGTAAAAATTCTTTTCAAGAATTGAGCGAAGCCCATTCACATTCCATGAAACAATGTGCTTAAAATTTTTCATCAGTAGGTAAACCCAGGAGAAATAGGCATGGACTTTTCCCAATCAGCTGGACGTCCCCAGGGCAAATCTGATTGATCCAAAGCAGTAGTTTCAACCGTTTGCGAACATCCTGAAAGTAAACATAAAATGCCTATAAAAGTTATGTGTATTAATCGCATTGCTTTTTCCTCAAGCTATAAGTGCTCTGTGTTAAAGGCAACAATTTATTTCTAAAGATACGTTTGTTAGCGGCTAAGTATTCTAGAATTTTAAAGACATCCTCTTTACGATCTTCCATGCCTAAAGCTTGAGCAATTGCTTCTGTGTTAAAATTATGGCCTTTGTTTTCCTTTAAAAATGCTAAAATGCGCAGCTGAATTTCTAGGAACTGACTTGCTGCTTTTTTACCGGCTTCTACACCTGGTTGATGGTAAGCGTTAATGCGAATGAAGCTTGCATAAAACCCTACTGCACGTTCAAATAAAGCAACCAATGCACCTAGGCTTTGGGCATTTAAATGTTTTAAGGTTAATGTAATCGAAGGGCGTTCAACTTCAGCGAGTGCAGCACGTGTACCTAATAAAAAGCCCTCTAAAAAATCTCCACTGGTTAATCCAGGTTCAACGTGAACATTGGAATTGTTTTTAGCTACTTGAACTTCGATAAAAGTTACAAAACTATCATCAAGGCCATCGCGCAATTGTTGGACGTAAGCGTGTTGATCGGTAGATCCTTTATTCCCATAAACAGAAATTCCTTGGTAAACTGTACGATTATCTAAAGTCGATTTTTTCCCCAAGGATTCCATAATTAACTGTTGCAAATATTTAGGGAATAAAACCAATGCGTCTTTGTAGGGAAGGACAACCATATTACGTTTTCCACAACCTTCCGTACAAGCGTACCAAGCGAGCGCTAACATCATGGCAGGATTGGTAAATACTTCCGTATTTCGAGTCAAAATATCCATTTCGGTAGCTCCCTGTACCATAGCACTTATGTCGATATTTTGTAAAGCAGCCGGGAGCAATCCGACATTGCTGAATAAACTGGTGCGTCCACCTACCCAATCCCACATAGGGAAACGTGCTAACCATTCTTCTTTTTTAGCCAATTCATCCAATTGGCTACCTTCGCAAGTAATAGCTATTGCATGCTTATTAAAAGGGATACCTTGTTTCTCAAAAGCGGCTCGTACTTCCATTAAACCATTGCGTGGTTCAGGGGTACCTCCTGATTTAGAAGTGGTTAAGACGAGCGTTTGTCCCAAATGTTTATTGATCTTTTTTAGAACACGAGCAATTCCATCGGGATCGGTATTATCTATAAAAATAGCGTGTAATCCTTTAGGTTTTCTATCTAAAGCATCCGATAATAGTTGTGGCCCTAACGCAGATCCTCCAATACCAATGCATAATAAAGTTTTAAAAGGACCGGTTTGCCCTTGAATCTCTTGGTTAATGATTTTATCCGCAAAAGCGTGGATTTTCAACCAATTATCATGTAACAATATATTTAAGGTCTGTTTGGGAGCTAATTGGAAGTTTCTTAACCAATAATGCCCGACCATCCTTTTTTCATCTGGATTTGCCAAACTCCCAGATTCTAACGCATCCATTTCATTAAAGGCGCGAACAATCTTAGATTGCATTGTTTGGAAAAAATGATCTTTGAACATCACTTTGCTTGTATCCAGAGATATTTTCAATTGATGAAGGTAAATAAAGTATCGTTTAAATGCATCCCAACTCATAACGTCTAATTTAAAAAGTATAAAACAAATTTTTATTATTTGGCAATATAAGAAATAGAGAAATTTTATGAGAACAATAATCGTTCAAAAGTTGAGTAATGGCAAATGTTTTTGTCGGTTTTATTGCAATGATTATAGTGAGTGAAGGTTTTTTATTTGCAATTCAATGATTGGTTTTATAAAATAAAAATGATGAAAGTTAAATTTTGGGGCACAAGAGGATCATTACCTTCTACATTTACATCAACTCATTTGCAAAAATTTTTGAAACGAGGCATTGCTTATGCATTGGATGCAGATACGGGCATAAAACCTGGACAATCTTTGGACGATTATGTGGTTAACATGCCTGTGCAACTAACGCATACGTGTGGAGTCAATACGTCTTGTCTTACCATTGATAGTGGAGTAGATAACGAGTACATTATTTGTGATGCCGGTACAGGGTTAAGAGATTTTGGAATGTTTTGCACCAAAACAGGTTGTTTAAGTAAACCTGCTACTTATCATTTGTTTTTGACGCATTTACATTGGGATCACATACAAGGTTTTCCATTTTTTGTTCCAGCCTACGTTCCCGGAAATAAAATTATCATACATGGATATCATCATAATATTGAAGAGTATTTTACATTTCAAATGAATCCTCCGTGTTTCCCAGTGCCATTGAAGGCTTTAGAAAGCCAGATTATTTTTGATATTAAACTTCCGTGGGAATGTTTTGATGTTTGTGGATTCAAAATTAAAGCCATTCAGCAGAATCATCCAGGGATTTCGTTTGGGTATCGATTTGAAAAAGAAAATAAAGTAATTGTATACTCAACCGATTGTGAACATACTGAAAATGCTCATGCGGATGGTTATCCATTTTTAGATTTTTTCAAAGATGCGGATGTATTGATTTTTGATGCCATGTATTCATTAGCGATTGCAAGTATTATGAAAGCTAATTGGGGACATTCTAATAATTTCATGGGAGTCAAATTAGCTGCTAAGGCTCATGTTAAGCATTTACTTTTATTTCATCATGAACCGACCAGCGATGATGAAGTTTTAAATCAGTTTTTGGCAAGTACTATTACATATGCAGATTTTTTTCATAGAGAAAGCAAACCTAAAACAAAGGTACGATATCCGTTGAAAATTTCTTTAGCGTGCGATGGACAAGAGATTGATGTATGAAGAGAGCATTTACATTATTTGAATTGATCTTTGTTTTAGCTATTATGGCTATATTAGCACAGATAGGAGGTGTCTTTTTAAATCATTACCGTGAAGATGTTTGTGCCAAAAATATTGTCGAGTACGTTAAAATTTGTGAATCCGCTTTGAGAATGTATTGGGCGGATAATCAAGGTGTTTTCCCATCTGATTTGATTGCAGATCAACCATTTGATGAAATTACAGCGTTAAAATCTTATTTGCCTGATAATTTTAAGTGTAAAAACTTTGTTAAGACAAATCTTTGTGATGGAATTGTGCTGTTGTATGACAATGCGAGTTTAGGTATTAAAATTTCTCTAAATTCAGGTCGTTTGACGGATGCTGTTTATAAACAGTTGAAAAACAATTGTTTAGATGACCAATTAGATATTACCACGGAGAGTGAAAACGTTAAATATACGATAACATACGTATTGAAGCAGGATACGACGGTTTATTTTTAGAGAAATTTTTGTTGAAAATAAGAATAATAGAGGCAATGATTGACAAATGCCTTTAAAAGCGTTTTTTATTATAGTAACCCTATGAGAAGCGAGCTATTATCTGTCTTAGAATATATGGAAAAGGAAAAAGGAATCAGTCGTCAAAATATGATTGATTCTATTGCTGCTGCTGTTAGCAGCGCTGCCAAGAAGAGTTTGCATTCAGGGCAAGATGTACGTGTTGAAATTGATCCTAGAACAGGTGCATTAAGTGCATGGGCGCAGCTTAAAGTTGTGGATTCGGTGAGTGATTCTAACAATGAGATCCATATTGCGAAAGCAAAGCAGAGTAATCCTGATATTGCTTTAGGTGATATTTTTGAGCAAGAAATTGACCCTTCGTTTTTTGGTCGAATTGCAGCTCAGACAGCGCGTCAGATGATTATGCACCAGATTCGTCGCTTCGAAAAGGAGCATATTTACGAGCAGTTTCAGGATCGTGTTGGTTCTATTATTTCAGGAATTGTTCGTTATCAAGAAAAAGGGGATTTGATAATTGATTTTGGTAAAGCTGAGGGAACCCTTTACCGAAGAGAAGCTATTTGGAGCGATGATTATAGGCCAGGTGATCGTATTTGTTGCTTGTTGCAAGGTATTAAGACAACCCCGCGAGGCCCTGAGTTGGTTTTGACTAGAAGTCATGTTGATTTTGTGCGTCATTTGTTGGAATGCGAAGTGGTAGAGTTGACAGAGGGAACGGTTGTTATTAAGTCTATCGTTCGTGATCCTGGATTTCGTACTAAGATTTGTGTAGATACAATAGATTCGAAAGTTGATCCTGTAGGCGCATGCGTTGGATCGAGAGGTTCGCGCATAAAGAATGTTCTTAAAGAATTAGGACAGGAAAAAATTGATATTATGCGTTATTCCTCAGATTTGACTACCTTATTAAAAGAAGTAGTTCGGCCTGCTGTACCGCAGTTAATCGCGATTGATGAAGCAAACCATGTGATCCGTTTTGAATTGGAAGAAAAAGATTTTGCTGTTTTTGTAGGAAGAAAAGGACAGAATTTACGTTTAACAGCTCGGTTGTTAGGTTGGGAATTGGAAGTTAAGCGTTTACAACGAGTGGAACTTGGTTTTGAGGAAAGAAAGGTTCATGCAATGCAGGTGCTTTCTCAGTTGCCATCCATTACGAGCGCTATTGCTGCTCATTTGGTGGAAATGGGAATTACCAGCTTGGAAGCTTTTGAAGGTGTTACAGAGAATGATTTGGTGAATGCAGGAGTTACGGAGGAAGAAGCTCGTTCGATCTTGCATGAAGCTCAACAAATCTTGAATAAATAGTTATTTTGAAGTCGGCGTAAAATATGAGTGTTAGAATATATCAGTTGGCTCGTCAGCTTAATATCGATAATAAACAGGTGATGGACCTTTTAAAGAAAAAAGGAATGGATGTTAAAAGTCCTTCCAGTACGATTCCAAATGTTTATGCCGAAGAGTTTTTAAAAGAATTTCGGGCGAAATCACCAGAAAAAACCACAGTTATTTCGACGAATGTCGTTTCTGTTGAAAAAGTAGAAACTAAAGTGGAACCGAAAGAACAACAAGTTGTAACGGAGCCTAAAAATGTTGCTCCTAAAATACCTGTTAGACCGCTTGTTCAGATGCCGAAAGTTCAAATGCCAAAGCTGCCGCCTAAGCCAATGGTTACCTTGCCTAAGGTTAATCATTTGATTCCGCAGCCGCGCGTTATGATGGCTCCTAAGGTTCAAAGTATTCCTAGTTTACATCAACATAAGTTAGCCGAAGTTGCTGCACAAAAAATCGTAGAAACTAAACCATTAACGATAAAACCGCCTATCGTTGTGCGTGAGTTTTCAACATTGCTGAATATTAAACCATTTCGTCTTATTTCTGAGTTAATGGAGCAGGGTATTTTTGCTTCGATGAATCAGACGATTGAAGAATCAGTAGCTCAAAAGATAGCGAGCAAGTACGGTATAGAATTGATTTTTAAGCATCGTGCAGCGCCCGTTGAAAATTCTCAGAAAACAAAAGAAGAAATTACGCAACAAAAGGCTTTAGAGGAAAGTAAGTATTTGGAACCAAGGCCACCGATTGTGTGTATTTTAGGCCATGTAGATCACGGTAAGACAACCCTTTTAGATTACATTCGTAAGGCTCATGTTGCTGCAAAAGAAGCGGGTGGAATTACGCAACATGTGGGAGCGTACCAAGTGGATTTTGCAGGCAAAAAGATTACATTTTTAGATACGCCTGGGCATGCTGCTTTTTCAAAGATACGTCAACGCGGCGCAACGGTTACAGATATCGCTATTTTAGTGATTGCAGCCGATGATGGATTTATGCCGCAGACGGAGGAAGCGCTTAAATTTGCGCAAAAGGAAAATGTTCCTGTCATTGTGGCTATTAATAAGATGGATGCTAAAGGTGCTAATGTCGACCGAATTAAGCAGCAAATGCAGAAGCATGGAATTGCACCTGAAGATTGGGGAGGCGATACGCTTTGTGCAGAAATTTCAGCTTTAAACGGTACAAATGTTCCTAATTTGTTGGAATTGGTGTTGGTACAAGCAGAAATGATGGAGTTGAAAGCTAACGCAAAAGGTGATGCTGAGGGTGTTATTATTGAATCGCGCGTTGAAGTAGGGCGTGGAGCGACTGCTACAGTAATTGTCAACAAAGGTACTTTGAAGCCAGGTGATGTGATTGTTTGTGGGCCATATTTTTGCAAAGTCCGTGCTTTGTTAAACGAAAATGGGGAAAAAATGAAGCAAGCTACCCCTGCGACACCGGTTCAAATTTTGGGTTGGTCAGGAGCCCCAGAAGCAGGTGCAAATTTCAAAGTTGTTAAGAACGAAAAAGAAGCGCGTCGTGAAGCTGAAGAGACGGAACGCCGATTGAAACAAGAAGCTTCCAATGATTCTCACAAAGTGAAGAATATTGAAGACTTAATGGCTGCGATTAGTTCAAATGATAAGAAAGTTTTACGTGTTATTTTACGAGGCGATGTTCATGGTAGTGTTGAAGCGTTATCGGATTGTTTGAAAGATATCAATAGCCAAAAGGTGGATTTAGATATTATCGATGCGCAAGTTGGCCAGATCAGTTTGAATGATATTCATTTAGCACATGCAGCTAAAGCAGTGATTGTTGGGTTTAATACAAAGTTGGAAAATGGTGTTCAAGCAGCTGCAAAACATGATCAGATTCGAATTTTACAGCATAATATAATTTACGAGTTGATCGATCAAGTGAAGGATGCAATGCGTGAATTGTTGGATCCAGAATGGATTGAAAATAAATTGGGGTCTGCAGAAGTTCGTAAAGTGTTTGATCTTTCAAAACGCCAAATCGCGGGTTGTATGGTTATTGCAGGACGTGTTGTTAGAGATGCTTCTGCACGTTTAATGCGTGCTGGAAAAGTTTTAACAGATTCTAAAATACAGATGCTTAAGCGCTTTAAAGATGATGCTACCGAGGTAAAATCAGGTTACGAGTGTGGTATTGAGTTAAGCAATGCATCTGTTCCTTATAAGGAAGGTGACATGATAGAGTGTTATGAGGTGGTTGCGAAACGTCCTGAATTGTGATTATGGAAAGTTTTAGGGTTACACGTGTTAATGAGTTGTTGAAGCGTGCTATCAGCGATTATTTACACCGTCATTTTACAGCAGAATCGACAAGTATCACCATCACGCGTGTGAAAGTAACAGATGATTTAAAGACCGCAGATGTTTATTTTTCAGTTTACAATTCTGAAGGGCGGAAAGCAGCGTTTCAATTCCTGAAGAAAATTCGTAATGTTGTTCAGTATGGTATCAGTAAAGAGATCCGTTTAAAGTTTACGCCGCAACTTTTTTTTGTTTGGGATGCATCTTTAGAAAAAGCGCATCGCACATTTGCTTTATTGAATGAAATCGACGAAGAACTAGGTAAACCTTCAGAGGATGTTGAGATTTGATTTTCCATTGTTGTTTTTAGACGCGAATAGGTGAGTAAATGCTAGAGAAGGAATTTTTATCGACATTTCCAGAATTTGAGCGTCAGTTTAACGGTTTTTCTGAAATAGAAAAAATTCGGTTTTTAAATTCATTTTCGAAAACATCCGAGGCTGATTGGAAACGTTTTTTTTCACTTTTAAAAACATTATCAGTGCCAAAACAGACAGCTTCTGCAATATCTTGGCGAGTACCTCAGTGTTTTTCTGCCAATAACCTTGCAGCTAAAGGATATGATTTAGCTTTGTTACGTGAAGTTGGTTCCACTTGTTTTCGAAAAGGTGAAGTAGCTATGTTAACGGTGGCAGGAGGTTTAGGTACGCGTCTAAAATTTAATGGGCCTAAGGGATTGGTGCCTATAACACCTATAAAACATAAAACATTATTTCAGGTGTTTGCCGAAAAATTAAAAGCTTTGCAGGTGCTCTATAAACATCCTTTGCATTGGCTAATCATGACAAGTGAAGAGACAGATGTTGAAACGCGTCAAGCTTTTGAAAAGTATAAATGGTACGATTTAGCATACGTTCACTTTTTTAAGCAAGGAACTCTGCCTGCTTTCACGGAAGAAAATTTTTGTGCACTTAATTCGGATGGTACAGTGCATTATTGTCCTGATGGACATGGAGGTGTTTTTAATGCCTTAGAAACGTCTGGATTGTTGAACGATTTAAAAACATGGGGGATTAAAACCGTAAGTTATTTTCAGGTGGATAATCCATTGGTGTTTTTAGGAGATACGTTGTTCTTAGGATTGCATCAAATGCAGGGTTCTGAGTTTTCAACCAAAGTGGTTCCTAAACGTTCTGCGAATGAGCGTGTAGGTGTATTTGCGAACATAAATGGTAGACTTCAATTAGTGGAATACAGTGAGTTCCCTGAATATTTAGCGCAACAAAAAAATAAAGAAAATCAGTTGATGTTTCGTTGTGGTAACACAGCTATTCATTTATTATCGGTGGATTTTATTGAGCGATGTTTGACTGTGAAACTCCCTTGTCATGTTGTTAAAAAGACAATGGATTTTTTGGATTCAGTAACGCAGCAAATATTCCCAAAACCGATCTATAAATTAGAACGTTTTATTTTTGATGCACTACCTTATGCAAGAAATACATTGTTGTTTGAAATAGAGCGTGCTGAAGAATTCAGTCCTGTTAAAAATGCGGAGGGTGAAGATTCATTATTTACGTGTCAAAGAGATCAATGCCAACGTTGGTTGTGTTGGTTTCGAAAAAAAGTGGATAATGCGTTGCAAAAAGAGCTTGACGCTTTTGATTTTAAAAACAATAATCTCGTTCTAGAGATTAGTCCATTATTTGCGGATGATTTCTATCGTTTTTCTGAGAGGTGGGATTGCTTAGAAAATAAACCGAATTATTTACAAGGATTGTTTTTAGAATAACAATGGATGCTTTATTAGAGAAGTTGAAAAATGCTGTACTTGCACATCAATTATTAGATTCTTCCTTTGATAATATCGTTAAGTTTTTGCGCATTGAACATTTGCCAAATTGGGTATTAGGAAGTTTGCGGGAATTGGTAGATAATCAGCAATGGAACGAACTGAATGATCGTTTTTTTAAACCCATTGAATTTGGTACTGCAGGGATGCGGGGGCGGTGTATTGGTCGCTATTCAACGTCAGATGAGAAAAAAGATGGGGCGTATGTTCAAGCGGCGATAGGTTCCACGTGCATGAACGATTTCAATGTAATTATTGCCACTATAGGTTTATTTAATTACAGTAAATCTTATTTGGAATCGGTTTGTGAGTATCCTCGTCGTCCTAACATCGTTATTGCACATGATTCGCGTTATTTTTCTCGGCATTTTTGTGAGTTAGTAGCTTCTACTTGGGGTCAATTAGGCGGAGATGCTTACATTTTTGATGGTCCAAGATCCACACCACAGTTGAGTTTTTCGGTCCGTTATTTGCGAACAGTGGCAGGGGTTATGATTACAGCCAGTCACAATCCTTTTTTTGATAACGGTTATAAAGTCTATTTTAATGATGGTGCACAAATTAATGAAGTGCACGCAAATGGTATTACACGAAGTATTCATTCGGTGGATTGTTCTGGCATTGTAAAGTTTTTAGAAAAAGACTTTCGGTATGTTTTGCACCTGTCACCATTGATTGATGAAGCTTATCTGGAATGTTGTCAGGATATTATTTTGGACAATAATTTGTTCCGTTCATTGAAAACAACAAAGGTTGTCTACACGCCTTTACATGGAACGGGGTCGGTTTGCATTTTGCCTTTGCTGAAGAGTTACGAATGGAATGTTTTTCCAGTTGAATCTCAAGTTAAAATGGATGGTGGTTTCCCAACTGTTAAGTCACCAAATCCAGATAATAAAGAAACGTTAACGTTGGCTTTACAAGAAGCTGAACGTGTAGATGCTGATGGGATTATCGCAACCGATCCGGATGGAGATCGAATGTCAGCTATGTTGAAAAATGCGCATGGAGAATGGTGTTTGTTGAATGGAAATACCATTGCGATATTATTAGCGGAGTATCGTTTGCAAACCATGCAACGGCTCGATATGTTACCCAAAAAGTTGGGAAATGTAGCTATTATCAAATCATTTGTAACTACACCTTTATTGAAATCGTTTGCTGAAAAAAATGGTATGAAAATTGTGGAAACGCATACCGGATTTAAGTGGATAGGCGAAAAGTTGAACGATTATGAATCGGTTTTTGCAGAGCGTTTATTGCGTATAAAAGGATTAGCCTTGGATTATACGCGTTGTTCTTATAAAGCACGAAAAGAATTGATGTTAAAAAATGGAACATTTTTCTTTTTAGGAGCAGAAGAAAGTTGTGGTTTTTTGGCGAATGATGCAGTTCGGGATAAGGATGCAAATTCAGCTGCAATAATGTTTTGTGAATTTATGGCTTATTTGAAAGCTAAGGAACTTAGTTTTTCAGATTACTTAGATGAAATTTATTATAAATACGGCTATTTTAAAGAGGATTTGTTAAGTTTTACGTTTGAAGGAGCTGATGGGTTAAAAACGATTAAACATTTGATGGCTTCTTATCGTCAGAATACGCCTAAGCGAATGAATGATGTTCGTGTACTGACATTTAACGATTTTTTAAAACTAAACGCGTTAAAAGATGCGGATGGTAAAGTAATTCCATCCAGCAATTTTGTCGTTATTCGATTGTTGAATGGTTGCTCTGTGGCTATTCGTCCTAGTGGAACGGAGCCTAAACTAAAAATGTATTTGTTTGGGCAGGCGGATGTGGTTGAAGGTGATAGTTTAGCGTCTGTTAAGGAAATAGTGGATGAACGGTTGGAGTCTTTAAAAATTTGGCTGCGCAAAGATGTTGAAAATCGTACAGCATAACTCTTCAAATACATGAATGGGTTTAAAATTTAACGGTAATTTTTTATAAAACTTGCCTTGGTTAGAGTTATCTTGTATAATACTCTATTATGGTTAGTTTACTGCTACTTCCGTTTAGAGGCCTATTATGGTTAGTTTTAGGTCTTATTTGTTCTTTACCGTGGTTGATTATTTTAGCACCACTTTCTCTTCCTTATTGGGTACCGAAAGCTTTGCCAGCGTGGGTTGAAAAAAAGACAGGTTTTGGTTGTTATATAAGGGAAGCAGATATTGAATGGACTAAAGGAGAAATTACATTAAAAGATGTAGCTATTTTTAATCCGAATGATTTTTATTCATCTGATTTTTTAAAATTTAAAAATATTCATATTTCAATTGATTTGCTATCTTTGTTAAAAAATGTTGTTCAGGTACAAACCTTGAATATGGATTGCACACAATTTGTTTCCATTAATCAGCGAGGAAATCATAATCTTCAGTTGTTTTGTGAACGTATAGGAGGAATTTGTTCAAAAAAAGGGTACGTTGTTCAAAAGTTTTCGTTTAATTTTCAAGGTTTATTAAGTTCACGTAATTATTCCCAACAAGTTGTATCTTCAGGAGCATTGTGTAAAAAGAACTTTTATTTTTCTAATGTTTGCTGGAATCTTTCCGATGTATATCAACAAACATTGAATTCAACGTGTTCATTAGAGGATGTTTATAATCGGTTGAATTCTTTGTTTACATATAGTATCAATTGAAATAGAATTTAAAAGAGGGGTTTTATGTCAACAGAGATTTCAGCCATTACGAATGTCAATGTAACAAGTTCTGTCAGTGAGTTACAAAAAACAAGTTCAAATGTTTTAAACACCATTAAAAACAAGTTACAAGAGGGCATGAATTGGCTTGTAAAAAATTCTCGATCGTTGGGTACCATGGGACAAGTTGCGGGTGCAGCTGGTGTGGTTGCAGGTGGTTTGGCATTGATTGTTTCAGGAATTGGAGCTAACTTATCCATTGGTGGCATTCCTTTAGGCATTCCATTATTGGTTGCAGGAAGTGCTTTGTTCATTGGTGGTAGCGCTTTTACATTATTTTCTGCTATTAAGAATGTTAATAATCATTCAAAAGGAGATGTTATTAAGGATTTTTTTAAAAGAACCGTTGTTAACACGGCTATTGGTAGCATTGGCGGAGGTATTATAGCGGGTGCTTGTGCTTTTCAACCGTTAGAAACGCTTTGGGGAGGAGTGTTGACAGGGGTTGCTTGGTTGAAGGATAACGGATCAAAAATTTTACCGACTCTACAAAAAGTTTTTAGTACAGTAGATAAAATGAACAACACTGTTTTCGGCAATATGGATGGAGAAGATAAAGTTGATTCTCAAAATAAAATGA
Source organism: uncultured Opitutales bacterium (assembly GCA_934691225.1). Lineage (GTDB taxonomy): Bacteria > Verrucomicrobiota > Verrucomicrobiia > Opitutales > UBA9783 > UBA1183. Next base: position 627,032 of record CAKUSQ010000001.1, read on the forward strand.
CCGAAGCGAAGGATCAAAAGCCTCAAGAAGTTAGTGAAAAAGAAAAGAGTACAACTTCGGTTGAAAGTTCGGTGACGAAAAATTCAAATGCTGCATGTGAAAACATGGCTGGGGCGGTTGTAGCAAGTGCAATTGGTGATAAATAAATCAATAAATAAAGAACAGTATGAGTAATTTAAATAATACAAAAGCAAGTGAACATCTATCATTTGTGTTTGCATTGATGGATGGTTTAGGAAAAGTTGGTGATGTAAAAACGATAACACCGGAGTTAGAGCAGGAAATGGTTCGAGCACAACCGCGTTGGAAAAATTATTTTGATGAATGTTTCAAAGTAATGAAAGATGCTTTGAAATTGTTTAAAAAATACGACAAAAAAGGTTTACTTGAAGATTTTTTTGCTGGATTAAATAAAAAAAAGGCGATCCTGAATGAAAAAACATTTAATATTTTAATGGATTATGCTTTTGAAGCATATGATAGTGAAGTTTTTAATGATGCTTATATATTATTGAGTTTTGTGTCTGCTTGTTATCCATTGCATTATAAAGTTTACTTATATTTAGGAAAAGTCACTGAACAATTGCATGGAAATGGTGTAGCTTCTGAATTTTATGAGAACGTTACAAATACATTCAAAGAACCAGAATTGTTATTTGCTGCTGCCAATTGTGAGATGAATCAAAATAATTTGGATAAGGCGAAGGGTTATTTGGTGAAGGCTCAAGAAGTACTGAATGCAAGAGGTGTTTTGTCGGACGATGATAGCCAATTAAAGGCTAAAGTGGATGAGATTTTAAATTTATTCTAATAAGAATGAAATTTCTGATGGTTCGATGGATTTACGGGATATTTTTGATGTGTACTGCATTTTTGGTTGATGCACATACTATGACGTCCCAACAAGTGATAGCTAATATTCAAGATGCACATGTAAAGAAGACATTTGAAAAAATGGTCTTAAGTTTACCAAATTTTAACTATAAAAATTTGGAAGCTTTTCAGTTGGATAATGGGCAAGTTGTAACGTTAGAAGGTTTGGAGCAGTTTACATCAATTAAAACGCTATCGCTAAAAAATAATTTCATTGAAAAAATTTCACCTTTATGTCGATTATCAGAGTTGGAAAGTTTAAATCTTGAAGGAAATATTATAAAATTAGCCACCTGTTTATCATCTTTGAAGCAATTGAAATTTTTAAATTTATCGAACAATCAAATAAAATATGCGTATTGTTGTTCTTATAATTCAATACAGCAGTTAAATTTATCTGGAAATCAAATACAGCAATTGATTTTTAGTGAAGGTAGTAATCATTTTTTAAACTTTGTAGATGTGTCAAATAATCCTTTGACGGAAATAAAAGTACTTTCTATATTGAATTCATTAAAAGTGTTTAAGTGTAATACGACGCTTATTAATCATTTAAAATGTTTTATTGATATTAAAAATTTAGAGGTTTTAGAAATTGGGTATTGTCGTAATTTAACTTCAATAGCTGATTTATTTTCGAAGGATAGTATTGGACTTACATGTAAACTACCTAAATTGAAAGAACTTGTGGTATCGGAAGAATATTTAGATGATAATTCAAAACATTTGCTAGAACTTGTACGTTCAGGAGCACTCAATCGGACATTTATACTGAACAAGAAAGTAATTAATAGCAAACCCCAAAAATAACTACCAACTACTTTTAACCTTTAACAAACAAAGTTACTACACGTATCAACCTGGTGGTGGGGGAGCGATTCGAACGCTCGAAAGGGAAACCCTGACAGATTTACAGTCTGCATCCTTTAGCCACTTGGATACCCCACCTAAAACCTATATTTATAATGTAAATTGTTTTTAATTTCTGACAAGTATTTTTTTTAAAAATTTATCCATTGACTTTTAAATATGTATATTACACTTTGTAATGTCATGGAGGTTGGAACTTATAACGAGCATTCTATTTATCGGATTAGTGATGTGGATTCGTTGTTAAATGCTTTGGAGCAATTTGTTCCTATCGGTTATGATGAAATTTCGGTTGCTTTTGTTTCAGAAGCAACTATTTGCAAGCTTCATGCGCAGTTTTTGAATAATGAAGATCCTACCGATGTTATTACATTTCCAGCTGATAAAAGTGATCCTGAGAAATTGGGGGAAATTTGTATCTCTGTGGATGAAGCTTTGAAATATGTATCTATAAATACATTGGCTGATGAGCTAACTTTATATTTGGTGCATGGTTGGTTACATTTAGCTGGTTATGATGATATCGATGAAAATGATCGATTAAAGATGCGCCAAATGGAACAAGCAGCGTTGCATTTTTTGGATGGGCAAATTTGCAGTCGCGTCAAGGTGGATTGTTGTCAAGGTTAATCTTAAAATGAAGATAATATGGCACAAGAAATGGGCGGCAAAGTAAGTTCAGGATTTTTTAGAAGAATTCCTTGATTATTGAAAACATGTAAAGTGTCAGCTATATAGTAGAAAGGTCTATTTAGTGGACGAAGATCAAAGGTAATTTTTTCAGTTCCTGGATTGATTGCTAGTAAAATTTGAGGTTGATCTAATGCACAATCAGCATTAAATAGAATGCAGGCGGCTGAAGAATGTGGGAAGGATAAAACTTTAAGATACGAGGGGGGTATTTTTTGTATTTTTAAAAGGCGTCCTTGATTAGAGTTTCGGAAACGTATAAGACCTTTTACGTAATCGTGTGTTAGTCTATGGGTGTTTATTTGTTGATAATTTAGGATATTTAAGTCGCCACGGTTATAAGTGTTTCGGACGTGTTTTTTAGAACGAAGAAAATCCTGTCCTTCCGCAATCATAGGAATGCCTAATGACATAAATAGGAGCATAAACATGCAATGAGTACGTCGAAGCTTTGTTTCGTAATCGCCTGTCAATCGGTCGATCCAACTGTAATCATCGTGCGATTCTGTATAATTGATAGATTGTTGTGGAATATTACATAGAAACGAAGTTGATCCTTCAATGAAATATTTAAGGCCTTCGACATTTCCTTCATTATTGACGTATTTTAATATAAATTCGCGAAACCCATCATTCCAATAACAGTAGTCGGTTTCTTTTAAATTATGTCCGATGTGCCTTCGAGGACTCCAGGGTTCTGCCACAAGAACAATGCTGGGTTTGTATTTTTTTAATTTGTCTGATAAGTATTTTAACGTATTAATTCCTATCAACTCACTTAAATCAAAACGAAATCCGTCAATGTTGTAGGTTCTCAATAAATGAATGCAGCTGTCCAATATAAGTCGTTTTACCATAGGAGCTTCACTGCAAAGATCGTTGCCACAACCGCTGTAATTGGTCATTTCTCCATTAAAATTGTGGTTAAAGTAGTAATCTTTGTTCCACTTAAACAGGTCATTCATAACCCCAGCATGGTTGAAAACGACATCTAGAATGACAAATAAATTGTTTTGGTGTAAGGTTTGTACGCAAGTTTTAAATTCTTCAGGTGTTCCGTAGCACGAGGATAATGCAAAATAATGTGCCGGCATATAACCCCAATGATAAGCATTAGGTGAACTTGTATCAAACTCGGTTAAAGGCATAAATTCAACGCAATTGACCCCTAAATCTTTAATGTAATTGGGTTTTTCGAAATAATGTGACAATTGAGAAAAAATAGATACATTTTTAGGGGTATTGGCATTCGCAACAAGATCTCTGGGGTGCACTTCCATAATTATGAGATCTTTACTTTTGATGGTTCTTGAAAGTTTTGTGAAATTTGATGCTTTAATAATTCCAGGACCTTGAGGGGTTTTTAATTGATGAGCATAAGGGTCGACAACTTCTTGTGGATCAGGATTCCAAATTTTAAACAAGTAAAAATAATGTTCGTAATTATTTTCAAGTGTGGTTGTCCAAATACCTTTTTTATCTCGTGTCAGTGGATAAAAAAACGTATCGTTTTCATTAAATACTTTGACTTCAACTTTTTTAGCGGTAGGTGCAAAACATGCAAAATAAGTTGTTGCGTTTACTGTTATATGTGCCCCTAAAGGTTTTTTGGGATTTAAGGAATAAAGCCATGGGCGAAGATCAACAGGAATTGTAATGTTATCGTAAGTAAGGTTGCATGTGGATGTTAGATCAAGTTTTTGTGGTGTTTTGAAGGCTATCCAATGTTTTCCTGTTTGGCTAAAATCCAGTAATAAATTTCTATTTCCTTGGCTGTCCAATACGATGTTTTTAACAGAGTCCAATGGTTCAATCCATTGATCTAGTGCCGTTAAAAATTTAAATGAAAAATTGTATTGTGGTAATTTTTTTCGTGGATACTTCAACATCCATGCTCTTTTGAATGGATGCCATCGAAGGGCAAGATCCATGTTCATCGTCCAATGATTAAAGTCACCAGCAACAAAGAGAGTTGATTTTAGCGGAGTTTTGACGTTGAAAATGTGTTTGGGTTCAATGTAAAAAACGACATTTTTTTCATCGACGTAGTAATGAGAAGTTTTAGCAAAATTTTGCTTTTTACCGTGGAATAATTTTAGATGTTGATTTTGAATATGAAAATCTGGCAATGTTTTTAATGAAGGTACATCTTTATCAAAAATCAGAAAGCCAGATTGATCATTGAAGCAGCATGCAGATACGAGCGATGGCATACTTATAATTCTGCGAGAGCTTGAGGTAAAACACCTTGACACAGTTGTTGAAGATAAGATTTCCAAGTGTCAGTTTGTTGTATAAAATGCTCGAGAATTTTTTCAAAAATAGTGATAGATAATTGTAAAACAGGTAATTGGTATCCTAACAGAATAGAGTTTTGATCCTTCTTTTTGGATAGAGTTGTACCTTGTGTTAACGACCACTCACTGTTGGATTTTAATAAATAATCACAGCAACGAGTTTGATCTTGTTCAGGTAGTTGACCAATTTCAGTGAAAAAGTTTAAAGTATTTTTATCCTCATCGTACATAATTTGAATGTTTTGAGAACCATCAAGTTGCAATATACAACTATTGTTTTCGTTTAAACTCAATGAGGGTAATGAAATGGAATTTGAAAAATTTTCTAGGACTTGGTTGATTGTATTTATTGTTTCCATAAAATGTTTACCTTTCAAAAATAGCGACGTATTGGCCAGTTGTTTTTCTTAATTGTAAACTTAAATATCGAGCAATTCCTTTGAGGAGAATGACACCGATATGCGGATATTTTTCGAGAATTTCATAGAATCCATCATTACTGATCATCAATATGCGACTAGCTTCTGAAGCTTGTAAAGTCCCTGATCGGTAGGAATTTTCTAGCACAGCTTGTTCTCCAAAAAACTGATGTTGCTTTACGTGAGTTAATTCTAGAGGAATTGCGCCATCGTTATTTTTATAAATAATAAATTCACCTTCCAATACGTAGTAAAGTCCATCAGCTGGATCGCCTTCAGAGAATAATATGTCAGAAGGTTGAAGAAAAACATAATGCCAGTAAGGTGCAATAATGTTTAACTCTTGTGGGGATAATTCTGTTAAGATAGGTACATTTACTAAATCTGCTAAAATGTTCTCATCCATAATAAAAATTCTACATGTTTTCGGAATATATTGCAATATTTTTATATTAACGGATGATAATAAATTTATAAAAGTATTTGTTAACTCATTAAAATGAAAAAACTGAGCCATATTTTTAAATAATATGGCTTTAATCCACCAAAAATAGTTTAAATTTTATAAATGTAGAGAAAGTACATTAATCTTTTTCGTCAGCAATCTCTTCAAATAGTTTTTGGGTACGCGTTTTCTTATTTTCTGGCGTAGTGTTAGCTTCTTGAGAAGAAAGTGCATCTTTATGTAAAAGGTTCATACGTACACGCTCTTTGTACTCTAGTAATGTTGAGGGCATTTGGAATAAACCTTTATAATGATCTTCACTGGCAGACAGATGAATAATGCGAGGTGTTATTAAGAAAAGTCTTTCAGATGTACCTTTGTTACGCGTTGTATTTTTAAATGCATAACCGATAATAGGCAATTCTTTTAGAATAGGAATACCTCCATTACCGTTTACAAATGATTCATGGAAATATCCGCCAATTAAGACACTTTGCCCTTCACAAACAATAGCTTGAGTAGATATGGAGGAAGAATTAACTTTATCTTTAGATTCTTTAGAACCTGGTGTTACTTGTTCATCTTTAATATCTAGAATAAGTTGAATTTGATTGATACCATCTTGAACGATCAAGTGAGGGGTTACTTGAAGTTTTATGCTTCCTGATATAGAGTAAAGATCGCCACCTTCATGTCCTTGTACCGGTAAATAATAGGTTTCGCTTTGATCCATGACCGCTGTTAAATTATTCATAGTGATTACGGAAGGACGAGCTAACACCTTACTGTGGTTACGTTTTTCAAGAAGATTAATAGAAGTTAGAAAATCATTTCCATTGACAATACCTTTAAAGCTACCTGAAAATTTATTGTCTTCCGGTTTATCGCCAAAGGGTTGAAACTTTATTTCTTTCAGTGCATGATTGGAATTAAAAGTAATATTGTTTACACCGACCGATAACCCACAATCTTTGCTTACATTAACAATGGCAGCTTGAATTTCTATCAATTCTAACGGAACATCTAATTTTTGAATGATTGTTTCATATAAAGGTAAATTTTTACTGTAATCTTTAACAATGATAGCATTTTGTCGAGTATCCGTTGTGATTAGACCACCTTCAGGGAGAATTGTTTTATCAGAAGTTTCTTCATTTTTTTGATTTTCATCCTCTTTGATGGATTTTATTTTTTGAGCCGATTTTGTGTTTTGTGGCAATCGGTCTAATTTTTCGTTATCTTTGGTTTTACCTAAAATTTCGTTTAACATAGTAGCAATGCCAGGAATCGTTAAACTTCCGATCGCTTTGTCATCTGCCCAAGCATGTTTTAATGGAAAAATTCTGACATCCAAAACATCCGAATCTAAGCTCTGATAGACTTGCATGTTATCGGTCATAGATTCGAGCAATTCGATCATTTTAGGTGCACCTGTTAGAACGATAATGCCGCCTTCTTGCATAGGTTTTATAGCCATATTTGAGCCATAAAAATGTAACTCATCAATTAGGTTTAATAAAGGTTTAATTTGAAGTGGGTGAATTTTAATAATTTTGGTTACAATTTCACTAGATTCGTACACATACAAAATATGTCCATCAAAGAACCACATAAGTCCACAGGATTTGGAAAGTTGGTTCCAGATGTCGGCAGGAAATACTTTCTCGAAGGTTTGATGAACGTGTTGTTGGTTTTTTAAGAGTTGATCGCTAATAACAACGTCAATGTCTTGCATTTTGCAAAAATCTCGAATGACATCAGCAATGAGTTTATTTCTTAAGTATAGATAAGAAAAAGTTTTCGGCCAAAATTGATGATTGACAGAATGTTGTGTTTCCGTTTCAGGTTCTGGTTCATCAGAGGTATCTTTTAGTGTAAATTGAATTTGTGGGGTATCCGAAGGAGATTCCTCAGAATTCACTGTATTTTCGTTAACAATGGATATAGGACCTAGATCAGCAAATATTGTGTGAAAGATGACCAGTAAATTGAATGTAAGAAATGTTTTGCTGATTTTCATATTTTAATGTTTTGCTGATTTTTTAGCGAAGAAACGATCTTCAATGACTTCAATGTTGAGTGTGAAATCCTCAAAATGTTCTAGGAGTTTTTTGTCAGATAAATCATTAATAGTTATTTTTTTCTCCAAATATAACTGTTGACTGTCAGGATCCATAAATAAAGTTTCATACAAAAACTGCATCCGTTTTAAGTTAAATTGGAGTAAATTACTTAATAACGTGGTGGTTTGTGAATCTTGAGGTTTTAACACATGACCGATAGATCCTTGAATAAGTATAAGGTTGTTTCTCTGGAAAATTTTATAAATGCGCCCATTATTTTCGCATGAGTAAAAACCTTCAGGATTTAACGTGAAGTTTTGATTGAGTTCTTTACTGATAACATCTATGCAAGCTTTTAGTTCCATACATATCCTAAAATAATTATGAAGAAAATTTTTAAAAAAGTCCATAAAAGAATTTTGCAAAAATATAAAAAATAAAATGAATTGGATTTTTGATTATAAGCTTGACAAGGTGGTCAATTTGTAAGTTTCTTAAATATATAAAAAGATATTTTTAATGAGCACAACGTTAGTTACACAGACGAATGCGATTGATAAGAAATGGTATCTTATTGATGCAAAGGGGAAAGTTTTAGGTCGTTTGGCTGTAGAGATTGCCAATATTTTGCGTGGTCGCAATAAGCCTTTATATACACCGCATTGTGATGCCGGTGATTATGTTGTTGTTATAAATGCAGAAAAAGTTAGCGTTTCAGGACATAAAGAAACGGATAAAACTTATGCAAATTATTCGGGTTATCAAAGCGGTTTGCATGTTCGCACACTCAGCGAAGTTAGGGCTAAACATCCAGAATTAATCATCATGAATGCTGTTCGTGGAATGATGCCTAAAAATCGTTTAGCGCGTCAAATGTTGAAAAAATTGCGTGTTTGTGTAGGTGAAAATCATCCTTACGCAGCTCAGCAACCAGTGGTATTGGATAAATAGCTGAAGAGGTGTTTTTATGGGAAATGGAAAAGTTGAAGAATTTGTAACGGTTGGACGTCGTAAAACGGCAGTAGCTAAAGTTCGTTTGTCAAGAGGTGAAGGTGTATGGTCCATTAATGGAAATGTGGTTGATCGTGCACAGTTATCAGATGAAATCAATGCTTTGTTGTTGAAGCCGTTTCGTACAGTTGGAGAAGAAAGTGGATTGAATTTTCGCGCATTTGTTTCCGGTGGTGGCTATATGGGACAAATTGAAGCTATCGTTTTAGGATTGTCACGTGCGCTTGAAAAAATGAATCCTGATTGGAGGCCTTTGTTGAAAAAAGCTGGTTTATTAACAAGGGATGCTCGCAGCAAGGAACGTAAAAAGCCAGGACGTCCAGGTGCTCGTAAGCGTTTCCAGTTTTCAAAGCGTTAATGCGAGTTGTGTTTTATTTAGAAAGGGCCTTTTCAAAGGCCTTTTGTTTTTTGTTTATTAAATAAATAGATATTTTTCTTGCACTTTTTAGGGTGATTCGACATTGTGAATAGAAAGTTGGGGCCGTAGCTCAGTTGGAAGAGCGTGTCGTTCGCAATGACAAGGTCGTCGGTTCGATCCCGATCGGCTCCACCAAGTAAGTTACTTTGAAAAAAGTTTTGGTTAGGATATCATTAATAAAAATTTTAGGATGTTGGAATTAGTTTATGACATTTGTATTGCCTAACATAGAACCTATAAAGCAGCGTTTATCAGAAGTGGATACTCAATTGAGTGATCCAGAAGTTTTTAGAAATAATGCATTAGCATCTAATTTATCGCGTGAACATCAATATTTAAGTAAAATTATTCAGTTGTTTGACCGTGTTATTTCATTGAGAGAGCAGCTAGAAGAATTGAATCAAATGATGGATGTGGAGACTGACGAAGCAATGTTAGAATTAGCACATTCAGAAAAGTGTGAAGTTGCTAAAAATTTGGAGGAAACACAGCATGCATTGATGATTTCGATGATACCCCCTGATCCAAGTGATTCAAGAAACACTATTTTGGAGATTCGTGCTGGAACGGGAGGTGAGGAGGCTTCTTTGTTTGCTGGAGATTTATATCGAATGTACGTGCGTTTCGCCGAGCAGCATCGTTGGTCAACTGAGATCATGTCTATGCACCCGTCAGAAGCAGGGGGTTTTAAAGAAGTAATTTTGATGATACGCGGCGAAAATGTTTATAAGTTGTTAAAATATGAGAGTGGTGGGCATCGTGTCCAGCGTGTACCCGTTACGGAAACAAACGGTCGAATCCATACATCATCAGCTACGGTAGCTGTTTTACCTGAGGCTCAAGAAGTCGAAGTGTCAATAGCTCCGGATGAAATTGAAATCAGCATTTGTCATGCGAGTGGGCCTGGAGGGCAGGGAGTAAATACAACTGATTCTGCTGTTCAAATTTTGCACAAACCATCAGGTTTGATTGTGACATGTGCGGATGAGCGTTCTCAGCAGAAAAATAAAGCCAAAGCGATGCAGGTATTGCGGTCGCGTTTGCTCAAAAAAAAGCAGGATGAGGAAGCGAAAAAATATGCAGATACACGTAAGCAGCAAATTGGTTCAGGCGATCGGTCAGATCGAATTCGAACGTATAATTTTACGCAGAATCGTGTGACGGATCATAGGATTGGATTAACAACTTACAATTTAGAGCAGGTTTTAGATGGTGATTTAAGCGCATTTATTTCTGCTTTGCAAAAGGCAGATGAAGAGGAACGTTTATCTGAATTTTTAAAACAAAAAGATCAGTAAATATTATTGCGCAACTTTTGCAAAAAAAGCGTTGTGATTTACAAAAAAGCAATTAGTTTTATGTACAAGTAATGTTTTTTTAACATGTTGAATAAATAGTCTAATAATTATGACAGAAGAAAATAAAGAAAATGCAGTGTTTTCAAATGAAGCACCAAAGGAAAATATTCCTGAAGTTGAAAATGTGCAGGTAAAGTCAGAAAAAGAGCCAAATCATGAACGGAAAACGTCGAATTTGAAAGGCCGTTGCAAAAGAAGTAATTCAGCAGTAGGAATGGCAACAATTAAAGAAGATAATTCGAAACTACCAAAAGAAATAAAGACAATAAAACTTGATTCTGTTGAACGTATAGAGCGTCAAGAAAAAAGCAATGTAAGGAAAGATGAAAATTCTAAGCGGTGCGAAGCAGAAAAAAGTTGTAAGTGTGAAAAATCGTGCTGTTGTTGCTCCTTTTTGGGAAAAATAAAAAACTTTATTTTGCGTTTGTTTGGCTTCAAAACCAAAAAAAATAACTATGGTCGCAAAAATTATCGAGGACATCGATACAATCATCAAAAAAGACGCAATAATTATCGTTCATCGCGTAATCAATCTCGTTGATTTTGATAAATAAATGGATAAAGCTTACATCTGTGGAGGTGCCTGTTTAAAAGGGCATGTACATATAAGTGGGGCTAAAAATGCTTGTATGGCCATGTTGGCAGCAAGTTTGCTTACGGATGAAGTTTGTACTTTGCGAAATGTTCCAAATCTACGAGATGTTAGTTTTTTTATCCAACTTTTAGAAACATTGGGTGTTGTCGTTGAAAATCCAGCACCTAATGTTTGGAAATTACAAGCTAAAAATATTACCTACGAAGCTCCTTACGATTTGGTTCGTAAAATGCGAGCTTCTGTATGCATTATGGGTCCTTTGGTAGGGCGTTTACATAAAGCTGTTTTGCCGTTGCCAGGAGGATGTGTTATTGGAAATCGTCCTATAGATTTACATTTACATGGGTTGAGCAAATTAGGTTGTCAAATTTCCATGAAATCTGGTATGGTGCATGTTGATGCAAAACATTTGCAAGGAGGTCCTGTTTTCCTAGGAGGACGTTTCGGAAGTACTGTAACAGGAACTGCCAATTTGGTGATGGCAGCTGTTTTGGCACCAGGAACAACGGTTATTGACAGTGCTGCTTGTGAACCTGAAATCGTTGATTTATGTCGCTTGTTGCAGCAAATGGGGGCTTGTATAGAAGGGGTTGGAAGTCCTCGGATAACCATTGTGGGGTGTAAACGATTGCGAGGATTCGATTACACGGTAATTGGTGATCGTATAGAAGCTGGAACTTTTTTGATTGCAAGTTTGATTACACAGGGCCATGTGAAGTTGGAAGGCTTTAATCCACATCATTTAGGGGCGTTATTGCATGTTTTAGAAAGCATAAATGCCAATTTAAGTGTTGATTATGAAAATAGTTGTATCGAAGTTTTTCCATGTTTGGACCAGTTAAAACCATTTGAATTAGCTACATTGCCACATCCAGGATTTCCAACCGATTTGCAAGCACAAATGTGTGTGTTAGGACTTTGTATTCCAGGATTGAGTTTAATCACAGAACGTATTTACCCGCAACGGTTTATGCATGTGGCAGAATTGCAACGTTTAGGGGCAAATGCTATATTAGAAGGATCCACAGCTATTTTACAGGGAGGAGCGAAATTATCGGGCGCTGAGGTTATGGCTTCTGACTTGCGAGCAAGTGCAGCCCTTTATTTAGCAGGATTAATAGCGCAAGGAGAAACTGTGGTGCATCGGATTTACCATTTGGATCGAGGATATGAGAATTTTGATGAGAAATTGCGACAATTAGGAGCACAAGTTGAACGTATATCAAGTTTGTAAATTAAAAAAAGGGTAAAACTATGGTAAATTGAGTCGATATATGTTATAACAAAAGGAAATGTATGATCGATTCTGTAAATTTTAATGCTATAGGTTCTGTAAACTATCGTGAAAAAGAAGATGTAAAAGAAGCTCAAAAATTGACCCAACAAACGACAAAAGATGCAAGAGATTCTTTAAATAATCCAACAGAAAATGTTTCAAAAACAGCTCAGACATCAACAGATATTGTTGTTTCAAGTGGTAAGAATTTGAATCAGATTGTTTTAGAAAAAACAAATCCACCTAAAGAATTAGATAAAAACTCAGCGGTAAATCGTGATTTAGGTAGCATTAGTACGACAAGTTCAATAGGTACACAGGCTAATGAGAACAGTTTGCCTTCTGAAATTGATGCAAAATCAGAATTATAAATAAAATTAAATATTGCCTCAGTGTAAAATAATTACATAAAAAGATTGTCGTCATTTTAGGAAAACTATATGACGGCTAGTATGAAGAAATTTTATCTACGATGGGGAGTTGTTGGAGCGCTTGTAACCAGTGTAGTGGTTGCATGTGTTTTGAGAGGGCTTGGATGGATGGATTTAAGCGCTACGAAAGCTCTCGTTCAAGCCTGTGAATTAGTTGGTAAAATTTTCATGAATGGTTTAAAGATGTTGGTGGTTCCACTGATTACATCTTCTATCATTTGCGGTATGATGCGTTTTGGATCTAAGTCAGAGTTTCGTCGGTTAGGTCTAAAAACATTTTTATTTTATTTTTTAAGCTGTTGTGTAGCGGTTACTGTTGGATTAGTTTTTGTAAATATTTTGGAACCTGGGCATACAAATCCAGAACTAGCTGCTAAAATTTTAGGGCAAGCTAATGTTTTGCCTGAGCATTTTGTAAGTTTTGAAAATGTTGAGAATTCGAAAGTTTCGGAATTCTTTTTAAGATTATTGCCACCTAATATACTTGCGGCTGCAACAGATAATGCACAAATTTTAGGGTTAATTACATTTAGTTTGTTGTTTGGTTTTTTTGTTAGTCGATTACCAAATCATTTGCGGGAAGTTCAATTTAATTTGTGGGAAGGTATTCAGCAAATAACGAGAAATATTACACATATCGTTATCTCTTTTTCTCCTATTGGTGTGTTCGGATTGGTAACGCCTATACTGCTTAATGCGGGTTTGGAATTGATTAGGCCTTTATCTTTTTTTGTAATAACCATTCTTTTAGGTTTTTGTTTTTACCATTTTGTTTTTTTATACCTGCTGCTTCGTTACGGTGCAAAAATTCAACCTTTAGCGCACTACAAAGCGATGTTCCCAGTTGTATTAATGGCGTTTTCAACTGCATCTTCAGCGGCCTCTTTACCATTAGCTTTAGAAAAAATTGAAAATACAAGCAAAGTTTCTTCGAAAACAGCAAGGTTTACATTACCTTTAGGGATAACCATTAATATGTGTGGGACTGCTTTGTATGAGTGTGTAGTTGTTATCTTTATTGCACAATTGTACCAAGTTACACAAGGGATTCAATTTGGTCTTTTGGATCAAGTGACCGTTGTATTAATGGCTCTTTTAACATCGGTTGGCGTAGCTGGGATTCCTGCATCAGGTTTAATTGCTATCACCATGATTTTGAGTTCTGTTGGATTGCCTATAGAATCGGTGGGAGTTATTTGGGTGGTTGAACGTATTCTCGATATGTTTAGAACAGCCGTTAATGTGTTTAATGATACTTGTGGAACCATTCTTATTGCACGTAGTGAAGGCGAAACAACAGCTTACCCAAGTTTCAAATGAAGTTCTTCTTCAGATTGAAGCATTTTTAGGGTATTTGAATATTGAGAAAGGTTTGTCGGCAAATACGCAAGCTTCCTATCGATATGATATTTTGCAATTTGTTTCATGGACAAATCTTTCTGTTTGGGAGGCAGTTTCTGAAGTTGATATAAAACATTGGGAGGAAAAACTTTTAGAAGAAAAGCCATCATCGCGCGCTCGAAAATTAACAAGTTTGCGTGTTTTTTTTGATTATTTAGTGAGGCATAAAGTTTTACCTAAAAATTTGCTGGATCGTGCTGTTCATCCAAAGATTCATAGAGAGTTACCACGTACTTTATCGATAGAAGATATTGTAGAGCTTCAACACAGTACGGTTTTATCGACACCACAGGGAATGCGCGATAGAGCTATGATTTCTTTGATGTATGGTTGTGGCCTTCGAATTTCAGAAGTTTGTGGTTTGTTGTTTCAAAATGTTTTCCTTAACGAAAATTTTTTGAAGATTTATGGAAAGGGTAGCAAGGAGCGTTTAGTACCATTGGGGTCTATTGCTAAAGAACACTTACAATATTATTGGGTGCATGGACGACCAAAACTGTTAAAGAATAACAGTGGAAATTTTGTTTTTTTAAGTCAGCGTGGAGGTCCCATTTCACGCAAAACATTGTGGGTAAATTTAAAAAAGTACGCTAAAAATTTAGGTTTTGATTTTAATTTAAAGCCTCATTTATTGAGACATTCTTTTGCTACACATTTGTTATGCAATGGAGCTGATTTGCGAAGTATACAAGAAATGTTAGGGCACAGTGATATTTCTACCACGCAAATTTATACTCACCTTGATGTGACTCGATTGACACAAATTTATGATAAATATCATTTGCGATCGAGGTAAAAAATAGGTAATTTAAATTATTTCCAAGATACTATCCGCTAGAACTTCTGTTGCATTTTCCTCATTTATGAAATGCAAATTATCTTGCATGGTTTTTAATGGTTCTTTGTTAAATAGTACATATAGCACTTCTTCTAGTAACGTATGCATTTCATTTTGTTCGATGACAATGTTACCACAAATTTGTTGAAATAAGAGTGCATTTGCTAGTTGATGATTATCAGCTGCGTGAGGATAAGGTATAAGGATAGAAGGAGTTTCACATTTTGTTAATTCAGCAATGGTACCAGCGCCCGCTCGACTAATGACCAAATCAGCTGCTGAATAAATGACATTCATATTGTAAGCAAATGGGATGAATTGGACTTGAATGGTGTTTTTTTCATTTTTTAAAGTTATGGTATTGTTCTTTTGCCCTACACCAGTTAAACAGATAACATTGATATTACGATGGGTAAAAGTTTCAAGATTATCCAGTGCCCATTTGTTGAAAATTTTGGCACCTTGACTCCCACCTGTGATTACAAGAAGCTTAGATTTAATAGGAATTCCTAATTGTTCACGCGCTTTATTTTTATCAATTTTTTGTATTTCTTTACGCAGTGGAAATCCGCAAGTTTTGATTTTTTTAGTAAAAAGATGATCGCAAGAAGCACCTATAGGGATATACACGCACTTAGCAAATACGCTTAAGAGGCGTATAGCTTTCCCAGTTTTTTGATTAGCTTCGTGTAAAAAACAGGCTTTTTTAAGTATAGCTGCGGCAAGTATAATCCCAACATTTGTAAATCCTCCAAACCCAACGACGCCATCTGCGCGAGAAGTGAATAAAAGCTTAAGTGATTTTATGAAACTTTTAAATTGTAGAAACAAAAACAGTGGTATTTTAAAAATTTGTCGTGGGAACCCCATGCCTGGAAACTTTATATAGTTAATTTTAGGATAGGCTTTACAAAGTTGTTCATCAACTTTTTTTTGAGAAACAAGCAAAAAACATCGGTGTCCGCGCTCTATAAGCTCTTCAGCTAAGGCAATTCCTGGTGATAAATGCCCTCCGGTTCCGCCACAAGCTATGATAAATGTTTTCATGGGGTGTAAAGTGAATGTAAAGGTGAATAAGTGGAGCGTGTTAGGTTTATAAGTAAGCCTATGAAGCAGAAGTTTGTAACAAGGTTAGAGCCACCATAACTTAAAAAGGGTAAAGCCAATCCTTTAGTAGGTAACAATCCTGTAATAATTCCGAGGTTTAAAAATACCTGTGATGTTAAAAAAGTGGTAGTTCCAAGTCCTATGAAAAATAGGAATGGTTGTCCCTGTTTTTGAATGATTCTGATACCTAAGCAGGTAATTAAACTGAAGCAACCAAGTAAAATTAACATATGGACAATTCCTAGTTCTTCAGCTAAAATGGATCCGATAAAATCGGTATGAGCTTCAGGTAAAAAAAAGAATTGTTGGCGCCCTTGTCCTAATCCGCATCCCCACCAGCCGCCAGATGAAAAGGCAAGTAGGCTTTGCCATAATTGATAAGCTCCTGCTAAACGATTATTTTCCAAATCTAAAAACGCGATAATTCGATGAAGGC
This sequence comes from uncultured Opitutales bacterium, assembly GCA_934691225.1. Taxonomy (GTDB): domain Bacteria; phylum Verrucomicrobiota; class Verrucomicrobiia; order Opitutales; family UBA9783; genus UBA1183. The sequence continues at coordinate 643,560 of CAKUSQ010000001.1, forward strand.
GTACAGGATTTAAATAGATAGCGACACAAAATAAGCTGAAAGCTAAAATGAGTGTGGGGGCTATGAATTTTATTTTTACCCCTCTTACAAAAAGTAAAATGGCCGTAACGGTTCCGAACAGAGCTGTTGTGCCAAAGTCAGGTTCTAAGATAAGCAATACACAAAAGCATCCCGCCAAGCAAAAAGGTTTTAGAAATCCTCGAAAGAAATCGTTTAATTCATGCATGTGATTGCTTAAATAATCTGAAAAAAATAAAATAAATCCGACTTTTGCTGGTTCGGAAGGTTGTATACGTAATCCTCCGAATTCAATCCAGCGATGAGCCCCTTTGATGCATCGGCTAATGCCAGGAATAAGTACAAGTATTAAAACTGCAATCGTGACTAATCCTATCCATCGGCAATAAGGTTGAAGTTTTTTTAAATTTATAAATGAAAAAACAATACATGCAGTAACGGCTATTATCAACCACATGCATTGCTTTACAAATAAAGAACTTCGATAGGGTATAGGCAAAACTGCGCTACCTAGAATAATAAATCCGTATGAAGTTAAGATAGCGCTAAGAGCAATTAATAAAAGACGTTCAATTTTTAAATCTTGAGACATCACTTTACATCTTCCAAAGGTACAAGTGGAATGTCATTACTTTCTTCGAAAAGATCTTCAAAGTTGTCTTCTTCTACATTAGATTCAGATAAAACTTCATGCGTGTTTTCCAAAGGTTGTTCTTCTGAAGGAAGCAAGTCTGTTTCATTTGAATGGTCACCTATTTCGGTAGTTGGAGTTAAATCAAGAGGTTCTGACTGTAACGTTTCAGGTTCAGGTTGCGGTTGTGCTTTAACATAAATCACTTGACCAATGCGGAGATTTTTAGGATCTTTAATGTTATTAATTCTTATGAGTTCCTGTACAGACATATTGCAACGTTTAGCGATATTCCACAATATATCACCGGCTTGAATTGTGTATTTTTCACCTTCAATAGGCAGTGAAGGTTTTACTTCGTTAGAGATTATATTACTTGAAGCAACCGTAAGTTTTTGACCAACATAAATAGTATCTTTGGTCAGATGATTTTGACTGCGTAAAGTTGAAACATGTGTATTAAATTTGGCAGCAATTGAAGATAGCGTATCCCCTTTTTGAACAGTGTAAATTTGTGTATCTTTAGTGACTTCAATCGTTTGATTTTTTCCGCAAGGAATTGACAGTATTTGCCCAATGAATAGGCGATTTTTATTTTTAATGCGATTTTCATTCACCAATTGATCGCTGGAAACCTTGAATTTATGGGCAATTGAGGATAAGGTATCTCCTTTCTGAACAGTGTACAGAATAGATTCAGGTTCTTCTTTTTCTTTGATGTCTTCTTCGTAAGTAAAAGTATCTTCAATAGGGGTTATGTTTTTAGGGCGACGTGGTGTGGCACGCAACATTTGTGGTGGAGGCAGCGTGGATGGATGTTTTGAGGAAATTTTATTTTGTGTTTTAGCTTTTGGTGAATCGATGAGGGTCGAATTAGGTGTAAGTTCTACAGGTTTCGTTTTTGTTGCTAACCAAGTATTGCAACCCTGCAACAACAAGCAAGCGCTACCTAAAAAAATGCGTGTGAAAGGATGCTTCATTTGAAAAAAATGTGATTTCATCTTATATATGTGGTCTATTTTATATTCATTTTTATGCTAACGGTTGGATTTGTAATGTAAACCTTTTTTTTATAAAATTGTTTTCGTAAAAAAAATGAAAAAAAACTTGCACAAAAAATTAAGTTATTTACGCTAAAGTTAAAAGATTTTTTATGTCACGCATTTGTTATATTACAGGAAAGAAACGAGTTGTTGGATCTCGTATCAGCCGAAAAGGTCAATCGAAAAAAAGCGGTGGTATTGGAACACACGTTACCAAGAAAGTTAGAAGAATTTTTAAACCTAATTTGCAACGTGTAAAGATTATGCTACCAAATGGCCAAGTTCGTCGCGTTTGGGTAGCTGTAAAAGCTATCAAAGCAGGATTGGTAGAAAAGATAATTTAGCACAGGAGCCTTTAAGGGTTCCCAAAGTGTACGGATGCGAGTAAGCGAAGCCTTGGTATTGTTGGAGGGGTATCTCAAAAGGAAATCCATTGAAACGAGCAAGGTGGACGCTGAATTGCTGTTAGCTTCCGTTTTAGAATGCAAGCGACTTGAAGTTTTTTTAAACCATGATTGTATTTTGTCGGATTTACAATTAGAGCAGCTGAGAAAACTAAGTATTCGAAGAGGTCATCGGGAACCTTTGCAGTATATTTTAGGTGAGGTTGATTTTTATGGTCAATCATTAAAAGTGGATCCGCGTGTGCTTATTCCGCGACCAGAAACAGAAGAGCTTGTTTATCAGTTACATCAGTATTTACAGGATAAGCCACATAAATGGGGTCTAGATTTAGGTACTGGAAGTGGAGCTATTTCGATTGCATTGTTGGCATTGGAAGAAACTTTGAACATGGTTGCCGTTGATAATTCAACAAAAGCTTTAGAAGTAGCTTACGATAATGCAGTTGCTAATCGTGTTCAGCAACGATTAACGTTGATGTGTTCTTCATGGTTTGAAAAGTTGGGTGGTAAACATTTTGATTTTATTGTTTCTAATCCTCCTTATTTGTCCAAAGAAGAACTTGAAATTGCACAACCCGAAGTTAAAATGTATGAGCCAAGGACTGCATTGGTTGCGAAAGAAAATGGTATATCGGATTTGAAACATATTTTGTGGGAAGCTAAACAGTATTTGAATCCTGGGGGTGTTGTTGTGCTTGAAACAGGTTTGAATCAGCATGAAACTTTAGCGGGTTGTGCTAAAAATTGGGGTTACTGCGAAGTTAAATCAACGTTTGATTTATCGCATAGAAAACGGTTTTTTTGGGCATGGGTAGCGTAATTTATGAAGCGAGTTTTATTGAAATTAAGTGGTGAATTTTTGCAAGGAAATTCAGGGGTTTGGTCTGAAGATAAAGTTTTACCAATTGTGGATCAAATTAAGCGTCTGCAGTTGGAGGGAAATCAAATAGGCCTTGTGGTAGGTGGTGGAAATATTTTTAGAGGAGGTAAAAATCATTTTAATTTTGATCGTTATTCAGGGGATGCGATTGGAATGGCAGCTACTTGCGTAAATGCTTTGTTTTTGAAAGCGTGCCTTCAACAGGTTAAAGTGCCGGTTAAACTTTATGGGGCAAGTCTTACAGGTGGTTCTATTTTGCCTGACAATGTAGAAGAAATTAGGCTGCAACTTTCACAAGGAAACATTGTTATTTTTTCAGGAGGAACAGGGCATGCTTACTTTTCAACCGATACTGCAGCTGCATTACGTGCAATAGAAATTCAAGCAGACGTATTATTGAAGGCGACCAAGGTAGATGGGGTTTATGATCAAGATCCTTGTATATTTAAAGAGGCTAAAAAATTTGATACATTAACGTATGCGCAGGTGTGTGATGGAAAATTTGGTGTGATGGATGCGTGCGCTTTTGACTTGTGTCGAGAGCAAAAAATGCCTATTTTTATTTTTAATTTAAATGCAACAGATGCTATTTACAATGCAGTGCATGGTTCATTGGAAGGAACACTTATAAAGGATTGAATGATGATAGATTTTAGTCGTTTTTTAAAACAAGTTGAAGGTAATATGCAAAAGTCGGTGGATCACACCGTTCATCAATTTGGGACTTTGCATACGGGTAAGGCTTCCCCGCAAATGCTTGAGAACGTTACCATTGAAGTTTATGGTTCCAATATGCGTTTGAAGGATGTTGCTTCGATTACAACGCCGGATGCAAGAACTTTGCGGGTGCAGCCTTGGGATAGATCGAATTTGAAGGCGATTGAAAAAGGTATTTTGTTAGCTAATCTTGGAATTAACGCAGCTATTTTTGGAGAGTTTGTTCATTGTCCATTGCCAGATTTGAGTCGAGAACGGCGTCAAGAATTAGCTAAGTTAGCGAGCGGAATGTCAGAGGAAGGCAAAGTTTCTGTACGAGGATGTCGGCGAGAAGCTATGGAAGTTCTGAAGAATGAAAAAAAAGCGGGTACTTGTTCAGAAGATGATGTTAAGAAACTTGAGAAAGAAATTCAAAAATTGACAGATAAATATATTGAAATGATAGAAAAAGTTTTAGAAGATAAAACAAAAGAATTAACAACTATATAAACAAAAGAGATGTTGTTACATCTCTTTTGGCTTTTTTTTAATTCTTTAATGATCGATTCTCATATTTCTGAATTACCTGCTCGCTCATTTGATCATTAAGTTTTATAAGAAATTCTTCGTGTAACTGTTCTATTTCCTTTTTTAAGTTAGACAGTTCATCTTTTAATGTCTGATTATTTGTTGAATCAATGGTAGTTGTAAGGCATGATAGGAGTTCTTCTGTTTTTTGGTCAATATCGCTGTGTTTTAAGATTTGTATTATTTGGTCCAAAGATAAATGTTTTACATTAGCAATGTTTAGGTGGCTTCTTAATTCTTCAAGTCCTTTTTTTAACTCAGAAATCCCTTGATCTTGGGGGTTTGAAGGAGTTGTTTGAAGTGAGTTTAAAGGTGTTTGTTTTTGAACGTTTTCTTGAAGGGTTGTTGATGTATTAGAAAATAGATTTTTTAGTTTAGTTATGATGTCATTAATGAGACTTTTTAAATGAGATAAAAGATTATTTTTAGTGACTGTTCGTTTGGTTTCCACATTTTGTTCGGTATTCATACTGTGTGCATTACTGTTAGCAGTATTTCCATTAACAACAACAGTATCTTGCAATAGAGTTGTTTGTGAATTTGTTCCAGTTGATTGTACTGGATTTTGTATCGATTGAATGCTTGAGTTATTATCAATATTTAGTGACATAATTATAAGTTGTTTATTTTAAAAATCGGGTTTTAAATTAAAAGATTAAGTGTTTTTTAAAAATTTTTAAACTTTCCTTGCAATTCATCCTAGGTTTGTTACATATATGATATATACTTTATGGTCGCGGAAGAAAGTCAATTGAACCTGGAAGATACAATACAAATATCTACGAAAGTGGAAGAAACTTACGATGCTTCTAAAATTCAAAAATTAGAAGGTTTGGAAGGGGTTCGTAAGCGTCCTGATATGTACATAGGCGATACGCATGAACGCGGATTGCATCATTGTGTATTTGAGTTAGTGGATAATGCGATCGATGAATCTTTAGCGGGTTATTGTACGGAAATTAATGTGACCATACATTTAAATGGTTCCTGTTCAGTTGAGGATAACGGTCGTGGTATTCCTGTAGATATACATCCAGTATATAAAATTTCCGCATTAGAATTGGTAATGACGAATTTGCATGCCGGTGGAAAATTTGGTAAAGGTGCTTACCAGGTTTCAGGAGGTTTACACGGTGTGGGTGCCAAATGCGTGAATGCGGTTTCGGAAATTTTTGAAGTAGAAGTTCGTCGCGATGGTAGTGTTTATCATATGGGATTTTCTAAAGGGAAAACGACACATCCCTTAGCTGTGATTGCGCAAAGTAAGCGTACAGGAACTAAGATTACTTTTTTACCAGATCCAGAAATTTTTGAAGAAACGCGTGAATTTAAGTACGATATTTTAGCTAAACGTTTACGTGAATTAGCTTTCTTAAATCCAGGGATTCATATTGAGTTGAGCGACGAGCGTGTTGAAAAATCGGAAGTTTTTTCGTTTGATAAAGGTATTGCTCAATATGTTTCTTATTTGAATCGAGGGAAGAATGTACTGCATGCAGAACCTATTATGTTCTCTGGAAGCTCTGTGATTACTGATCACCAAGGAAAACAAGGACGTATTTGCGTGGATGTGGCTATGCAGTACAACGATGGATTTAGTGATCAGATTTATGCGTATGCTAATTCCATTTTTAATATAGAGGGTGGAACGCATTTGTCAGGATTTCGTACGGCTTTGACGCGTGTTATCAATAATTATGGGAAAAATAATAACCTTCTTAAAGACAAAGATCCAGCTTTGATGGGAGAGGATGTCCGTGAAGGTTTGACAGCGATTATTTCTGTAAAAGTTCCTGAGCCTAGGTTTGAAGGGCAAACTAAAACAAAATTGTCCAATAGCGAAGTCGATGGAATTGTGCAAAAAATTGTAGGCGATAATTTAAAGTATGCTTTTGAGACGGATCCATCTTTAGGAAGATTAATTTTAGATAAGTGTTTAGGGGCAGCTAGAGCACGTGAAGCCGCTCGTAAAGCGCGTGATACGGTTCGTAAGAGTGCTTTGACCGGTGGAGGATTACCGGGTAAGTTATCTGATTGTTCTGAAAAAAATCCGGAGTTGTGTGAGTTATTTATTGTGGAGGGAGATTCCGCAGGAGGATCTGCCAAACAGGGACGTGATCGTCGACACCAAGCTATTTTGCCTATTAAAGGAAAAATCCTTAATGTTGAAAAGGCTCGTTTGGATAAGGTCTTGAGCAATGCGGAAATTCGTACCATTGTTACAGCTTGCGGTACAGGAATTGGGGAAAATGGTGAGGGTGCTTTTGATGTGTCTAAAGCGCGTTACCACAAAGTAGTTATCATGACGGATGCTGATGTTGATGGTGCACATATTCGAACTTTGCTGTTAACATTTTTCTTTCGGCAGATGCGTGGTTTAATTGAAAAAGGTTATGTGTATATCGCACAGCCGCCGTTGTATAAAATTAAACGTCGTAAACGTGAGCAGTACATCGATAATGATGCGCAATTGAATAAAATTTTGTTGGAATTAGGTTCAGAAGGCGTTCAATTGGTTCGTACGAGAGATCAACATTTATTCTCAGAAGAGACCTTAAATAAAATGTTGATAGCGTTGTCTAAATTGGAGCAATTAGGGGCTTCTGTGGTGCGACATGGTTGTGATTTGCATTTGTATTTGAATGAGTTTGATCGAGATACGTTGATGGTCCCTAAGTATTTGGTTCGTATCCGAAATGGAAATCAGGAAACTTTTCAGTTTTTAAAGGATGATGAGGAACGTTCTCGGTTTTATGTAGAAAATAATATGCTGGATGATATCTATAACGGTACAGTAATTCGTGAAATTGACATAGAAGGACAAAAGATATCGCAACGTATTATTGTAAGTGAGATATTTGAGTATGTTCAAATTTCTCAGATTCTGAAAACAATTTCTGATTTAAATGCAGGTCTAGATTCATTTGGCCCATTTGAAAATCCTTCGTACGTATTAAAGGATAATAGTAGTGGATCGAAAGAGGTAGAAGTTCCTGTGATGTCATTGTTGGATTTGACGGAAGCAGTACGTCAATTAGGCCGTAAAGGATTGCATATTCAGCGCTATAAAGGTCTAGGTGAAATGAATGCTAAGCAGTTGTTTGAAACAACGATGAATCCTAAAACGCGTCGGATGTTAAAAGTTCGAATGGAAGATGTTGCAGAAGCTGAGCAGGTATTTTCGATGTTAATGGGGGATGATGTTCCTATTCGACGGACATTTATTGAAGACAATGCACTGAATGTTGCTAACTTAGATATCTAATAATCATGTACGCAGAAAAAGAATTTTTAATAGACACAAATGTCGATGAAATCATGAAATCGGCTTACATCGATTATTCGATGTCTGTCATTGTCAGTCGAGCCTTACCAGATGCACGTGATGGATTTAAACCGGTACATCGGCGCATTTTATACGCAATGTTTCGAGAGGGATTGTTGCACAATAGGCCTTTTGATAAATGTGCGGGTGTTGTTGGAGAAGTTTTGAAGAATTATCATCCGCATGGAGATAGTTCTGTGTACGATGCATTGGTTCGATTAGCGCAGGATTGGGTGATGCGTTACCCATTAGTAGATCCACAGGGTAATTTTGGTTCGATTGATGGTGATTCTGCAGCTGCTTATCGTTATACAGAATGCCGTTTGAAGGATATCGCTGAGGAATTGCTCAAAGATATTGACGAAGACACGGTTGATTTTGTTCCTAATTATAAGGAAAGCACGACGGAACCAACGGTTTTGCCAGCGGCATTGCCTAATTTGTTGTTGAATGGTTCTACAGGTATAGCCGTAGGTATGACAACGAATATACCTCCGCACAATTTACGCGAACTAATAGATGCTTTGATTTTGTTAGCAGATAATCAAGAGGCAACGATTGATGATTTGATGAAGGTTATCAAGGGACCGGATTTTCCTACAGGGGGAACCGTTGTAGGGTTGGAAGGTATTTCTAATTATCTTAAAACGGGTCGTGGAATTATTCATGTTCGTGGTGAGGCTCATACGGAAGATTTGGGGAATGGTAAAGAACAAATTATAATTACTGAAATTCCTTACAATGTAAATCGTGCGAATTTGGTAACGAAAATAGCCGAATTGGTGCACCAGAAAATTTTAACTGAAATCAGCGATTTACGCGATGAATCAGATGAAAATACGCGTATTGTTGTTGAGTTAAAACGCGGTGAGGTTCCACGTGTCGTTTTGAATAAGCTTTTTAAAATGACGCCCTTGGAGTCTTCGTTTGGTGTGATCTTGTTGGCGTTGGATCAGCAGCGGCCGAAGCAGATGAACATCAAAGAGATGTTAGAGTGTTATCTTGAGCATCGTCGAGAAGTTGTTTCACGTCGGACAAGTTTTCGATTGAGAAAAGCGGAAGAACGTTTGCATATCTTGGAAGGATACAAGGTAGCTTTGGATCATTTGGATGATTTTGTGAAAATTATTCGGGAATCCAATTCTAAAGATGAAGCGCGTGTGGCTTTAGTATCTAAATATCAGCTTTCCGATGTGCAAGCAGATGCTATTTTAGATTTGCGCTTGTACCAACTAACGGAGATGGAGCGTGACAAAATCGACGCAGAGTATTTGAATTTATTGAAGGTAGCAGAGGAATTGCGTCTGATCTTAGCAAGTGATGCTAAATTATTGTCGGTTTTGAAGGAAGAATTTCTTAAAGAGCGTGAAAAATATGGAAACGATCGCAAGACGCGCATTATTCCAGCAGAATCAGAATTTAGGTTAGAAGATGTTATTGCCAATGTAGGTTGTAGCATTACCATTTCTCATAATGGTTTTATCAAGCGTACCGACATCAGCTCATTTCGTTCGCAAAAACGTGGAGGTAAAGGAGTTATCGGTGCAGGTCAGTACGAAGAAGACTTTATTGAGCATTCGTTCACAGCAAGTACGCACGATTACATCCTTTTTGTGATGCAAAATGGCCGTTTATACGTGAAAAAAGTTTACGAAATTCCAGAAGGATCAAGGACGTCCAAGGGGCGCGCTTTGATCAATGTGTTGAATTTACAAGAAGGTGAGAAGATCGCTGCAATGATGTGTTTTAAAAATTTTAGCGATGATTGCTCACTTGTTATGGCTACACGCAATGGTATTATTAAAAAATCTGCGCTTTCTGCCTATAAAAATTGTCGTGCAGGCGGTTTGATTGGTATGAATGTGGATGAGGGTGATATCATTATCGGTGCTGAATTGACGAAGGGTAACGATGATTTGATTTTGATTACGTATCAAGGAATGTCGATTCGTTTTTCTGAAGAAGATTGTCGAGAACAAGGCCGTGCAACACGTGGTGTTAAAGGCATAAAGCTACGAACAGGTGATTTTGTAAAAGCTTTGATTGTGGTAGATGATCGTCGGACGTTATTGATTGCTGGTATTAAAGGGCAGGGTAAACGATCGGAATTTTCTGAATATCGATCACAAAAGCGAAGTGGTTCTGGAATCATTGCTATAAAAACGCATGGAGTTGCAGGTGCCATTACCGTTAGTGATGAAGATGAAATGATGTTGTTTACAAAATCAGGACAATCCGTGCGTTGTCCCGTTAAAGATGTACGCGTTATTGGTAGAACAACGATGGGTGTTCGTCTTATCAATTTGGCGGATGAGGATGAATTGGTAGCCATTTGTAAAGTTGTTGAAACTGATCACGAAGAAGCTTAATAAGCTTTGTGTACAGCTGTTGTTGTAATTTTTTTCAAGCAACATTTTTTGGAGTTGCTCTGGTGTTTGTTTTTGAGTAAAATAAAACCATGAGTAGTTCTTCAATCCAACACAATCCAAGTGTAGTTTCTTCATATTCGGTAGGTGATAACGTAACTGGAAATGACACGTTAAATGTTACCCAATCGACTTTACCTAAAGTACAATCTTTAGCAAGTGACGTTCAAAGTAACGCAAGTGCCAATTTGCAAGTCACTGAGCCAACATTAAAAGTAGATAATAAGACGATCAACAAACCTTTACCGGATGTAACTCCGAATGTGCTTCAAAAAAATTCGGAGTTGGTAGGTACAAATATACAACAATCAACAATAGAAAATAGTAAACATCCGCATCTTGGCGAGGAGTTCACAGATCCTATATCACAAATGTTTACAGAAAAACCTTCAAGTCAAGAAGCTGGGCAAGCAATGTTTAATGCTTTGAAGGAGAGAGGGATTATTAATGCAAATGGAGAATTGAATTATGAAGCTCTAGGTGTTGCGAAAAACGCCAAGGCAGCTCATATGAAGGGGAAGGTTTTTGTTACAGAAAATGGTTTTGACTTTAACATTCGAGGTCGCTGTGGAAATGATGCTGTAGAAGTTATGACAGCATTTAAAGAAGCTTTGGAAAAAATTCAACAGGAAAATCCTGAACAAATGAAGGATATAAATATATCGATTGAACCCAATGCAGTCGCAACACCCTCGGAAACAGATTTGCAAGTTTTAGGCCGTGGTGGTCAGATTCAATATAAACCTTTGCCGGATGGACAAGTGATTAAGATGGTATTGGATCCTGGTGAAAATGGGGAAGAGGATGGATTATCGGTTTCTGTTTATGATAAGGGTATGAAGAACGAGAACGTGAAGACCATAAAGGTTCCCTTAAAGGTAGTGTTTGAAGGAGGCGAGTATGGAGATGATAAAACAAGGGCTTTGAAAGATAATAATCAAGCTTTGTTACCCAATTGGAGAAATCAAAGGTTATTTGAAAATTCTTCTATTCAAAAAGAATATACTGCATTTATACCAGGGGTTCATCATTTGTCGAGAAAAGACAAGGATAATACAGGTGATGTTAATCGTATACAAGCACAAAATCAGCTGTGGAATGCCGTGTATGAATATTTGAAAATTAAAGTAGATAGTAAAGATAACGAGTTTATTGTAAACAATAAGAAGATTAACGAAAATGCTGAAAAGAAAGATCAAGCTATTCAACAACCTAATGTTAACGAAACAGACGGTAAGCAAAATACAAGCGACGTGAAATTAGAAACTGCTACTAAAGTGCCTGCGCCAGAAAAAGGAACTATTGAAACTGGAAATGTAAGTGATAAAAAAGGCCCAAGAGTTACAGTGAAAGTTACTAAAAAGACTAAAGATAGTCACAATCGTAGGTCACTGCTAGATGCAGCAAAAAAGCTTAGTGATACTTTTGCAAGTATAATGGATTCTTGTTCACCAGATGAAAAGAAGCGTTTAGATCCTATTGCCTCTGAATTGAAGGAAGCATCACAGAAAGGTTTGGATACAATTGATGAAGCGGAGCATTTAAATTCTATTCTCGCTGAATTGAAAGAGGAAATATTACCAAAAGACGAGTTAGATTTTGATCCGATTGATGAAACTGAGCACATAGAATCATCAAAAGATAAAGTAATTGTGTCAGAAAAGGCAACGGTTGAGACTGAAAATGTAAAATCTGCACGAGACAGAATAGTTGTACAGAGAGCCGTTAGAAGGACTACAAATAGACACAATCTTAGGATGGATCTGTTAAATAAAGTGAAAGAAATGGGTAATACTTTAGCAACTGCAATGGAAGAAATGAATCGTTTAGATCATCCTATCGTAAACGAAGAATCATTAAGAGAGAGATTACGAGAAATCGGAACAACGTTTATGCGGTCGGTAAATGATGAAACTAAAAGCAGATGGATAGATGAAGAAATCGCTAAAGATATAGGAAATTTTAAGCAAATTATAGACAAGTATGCAGATAATTACATGAAAAATGTAGAGATAATGCAATCACTGAATCACTTAAAACTTAAGTTTGATAATGATTTGGGAAGTATAAGGAATAAGCGTATTACAGACAATGAACTTAATTTTATGAGGCAAATTACTGAAAGTTTTAATAATTTTGAAGCTGTGAGAGATAAAGCTTAAGTACAAGGAAATGCACAATGATATAAATCTTCTTTAGGATCAATGCAGATCTCTTCGACAGAATGGTCTATTGCATCGAATTGTACATGAGGGGCATGCGTTAAAATCGCTAAAGGTGTACATTCGTTGCTTTCACCCATATTGAGAACTGCACTGATAGCCAATGCATCAGCCACATTGATGTAAGTTACTTGCAAGGGATGTCCAAATAGGTCAAGTTCACCTACGCAACTTTTCACAGGGCAGAACCCCCACCAAGCCAATGCAATTCCTGTAACACCTTTTCGTAAGGGTGTTGTGTGGCTGTCTGTCATTATGATGCCCAGATTTTTGATCTGATATTCTTGACGTAAAAAGTTCCATAGCTTTTTTACCGATGCAAATGGATCTTTGGGATAAAGAATATAGCAACCGTTACCATTGGATTCATCAATGCCTGCAGATGGAATAAGTATGTGGTTTTTGTACGTTAAAATAATTCGCTGATTGTTGGATTGTGGATTGGGAATTAAAAAATCAGCTTCACGCTTCACAAGCGTTTCTCGATCAATGGCTTCCTTAGAGATGCATCTTCCTTCGCAGATACTTACTACTTTGGAAGTTATGGCAATAATGGTATTTTCTTCCAGTTTAGGAAGAAATTGCTTCACATAAGTTTCTAAACTTTGTGGCTTAATAATCGGGACTGTTTTAATCGTTTGAATTTCCATGGCAGTTTTCGATCCAATGTTGTGTGCTAAAAAAACGTTGATGTAGATTTACATTGTGAACACGCAAGTATTCAACCTTATTTTTTAATAATTGTGAAATCGCTAATGTTTCTGTATCACGTTGAGCAGCTTCGCGGCAACCTAGAAGATTGTAAAATGATTTGCGAGAATGACCAACAAGTATGGGGCAATTCCAACGACGTAACTGTTCGATTGTTTTTAGCATAAATCCCGTTTGGTAAGGAGTTTTAGCAAAACCGAATCCTGGATCTAAAACGATGTTATGGCAAGTAAAACCGCAGTTTGTAAGCTTTTCAATTTGTTGTTGGCACCAGATATTTAAAGTTGACCATGGCTTTTCAATGTTTTCATTTTTGCGAGGAGGAACTGATAATGAATGCATGGTACAAATCTTGCAGCCCGCTTGAGCTATTTGTCGTAAAATAGATGTTTCTAAGCGGCCGGATACATCATTAATCCAGGCTATAGGATAACGATTGAGCAATTTTTCAATTAGATCATTTCGGTAAGTATCTATGCTGATAGGAATATTTTTCAAATCCAATGCATCGAGTACAGGATGTAAACGATTCCATTCTTCGTTAGCATCGAGTTGCTGTGACCCAGGACGCGTTGATTGTGCACCTAGGTCGAGCAAACTAGCTCCGTCGCTTATCAGTTGATGACAATACTTTATTGCATTATCCGTTGAAAAATGTAAACCGCCGTCAGAGAAGGAATCAGGTGTGATGTTGACAATTCCCATCAGTTGAGGATAAAGTGCAAAAGATTTTGTGAAGGAAGTAGGGTTTATCTTTTCTTGAGCTAGTTGTGCAAACGTTATTTGCGTTAAAGGATCCTGCAAATTTGGTTGCATGGATGCAAGTAGATGTATTAAAAAATCTCTATTTTTAAGTTCAGGATGAGGAATAATAAGATCAGATGTGGTTAGCACAATTTGATCGTAAAGGAGTATATCTAAATCAATGGTGCGAGGACTCCAATGTTCGTGCTTTGGTTCGCGTCCTAATTGACCTTCGATGGCTTTTAAATTTTTGAGAAGTTCATGCGGTTCTTGTTGCGTATAACCATGAACAACCATATTTAAAAAAGGGATGTCCCAGTTTTTAGGTGCATTATTGGGAACAATAGCTTTTGTTTCTAAAACAATGGATGAAGTAATTTCTGTAAAAATTTGTTTTAAGGATTCAAAGGCTGAACGTAGATTATTGAGACGTTGCCCTTGATTAGAACCTAAAGCTATGTAAACAGAATGTTTCATAAAAGCAAAGTTTTAAAATTTACAATTTCTCATATCTCCTGTAGCATTAAAAGCTTCATACATAGCAAAAGCACACAATAAATCATGCGCAATATGTTTATTTTGTGTACGTTTTAGGTAAGCTTGTAGTAAAGGTTTATAATCAGGATGTGCACAATTATCTATAAGACATTTTGCTCGTTGTTCAGGGGATTTTCCGCGAAGATCAGCTACCCCTTGTTCTGTAATGATAATTTGGGTATCATGTTCTGTATGGTCTATGTGAGAACAAAATGGAACAATGCTAGATATGGTACCATTTTTTGCCGTTGATGGTAATGTGAAAATAGATATGTAACCATTGCGAGCGAAATCTCCTGAACCACCAATACCATTTACAATAGATGATCCAAACGCATGTGTACTATTCACATTGCCAAAGCAATCAACTTCTAACGCGGTGTTAAGGGTAAGCAATCCGAGTCGGCGAATGACTTCAGGGGAATTCGTGATTTCTTCAGGTCGCAAAACAAGTTTGTTTTTATAAACCTCCCAATTATCGTAAATGTGTTTTAACCATGCATCTGTGATCGTTAATGAACAGGCACTGGCGAATGAAATACGTCCCTTTTGCATGAGTTGTATTACCGCATCTTGGGCAACTTCACTGTACACGGTGAAAGAAGGGATTTCAGTGGCTTCTCCCATTGTTTTTAGAACGGCATTAGCTATGTTACCTACGCCAGATTGAATGGGCAAAAATGTCTTAGGAATGCGATTGCATTTTATTTCTTCTAGGAAAAAATGGGCAACATGGTACCCAATTTTTTCGTGTATAGGACTGATTTCTTTAAAAGTTACAACATTATCAGGTTGATCCGTTTCAACAACACCTATGATTTTTTTTGGATCAACTTTGAGCGTTGTTGTTCCGATTCTATCGTTGGGTTTTAACAAAGGTATGGTTGTTCGATGAGGTGGATTTTTTAATTCATAAATGTCGTGCAATCCTTTAATTTTAGCAGAATGATACGTATTATGTTCCAATATAATGTATTTGGCCTGTTTGCAAAAAGTAGGTGTTGCTCCAACAGCCATGGTTAGTACAAGTTCACCATCATCGGTGTAATCTGCAACTTCTACAAAGGCGTAATCAATTTCACCTAAAAAGTGGTAGTTGATCCATTGAGGATAGTTGGATAAATGCATATCTGTGTAACTAACTTCGCCACGATTGATAGCCACACGCATATCTTTATTAGATTGATAAGGAAGTCGTAAGTTAACTGCATTTGCACGGCTTAAAATGCCATCTACTAGATCGCTGGATGAAGCTCCTGTAAGCAAATTAACTTTGAATGGTTGTCCTGTGGCGTGAAGTTTTTCGGCTTTTTTAGCAATACTTGTTGGGATGCGTTTTATTCCACCTGCGGCCGTAAATCCACTGCACGCGATGCAGTCCCCATGTTTGATCATTTCTGCAGCTTCATCGGCTGAAATCTTTGGAAAGCTACTTCTCATACGTAAATCTATAGAATGCTTTTGAAGAATTATCAATGAAAACTTTTATATAAATGGCATGTTTATAGCTATCTGTAGAGTTATTATGTCAGTTAGTAATGTTACAAATAATACACCTGCTGAATCCCCTGATAATAAGATGGATCCAGCAAAAAAGCAAGAATTTCAGAGTAAATTGAATGGATATCAAACTACTTGGAATGGAATTAGTGGTAAATATTTGCTTGATGAAACTTTTAAGAAAGACATAGAAGCTAAGTTAGCGGCACTTCGAGAGTTGATTGATACCGAAGGTGAAGAAGCTAAGATTAATGAATTGATTAATGTACTTGCTGTTTTAATACCTCAGAGTAAGTTAAAAATCGCGTGGGCTAAAATCAGTGATGCCGATAAAAATTTACTCAAAGGTGACGATGAAACGAAGAAAACTATTTATAATGAAATAGAAGATAAATTTGCTGAACTTCAGAAGTTGATTAATGACAACGGTGAAAAAACCAAAATTAATGAATTAATTAATGCCTTAAATGTTTTAATAAATGGATCTTCTAAAAATATGAGCGCTGCAGAAAGAATTAAGTGTTTGCAAGACCTTGATTCTGAAAAAGGTAATTTGTTTGATGATGATTATTTAAAAATAAAGGAAAAATTGAAAAATAAGAATTACATTATTGAAAATGAATTTAACACTTTGTTGTTATCATGTAAGTCAGATAAATGTGTAAAAGATTATGGAGATGAGTTGGTGTATGCAAAAAATAGGAAATTAGGGCATTCAATGCATATGTCAATGAAGGTTATTCAAGCACAAAATAGGTATAAAGAGTTTGAAATTGAAAATTTGGCCTATAACAAAATGCAAGAAAAAGCTGAAAAAGATACTGAAATGAAAAAATACTTAAATGAAGGTATCGGGAGTATGGATAATGATATAATAGAACGTCGTTCTCGTATAATACAGGAGGAACGTAACCAAGAATTACGGCGTACTCAGCAAGAATAGATTTAAATTGAAATAACATCTAAAAAAACCTTTTATTATTTTATATTATGATTGAATTTTCAAATTACCTTTTAAATTATGGTAAAGAAATTGGACTTCCGGATTTGAATTTTAATGAAAAAGGTATTTGTTCGTTGAGTTTCGATTCAAAAATAAATATAGACATTGTTTATCGTAAGGAACAAGATCAATGCATTTTTGCGGCTCCTATAGGAGATGTGCTCGCAAGTGGGCAAGAGAATTTTTTTAAGCGATTGCTAATTGCAAATGCATTTGGAATAGAAAATGCAGGTGCTATTATTGGTATCGATGAAGAAAAAAATAGTGTAGTTTTGAGTTACACATTTATTGCAAGTACATTTTCATTTGATTTATTTAAGGTGGTTTTGAATAACTTTGTCAATATGGTAGAAGAATGGCAGGATAAACTAGTCAGTATTGAATCTGAAGAGAGCTCTTCAGGTGCTGGCAGTGCACCACAACCTTTTGAATACATGTGTGTTTGAGGTAAAATTGAAAATTCTAAAAATATAAAAAATAAGTCTGTTCTCCTGTATTTGCAGGAGATCTTTTATTTGGTAGGATGTTTTTTGTTACATAAAGTAAGCGCAAAAAATGTTCCACCAATGAAAGAAGAAACCACAAACGTTAGGAAAACGGAATTCCAACCCCAATGTTTGGCTAACACTGCGAGTCCGATACCGCTTACAGATGAAGCTAAATAACCTACTGTACCGGTTAATCCAGCAGCAGCGGCAGCAGCTTTTTTAGAACCAAATTCAGCACCCGACAAACCTCCTAAAGTCTGAGGACCATAGACGAGGAATCCGACGCAAGCCCAAAAGAAGTAATCTACCACAGGTCTTTTGAATATGGAAAGCCATAGTGGATCTTGAACGAGTGTGTTGAGCATCCAATATAGTGCAATAACAATTCCAAGAATAATCATCATGTAAGCGCCACAAATACCGCGACGTTTAGGCATGAATTTATCTGTGAACCAACCTACAAAGAGACCACCCACTAATCCACCTGCTTCGATGCCAGCAACTTTGCACCCGGCTTCCATAATCGTGCATTTTTGTGTCTGAATGATGAGAACGGGTCCCCAGCAGGCTAATCCATTACGAACAAAGTAGACAAAAAAGTTAGCAATACAAACCATCCATAGACGGTAGTTAAACAGTATGTGTTCCTTAAATACCTGTTTAAAAGATTCTTTAGGTTGGTCAGGTGTAAGAACATCTTTTTGTTCTTGCATAAGGCCTTCATGTACTTCTAAAGAAGGGAGTCCAATGGATTCAGGCGTATCTCGTAAACGTTCCCAAAGCCACAGTGATAGGACAAGGCAAATGCAAGAAGGGACAATAAAGAGATAACGCCAGCTATAATGTTCCAGGAGCCATGCTCCTCCAATAATAATAGCAATAGACCCGATTTGGTGTGAACTGTTTACGATTCCCCAGCGTGTTCCAATTTGTCTTGGTCCAAACCATTGGGTAAGTGTTCGTGATACAGAAGGCCAGCCCATCGATTGAAATCCGGCGCTAATGGCGTAAAGCAATCCAAATAATACTACAGAGTTAGTGCAACCGGCAACGAAACTGCAAATGGACGCACAGGCTAATCCTGCAGGCATAAAAAAACGAGAACTGGATCGGTCACAAGCAGCTCCTGTTATGAATTTAAAGATACCATAGATGATAGAGAAAGCTGAAAAAGCCCAACCAATAGCTTCCATGCTGAAAGGACATTTGTCGGATGTTCGGATAATGGTAAAATTTTGGCGGACAATGTAATAAGCAGCGTATCCTACAATTAGTGTATAAGTTAAACGTAAGCGCCAATAGTTATAACGAAGGCGTACGGATTTTGCTGTTTCGTAAGCACTTGTGTTTGTTTCTACGGTACTTTGTGACATCTCTTTTCCTCTTAAACTTAAAATTTTAATTTACGCCCATTATGATGTTTTTATATGTTTTGCCAACCTTTTTTTACTCAAAAGTGAAATTGAGAAAGGTATGTGGAAAAAACATGTAAATTATTGCAGCGATAGTTAAAAATGGTCCAAAAGGAATACATTTATTTTTTAATGATACGTAATTTTTAGAAACTATTTTTTTGTATAAGCCGTAAAGTATCAATAAAAATGATCCTAAAATAGCTCCAAAAAATAAACTGAACATGCAACCTTCCAGGCCTAAGAAAGCACCGATACAACCAATTAATTTTACATCACCAAGGCCCATAGCTTCTTTTTTTAAAAAAAATTCAGCAAAACAAATAAAGCAAAATAAACCACCCATCCCTAAACAAGTGCATTTAATACTTTCTAACATTCCTGTGAATGCATTTGTTTGGTGATGCATTTGAGGGAAAAAATAGCTAATCAATACACCAGTTGTAATTCCTAACAGTGAAATTTCATCTGGAATAAGCAAGGTATTAAGGTCGGTAAAAAATGCAACCCATAAAAAACAAAACAAAAGAAAATGTGGAAGTGCCAATTGTTTAAAGTATAAATAAATAGTTATAGCACCTATACCGACCCCAATTTCAGATAGGAAATACCGAAAAGGTATAGTATTTTGGCAGCATTTGGTTTGCCCTTTAAGGTACAGCCAACTTAACAAAGGAATATTTAGGTACCAAGGAATAGGTTTTTGGCAGTAAGGACAGTGTGAACCTGGATGTACAATGGATTCACCTTTAGGTAATCGATCAATACAAACATTGAGAAAGCTTCCTAAACATATTCCAAATATAAATACAATAATTATTTGGATACTGATCGGTAATTGCACCATGCCTATTATTTTTTAATAATTAAGGGTGAATAGCAAGCAAAAAGTATTTGTGTAAGCAGCTATTTGTGCAGTTTGTCTTGACAGTACGAATCTATGTGACATTTTGAGCCTATGCATTACACACCTATCTTTTTATTGTTTATTTCAAATATTTTTATGACATTTGCTTGGTATGGTCACCTTAAATTTAAATCAGCATCGCTTTGGGTTATCATTTTAGTAAGTTGGGGAATTGCATTTTTTGAATATTGTTTTCAGGTACCTGCAAATCGTATAGGGCACACTTATTTTTCAGCGGCACAGTTAAAGGTAATGCAGGAAGTGATTACATTATTGGTATTTTCTTTGTTTTCTGTTTTTTATTTGAAAGAGAAGTTTAAATGGAATTATGGGGTTGGTTTTGTATGCATCTTGTTGGCGGTTTTCTTTGTGTTTAAAAAGTGGGATTGATAAGCGGCGACAAATTTGATTTTCTTTTTAAAAAACATTGACATGGGTTGGTATTTTTTTTCTTATAAAATCACCGATGGGGTTGTAGCTCAGTTGGAAGAGCATCACAATGGCATTGTGGGGGTCGTCGGTTCGAACCCGATCAACTCCACCATTGATTTTTTATTTTGAACCTACGCTGAAGTGGTGAAATGGCAGACACGCATGATTCAGGTTCATGTGCTCATTGGGGCATGGGGGTTCAAGTCCCCCTTTCAGCACCAAAGTGTTCGTTAATAATTCTTGACTTATTGCTTTTTTATCTAAAGGATATTTATATTTATCCATGGAAGAATCTATAGAAATAGAAGGAACTGTTGTTGCCGTTTTACCGGGTACGTCGTTTCGAGTACGTCTTGATAATAATCATGAGTTGCTAGCTCATATCTCTGGACGTTTACGTAAAAATTTTATAAAAATAGGCGTAGGAGATCGTGTAAAAATGGAAATGAGTCCTTACGATTTAAATCAAGCTCGTATTTGTTATCGTTTAAAGCAAACGGTAGTTCAATCGCAACCACCTAAACGTAGTTTTGGACCGCGTCGTAACACTTCTTCAGCTTCTCGAAAAATCTAAGTTTAGAGTGTATGTTAGGTAAAACACACAAATGTGTTTTAGTTACAATAATTTTAATAGCGACTAGATATCAATATCCCAATGTATTTCTTTTAAAAAATCCTTACATAAGGGGTTGAATGGTGAGTGCTGCAAGCAGCGTTGCGTATGTTTTATATGAGAATAACTTAGTGATGTAGGCGACATTTGACGAGCAAAGCAAATCAGCTCATACGTGGGAGAAAATCCAAAGCGTGCAATAAATTGAACAGCACGAAGGATACGATAAGCATCTTCCATAAAATGGGGAGAGATAGGACGCAAAACTTTCTTTAAAAGATCATGATAACCTTTATAGGGATCAAAAAACTCTGAAGATAATGGGTCAAATCCCATTGCATTGATAGTAAAGTCGCGGCGTTTTGCCGCAAGTCTAAAATCGAGGTCTGGGCATAATGTTATTTGAAAATCATTGTATTTTTGACCGGTACATACTTCTTGTCTAGGCAAGGAAATATCTATATTGTTTTGTAGTTTTAAAACACCAAATTTAGGGTATTGTGCAACGATTTTGTCTTTAAATAGATTTTGTAACTGTTTGTAATTCAAATGGTATACTTCCAAATCAATATCAGGATTTTCAGAGATATTTAGTTGTGTATCACGTACCCAACCTCCTACAATTAATGCCTTACCACCTAGATGTTTTATTTGTTGACAAAGTGCAATAATGGTTGAATTGGGTAGAGATTTAATTTGAAAATTCACAGGATTTAAGCACCACAGCCGTAGAAATAATCTTCTAGCATTAAACACAGAGTATGATAAATAGGCAAATGAAGTTCTTGGATTTTGAAGGTTACAACTTCAGGAACACAGATGCAAACATCGCACAAATTTTTTAATTCTCCTCCATCGTGACCAGACAAACCTAAAACACTTATGTTTAAATCACGCGCTGTTTTAGCAGCATTGAGGATATTTTTTGAATTACCTGAGGTGCTGATAACTAACAAACAATCTTGAGGTTGTCCTAAAGCATATGTTAATTGCGCGAAGCACCATTCAGGTTCACAGTCGTTACTGAAAGCAGAAAGGAATCCATGGAAATTCGCTAGTGGGATGGCGGGAAGTGCGTGCTGCAAATGACTTGAAATGGTCGGATGTACATGGCTAGTTGTTAGGTCTTTTTTGATGAAAAAAGCTTTTAAAAGTTCTCCTGAAATGTGGTCGGCATCTGAAGCACTTCCTCCATTGCCTGCAATAAGCAGCTTATGCTTTGATGAAAATGTTTTACATAAAAGATCAAAACTAGCCAAAATTGAATCTTTACAGAAATCAAGTTGAGGATAACGTTGCAATAAATCTGTAAAAATACGGTTATTTTGCATGAGTATTTATTTTTTCAATAAGGTCTTGCTCTGAGATAGTTCCCACATGTGATTCTACACATAGGCCATGTTTAAAAAATAAAAGAGTTGGAATGCTACGAACCTGATATTTTTGAACAAAATTCTGAGAATCTTCATCCTCTATGCTCATTTTACCAATAAGAACATTTTGTTCTTGAGCTACTTTGTCAAGCGTGGGCGCTAAAGCTCTACAAGGGCCACACCAAGGAGCCCAAAAATCTACGATAGCCAAGGGAGCTTGTATAAAATTTTCAAAATTATCTTTGGTTAATAAGGTAACATTTCCCATGATTGTAAAATTTAAGCATTGTTTTCTTCAGATTCAACATCGTCTACAGGTTCTTCGTTGATACATGTATCATCTGGGCATACAGAATCGCTTAATTTAATAGTTTCAACTGCATTTTCAGTAATTTCATCTGCATGTATGAATGCATTAAAATTTAGCAACATAGAAGCGAATATTATAGCTTTCATAATTAATATTTGTAAGAATATTGAAAAAATTAATCAACAAAATTTTTTGATTCAAAATCCAAAATTTCTTGTCGTCGCCGTATATGTCGTTCAGCTGTATCTATCGAGGTGGTTAAAAATACATGCAATAATTGGAAAGCGACAGATGCCTCTAAGGTGCCTGGTAAACACAGTAAATTTATACCATTATGCTGTCGTGCTTGTTTGACTCCTTGAAGCGAGGTGATAGGTGCTGCATAAATGCCTTTGAATTTATTGGCCGTGATGGCCATACCAATACCCGATGTGCAAATAAGTAACCCTCGATGTTCTTTATCAGATTGTACCTTTAAAGCTACTTTTTGAGCTATAATTGGGTAATCGCATGCCATTGTTGATGTGGTTCCTAAATCTTGGAATTTAATATCTGTTTTTTTCAAAGCAGTTATTAAATCTGTTTTCAGTGAAAATCCACCGTGATCTGATCCTATGTAAAGCATTATTTTTGTGACTTATCAGGTTTAATTTGAACACAAATGGCAGAATTTCTTTGTAAATAAGATTTGGCTACAGCTTCTACTTCAGTTTTAGAAATGCTTTCATAAGCTTTTACATCATTTAGAGCCCAGTTGATTTTTTGCGGCTGACTTTGCCAATTAGCTAGCCAATGGATCCAAAATTTATTCGTACCGATTTTTTTCTCCAAGGAGGTTATGATAGGTTTGATAGCACGATTTAGTTCATCTTGTGATATACCATTTTTGGCTATATCATCAGCAATGGACATCGTTTTATCGGCAATAACGTCAAGTTTTGATGGAGCAACCGTGAGGTATGCGCTTATAAAACCACGATCAAAAACAGAATTTTGTTTTTGAGCAACTTGTGGGCTATAAGTATCTCCTAAAATCTGCCTAATTTCTTGCAATAATCGGTTTTGTAAAACAGAACGTAAAATGTTTAAATTTCGAAGTGTTTTTGCATCATTGGTTGCTTTGGTAGGCCATACAATGTACAAAGTGGCTTTATCAAGTTCTGTATGACATGCAAAGATTTTTGTTTGTGCTTCAGGCCATGGTAATGTTTGGGCTTCATGGTTGCAATTTTTTTGCATTTCGCGATCCTGTAACTTACCAAAAGTGGCTAATAGTTGATTGATAATAGCTGTTCTATCAAAATCACCAACGATAGAAATTTCTAGGTATTGTTTATCAAATATAGGTGTTAAAAGTTTTTTTGCTTCGTCAAAATTTCGTTGCAATAGGATAGATTGTTCTGGATACCCAAAACGATTATCGTTGCTGCTCATGAAATTGACAACTTTTGATATAAAAATTCCTTCAATAGTTTTATCAAAATAATCGTACCATGGTGGAATGTTTTTTTTGAAATCATCTAAACCTTCAGGGCGATATCCAGGTTCGATTAAGTAAGCGCCAATCAATTGTAATTGTTCCATTAAACACTTTCGATCCGTTACGCACTTAAACGCAAAACAATCATCTTCTACATCAAAATCTAGATTGATCATTTTACCATCAAAAATGCGGTTTAAAGTATTTCGATCACATTGTTTTAATCCCCCTGCGATAAAAGATGAATCTAACAGCAAATGAATGCCAGGATAGGAGGTGTTTTTTAACGATAAAAGCCCTGAGCCGACGCCAACATGAATTAAAATTCTATCTTTATCGAAATCCGTTTGTTTTAAATTAATGCGTACTTGATTGCTCAAGCGTAAGCTTTCAATTTGAAGTTTTTCATTAAAACTTCTGTCAATGATTTTTGCTTGAGCATCTCCTCCATAAGGAGATAAAAATTCATGTTTTTTTAGTGTTTCTGGTAGCTTTAGGACGGTTTTCTGGCTTTCTAAAAATATTTTTTTAATACTTTCTGCGGTAACATCGTCAGGTAGGGGACCGCTAACAAAAAGGAAGCTTCCGTCATTCCATAAATTATTCCATAGACTTGCGCAGTATTCAGGTGTGATGTACGGAAGGACTGCATGCAAGTAAGTTTCGTGTTGTTGCGGAGATAAGAATATAGAATTCCACATTAATTCATCTACAATGCTATCTGCAACAGTGCTCGAAGATGTGTTTTTCCATTCCGTGGATGTGTTTAAGGCGCGTCCAGTGAGAATTGTTTTAGCTCCTTCAAGTTCTTGTTGGGAAAACCCGAACGTTGTTACGTTTCGATGAAACTTTTCAAATTCTTGTATAAGTGTTGTTAGGTTATCTTTATTACCCGAAAAAGAAAGACGGCACCTGTCTATAGATTGAAAGCTTTTGTCGCGATTAACTTGAAAATCGTTGATACAGGTTTTGTTTTTTAATTCAGCTAAACGTTGTTTTAAAATGATTTCTATGAGTTCCCAAGCAACGGATTCTTTGAGGTCATTTAAGATGAGATGAGAGCGAGGTGTCAAATATCGTTGCGCTTGTAAATAAAGTGTTGTTTCAGGTAATTCTTTATTGGAAAAAATGCTAACTTCTAATTTGTCTTTAGGCGATGAAATAGGCCCAAAATCAGGATTAGATAATGTTAATGCATTATTTTTTTCTTTTTGTGGAGTAGCAAATGTAGCTTTAATGTGTTTTAATACATCACGTTTATTTAGGTCTCCTGTTACGATGATAGACATTCTGTGTGGTTTATACCATTGATTATAAAAATCAAAAAAATGCTTGGATGTGAAACTATTTATAGTGTCTT
This sequence comes from uncultured Opitutales bacterium, assembly GCA_934691225.1. GTDB lineage: Bacteria > Verrucomicrobiota > Verrucomicrobiia > Opitutales > UBA9783 > UBA1183. The sequence continues at coordinate 668,663 of CAKUSQ010000001.1, forward strand.
CCACACCTATAATAAATCGTTTTGAAAGTAAGGAATCAGGATATAAAAATTTAGACATTGCTTTGTAAGATCTGTAGAGAATGGAATCGTGTGTTCGCATTTCGGATAATATAACACCGCGTTCACGTTCAATTTCTTCCGGTAAAAATAAGCAACCGAAAGCTTGATCCCATAAAACTTTCAGACCTTTAATAAGGTCGGCATTATCATTGTGAGGAAGGTCAATTTGGTAGCAGGTATAAAGGTAATGTGTAAAAGCATTAGTGTCGTTACCAAACCCCATACCGTTATCTTGAAAGTAATGAATTAAAGTTCCAGGTTTGAAATTTTTGGTTCCATTGAATGTCATATGTTCAATAAAATGAGCAATACCATCATTGGTCTCATTTTCCATGGCCGCACCTGCATTGACCATTAAGCGTAAACTGATAAAACCTTTGGGGGAAGCGTGAGGATAGATGTAGTAATGCATACCATTAGGCAGTACTCCATGCGTTAATTCAGGTGCTTGTTTGAGGGGTGCATTCCATTCAGGTGATTTTTTACTAAAAAGCCCTGGCAAGCAGGTAAAAATGATGAAATAAAGTAGGATGTTTTTATAAATGCGTATCATAAGTTACAAAGTTTAGGGGTTATGAGTAAAGTGCATGCGTTAGAGGGTGATAACCATTGTCGGCAATTTTCAAAGAATTCATCTAAGGTTATAGAATTGATATGTTGTTCATAAGCATTCCATTGTTCTAGTGGTAAACCTAGAAGGCAATGATAACCTACTTGAAAAGCTTTGCGTCCTATGGTTTGTAAGCGCAATTGATGGTTAACGTTTAAACAGGTTCGGCAAATTTCAAATTCTTGACGTGTAATTTTTTGATCTAATACGCGTTTAATGCATTTAAACATTTCCTGTTCAACCGTGTTTATAGCTTCCCTTTGTGTACCTGCAAATAAGCAAAACATACCTGTTTGCAGGCCTAACAATCGGGTGGCTCCAACTGTGTATGCAAGCCCTCGCTTTTCACGAACTTCTTCTACAAAAAAGCTGGATAATCCATTAAATAATTCCTCTAAAAATTCGCTTGCGTAAAAGTTTTTACCTATCATGCCATCGATAGGATACGCTTGAAAAACCATAGCTTGTTCTTTGTTCAGTTGCAAAGTTGAATGGGGTAGCGGTTTAAATGAAAGATTGTCTTTTAAAGGTAAAAAATCGCGGTTGTACTTCAATGCTTGGCACAAAGGACTTAAGTAGTTCGTGATTTCTTCTTGCGATAAAGAGGTAGAAACAGAAAGAATGCAGTTGTTTTTGCATACAAGTTGTTTGTAAAGTTGTATGCAGTCTTCAAGATTTATGTTCGGGATGCTAGATTCGCAACCTAATTGTCCTATGCAATAGGGATGTTGCTGGAAAAATTGCTGGCGAATTTTTTGAAAACCTACATAGAATACATCATCTTGCATTTCTTGCAGTTCGGCTAATTGAGCATTTTTTTCAGTTGTAAATGTATCGGGTAAAAAAGCAGGTTCGGTAAGCGCATTTTTTAAAATATGACATGCAAGTTCAATATCTTTTGATAGAACTTCAACCGATAAACCAAAGTGATTATTACCTGAAAAACTATTAAATTGCCCACCTATGCGTTCAATGGATTCGGCTATTTCTAACGTTGATTGGTGTTGAGTGTCTTTGGTTAGTAAGGTTGCTAACAATTGTGTTAATCCGCGCTTATCGTTGGTTTCATAGAGTGATCCAGCTGCAAAAAGTGCTTGAATATTTGTTTTAGGAAAATGATCGCAATGCTGTACAAGAACACGAACACCTTCAATCGTAATTTCTTGAATGCCTAATGAAACGGTTTTAGATGTACGTTGAAAATGCTTGTCATTAGAACAGCCATAAGGATCTAAAGAGACATGCGTGCAAGAAACTTCTTTAAAATATTTACCAATAATACTTTTTACTGCATCCGGTGTTAAATTCCGTAATTCTTCTAAATAATGTTTTGTATAATTTTCATCGCCTAAACAGACGTTAGCCCATCCAATGTGATGCGCCTGACCTGAAACCGTTTTTTGTGTATCTAACTCAGAAATGATAGCTTGATTATAAGCTTTTTGAATGGTTTGTTCTGATATATGATCGTAAGATAACTTCGCTAAATTTGTTTGTAAATAAGACTCAACTTGAGCTTTTTTATGACTATCACAGGTATATTGTATCCAAAATAATCCTTGTCCGTCGGCCATCCAAGAAGAGGCATCAATGTTATATATGATGTGCAATTCTTCACGAAGTTTTTGATATAATAGAGAACTTTCACCACTGCCTAACACACTTGCAAGTACTTGCAATTTAGCGCTATCTTTGTGACCAATCCCTGGGATTTTATACGCAATGGTACCGCGCGATAATTGATAATCTCCGTGGTCTTGAGCGTTTCGCTGTGCTAATTGAAAGGGTTCTTGTGGAATAAATATTGGGGCAACGCTTCTAGGCAGATAATTGCCTAGATAATGTTGTACTTTGTCTTTTACCTCTGAAAGCTCTAAATTGCCTGCAATAACCAAGGTCATGTTATTGATAGCGTAGCGTTCTTTCCAGTAAGCTAGTAAATCATCGCATGTTAATTTTTTAAATATGTTGCGAATGCCAATGATAGGATAATGGTAGGGGTGTTTTTGAAAGGCATTTTTGAAAAGAATTTGGCTTAAGCGATCATCTGGATCATCGTTGCACATGTCAATTTCTCGCAGGATAACATCGCGTTCCTTATTGAGTTCATTTTCATCAAAAATTGAACATTGAAGCATGTCACCTAAAATATCTAAACCCGTATCTAACGATTGCGTGCAACCATCATAGGTATAAACTGTCCTGTCAAATGAGGTATAAGCATTTATTTTTGCCCCTTGCGCTTGTGTTTCTTTGAAAATTTGACCATAGGTTCTTTTTTCAGTCCCTTTAAACACCATGTGTTCAACAAAATGAGAAATGCCGGATCCTAAAAATCGACCTTCATGAATGCTGCCTGTTTTAACCCACATTTGAAGTGCAAGCACATCCGTGTTTTGTACAGGAAGGAATAAAATAGATAGTCCATTATCAAGTTGAAAATGTATAGATTTTTGCGATAAAAAAGATATTTCTTCCTGCGAAACCATAGACATTTTTATTATTGTTTTATAGGTTTGAGTTGTAAAGACTAAAATTGATAAATAGTTCACAGCAAATGCCTAGTTTTAGTAGAATGCTGAGGTTATGAACGAATGCATTATTAAAATTGACATAATTTTTATTTTTGTCAAAATGTGTACCTATGTGGATCTCTAAGTGTTTCTGATGCAATTCTAGAATAATTAATGTGAGGAGAATATTCATATTTTTTTTTGCAAAAGTAGCTGTATGTATGGCTATCATCGTAAGTTCGATTGGCTATGCTTATCCTAGGTTTTTTGAAACAAAATTAACGGAAGATAAAGAAGTCGTATTGTTTAGGCCTTTTGTAGCTAGGTATAAATATAATTTGCATGGAAATTATCGTGAAGAAAATTATTTGCTGTATCCATTAGGTCGAGAGTATCGTCAGAAAGGCCATTTATACTGGAGTACTTTGTTGGGTTTGTTTAATTATGAACTCAGGGAAACCGATCGTAGGTTGCAAGAGGGGGCGTTTTATCCTTTTTATTTTTTTAAGAAGGGATTTAGTAAAGAAGCTGATTATGCTGCTATTTGGCCATTAGGAGGAACGGTTAAAAATTTTTTAGGTAAAGATCAATCCGATTGGTTTTTATGGCCGTTGTGGGTAAAAACAAAGAATAACGGAACAATTAATTACTGGTTTCCATGGCCATTTTTAAATAAATGTACAGGAAATGCAGATGGTTTTGGATTTTGGCCATTGGGAGGACATTTTTTTCAAAAAGATGTGTATGATAAGCGTTATGTGCTTTGGCCTTTGTTTTATCATCATGCGTATTTTCAGGATAACACAATTAAGAAAGGTTTTTTGCCATTTTATGCGTACGAATATAGTCCTAATGTTAAAGATTTATCCATTTTTTGGCCTATTTGGGGGCATCGTTGGGAAAAAACACCGCGCTACGAAGAGCATCGTATTTTGTGGCCATTATGGGTTCAAGGACGAGGGGTAGAACGCAATGTGAATCGTTGGGCCCCTTTTTACACACATTCGGAAAATAAACGTTTAAAGCATGAAAAGACGTGGTATCTATGGCCTTTGATTAAACATCAACGTTGGGAAGAGCGTGGAGTTGATGTCCAACAAGAACAGTTTATGTACTTTATTTTTTGGCATCAGGAACAAAAAGATTGTAAAACGAAAAAATTTTTGGCAAGGAAAACACATTTTTGGCCGTTTTATAGTTATTGGGAGAATAATCAAGGCTGCAAACAATTACAAATGTTGAGTCCTTTTGAAGTTTTTTTTCAAGGTAATAAAGTGATTCAGGATGTTTATACACCTTTGTTTAGTTTGTATCGTTACAATGAAAATAGCTATGGTGTTGAACAGAGTTTTTTGTTCAATATGTTTCGTGAAAAAAGGACGATGAATGATGAAGTAACAATGAATTTTAGTTTTTTGTTGGATTATAAAAATACGCAGCAAGAAAAATCAATTTCGTTATTGAAAGGTTTGTTTGAATATAAGAAAATTAACAATGAAAAATCCTTGAAATTATTTTGGATGAGATTGAAAAAAAATCAGACAAGCAAAAAGGATTGTAAAGTTTTATGAGAATTTTAAAAGATTGGCAATATGCGTTTAGTTTGCTGGTGGGTTCCTTGAAAGAATTGAGGTACCTGATGCGTCAGCTGCCACGTTGCATTGCACATAGTTGCAATATTGGTTATAAAACATTACCGATTGTTGCCATTTTAAGTTTGTTTATGGGAGGAATTTTAGCCCTGCAAACCGGGTATAGTTTAAGTAAATTACCCGGAGCACAATCGTTTTTGGGAAGCATTGTTGGATTATCTATGTGTCGAGAATTGGGGCCTTTAATGACGGCTTTTTTGTTAACCGGGCGCGTGGGATCAGCTATTACAGCAGAATTAGCTTCGATGTCCGTTTATCAAGAAATTGATGCATTACGAACGATGAATTTGTCGCCAGTTCGTTTATTGGTGATGCCACGATTGTTAGGAGGATTATTAATGATGCCATTTTTAACCATGTTTTCAAATGTTTTGGGATGGTTAGGTGGATGGCTAATTGTAAAAATGGTAGATATAATTTCCATTGATGGAAGCATTTATTGGCGCAGTTTGAAACAGTATGTGGATGTGGAAAGCATTTGTGATGGTTTGATAAAAGCTGAATCTTTTGCATTAACCATCATACTTATGAGTTGTTCAATCGGGCTCAGGACGCGTGGAGGGCCACGAGAGATAGGTGCTTCCGTAACTAGCACCTTGGTACAAACGATGGTAGCTATTTTGGTACTAGATTACTTTTTAACCAATTTGCTTATTTAAATTATGTCTATTTTTAATTCGAAAACAAAAACAGCTGTTTCTATCAAAGTAGAAGAGGTAAGCAAAACCTTTGGTTCACATACGGTTTTAGAGAAATTAAATCTGTCGGTATCACCAGGTGAAGTTTTTGTTTTAATGGGACCAAGTGGTACAGGTAAAAGTGTTTTTTTAAAGTTGCTTTCAGGGTTGGATCAGCCTACTTCCGGTAAAATTGAAATCAATCATACGCCATTGAAAGAAGTTCGGGCGACACAAAAGTACGTATTAGGACTTGTTTTTCAAGCAGGTGCCTTATTCAATTCGATGAATGTATTTGATAATTTGGCACTGTACTTTCGCGAGCATGCTCTATTTAGCGAAGCTGAAATAGAAAAACGTATTGGGCAAGTTTTGCATCTTTTAAACTTGAGGGATGCAGCCTTATTGATGCCAGCTGATTTGTCTGGAGGTATGAAAAAACGTGTAGCGTTGGCTCGTGGATTGCTTATGGAACCTGATGTTTTATTGTTTGATGAGCCTACTTCAGAACTTGATCCGATGACGGCCGCTTCCATCATAGAATTAATTGGCTATGTCAATAAGAATTTAGGCATTACTACCGTTATTGCTTCACACGATATTGCTTTAGCCAGAAGTATAGGGCACCACATTGGCGTTTTACAGAATGGTAAAATTGAGGAGATTTATACCCCAGAAACGCTTATACAATCCAGCAATGTTTTTGTTAAGAATTTTTTAAATCCAACCGTTAATATAGAACATCCTAAATTTGTATCTTTTTTATCATGAAAACAAAGTATGAAAGTATTCGCGTAATTCTGTTTGCCGTATTTGGGTTATTCCTAATGTATGTTGTTTATTCAGCGTTGAATAACTTATCTGTTTCGCGACATGACAGTTACAATATTAAAGCACTTTTTACCGATTTAAAACAATTGCAAATCGGCGATGATGTTAGGATTGCGGGTGTTCGTGTAGGAAGCGTTACCCATACTTATCTTAATAAGGGTTTGGCTGTAGCTGTATTGAGCATAGAAAAAAAATACGCTATACCTGAAGATTCTGTCGCTACTATTTTAATGGCTGGATTGTTGGGAGCGAATTATATTTCTATTGTTCCAGGAATCTCAACAAATATGATGGATGAATCAGGTTTTTTAGAAACGCAAAAAGTTTCGGATGTTTCTTCAGTGATTCAAAAATTTAGTTCTATCGGTGATCGATTGAATCGAATTTTGTCAGGATTTGATGGAAGCGATGAAGGTGATGCCTCAGGAAGGCCTAATTTGTTTCAGGAATTGGGTGATTTCTTCCACAATAATAAAGATAAATTAGAAAAAATTGTGGACAATATTTCAGAGATTACCGGAAAGATTTCAGAAGGGCAGGGGACTTTGGGCCGACTTATCAATGAGGATCAAGCTTACAATGATTTGTTAGATACCATGCAGTCTATAAAAACAGCTGCACTTAAGGTGGATTCTATATTGAAAAATTTTGATGATATTTCCAAAAACATAAAAGATGGTGACGGATTGCTGTGCAAATTAATTTCAGACGAAAAAACAGCGCAATCCTTTGAAGAAATCTTAAACAATATTAAGTCGTTTTCAAATAAGTTAAATAGTGAAAATAGCACTTTGGGACGTATCATTTCAAATGATGATTTGTATAAGCAGGCAGAAGCAACTTTAGGAAAAGTCGAAAAAGCTGTGGATAGCGTTTCAAATTCAGGCCCTATCACTGCTGTTGGAGCCGCTGCAAGTGCATTATTTTAATACAAAGATGCATTTTAATTTAACTAAATCTTCTTTTGAAAAATGTTGTAAGTATTATGAAGAGATAGCAGAGGTAGAAAAACGTTTTGATCGTATCCAAGCACAAAATTTGCATCCATTGGATAAAATTTATATCCTTTTGCAAACATGTAAATTAGGTACACTTAATTTTTCACATTTGGCACGTTGTGGTTTCATTGCTAGTTCGTTTTTAAAATCATTTGTAACAAAAGGTATTATTTCTGAGGAAGAAAAGACGGCACTTATAAATAATATTCAAACGATTACAGGACAATTTTTTGAAAAAACGCAAGAAGCTATAATGGGTAATATTTCAAAAGAAGATTGCATTCAAACCTATGGCCATTTGCGTCCTGGTACGTATGATATTACTTCCCCAACTTACCGTTCAGATCCAGATAAATATTTATTTGCTAATACTTCCGTAAAGGAAAAATCTAAAACAGCTAAAACGGTATTTGGTAGCACTAAATTGGAATCAAGTTTAAAAGAATTGTTTGATATTTCTTTGGATGATTTTAAGAAATTTTTATCACAAGCTATTGCAGGACGAGAGTATTCTAAGTTTGTTTTTACACGTTATGTTTCACTTGTGTTAGATCTTATTAAAGAGATGGGTCAGTCTTACGGTTTTAGTGCGGACGACATGTCTCATTTGCCTGTCACTGTATTTGAAGATGTTAGAAATGGGTTATATTCTGTAAAAGATGTAAAAAATTTGTTTAAATCTATCATTGAACCAGGTAAAGAGTACGATCGAGTTATACAAAGTATAGAATTGCCACCATTGATAAAGCAAACAGAGGATTTTTATTCATTTTTTGTTCCAAAAACATTGCCTAATTTTATTGGGGATAAGTGTATAGAAACGGAATTGATTTATTTAAAAAATTCAATGCATACAGATGGAGTTTGCTTAAAAAATAAGATTGTTTTAATTGAAAAAGCAGATCCAGGTTTTGATTGGATTTTTAATTACGGAATTGCTGGACTTATTACAGCTTATGGGGGTCCTAATTCTCATATGGCGATTCGAGCAGCTGAATTTCATTTGCCTGCTAGTATTGGTGTGGGGTCATCATTGTTCGATAAGTTAAAAACTGCACAATTTGTTCAATTAGACTGTTCAGCTCATAGGCTTAATGTTATTCGGTGATATTATGTTAAAAGTTGGTATTACTCAACGTGTTGATTACATTGAATCCATAGGAGAAACGCGTGATGTTTTAGACCAGCGTTGGGTAGAACTACTGAAAAATAATGGGATAATTTTGATCCCTATACCTAATAAGTGTTTTGTTCAAAGCTTTATTGATGTGGTTAAGTTGAATGGAATTATTGTAAGTGGTGGAAATGATCATGCATCTCGTTTAGCTTGTGAAACGGATTGCGTTGATTACTGTTTAAAACATCAACTGCCTTTATTAGGTGTGTGTCATGGGATGCAGTTTATAGGACAATTTTTTGGTTCCCATTTGGTACGTATTGAGGAGCATGTTGGAAATTGTCATGATGTAAATATAAGAGATAATCGTTATGGAATTCCAAGAGGTAATTTTAAAGTTAACTCTTTTCATAATTTTACATTGGATAAGGTACCGAGTGTGTTTTTTGTTTTGGCAACCGATAACGCAGGACATTGTGAAGCTATGTTTCACAAAAATTTACCAGTAGTAACCTTTATGTGGCATCCTGAGCGTCCACCATTTTTGAATTGGTTTAATCATTTTATAAAGAATTTTTATGAAGAATACTAAGATTTTTGTTCTTTGTGCCGGTGAAGGGAAACGTTTGCGTCCGTATACAGAAGATAAACCTAAGTGTATGGTACCTTATAAAAACAAACCATTATTGCAGTATCAGTTAGAGGTTTTTGAAAAATTTCATTTAAATGATATCACGCTTATCGGCGGGTACCACTATGAAGCTTTACCGAAAGACTTGTACCCTGTGGTTGTTAATCATGATTTTTCAACTACCAACATGCTTTTTAGCTTGTTTTGTGCCGAAAATGATATGCCAGAAGACCACGATATAATTATAAGCTATGGAGATATTATTTACAATGCTTCTGTTTTAGAATCTTTATTAAAAGCTAACGATGCTTGCAGTATAATTACGGATATTGATTGGCGAACTTATTGGAATAATCGTATGGAAGATCCACTGAAAGATGCTGAAACATTTCGTTGGAATGTAGAAACGCGTCGTATTTTCGAGTTAGGTAAGAAGCCAAAAACACTAGATGATATTCAAGGGCAGTATATCGGTTTATTTAAAATTGCAGCTCCATTTGTTAAAAAATTCAAGCAAATGTACGAAACATTTAAACGCACCTATCCGAACTATAAAGATGCGTACATGACAGATTTTTTACAGTTTCTCATTAATAAAGATTTCCCAACGTTTGGTGTTCCTATACATAATAAATGGGCAGAATTTGATACCGTTAATGATTTAAATCTAGATATTCATTGGTTATGAAAGATTTTTTAAAAAATTCGTTGTTTAACTGTTTATTACCTTGGGCATTTATTTGTTTTCGGTATAATCAATGTCATGGATATTTTGCTGAAAGCTACGAAGTTTTATTCGCTTTTTTAGGACTTATATGGCTTGTTAACATTTTTTTGTCATTTATAAAGTTACCGATTAACTTTATTGTATCTTTGTGGGTTGTCCTTATTTTACCTAATTTGTCTGGTAGCTTAATAAAGGATATTATTTATAAGATTTTTTTCGTTTTAGGGTGTACTTCTGTTATAAAGAAATCATCTACAAATCCGATTAAAATTTTACTTTCAATTATTATTGGATTTAACCTTTTTCAAATTGTTCAAAGAGATTATTGTGCAAGAAAAACAGCTAATAAATTGATAAAAAATGTTTCTATAAATAAAAATTTTTCATGCAATGAAAACATTTATTGGATTGTCTGCGATGCTTACACAAGTTTGGATGGTTTGAAGGATTATTACCACTTTGATAATACAAAATTTTATCAAGATTTAAACGATTTAGGATTCTTAACACCTGATGGACAAGTGCCATATAAGAAAGTAAATCAATTTCCAACGTTAAAAGCACTAAATTTTTATACCAATTTTAATCATTTTGATGTTACAAAAGAAAATTCTTTGACATTACATTATGGGTTAAAATATAACATTTTTTTTAATACTTTAGTTGCAAAAGGTTATTCATTGTGGGCAACTTATTCTAGAGCCCCGTTTTTATACAAATTACAAAATGTGAGTTCGTTAGGGAACAAAGGTGTTTCAGTAGCTTTGCAATTTTTTTATCATTGTTTTAACCATAATAAGTTTTTAGCAAAAATAGTTTCGAAAAAACTTAATGAGCAACTGTATATTCACCAAAAGGATGTTTTTAAGTTTTTACGTTATAATTTTAAAACAACTAATAAATGTTTTTATTATATTCATATAGATTCTCCACATGCTCCTTTTGTTAGAGGTCAAAACAATGAATTTGTAAATGATCAAAAAAGTGTCGTTTGGGGAGAAAATGAGGTTGGAACAAATGCATATAAATTTAAAGATTACCGAAAAGGATATATAAAACAATTACAGGGATTAAATAAGAAAGTTTTGGAATTGATTAAGTTGATTTGCCAAAAGGATCCTCATGGAGTTATCATTTTGCAAGGTGATCATGGAACATTTACAACCGATGATTTACGAGAACATCAGTCATTTTTGTTTGCTATAAAAACAAATATTGCGTACAAATATCTTCAAACAGAACAATTTTTCAAACAGTTTATTTATGAATAGTATGAGAATTATGATTTTTATATTTATTTTGTTTCTTGTAATAGAACATTTTTTAAAAAAATATTTAATTAAAACAGGGTTGTTCCTTAAAGAATTTCCTAACATTGATAAGAGGATAATAAATCGTTATAAGACATTTGATAAAGTATTGGGTTGGAAACCTATACCTACTCTAAATCATCCGGACAATACAGGATCGTACATAGGTATAAATTCAGGAAGTTTTTTTTCTATAAATGAATTCGGTAGTAGATTTTTTAAAAATTCTTTTTCTTCAAAATACATAGCGACATTTGGAGATTCTTTTTGTATGTGTAGGGAAGTAAACGATGATTGTACATTTCAATATTTTTTATCACAACAAACTAATTCTTTCGTTTTTAATTATGGAGTTGGTAATTATGGATTAGATCAAGCACTTTTAAGATTCGAAACAACTAAATTGCCTCCTTCGGTAAAACATGTGATAATGGTAATAACCCCTTGGACAATAGAGAGAATTATCAGTATTTGGAAACACTACTGCGAACCAGGTAATTTGTTAGCTGCAAAACCAAGATTTGTATTGGAAAATAAAAAATTAAAGTTAATCGATAATTTTATTAAGAATACTAGTGATTTTTTAAATTTAAAAAAATATAAGGATTTTTTACATAACTATGACGGTAATTATTGTTTTTTTTATCAACAATTAAAAACATTTCCAAAAACAGCATTAGGATATTTATTTTCCAATCCAGATGCTATAAAATATATTTTAGCTGTAAGTAAAATAAAAAGCATAAAACTTGAAGAAAAAAATAGAAAGGAAGCTATAGGAAGCTTTTTAAAGCAATCAGAACCATTTTTATTAAAAAAGTTTTATCAAGAAAATCAATATTTACAATCCTTATATGATAAACAAAAGGAGTTATTAAAAAATATATTGAAAAGGTTTGTAGAGTCTTGTGTTAACGATGATAAGGTACCGTATTTAGTATTTTTACCATCATATTCGCATGTAAAATTTATAAAACAAGGAAATCCTTTGTATAGAAATATAGTAAATCCCATATGTGAAGGGATTGGATTGAATTTTATAGATGGATTTAATTTTTGGAAAACGTTTGATGAAGACGAATTAAAAAATTGTTACATAGATACTTATGGCCATCATTCAAAAATTGGGAATAAGTATATAGCTGATTTGATTTATAAAACGTGGTTTATTTAAAACTTTTATATCAATAAAGTAACCAGAATTTTCTTTGATTAAAGAAATTGTAATTAACTTGTGTCTATCTTGCATTTATACGAGCGATAGAATCATCAGTTAAAAGACCGGAAGCCAAAAGTTGAGCAATTTTCATCTCCAATAATGGTTCTAGCGACGGATAAATACTCAGATAATCTTTGATTATCGTTTTGTGCATATGGATATGAAATTGCCATGCAGAAAAAAAGCTATTGTACAACTATACCCAAATACACTTTCAAAGCAAGGAATGTTGAGTGAAGGGGGCATGCCGCGTGAAACCTGGCTGTTTTTCTTGCTAACTCCATAACTTATCTGGTTTGTAATTCTCCATTTTTATAATTTGTAAGGGACATTTAGACGTGCCTAAATTCTTGACTATTGAACCTGGAATGTTTAAAACAGAAAAGTTAACGTGTGGTTGGTAGTTTTTTATTAACATTGTAGCTAAGTTATCCATGTAAAAATTGAATAATAAAGCCACCTGTATAGCTTTGTAGTTGAGGTTCCAGTAAAGCTCCAGATAGAGGATTAGGACGCTTTAAAATGAAAACCTTTTTTTTAAATGTAAGCAGGTTTCTAAAGTATAACGCATACAAGTTATGTATGTGTAACATCAAACACTTACATCCACTAGATCTATTACTAAAGTATCAATGTTGTCAAATATAGCAGATTCTATTTTTTTTGTATTATTTTTATATAAAGAATTTTTATAAGTGTCATCTTTTACAGCTTCTCCAGCTTTTGCACAGCCCGTAAGTCTATGTTCTGGAGAAAAAAAGCAGCTTACGCGACTGAATAGATTTCCTTGTTAATCTTGATTGGCATCTGCAAAAATATCACTTGTAGGAATATTTTTGGAACTTGTAGCGGACACATGTGTTAAAACACCTATTTTTCTCCCACAGTTTTTTAAGTCATTAAAATTACGCTCTATGAGGCAATTTACCTCCAATTTCAGTGGCTCTGCATATAAAACTGATGTGAGCGTAAAACAGAAAATTATTACCATGACTGATTTTGCTTGTAATTTATGCGATGTTATTTTGCAAAAATGGTAACTGCCGAAAATATCGATGAATATGAACAGCGGATGTTGGAAAATTTAAAAACATTTGAAATAAAAGAACATTACCCTCATATAGATTCTTTAGAGGATTTAATTCAGCAAAATGCCAAAATAAGTAAGTACTAGATCAAGTAAGAAGTTAGATCAAACTGCTTATTACACCCTTACAATTCTCGAGAACAAATTTTCACTGATTGGAATGAACATATAAGTTCATTCTGCAATAAAAGCTACTTACGATTGTTCAACGCTCTCAATGCTTTATCCATTTTACTTACATGTTCTTCTGAAGTTTCAAAATCATCTGAATCTGGATTACTCCAGGGAAAAAACCTATACAACTTAATATCATTTAAATCTGGGTCTAAAATTGTATGCAATTTATCATCTGAGAGATTATAGTGGTCTTTCAATTTTTCCCAGATCATGTTATTTATGACATCCCATTGCTTTGAATATTTACTACAATCTTTTCTTAGCGCTATGATTGAATAAAATTTATCCAACAAAGAACGATTAGGTTCAGTTTTCAATAGGAAATACGAATATAAGAGTCTTGCTTTTTCATACGCTATACAACTAAACAAGAACTGTTCTAAAATCTCAACATTTGCCTCAGAAGCCTCAATTTTAATAGAGCTTAATTCTTCTCCATTATAATTTTTCATAAGGATTTCAACATCGTTTGTATTTCCAAAACACATTTGCATTTCCAACAACCCTAATATCAATAAGCACATTTTTTTCATAGAAAAAATGCTAAATAATAAAGACGTAGAGATCAAGGCTATTTTTATAAAATTGGTGTATTTATTGCTTTAAAACAAAAATGTATGTATCAAAAATTAATACGTAAAATTATTATTGGTTTATTTTTAACCATATCTTCGCATGTTTTTGGCATAAAATTTGAAGATTTATCTTCTTTGCAGAAGCAAATACATGCGCTTTTATTCCAAATTGCTCGACAGGAAACACAAGATAAGGAAAATCATTTTGCGGTTGCTCTAGAAATCGTTACGAACACACCAGAAAAAACATACGTATTTTTATTGAAAAATATAAGACACAGGATTTCGTTTATTTCAGAAGGTACAAGTGAGATAGGAAAAGATAGGAAAAGGGTACACAATAACCTTTATGGAAAAGAACGTGATGATTTTGATAAAAAAGATTGTAAAGTTCCTAATGGAAGACGTTGCAAATACGTTAATGCAATAACTAAAGAATGTGGTTGTTGGGGATATGAAAGACAAGAATCATGTTATTGTTATAGAAAAGGATTTTTTGATAGTGAATTTGCATGTATTGCTTTTTTAGAAAATAATAAAGAATGCATCGCTGATTTTATTAATAAGCAAATAAAGGGTAAAGTCACAAAAATTTCCTTGCATGGATTTACGACGCGAGATACATGCAGTGCATGTTTTCAACATTTAAAGTCTTATTGCAGAAATGCTAATCGTGAGTTTCATGACAGAAAGGATTTTAAAATTAAGTGTACAGAAAACATTCCGGAGAATAAAGAAACTTTCTGGAAAAAACTAAAAAGTACATTGGGGGAAAAAGTAAAAAATTTGTCAGTTCCTGTCGATTTTTATATTTCTTCAAGGATTTATTTTAGTGGAAGCAGACGGTTAGTAAGACCTATGGTGGATGACAAAAATATAGACAATCCTATGAAAATGCTTGTTTTGAGGAAGGAATTTGTCAAAGGACAAGAAGAAATAACAGACGCATTCACATGTAATTTAGATGGAGATTTTTGTAGTTATTTGAATGAACAAGAACAGCATTTAAAAGCTATAAATGACCAAATAAATAAGGACCGCACAGACGTAGGCGTAATAGACATAAGCGATCAGATAAATAAGTAAACAATTCCATTGAAGCAAAATCAAAATGAACTAAGTGAATCTATATTAGATTCACTATAATTTTTTAAATTAAATAGTAACGAGCATAATTGATAGTTGAAAGAAAAGTATAAGTGTTTCTTATATATTGTTTAGACAGGCATGTATTAGCGGATAATGGTTCTCGAGTTGCATTTTATTGGGAAAATGAAAAAGGCAATTGTCGCATCATTACTTATAAGGATATGTACGATGAAGTTAATCGTTTAGCTAATTATTATAAATCTATTGGCTTAAAAAAAGAGATCGTATCGCTATTTATATGCCTGGCTATGTTAGCGGTCGAGCAGATGAAATGGTATCATTAGCAGATAAAGTATCGATGAAAGTGGAATCTACGTTGTGTTTCAGTGGTATCTTTTATTGGTATACGAACTTTGACAATCAAAATAAAAAATGCAGTTTCTTTAACATCAAATATTTAAAGCCTGTAGCATTTTCAAAATTAATTATTTTTTCAGGAATTCACTGTGTTATGTGCTAATATCTATGGAACAGTTAAAGAGATTCATGATAATAGATTACAGTACTTCTTAGAAATAGTAGATGCAATCATTAACAGCACAATAGATACCCATAATTTGCTAGGATAAAATCTTAGTTTATAAGTAAGTGAAAAAACAGCACAATACATTCCCATTATAAAAAGTGGGGAAGTACACGGTTGCTTAGCTATAAAAGCTGACAAAGATTTCCATAAATAAAACATCGTAAAATTGAAAGGAACAAGCAATAAAAGGTACAGCAAATAAAACGGAGCATTCTCAAAACAACAAAAAACAAGCCCAATAAAAGCATTAATAAAAGAAACAAAATTTACTGAAATACTTTTTTGTAGTATCAAATGAGGCCAAAATCTAAACCAATGAAATAAACAGAGTGCTAAGAACAAATATTTGTAAGAAACGTAAAAAAATAACAATAAAAACAATAATAACGATGTAATTTTATTAAACATAATCTACAAAATTATCTACTTTAAACATACCACCATCATTCAACGTTAAAACAAAGACATTGTGTATTTTCTTGTGTGTTTTTAACAATTTATATGAAAACTCACTAGATCTAAAACAAGCAATAGCAATTATGGTTGCCAGAGAAGTATGTCCGCCTAACAAATAGCCAAATTGCTCCGTCGGTGAATAGCAAATACTTTCTTTTAAAATACCATCTCAGAGAATATATCAACACCATAAGTGTTGCTTACATTATCCAAAGCGTCTTGTCTGGTATCGTACAAATAAACAATCATCTCCTGTTTATTGCATTGATGGAAATAATTTAATGCTTTCAAGTAACGTTGACCTGCAAAACCTGCCCCGAATAATGCTACTTCCATTATAATTGCTCCAGTAAATTTTTATCTTCGTTTAATTGTGTTTTATTCACAAAAAAACTTGGGATTTGATTCATGAGATAGAAGTGATACCGTCTAACGATACTATCCTTGGGATGTTGTTGAAGCAATTTATCAAATACTCGCAAGCTTTGTTCCATATAGACTAATTTTTGAGATAGATTAGGTTCAATATTAGATTTCAATGCTAAACAGTAAGCTTCACAAATAGAACGTTGCAAATCCGTGAGTTGCAAGTTTTTTATTTGTTTTTCTGTATAATTAAGTCCAATATAGCCGCCTTGTAGCGCATTGTTAGATAAAATTTTTAAAACTTCATCTAATGGTTCTACATTAGAAACATCTTGAAAATGCATTTCACCATTTGTTTTTTTTAAACGATTTACATTATGCGGATTGTTTTGCAAATAAAAAGCAACACCACATGCAACTATGAACAACACAAATATTATATTCCCGACTTTTAATATAAACGTTTTATTGATCATGTCGTTTTAGCGAAAGCTTATAATAATTTCTCCTCCTGCCACGAGTGTTTCGTTTTTATAAGCAGCGACTTTTGCTTTACAAAAATCTTCATATAAACCTAAACAAGTTGCTTCTGTTGTTAAAACAACACCTGGTTTAATCTTTTCAAAAAATTTTACATTACATTTTGCCATATATCCAAGGTCGGATTTAAGGACTTTTTCAGTTTTTGAATAAAGCATAATTCCAATCGTTTGTGCCATCATTTCTATTATTATATTACCTGGCAAAACCGGATTATTAGGAAAATGCCCTTGAAAGAACCATTCGTTATAAGTAATCGCCTTAGATGCTTTTGCAAACTTTAAATAGTCACACGAGATGATCTTATCTATAAATAAAAATGGATATCTCTGAGGAAGACACTGAATAACATCTAAACTATCCATCAATTTTATTATCTATCAAGTAATCTACAATATTATCTATCGTTCTCAACTTCCAATAATCTTCAATTTTAATGTGGAAAGTTTCTTCAATTTGTGAGACCAATTCCACAACATCTATGGACTCCAATCCTAATCCATCAGAAAATAATGAAACGTCTGTTTTTATTTCATCTTTTCTAAAACCATCCGGGTCAATAATTTCCCGAACTATATTAGTAACAGCCTCTTTGTAATGCTGCTTTAATTCCAATTTATTCATCATATCTTAATAAAGAACAAAACAAACTTGCATCTTAAGTAAATCATATTAAAATAAATTGCAATACATTTTTAATATTTTGGCATAAATTTACACTACCCCTTTTATTAATTTTCCTAAAGAATACTATAAATCTTGTAATTTTATTGTGTAAAAATATTTCCCAACAACCCAATAACGTTTTTAATCCTAACTTTTAACAACTTTGCATTTCGGTTTGTAATTTGCTATACAATTGCGGGTGTCCACAATACATTTTGCATTTTTAGCAATCATTTCGTAGGGTACACTATTATGCGATGTAAGCATCAAGCAAACATCATAGCTTTTTATCGTATTTTTAGACAAATTGATACATTTTTTACCTGTTAATTGTGAAAAATTACGAGTGTTTGGAATTTCAGGTACATAAGGATCATAATAGTCAAAATTTATCCCTAATTGTTGTAGTCTTTTAATGATAGGAAATGCTGGCGATTCTCTTAGGTCGCAAATATTCGCCTTATAAGCCAAACCAAATACTAAAACACTGGAACCTTTGGCAGATTTTTATTGATCGTTTAACGCATTAACAACTTTTTCAACCACAAACTGATGCACTTTAAAATTGATTTCACCTGCAAGCTCAATGAATCGTGTATGCATTTCATATTCTTTTGCTTTCCAAGTTAAGTAAAATGGATCTACAGGGATACAATGTCCACCAATTCCAGGTCCTGGATAAAATGGCATAAATCCATAAGGTTTTGTTTTGGCGGCATCAATTACTTCCCAAACATCAATTGCCATGCGATCACAAATCATCTTTAATTCGTTAATTGCAGAAATATTGATGGCTCTAAACGTGTTTTCCCAAATTTTTACCATTTCCGCAGTTGAACAAGTAGAAACAGGAACAAGTTGTTCTACAAATTTAGAATATAAAACCATTGCCTTGCTTTTACAAGCTTCTGTTACTCCACTAATAATTTTGGGAACATTATCAAAGTTCGACAAAGGATTCCCTTGATCTTCACGTTCTGGAGAATATCCCAGGTAAAAATCAACACCAACTTTGCCGAAAGCTTTTTCCAAAACAGGTAACATTACTTCTATTGTTGTTCCTGGATATGTCGTAGATTCAAGCATAACCAAAACACCTTTAGAAGCATTTTCAGCAATGGATTTTACACTCGATTCGATATAAGATAAATCTGGCGTATGTTGTTTAGTTAGTGGTGTTGGTAAACAAATGATACCAGCTTCAGCTTCTTTTAGTATCGTAAAGGAAGAGGATAATTTTAACTTTCCAACCTCTATACAATTAGGAAAGTTGGAAACATCCAGTATGGAAATTTTATTGATACCTTTAGATAAATCTTCAATTCGATCCCTATCGCAGTCAATCCCTTTTCCAAGCAACGCTTCAATAAAGAACAACCGACATAGCCTAATCCTATAACTGCTACGTTCATTTCTAAAATGTTACGTTTAAGATCTGTACTTTTTATCCTTTAAATCAAAATACATCCCAAACAAAAAACTTATATCTGTACCATAAGTATATGCACTTTTTTCTTAAAGCAAGAAAAATTTTCATTAGCGACAATTTTAAAAAATGTAACATCATGAAACCGTTAGGATAATTTGAAACAAAAACCAACAAAACCACCCCACCAAAGTGTAAAATAATTGGGCTTGGATCGGGGCTTTTAATAGAGTACCCCTACCATCAAATTGGATTTTGTAATTATTGCGTAAGCGAATTGTGGAGTTTACAGAAATATAATACGATAAAGGAACCTGGAATTAAGATTTGCCTTCAAGGTTTTTTTGACCTTCGTTGGGCAGTAAATTTAAGGAAATTAGATTACTGTTACAGAAATATAAATATCACCAATAATATTACTATTGCTTTTTCGATTTCCTTAAATTTCTGGTTCGTTTTCAGCTAGCGCATTAAAATTTAAATTCAGCCCTATTACGATTAACAATAATTTCTTAAAATTCATAAACATAATATATATCTTTTCATAGCTCAAACGGATTAAATTACCTGTCTGAGTCAAGATTAATTATAAAAAAATTCACAAAAAAGTAAATATCTTTTTGAAAAATAGCAAAAATTTTATTTGACGGATGTTTTTTAAATTAAAAAATCTGCCGGAATACGAAAAAATTACAGAAACCTTCTAAAAATTTTGCTAACCAAATTTAATTTACCAAAAGAAGCCAAAACTCATCTAGCCAAAGCCCTGAAGAGCATAACATGCTCAGGTTTCTTTCGATATAATGCACTAACAAACATCGATCACTATTTTATCACACAAAATTGCTTGCATTTGGTCTTTTGGCCTCAAGTTCTCAAAAATTTCCAACCTAAGCATTTCGTAATCCAGCGATTCTTCATTTGAAATGTTCTTCAAGCAGTTTTTTGTGAAAATCTCATGCTTTGTGGCATTTAAAGCCGATTTAGCTTTTCCTAATTCTGTCTGCAGCTTCGTTGATAACTACGTATTTTTCCGATTTGCCGATAATTTTTGTAATGATAATGTTACTATACCTGTTATTATCGGAGAAAAGAAGAGAAAATGAAAAAAATATTCGAGGTTTTTAGCAATTTATGAGCCAATCGAATACATTGATTTGCTTAATGCCGTCGTAATTGAATGTGCCATAGTTGCGTGTTAGAAAGAATTTGGGATAATGATCCAAAATGTTATTTAAAGGAGCCAATTTTGGCAGTAAAGGAGAAGTTTAACTGTTTTTTGATAAATTTCTTTACAAAAATATTATATTAGTTTACTGATGTTTTTTAATATTGATATTATGAATATTCCATATTTTCGTTATGATTTTTTATACAACGAATTTAAAGAAGATGTAGATGCAGCTCTTCAAAATGTCTTAAATAGAGGCACATTTATCATGCAGCAAGAGCTCAAAGATTTTGAACAAGCAATGGCAAAATTTACAGGGGTGAAATATGCCATAGGAGTTGGAAATGGAACTGATAGCCTTATTCTAATGATGAAAGCCTGCGGCATCAAGGTTGGGGATGAAGTCATTATGTCCTCGCATACCTTTATTGCAACTGCTACTGCTGCCGGTTGGTTAGGTGCAGTTCCTGTTTTGGTAGATTGTGGTGATGATCATTTGATGAATGTCGATAAGGTAGAAGCTGCGATAACATCAAAGACAAAAGCCATTATGCCAACCCAATTAAATGGGCGTACTTGCGAAATGGATAAATTGCAAAAAATCGCTGATAAACATGGTTTGATTATTTTAGAAGATGCAGCTCAAGCATTAGGTTCGAAATATTTGGACCGTTGTGCAGGTACATGGGGAAAAGCAGGTTCTATTAGCTTTTATCCAGCAAAAGTTTTAGGATGTTTCGGTGATGGTGGAATTGTTTTAACAGACGATGATAAAATCGCTCATGATATTTTTTGTATGCGCAACCATGGCCGTGATCCAGAAACAAACCAAGTTTGTATGTGGGGTATTGGTACGCGTTTAGATAACTTACAAGCTGCTGTTCTATTAGCCAAATTTAAACATTACGAAAAAACGATGCAACGTCGTCGCGAAATTGCCCAACGGTATTGTGATCAATTATCAAAAATTTCTGAAATTACGCTTCCTCCAGCACCTAGTGATCACGATAAAAAACACTATGACGTTTGCCAAAACTTTGAAGTTGAAGCAGAAAATCGTGATGCTTTGCGTAATTATTTAAAAGAAAATGGCATAGGAACAATTATTCAGTGGGGTGGTAGAGCATTGCATCAAATTACAGAATTAAAGGATAACATGCGTTTCGATATAAATAATCTACAACGTACCGAATTACTATTCAAACGTTGCTTTATGCTTCCTTTAAACACTTCGGTTACGGATGATGAGGTAGATTATATTTGTGAAAAGATTGAAAAATTTTATAGGTAATTGGTATGCCATGTAGTAATTCGGAGTTAACTAAATCTATTGAAAAAGACTGGTATGCGCAAAAAGCCAACATTCGTAGGAAGTATATCAGTTGGGTAGATTTTTGTCCTGATTATCTGAAATCTCCATATAAAAAATATATAGGATATTTTCGACAATTTGCAGATAAAGCTCCACGTATTTTAGAGCTTTGTTGTGGGATGGGAGAATTTTCTTTCGATATCGAGCGTTTAAGCAATGGAGATGTTTTTTGTTTAGATATTTCAAAAGAAAGCATCGATATTTGCAATCATCATCTTAAAGAGTTAGGCAGACGTAATTTACGATTTGAAACAGCAGATGTAGAATCTATTGAATTGCCCGAACACGAATTTGATGTTATCTGTATGTCGGGCAGTTTATCATATCTAAATTTGGATGTCTTTTTGGCTAACATAAAAAAATGGTTGAAACCTGATGGATGCCTCATAGTCGTTGATACCTATGGATATTCGCCTTTTTTTAATTTAAAACGAAAGTTAAATTATTTGTTTGGGAAAACAACGAAACAGACGGTTTTAGGCATTCCCAAAAAAGAAACGATAGATGCAATAAAGAATTGTTTTGAATATTCTGAGATAAATTTTTATGGAGTGTTTGCATTTATAGGACCATTCCTTCGATATGTAGTCGGAGATAAAATGACAACGAAAATTGTTGATTTTTTGGATAAAACCTTCCCTAACTTGAGTAAGTATGCATTTAAATTTGTATTTAAGGGAGATATTATAAAAAATGATTGAAAAAATTAAAAATTTAGAAGGAGGTTTGAGGACTCCTGCTGAGGCCGATGAAGGTCGTAGAGTAAAAGAATGTTTTGATAAAAATTGTTGTTCTTGGGAGAAAAAAATGGAAAATTTCCCCAAATATGTGCGACGACAAAATCTGACACGATTTTTAGCCTTATACGAATTATTTAAAAAAATTCTTCCATTAAAAGGGTCTATCGTTTAATGTGGCGTGTTTCAAGGTTTTGGGATAATGTCATGGCTTAAATTTTCGGCTATTTTGGAACCTGTAAACTTGACACGTCGAATTTATGGTTTTGATTCGTTTTCTGGTTTTCCATCAGTTTCAGAAGCTGATAAGACTGTTGTTTCTAACCAGGTAGCAGAAGGTGGTTTATACGCTAACAGTAAAGAAGAATTGGAAGAATTAATTTCTATTACCGACAAAACAAGGTTTTTGGGGCATGTCAATAAAGTAGAATTAATCCAAGGTGATGCCTGTAAATCTATTCCTGATTTTATGAATAAAAAGAAACACCTCTTAATAAGTTTATTATTCATGGATTTTGATTTATATGAACCAACTAAAATTGCTCTTGAAAATTTTTTACCACGTATGCCGAAAGGTTCAATTTTAGCATTTGATGAATTAGATAATCCATTATGGCCCGGTGAAACACTTGCAATGATTGAAAAGTTTTCTAATAAGATTCCTAAAATTCAAAGGTTTGATTTTGATCCTTACATAGGTTATATTGAAATTTAGAATATGAAAAGTGACCCCAAAACTTTAGCAAAAGAAACGCGATTAGATGCTTTATCTATGATCAGTGAAGCAGGTTCGTCGCACATAGGAAGTAATTTTTCAATCGCTGATATTTTATCTGTTTTATACACAAGATTTTTAAAAATAGATCCTCTCAATACAAAAATGGAAAACCGTGATCGGTTTTTCTTAAGTAAAGGGCATGCTGTTGCGATATTATATAGCACGTTAGCTAGGATTGGTTTTTTCCCATTGGGTGAGCTTAGTTCTTTTTATAAAAAAAATTCCCTTCTATTGGGGCATGCACATTACAAAGTTCCTGGAATAGAGTTGTCTACAGGAAGTTTAGGGCATGCTTTGAGTGTGGCAAGTGGGATTGCCTTAGCGGGTAAAAAACGAAAATTAGATTATAAGGCTGTGGTTTTATTGTCCGATGGAGAATTGGATGAAGGGTCTAATTGGGAAGCTATTTTGTTTGCAGCACATCATCATTTGGACAATTTATATGTGATCATCGATTACAATAAAATTCAAAGTTTAGACAAAGTTCAAAACACAGTAGCATTGGAACCATTAAAAGAAAAGTTTGAGTCTTTTAATTGGGAAGTTAAAGAATGCGATGGGCATAATTGCGATGATATAGAAAGTAAATTGAAGTCTTTCAGTAAAAATTCACCACATGTTTTGATCGCAAATACAATAAAGGGATATGGTGTTTCTTTTATGGAAAATACTGTCCTATGGCACTACCGTTGCCCCAAAAATGAAGAATATGAGCTTGCTCGAAAGGAGCTACTGAAATGAGGGATTGCTTCATAGAATTGTTGCGACAAGAAGCGCTTAAAAACAAAAATATTTTACTTTTAACGGGGGATCTTGGGTTTGGTGTGTTGAATAAGTACAGAGATACCCTCCCCGATCAATTTTTAAATGTTGGTATTGCAGAACAAAACATGACCGGCGTAGCAACAGGGTTGACGCTAGAAGGTTATAAGGTGTTTACGTACAGTATCGGCAATTTTTGTACGCTGCGTTGTTTGGAACAAATCCGTAACGATGTATGCTATCATAATGCTGATGTTAAAATTATTTCTATAGGCAGTGGATTAGGCTATGGTTCTTTGGGAATGAGTCACCATGCAACTGAAGATGTTGCTATTATGCGAGCAATTCCTAACATAAAAATTTACAGTCCTTCAGATTATTCGGAAATGTGTGTTTGTATTAAGGATCTGATAAATACGAAAGGACCTGGGTATGTTCGACTTGCAAAGATAAAAGCTGATACAGCAACAACTCGTTATACAAAAATAGACGCTTGTAATGCTGTCGATCCAATCAGTAACAGTAAATTAGTGCTGTTGACTCACGGATCTATGCTTAAGATGGCACAAGATATTATCGCAGAGCTTGGAATTCCCTGCGATTTATACACCATACCCCAATTAAAACCATTACCACAAAAAAGTTTGAAAGAAACGCTTAAAAAATATAGTCATGTTATAACATTGGAGGAACATAATCTTTGCGGCGGTTTTGGAAGCTCTATTTGTGAATTTTTGATAGACAATCAAATCAATTTACCGGTTACTCGCTTGGGTTTACCGGATCAATTTATATCTGTTGGCGGGACGGCAAGTGAACTTATGAATTATGTTGGTTTAAATGTCGAAAATTGTGTAGAAAAAATAAGGTCTCGGATTTTGTTATGAACTCTATTTTCAACTATCTGTTATCTCTATTTATTGCCATTTTTGTCCTTCCGATAATATTATTTTTTGCTTTGTTAATTTACTTATACGATCGGCACAATCCTTTTTATGTTGCCAATCGTGTTGGCAAAAGTGGTAAACTTTTTAAAATGATAAAATTGCGGTCGATGTGTGTTGATTCGTATAAATATAAAATCGATTCTACAGCTAATGATGATCCAAGAATTACACCTATTGGAAAAATTGTGCGTAAATTTAAATTAGATGAATTTGCTCAAATCATTAATGTTCTTAAAGGTGATATCAATATCGTTGGTCCAAGGCCTCAGGTTGAAGTGGAAGTAAATCGTTATACAACAGAAGAGAGAAAAATTTTGAACATGAAGCCGGGTATAACAGATATTTCTTCTATTGTTTTCTCAGATGAGGGAAGTATTTTAAATGGGTCTAAGGATCCCGATTTATTGTACGCTCAAATAGAACGTCCATGGAAATCACGTTTGGCTCTTTTGTATATTGAGCATGCTTCTTTCTTTTTAGATTTGAAAATAATGTTTTTTACATTTACAAATAGTTTTGCTCGCAAATGGACATTAAACAAACTTTCGAAAATTGTTAAAGAATGGCCTTGTGATGTAGATTTATCGGAAATCGTTGCAAGACGTATTCCTTTGTATGCTTATCCAGTTCCAGGTGCGGATAAAATTATAGAAAAATTGTAACGCCTTTAAAACGCCTGTACAATAGCCTAGAAGTTAAATTTTCCCTAGATGAACAGACGCAGTAGAGTTGTTTAGAAGTTTAAATCTATAATGGATTCACATAGTGATCTGTTTACAAAATCAAACATAACAATATTTAATGCAGATTTTTTTTGAAACTCTTTAAGAAAAGGCATGAGTTCCTGATGGGTAATTTTTGCTAAATCTTCCACCGATTTAAATGGATGCTTTGCAACGTATTTAGCATTAGGAGTTAAAACCCATTGTAGAACCCAAGGTTTTGAATGGGTAGTTTTTTCATGATAGTTGCTTAAACTTTGTTTTAGCTCACGTATATTTTGTTTATCGGCCCAAAAAGAATCACTTTTACCTAATAAAAATTTATATTTTTTAGAAAAAGAACTATCATCATAAAACAAACAACATCTCTGATTATTTTTTATTAAATTTTCATAAGTTGCTGAAGTTAAGACATCTTTAGGTACACTAAACTCACCTAGATATTTTTGTATAAGTTTGATGAAATTTTCATGATTAACATTTTTAAAATGCGATAAATCTAAAATAATAATTTCACCTTTATTTTTGGCTAAAAAAGCAGCAAAAACTTTAAATACATCCTCTACTTTAACAGACTGAAGTCCGTGATACAGGTAAAATTTTTTATCAGTGTCTTGACTGACTCGTAGGTCAAAGTAACGTATACCACATTGTAATTGTTGATGAATATTTAATTTTTGCGTTTTGCACCAACGTTCTATCGCAGATACAACCTCTGACCAAACAAAAGTTCCTACAGTCTTGTTAAGCCAACCGGGCAATTCTACTAATTTACTTTCTTTTGTGAATACGTAAGCACCGGAATCATGAGAACCTGGCAAAATTATTTCTTTAAGTTTTTTTCGTGCAAGTTCGTTTTGATGATGTTCCATCCAATTTTGAAGGAAATTACTCTCCGAATTATCAATCAAAGGAATATGTACAGAATTTTCTGTCAATTTTTCCCTGTTAGGTTGTTGATTTATAAGATTTTTACTAAAAGTGGTTTTATCTGAAAATGTTTCTATTTGCTCTAAAAATGCAGTTTCATGCTTTTCTTGCTCAAAAATTGAGCTATCTTGAAAAACATCTCCATAAGTGTGAAGTGCAAAACAGCCAAAAATTGCTTTTATCATTGTTTTTATTTTCATAACTTCCATCCTTCTAATTTTCCTTGAGCTCGAACAAATCTTCTTTTGTATGAACATTAATAGTACCTGTGCTTGAATCATCAAATGTATCTGGGAAGTCACCATAATTGAACAATTGTTGGTCATAAGGTTTAGACAAAATTTCTCCCTTTTCAATTGTGATTTCAACAGCTCTATCGATTACTTCTGGTTGACATAAGGCAAAATTAATATTTAAATTTACATGCTCATCACCTGGATAATGTCTCAATATGTGCTGAAATAATGAAATTGATGGAACATTATTCTGGGCTAGTTTTGGCGATTTTTGTAGAATTTTTATGTTCAACTGAGCGATCATTTGTGCGATTAACTTGCTTTCAGTTGATATTATAATTTTGTTAACCAATTTTGATTGCTGAAGTTTTTCTACGCCCAGCTGTAGCATCGTTTTACATCCAAAAGAAAGTAAATTTTTATATGGAAGACATTTGTTACCTAAGCAAGCAATAATAGAACCAACAACCTTCATAATGCAAAAAATGACAATGCATGTAACACTTTAATATATTGGCCGTTTTTTTAAAACCTTTAGGAGAAATTTTAATTTTTTTGAAAATTTTTGTAAAAACCATTTCAAAACACCTTAATGTTGTACGAAAAAAGATATTCAGCACGGATTCACTAAAGAACCTCGAGCATTTTACTAAGAAAACTTAATTTTACAAAAAGAAACCAAAATTCATCTGCCCAAAGCCTTGCGTGGAACGTAGTGCGCATATTTTTTTCAATAGAGCGTAACAGATGTGTTTTGTAACTGAGATGACTTTGTCGGCATTTTTCTGAAGGTAATTGAGCCACGGATTCATAAATGGAGTGTTTGCGATCGAACTCTTGGATGCCATTCTCGTAATAATTTGACATGTTACCGATCGATCACAGTTTGTCTTCAAAGCTCTCTAGCAGATCGGCTTTAAACTTGTTAAGGTCGAAATCATTCAGGTATAAAATTCGCTGAATTGCTTACATTTTCCCAAAAGTTCGATGTCCATGTGCCTGTAATTTTCAGGAAAATGTTACTGCGACACCAAACATCGATCGATTGTTTCGTCAAAAATCAAGTAAAAATGACGAAACCGATGTCAATTTTTCTACAACCGGAGGATTAGTTGTAATCATTTTTAAATGAAGCTTAAAAACTCCAACGAATGTCAATGTTTTTAAAGCATGTTTCATAAAAATTCTGCAAAACATTTTTTACAAAAATTCCTAAAGATTTTTTCAAATTATGCCTTCTTCGTTTTTTGTCAGATAACTCACCTCGCACTACTAATACGCTGAATCTGCTCTTCTTCCTTTTTCACAAGATTTATAAAACGGTCCATAGGCGGATAAACATCTTTTACTTTAAAATTTCTGAGAGCATTAAGCATCTTCTTTTCATAATTATCGTAATTATCTAAGGTTAAACGATGCCAATCGCGTTTCGTGCAGTAAAAATAAAATTTTACAATATCAGGTTGTGCATGGTGAGAATCATAATAGTTCGCCAAGTTTTGGACAAAATCACAGTCATAAAATCCATAAATCTTTACATTATCAATTTCGGATAGTTTTTCAACTAACAATCTTTGCATATAAACATATTGCATTGTTAATTCAGTTTCTAAAAATCTTATAAAAGAGTAAGGCGGAATTACGAAGTGAAATGTTATATTTTTGGCTCTTAATACATGCGGTAAAATATGTTCGTCGATAATCTTCTTAAAAGTAGCTTTTTGTTCTTCAGAAATTTTTTGTTCTTCAAAATTTTGAAAAAGTTTAGTATATTTGGCTGTTTTCCAAAAACTTCTCTGAAGTTTTTGAAATTCGGGGTCTCCCCAACGATAGGACCAGCCTAACAAAGATTTTTTGCCACCAAAATTTTTGATACCAAAACCCTCGAAAAATGTCTTAAAAGCCCAATTTACACTTCTTAAAAAGACATTTTTTGTATCTAAATGAGAGCCTTGCAACCTTGGTTCCACCCAAAATGGTTCAAAAGAATAAACAATGTGTTTTATGGATTTCGTATTTAAAAGTTTTTGAAACAAGAATTCAAAATCCAAATAATTACCACTACTGACGTAACCATTTATTGCATTGTCTGCTCTGATATTAAAGGAATATCTTGGAAGTGTGAATTTATTCCGATAAATGTATCTATTTGAGGATTATTAGGCAAAATATTATTTATCAAACCAATATTCATAAGTTGATTGTTATAATACTTATGAAATTTGAACCATGGCATATGCCAAATACAAAAAGGATCCAATGTATATGTTAATACTGCAATGCTTATCGCCACCAAAATATTGATGCCAATAAAAAATAACGTACAAAATTTGTAATTGCTCATATAATTAAAACTGCCAGTAAAGAAAATCTATCCTGTCTGCATTTTCACAAATTCTTGAAACAATAGCTGCTATCGTTCCCCAAAAAACTGCTATTAAGAAGAAAATTTTGATAATAGAAGGTTTACAAAATCTGGAAAACTGATCTCGGATATTTTTCAAAAACAGACAAATGAATAGGCAAACAAGGCAATATTTTAAATTATAATGAAGTTGGGAACTTGAGAACAATGTACCACGCAACAAAGCAGCGTGTGTTAGCGCATGCCAACCATTACAAATTTCCTTTAGCCAAGAAATATTGAACATGGTCTTAACCATTTTCTCTGCATCCCCTACAGACTCAGCTCTAAAAAAGATCAAAGCGAAATTGACAAAATTGAAGGTAATTAACCAGGCAAAAAACTTATTGAGATGCAAGCCAGTTTGATGCCAGAGACGATGAATGACGGTAGCGATACCATGCATAGTGCCACAAATGATGAAAGTCCAGCCGGCACCATGCCAAATACCACCAATAAAGAACGTAAGAAATAAATTGATACATGTTCTTAACAATGTGCAATGGCTTCCACCAAGTGGAATATAGATATAATTTTTTAGCCAAGTTGAAAGGGTTATATGCCAACGGCGCCAAAAATCTTGTATGTCGAGCGCTTTATAGGGCGAATTAAAGTTTTCGGGAAGGCGAATACCAAAAAATAGTCCGGAACCAATAGCCATGTCGGCATAACCACTGAAATCGAAATAAAGTTGGAAAGTATAACTCAAACTAAGTAACCAAGCACCTAAAAATCCAATTTGATCGACATTGCCATATCCCTGTTGGACAAAGACAGCCAATTTATCGGCAATAATAATTTTCTTAAATAAACCACAAATGAAGATGAACAAGCCTTCCCATATAAGATCCCAACGTACTTCCTTTTGTGCGCCAAATTGTGGCATCATTTCTTGGTAATGAACGATTGGCCCTGCAACCAGCTGTGGGAAATAGATTACGAAAAGTATGTAGGTAAAAAAGCCGCAAGGTTGGATTTCGTGCTTATAAGCATCTACAATGTAGGCAATTTGCTGGAATGTGTAAAAGCTGATTCCCAAAGGCAAAACGATCTTTGCAAATTGGAAATGCGTTCCCAAAAGCCAATTGCAGTTATCGATAAAAAAATTGAAGTATTTAAAATAACCGAGCAAACTTACGTTAAATAATACACCCAACAATAAAATGAAAGGATTCCTTTCTGTCGATAAGAGTTTCCTACCGATAAAGAAATTGGTTGTAGCAGACCCCAGCAGGAGTAAAAAGAACTTCCAACTCCACGTGATGTAAAATACCGCCGACGCAATGATCAATATTGAAATTGCTAATGAAAAACGTCTACATGCGATAACCTTCCAATACAAAAATACTGTAATCGGCAATAGTAGTGCAAAATATATGAGATCGCAGAATAGCATGACTCTAGAATCGATAAAAATTTGAGAAAAAGCAAGCATAAAAAGACTATTCTTGGACATCAAATCTACGGGCTAGTTCCTACGGAAATCATTTATGAAATCGTGAGAAACTACATCCTAGGATCAGTGCTTCGTGATTTTATTTAGAAATTGACTTTATTTAGAAATTGACTTTATTTAGAAATTGACTTTATTTAGAAATTGACTTTATTTAGAAATGAATTTTCAATCAAAAATTGATTTTGAAAATTGAAGCAAAGAAAATGAATGTGGTAATTATAGGTTTGGGTTATGTAGGATGTCCCCTACTAAAGCGCTGTCTGGAAAAGGGATTAACCGCAATAGGTGTTGATATTGATGGAAATCGGATTGAAGATTTATCCCAAGGTACCAACAGAATTTCGTCATTAGATGTTTCTATCTTTCCTAAGTATATAAGTTCAGGAAAATTGAAATTATCCTCTTCTTTTGATATTTTGAGAGAAGCCGAAGCTGTAATTATCTGTTTGCCAACGCCGTTAACCAAACAACACACACCGGATTTATCTTATATTGAGTCAAGTGTAAAATCCATAGCAGAAAATGCTTCTAGCGGTGTTTTGGTTATGCTTGAATCTACGACATACCCTGGCACTACTATCGAGGTAATGTTACCGGTACTAGAGAAAGCTTTTGGTAAAGTTGGTGTTGATTTTTATTTGGGATATTCGCCAGAACGCGAAGATCCAGGAAATCCTTTATCGAATTTTGACAATGTTCCTAAGGTTATCAGCGGTGTAACTGAAGAATGCAAAAAG
>CAKUSQ010000002.1 GCA_934691225.1 uncultured Opitutales bacterium
GTACAGATCGATGAAGGTTTTTGTGGGATCATCGAAACAATCCGGGCATTCTTTTTTAAATTATCCACCATTTCTTGAACCAGCTTTTTAGGAGTAAAAATTTGGTTCGTTTTTGAGGTGGAATGTAATCAAAAATATCTTCTTTCGCAATGTCTTCGAAATAATTGGCTAAACGTAGTTTCAAAGCCAAAAAATTTCGTTGAGACTTTTCTTTTTTAATTCATCGTGCATAAAATGGAAAGTGATACCTTTGGAGGTATCTTGAGGATTGGAAGGTAGATGGCTCAACGTCTCATATTGCTCCAAAACATGTTTTAGACATAGAGCACGAACAGCTGGATCGTAAAATGAAAAAACAAGACGATACAATGCTTTTAGATCATCACTGTTTGTAGTGAAATGAAGCGAAGGATACTCTTCAGTTAAAATTACATTCCCTTCGTCGAGTTCATATCTACTTGTTACATTTCCGCAATTACTTTTTATTTAAAACCTTTTCATAAATAATTTTTGCGATATATTTATTCCCTAATGCGGAATGATGTCCATAGGTATCAATAAAATACTTTTCTAAATCATTTTTATCAAATGTATTCCAAAAATCAAACATATCTAAGAAATTTAAATTTATTTTTTCACATATTGATTTCAGTTCATTTCTGTATAAATTGTTATTCTGTTGTATAAACTTTATATGAGAATAGGATGGGAGCATAATTAAATGAGGAATATGTTTTTTATTTTTACAAAACTGAACGAAACGTAAAAGTATAGCCTCCAATAATTTAGATTGTTGAGTATAAAGCATCTGTAAGTATTCATTTTCTTTTTGTAAATTTTTTACAATAAATGGTTCAGCATTTTTAAGGAAATTCTTTACATTTTTATCTTTAGAAAATTTTAATCTATTGAATGCTAATAAATAATTTAGGAGATTTTTATCTTGAATTAAATAACTTAAAGCTGTTTTGGGAGACTGTTTTATGTTTTGCAAGAACCCTGGGTAATTACCATCGTATTTGTGTAAAAATTTTTCATAAGCTGGAATATTTTCAAATTCATTAACATCTTTTATAAAATTTTCAATGAATTTTAAATTCCCATTTTCTAAAACAAATCTTGGTTTTGCAGCTAATACGTTTCCAGGTTCACAATAATGTTTCCAAACACTTATTATTCTTTCTATTGTCCATGGAGTAATTATCATTAATACCAGTTTTATGGATTTTTGTAATGGAGTAGATTCTAATCTTAAAACAGCTTGGTCTAAGCCGTAATTTCCAACGCCGTAATTTGAAACGTAAGAATTTGTTAATTCAGATAAAAAGTATTGTATTGTTTCATCGTTGTTTACTTCTCTGCACATGCAGAAAGAATCCCCAAAGGTTGTTATGTATTCTGCCTGACTAAATGAATTTTCAAACGTCCTACTTCCAAATTTATCAATAGAATAAGAAGCTCCCCTGTCTACTCCTATATAAGAACCTGTATTATCAGGATGATTAACTGTAGGAATAGGTTTCCATCCTAGATATTGATCGAAAGTTTTATATTTTTTAATAATTTTTTTATTAATTGAAGGAAATTCTTTGAAAAACAATCCTGCTTTGATCAAATATCCTCTTAGAGATATTTCAATTATTAGTAATAACAAAATTAACAATACAAATAATATGCTAAACATTTTCATTCTCTATAAATAAACGTTTAAAAAAAATTGTTCATAACCAATCAAGCTCCAAATTTAAATCATTAACGGTATCAAACTCTGTCCAATGATTGTGTATAGGGACGCCAAATACAGGAAAGTTTTTATCAATGAGGAATTGTAAAAAGTCTGTCGTGTACGCATTTTTATAGTTCGGATGTACAGCCTTAAATGTTTTGTACATTTGTTTAAATTCTTTAACAAATGGTGCTGAGATTTTAAATAATCCGATATATTGCCCCTGAATATCATCGAGCGTTTTTGGTTTCTTACCAAGTTCGAAAATTTTTTGCGAGATTGGATCCCAGCGAAATGTTTCAGCATCCTTGAGTGGATCTTCCATGCGATTATTCCAATACGTATGCCATCCAATGTCTGTAATTATATTGCAAGGATGGCTAGCGTTTAATAAAGCTTCAAAAACGGAATGATGATATATGATATCACCATAACTTATGATAATATCTTTAGACTCATCCATAAGATTTTCCGCGCAAAATAAACTGTAAAGCATATTTGTTGTGGCAAAATCTTTGTTCACAACAACCGGATGATCTTTTTTAGGTAAAGCTTCATTGTGATATCCGCCAATAAGCGTAATATCTGTTAGAGCAAATTGTTTGAAAACTTCTAACTGATACTGAAGCAACATCTTCCCTTTGTAGGGGACTATACACTTAGGTTTAGTTTCTGTGTATGGCCGCAAACGTTTGCCTTCACCCGCACAAAGCACGAATATTTTAACATCTTTCATAAAAATCTTTTATAAAATAATTAAACCAATTTAAAAATGGTGGACGCTCTGGATGCCACATAAACGTTACAATCGGTAAGCTTTTATGGCACATGGCTTCACAATGTCCATCATTATCGATTGCTAAAATAAAAAATTCTTCTGGTATTTTATCTAATGTAAAATTATGAAAAGAATTAACATTAAAAGTTCCGCTTGGGATTCCGTAACGATTATCTTTTATCATTACATTGTGACAAATGCCAACATGATTTTCGATACAGACTAATTTAGAACCGAAATGTTGTCCGATGAACTGCATACCATGACAAATGCCGAACAGTGGCAAGTGATGTTTTATGCAATATTCAATACACGCAGTTTCACAAATAGTACGTGTGCTATGATCATTGCCTCCGCTTATAAGAATACCATCTAGCGCCATTACATCAATGAATTTCGAAATATTGCAGGTGTTGGGAATAGGAACTGTGATAAAATCATTTTCTGATAATAATTTTATCCAACGTTGATCCAAAACATCACGTGTTTCACCGATCGATTCGATGTAATCTACACGCTGAGTTATGCCTATCTTTAACATAAACTACCGAATGATGTCAATTTTATGTGAAGCACAGTCTAATTGGATAAAGTGAGCCACTTTTAATTTATCAAATAAAGCCTCACCTACACCTATACTTGTCGGCAATTTAAACTCAGCACTACGAATGGCCATATGCGAATTAGGCCCTCCATAAGCTGTAATAAGACCCGCGATTTCATAATTGAATATCCAATCAAATCCCGGATCAGCATTTTTGATTAAAACGATTTTATTTCTTAATTGTATGCTGTCTGCTTGCTTTGAATTTTTAAGATAAACAATTTCAGCTTCAATCGATTGATTACCGATAAAATTGGGCAATATTTTAGGAACAAAAAATCCGTAAAAATCTTCTAACTGTGTAATTAACGGCGGCAATTCGATACATTGTATAATACGATAGTATTCTTTGCCTTGTTCAATAAGCATCGAGAATATATGTTTGATATCTCGAACTGAATATAGCCCATTGCGCATATCTTCAAAGACATTTATGGGTAAATGAGCCACATCTTCGGTAGTAAAACCGTAAGTTTTACCCATTTCTTCTACAAGATCCAAAATTAGAGAAATGTATCTTGTAAAAACAAACTTAGAATATTCACGTCCCGCGATGGCTTGCTTCAAAAACAACTTAAAATCACTTAAAGAGATGCCAAAAATTTGTTTGAGACATTTCTCCAAAGCATCGTAATGGGGGGGGGTAATATTTGTAGCTTTTCCTGTCGCAATAGCTTTACCACCTACATTACAAAATAGGTATTTATCGGGATCTGAATGGTAAGTTGGCGAAGTAATATCGTACGTCCCTGGCCTTAAATGACCATACATTTTGATGCAATCTTCTTTTGAAATTTTCCCTTCAATCGCTTGCTGAGTTTTTTCAAAAATTTGGCCTGCGATGGTTTGGATGTTTTCTGTAAGTGAGCTTTTTTCAGCTTCAGAAATAACACCTTTCGCAACAAAAGACTTCAAAAACGAGCTAGCAATAAAACCACAGCGCGCTAAATGGGAAAAATTAAGTGTGCCTATTTTGCAGGTTTGCATCAAAACGTAAATTTTGTCCAAAGGCTTCAAATGAGTATCTGCAATGCGCGAGAATCGTTTTTCAATAACATCCATTGCTTCGTAACACTTTTGGCATTTTTTAAAGCCAGCTAGAGTTAAATCAAGTAAAGCTTTTTCGTATTGCTGATACTCATTTTCGGAAAGTTTCGCTTCATTTATCAGCAAATCATGCCAACGATCTTTAAAGTCGACCGTATAACAGGTTGGCATCAACATAAATTCCAATTTATCGTGCCACTCCGGATTGTTTTTTAATCGATGGATGTAAAAATTAACTAACTTCTTTGTTGTATCTGTTGACAAATTGTTGGGCAAAAAGGAATGTATACTGGCACGAACATCCACGTAAGGATGTCCGGCAAAATTGATAATGAGCGGATAAGGACGTACATCTTTGTATCCAAATTCCGCACGTTGCTGCGCCCAAATATCATTCGTAATAAGCGCTTGATAAAGCGAAATAGCCAAGCGATGCGGTTTTGTACCTACAATTTCAGCAGGATTCCAGTCAGGCATTACGCCAAAGATAGTCGTATTGCCCTGTACATCAGGTTGGGCGGTTTGATAATCGACAAAGCGTTTTGCAGTACATTCTAAGTGCTCATCCAAACGATGATCACCAATCTCTCTCAAATGTTGCGATGCAATCGGTCGAACTTGGAAAATGTACAATTCTTCATCATTCGTAACGGCAAACTCAATGTCAAGAGCATCGAATTGCGTTAAAGTTTCGATTTCTTGAATAGTTTCGAATAATTTTCTATAAAAGTTAGGTGCATCTGACGGAAGGTCGGCATACTTCCAATGATAAAACGTTTCATCTTGTTTGCTTGCACCACTTGTAATGGCGGCCGTATCTTTTTTATCGTAATTGACAACGTAGTAAGGTGCACCATAGTTAAGTGTTCTTGTAAAAACAACACCACTCACGTTGACATTGTGTAACATGGGTTGCACCAATACTAAATCTGCATTATTGTTTGCTCCATAAGAATGGATAACTTCCGTAATAGCTTTCGCTAAAGTATCACGTTCTGGGGTAACATTCAATACGCTTTCAAATTTACCTGCATTGGCTTTTGTAAAGCTGTCTTCTTGCAATGAACTGCTTCTTACAACAAGATCTTTGTCTCCAAAAGTCCTAAGTATCGTATCAATTACGTGATCTGGATTTTTAAACCATTGTTGTGTAGAAAAATGAATCTGCTCAAGAATACATGACTTCTTAACATGCTTTCTAAGCGCGTACAGCGTTTGTGCTTTCGTCGTCAAAACAAAGCGTGCAACGTCAATGGGATTACTTACTTCCGCCCATAAATTATGTGCGTTTACAAAATCAATTTTGAAACCTTTTTGTTGTAAACAATCAATAATACCTGATAAACGATGCTCATTGAGTTTATCACAGAAACAACCTTCCTCTTTTAAAACTTTTAGCACACTGGGTTTTAAATAAACGCAACCTATAAAGGGATATTTTCTATTGCTTTGCTTATCCACAAAAGCTTCACAGTTTTCTTTTGTTTCTAACAGTGAAATATCTTCATCTATAGCGATTGCAGCATCATTGGTTTGTTCAGCTGTTTGCAGCATTTGTTGTATTAACTGAGATCTGAACAAAACATCTCCATAAGCAACAAATGCCGGTAAATCTTCCACAAATCCTGAATTTTGCAAAGATACATCACAAGATGTTTTATCCCACTGAGAATTAAAAACAAAATGCAAATCAGGATATTTATGGGCAATTTTATCAAACTGGTAGCCTCCCACAAAAGTAAACCGAGAACTTTCTCCTTCGAAGGCAGAAACTTGCCAATCTAAAACGGTTTCCTGCAAATTAACTTTTATATTCGTTGGGTTTTCAACAAATTGTTTTGACTTCCCAGCACCTAATATGATTACCTGTTGCATATGTTTGATACGATCTCAAAGTTATTTAATGAATTCAAATCTTACAAGAATTTTTTCGCTGAAAATCATAAACAACACCGTCAGCTTGTCTTTTACTCCGAACGAGCTATTTACTATCAAACCTTCAGCCCATTTTTGGAAGAGCTTTTAAAAGATTCTTCTATAACATGTAGCTACATAACATCGGATGCGAATGATCCCATATTAACTCGCCATCATGGTCGTCTTTATCCATTTTATTTTAATTTTTTCTTAAAATCCGTTTTTGATAAAATAGATACAAAGTGTTTCGTTTTTACGATGCCAGATTTGAACATGTACCATTTGAAAAAATCAAAACATACCAAGGAATATATCTACTTGTTTCACGCCTTTTCAAGTACACATTTGCAATATAATGAAGCTGCTTTTGATGCTTACGATACCGTTTTTTGTGTAGGGCCTCATCATATTAAAGAAATTGAAGCGCGAGAAAATCTATATCACTTGTATCATAAGAAATTGCTTTCTATAGGCTATCCTCGCATGGATATTGTGTATCAAAAATATCAATCCTACAAAAAACAATTTAAAAAAACGATATTAATTGCCCCAACATGGAGCATGGCAAGCTTATTTGAAAATGGAATTCGACCACTTCTGGATGCTTTATCTCAAACCAATTACCGCGTTGTTGTCCGTCCCCATCCAGAGTTTTTGAAACGAAGAAAATCTTTGGCTAATTCTCTAAAAAACTACATTTCAACGTTACAAAATTTCATTTGGGAAGATCAATTACTAAACGAAGATAGTTTATACGAAGCGGATCTGCTTATCACAGATCGTTCTGGAATCGCCTTTGAATATGCTTTCGGAACAGAGCGCCCGGTATTATTCATCGATACACCTTTAAAAGAGCACAATAAAAATTGGAAAGATTTAAATATCGAACCAATAGAACTGCAACTAAGAGATAAAGTCGGTATTAGCGTTAACTTAGATTTGGATAATATTTTACCGGTTATCGAAGATTTATTGAAAAATTCCGATAATTGGCGTGAAACATTAAAATCAATGCGCAATGAGCACGTCTTCCACTGGAATTGTTCAGCCAAAAAGGGGGCGGAGTATATAAAAAAGCAATTAAAAGCTTGATTTTTTGAATTCAAACAAGATAATTTCCTTATGAGCCAATCAGAGCCAATCAGAGCCAATCAGAGCCAATCAGAGCCAATCAGAGCCAATCAGAGCCAATCAGAGCCAATCAGAAACTATCAGAATGCCTTTATACAAAATGGCAACCGGTTAAAGCGATAAATTCTTTTATTAAATTGTTCGCTTTAGCTGATTCTAATGCAAAAAAGCAAGCTATTT
Organism: uncultured Opitutales bacterium; assembly: GCA_934691225.1. Taxonomy (GTDB): domain Bacteria; phylum Verrucomicrobiota; class Verrucomicrobiia; order Opitutales; family UBA9783; genus UBA1183. The sequence continues at coordinate 7,384 of CAKUSQ010000002.1, forward strand.
TAAATCGCTTAAAAGATTACTTCCTTGTTAAAAAGCAATTACCTCTCCATTATAAAGTCGCAAAAATTCTCGAAGAACAAGAAAAGAATTATGATTCTTACGACTACGGAGAGAGTTATTTTTATCAATCTTGCAAGCCACTGCATATAACTGGTTTTCGTAATACAGAAGCAAGAATTGCCGGAATGAAATTGTATGAGCATTTAAAAGGGAAAACGGTTTTGGACATAGGAACGAATGCCGGTTTTTTACCTTTGGAAGTTGCAGATGTTTGTAAATCTATCGATGCTTTTGATATCAATCCGTATTTAATTCGAATTGCTAAAACTTCGGCAGAATTTCTGAATATCCATAACGTAAATTTTTGGGCTGGTGTTTTTGAAGATTACAATGAAGATAAGACATACGATGTTGTTTTATCTTTCGCCAATCATTCAACTTATGATCATAACACAAAGCAATCTGTGGAGGATTATTTTAAAAAATGTCATAAGTATGTAAAAGATGGCGGTATCCTGTTGTTCGAGTCGCATCACCCAAGTTATGAGACTCCAGAGCGTTTAGAAAAAGTTTTGGAAGTACTAAAGCGTTATTTTGACGTAGAAAGAATTTGCAAATTAACACGAGGATCTTCCGGAGATCGCGGCAGAACATTTGCGATTTGTTCAAAAAAAGCTTGAAAAATATAAATGATTCATTTTGGATATTTATGTTATGTTATGTTATATAGATCCAGGTTTAGGTGGCTTGATTGTGCAGAGCCTAATTGCGGGTTGTTTAACCGTTGTATATTTCTTTAGGAGTACCATCGCTAAGATTTTTACACCGATTAAAAAATTGTTTTTTAAAGAAAAAAAGAGATAATGGGCACCTACAGATATCTCATGGGAGTGTATTTTTTATGTACTTAATTTTTTTCACACTTTCTTACCTGTTCTATTTTTATACAACAGGATGCAATTTTACATTTTTCTCGGTTTCTTACTTGATAGAAGCCAGTCTGTTTATCTGTTTTACAGAAAGTATATTGGTATGGTTTGTTAAGAAAACAAAACATGAGGAATTTTTATTTTTTACGTTCACTTTGAGTTGCTGTTTTATGTTTTTCATACCGTTTATGCAAGTGGTACGTATTCATTTTTTTCAAAATTTAAGAAATGATTTTCCTATTATGTACGCTCATAGATGGACGATAGCAATATTTTTCTTATGTTCGAGTCTTTACTTATTGTTCAAATTTATAAAAATTGTTAATTTTAATCAAAATTTAAAAAAATCATTGAATTTTTTTGCGATAATACTTTTTTTACTAACAATTTGTAATTTTTCAAAAATTTATGGAAATAAAAATCATCAATCAAGAAATAGTGAGTGCTCTACTCGAGCCGATAGAAATAAATACCCCAACATATATCATATTGTTTTAGACTCATATGTATCCTGTCGTTATTTATCCGAAGCTTATGATTTTGATAATACCGATTTTTACAAACAGTTAAGCAATTTGGGGTTTTGGTATGACATGGATGCGAAAAGCAATTATAGTAATACTATTCCGACTTTTTGTTCATCCTTTGAAATGAATTATTTGAATACGGATGAATATAACGAGTATGATTTACAAAGACGTATTTACTTTAATAATAAAGCTATAAGGACTTTAAAAAACAAAGGTGGATATCAATGTTATATCAATTCTCCCGACGTACCAACGTTAGAATCCATTGAATTTGATTTTCGTACGAAGAGATCTCGTTTAGACTTTTATTATTATCTTTTTTTAAGAACACCATTGGAATTTTTCTTGTTTAAATCTTTTCTAAAGAAACATTACAATAATATTTTCAATCAATTCCATCAAATGGTTTCTGTTAAAGAAGCGTATGGAGAACGTGGTAATTATTTTTTATTTCACGTAATTTGCCCTCATGAACCTTTTATTTTTACTGCTTCCGGAGAGCAAAATCCAAATTTAATTTCTAATATAGAGTCTATGTTTAGACCTGATAATAATATAAAAAATAAGGCTAGCGAATATTTAAATCAAATTAAAAATCTTAACGCTTTAACGTTAAAAGTCGTAAAGCAAATCCTAGATTCATACGATGAAAATAATAAGCCAATTATTATTATACACGGTGATCACGGCCTATCTGTGCAATCGTTGAGCGAGATTAATGCTTGGCGCTCAAATGATCTAAAACCAATGGATAGAGCTATGTTGAGCATTTTATATACTGTTTATTTGCCAAAATCATTAGGAAATTTACCTCCTCCCGAAGGCCTTGTAAATTTATACAGATGGTTGATAAACAGTCTATTTCAGGAAAAGATGGACTACTTGCCTTCAAAGCAAATTATGCGTATTGATAATTGTTTCATCCCTAATATCAATGTGTAAGTACTTTGCGTATCGATTTGATACTTAGCACCTGTTTGCATTTAAGATTTCCATCTGTCTGCACATACGCTTTGTGGTAGTATTTGACATTCAGCGCGATATTGTGCCCCATACTTCACATAACTATCACATGCCCAGAGGATGTTCTTCTCTGTTGTCCTATCCTGCAACAACAACGCCAATATTTCCGGATCCAAATCGTAAATATTCTGCTCAAGTATATCGATATCCGCCTCATCATTAAACTCTAGCAACGAAAGCTGATAGTGTTTCGGCTTGTTTATCCGCTTTTTATACGAAACGAAAGTTTTTGTGGCACACGAACAAGACATGATTCTCATTACCCCTAAGAATAAAACTTGCTACATTTATATATCGGCTGTTTTGAGGAACAGCTTAGGGGTTTTTGTAAAAATGTTCTTTTTTTGCAGAGTTTTTAAAGTGTATTTTAAAAACATTGAAAATTTACAACGTTTTTAAGCTTCGCCTAAAAGTGATTGCAGACCTCAGATCGCCAAAATTTGAAAAATTGACGGCGATTTCGTCATTTTTACTTGATTTTTGACGAAACCTTAGCCCTTTAAAAACTTCCAAATAATCTTTTGCAATTTTCCGCTATTTGCCTGATAATAACAGGTATGGGAGACTTATCTTTGCAGAAATTATCAGCAAATCGAAGGAATGCGCAATTGTCAACGGGACCGAAGACGGAAGCAGGTAAGGCTAAATCGGCTTTGAATGCGGTAAAACATGGGATTTTTACGAAAAAATGTTTAAAAAATATTTCCAATGAAGAATTGCGGGATTACGAAACGCTTATATTTGGTGTATTGTTTTGAAGGATTTTTTACAAAAAATCCCTCAAACTCCCTTAAAACTTTTACTCATTTTGCAACATTGTTGCAAAATAACGAAAAAGTTTTGAAGGGTTAAGGGAAGCTTTTTTCAAAAAGTTCCCTTATGGCGTTTGCGGAAAGTGCTTGCGTTTGAGCAGGGCGCAATGCAATTGGAAATTTTGAATCTGGATGCGTCCAGTTCAGCGGTAGAAGTGATTAGACGAGAATCTCTTATTAGAGACTATGAGAACCACAAAGCCGAATGGGCGGATTTAAATCAGCTTAAAAAATGGTTAACTTCTAATAAAACAACAAATTTATCCCATTTATCGAGAGATTCCTATGAACTCTTAGAAGAAATCGTCCAAAAATTAAAACAGCGTTTCCGAGAAAACTACCGGCACATGGATATCGAACTTTTAGAAAATTGTGAACAGCTCAGCGAATTTTGCACCTGGAACGAGTTGGATCTCGACAGGTTTAAAGCTGACGTGTTAGAGAGCATTGAAGACAAATTGCGTTCAGGTAGCAATATGCCGAATTATTACGAAAATGGCATTAAAGAATTTGATCATAAGCGTTCCGTTTATGAATCCGTAGCTCAACTCCCCTCGGCTGAAAACACCGACAAAGTCATCCGCTACGAAACACATCTGCAACGCTCTATCGAAAAGAATCTGCGCTTGTTGCGCTCATTGCAAGGAATTGGGCAGATGAGTCTTGGGTTTGTTTGGTAAAATAACTTTTCTTAGTGAAATTTACTAAGAAAAGATAATTGACTAAATTTTCTTAGCAGGCGTGGAGTATTCCTTCAGTATACTCTTTTTGCATATAAAATTAAAACTTTTAGGTTTTTTCATAAAATTTTTCAAAAAACTAAATTTTTCCTAAAGTTTTTTAGAAAATGGCTGATATATTTAGTATGGAAATAGTGAAGAAATTCGGAATTATAGTGATTGTGTTCTTGGTAGCGCAATCGTGGTTATTGGCTATACCAGAGTTTACTTTGCCTGTAGGGACGCCTGGAAGGCAGGAACAGATCGACCCTTTAGGGCAAATTCAAGCCCTTACAAGTTATCAAAATAGGCAATTTTGTGAAGACGTTCATATTCCAAATACAAATTGCCACTTATATTTCCCAATAGATGGTTCTCAACCTAGTACGCAAGATGCTGGGCTATGGTCAGGAGCCCAATACGTTGGTCAACTTAATGATAATGAGGTAACCAATTGGTGGGTGAGGGTTTTTGGAGGGAATAAGGCAGTTAATTTTTCAAACGTAGGACAAGCACAACAACCTAAAGAACCCAAAATGGGATTTGCTAATGGATTTCCGGAAGTCATAATTAAACTTGGTTCAGCAGGTTTGAGGCAACAATTTTGGCGAACTTTTCGCGATATTGCTGCTGATCCTGTCGGTCGAGTTTTGTTGTATCGCTTGTTTATTGAGATTAGAAGAAGAGATAATGGTACATATGAAGGGTGTTGCGGAAATGATGTTATTTTACCAATAGCTTACAATTTAAATAGACGAAATACTTGTAGAAGTATAACTATTGTGTCTACGAACGATGGTTTTGCTTTTGATTTTTACAACCATACAATAGAATTTGATCTTAATGTTAACATAACTACTTCAACATTAGCTCTAAATGGTAATAATGAATTAACAACAGATGAAGAAAATCGTACTTACGATATTGCTCTATTTCATGAAATGTTACACTGGTTTCATAGCTTAAGAAATCCAAATCGTTTTAGTAATCTAGATTCTGATGATCCTCTTGAATTCAAATACCCTTTACGTTGTTATTATGGAAACATAAACGAATTATGCGTTTGGGATGCAACTGCCGATGCAGAAGATATGGCAACAATTTTAGGATGTCCCAATTTGAATATACCTAATTTATTGCCACTCATTGCTAATAATGCATTTTTTTTACATAGGAATAACCATAATGATAGGCCTGTACAAATTAATGGGATAAATCAATTTATCCCTATTGCAGAAACTTTTTTAAATGGTGACGATTTATCTGAAAATGTTTATCGAGCTTCCCAAGGACAACATATGCGTTTTGGGCATGTGACGACAGAAATTGAACCCGTTTCCTATCCTCGCGTACCCAATCGTTTTAATTTAGCTCATGAAATTGTGATAGAATGTTATCGTCAAATTACAAATGGCAATCTACAGAATTGGAGGCTAATTCGTGGACAAGCAATTCAATAATATGCTTGACAAATTTAAAAGAACAAAAACATCATAAAATCGTGAAAACAATAATTAAAACAATTTTTCTAACATTATTAGGCAGCGTTGCGTTGAACTTTTTAAATGCTGGTATGCCAGAAATAAGGAGCGAAGAATCAAAGATAAGAACGGAGATTTCTGGTTTACGTGGAAACAATCTTACGCCTGAAGTATTGGAGGCTATTATAGAAAAAATACAAACGGTTTGTAGTGTTATTGAAAAAGGAATAAATAGCCTAAAAGGTCATGATCGTATGGCCGGTGCACAAGCTTTAGGACGTTTAGAAGCAGATTTAGCATTTTTAAAAGCAATCCTTAAATATGTAGTAAATTCCAGTACAGAAAATAAAACCTTATTAGATTCTTTTGCAAAGAGCAGTTATAGGTATAGTGTTTTGTTAAAAAAGCTAAATATTTAGTAAAACTTCTGAAAAAGTTAAAGAAAAATTCGGCACTGGGTTTAGTATTTATGTGGACTAGAACTCGAAAAATTACCTTTTAACCTTTTATTTTGTAATAGCTCACTGCCTTTTATCAGTATGTACGAAATCCCCATCAAAGTATCGTAACGTAATTAATCCATCCCAGCCTCCGGATTCAGATACAACAACTGTTGCCACCGGCCTGTTTTCTTGCGGATACAGCCGGGGAGGCGGCTCATATGGGAAGGGTTTTTGCAGGCGGTATCGATGCCAAGAGGTTTTAAGCATTGCTCGAAAAATTTCTGCTCGATTTTTATTTTCCATTCATCGAGGGTATGAACATCGGGTATGCGAATCCAAGCGTGTATACTCTTATTACCGGAATCGATGAGGGCAACCACGGGTAGTTCGTGGAGTGCCACTCCCAAAAATGCAAATTGTTCATTACGAGATAGCGTGTCAAATTTCAGTACGGCGAATTTAAATTTGCAAACGGCTTCGTCGCAACGATAAGATAGGGCCTTGGATTTTGTTGGATGCAGTTGTCCATCGACGGAATTTGGGCAAATAAACGGTAAAGACATTGGATTTTTTTTGAAAAGATCTATCCATTGACGGACTGTTCGAACTTTTGTATCATATTGAGTGCCGATAAATAAGAAATCATCAGGATCGTAAAGTGTTCGCAAGAAAAGTACCGTATCTTTTTCTGGAGCATCAAATAATCGAACTGGGGAAGCTTCCCAGAAATCAACCTCTTCTGTTCCCTTGCCTTTTTCTAGCAGATGATCTCGATATTCTGAAGAAATTTTTGATTTGGACACAGAATTTTTAAATGGTTTTTCAAATATGCTACGGTAAGGAATGTAATCGCTCTTCGCTTTTGAAATGGCAGCATAAATTTCACTGTCAGGAACGTAGCGGGTTCCATTGGGGATATGTTGTCGAATGTCTGCAAAGATTTGTTCCTCCGAAAGCCCTTCGCGAATTCCGCAGTTAGCGACTCCAAGAAGAGCTGTATGGCAACCCTTACCCAGAGCTGGGATTGAATAAAGTTTTTGAATATAAGTAGTCATGGTATTCCTTTAAAATTGTCACAACTGTCACAAAGTGTCACATTCGATTTTGTGACAGTGCTTTGTTAGTATTCATGCAGGATAGAAAGCGTTTTTAGTTACTGTCACGATTGTCACAATAGACATACTTATTGTCTAAACGTAACCAAGGATCTTGTTCTACAAGTTGTACGAAAGGATCCTTGTCTATATGAAGTTTGCGATAAGCTTCGCGAATGGGAACTTTACCGTTATTTTCCAGTAAAAGAGCATAAAATTTGTCTAACAGTTTGTCCTGATTTTTGTTATAAACCTTATCTATAAAGTTCATTTGTTGTTGAGCAAAAAACGTTTTTTGAATTTTAATCGCTTTTTGAAATGTATCTGCAGATAACGGTTCTTCGGCAGGGAACTCATACATATGTAAGCTTCCTGCTATACGTATAGCCATTTCGGCCCAACGTTTCATAAAGATTGCGATACTTTCATTCGATCTTAATCTTTGCTGAATGGAATTGTAATAATAACGATAGAGCGGATAAACATCCTCATCAGCGCTAATAATTACCGGTTTTCTTTTCAAATCTTCCTTCAGCAGATCTTCCCAACGTTTATGCACCTTTTTTTCAAGATCTGCGTTCAGCAGAATAGGTATTTCTGGCAACAATCGAGGTTCCATTTGACCGTAGACGCATAAAAATCTTGCTAACAAACCGCTGTCTTTTAGCGATTTATGCCTAAATAAGTACATAGCTTTGTCAGGTTGTACAGCAACAGTGATGTTAATAAGAGGATGGTTTAGATTGATATTTTGTCCGTTGTTGCGTCTAATGAAACAATGATCTCCCGAAAACCCTTTCAGAAGCAAAGCTTCGTCCGTTACCCTGTCTTTGTAACATCCTGCGATAACATCAATAACTTTTCGTGCATCTGAAGAAAAATAACATGACCTCTCGTCATTTTCCGCTAAAACATTTGCAAGGCACTTCGAGGTAATATCTTCTACAAAGAGTTGAGAATGCTTTGATGGGCTTGACCCTGACGAAACTGATGATGAACGTAACTCGCTATTTTTGTCATAAAATGGCTTTAATACCTGTTCAAAAATATTTGTTTTCCCGAAACAGCTTGGTGCAATAAATAATCCATAGAGATTGATTGGTGTCACTAAGTTCGAATCAACCTTTACAGAAGTTTTTCTGAAGCAAGATGCAGCGGTTGCAAACAGCATCAAGGGTGCGGAGAAGTCTATCGGAATTTGTTCAGCACGTTGCAATTCCAGTACGTAAGCTTGCAAGTCTTTAGGTAAACAATCTAGCGGGAAAGTACTATGTATATCTTCTTCCATTTGTAAATAACCGCTTTTTCTTGCACCTTCCATAAATTTTTCTGCTAATTCAGACACTAACTCAGACATGATAACCTCCCTTCTTATGTAAATTGCAGTCATTTTGAGTATCCTCTATCGCTTGAGCAATGAATTCATTCAAATCTTCCTGCCGAAATTTCCGCAGACGTCCTAGCTTAACCGACTTCAACGGGTAACGTTTCGTCGATAACCAAACCGCTATCGTGTTCGGTTTTACGCCTAGGTAGTCCGCGGCTTCTTGTATTGATAATAATTTTTTAGTGTTTTTATCCATATACACAATTAAACCACAGAATGAACAAACATTACTAACGGACAGAAATTAAAAAAAATATTTCCTGTCCGTTAGTTATCTTTTAGCCTAAAACTAACGTGTTTTAAGGCGTTAAATCTCAAATTTAAAAACTAAATTATTTTTGTCGCAGTTCTTTGGTCAAATACCAAAGCCCGATCTTTTCTAGAAATTTTTCTTTCTGCAGAAGTGCCTGGCTCATATTCGATCTAATACTGGCACAAGCGTAATTAGTATTATAGAAAGCATTTACAATTTCTGCAATCCAAGCCCAGTGCACATTTTCTGAAAAACGTTTGTATAGATTAAAAGAAAATAATTGCATTTCTGATCTTGTATACTCGCATGAATTATTTAAAAACTCGTTATATTCCTTTATATTTGGGCTATTAGCATTGAACACTATACGATCATTTTGAGCATCTTCATATAATTTATCGATATAAACATAAAAGCTTTTCAAATACAGATCTGAATTGGATTGTAATAATTGTTCCCAATCATCAAGATTTTTAGGGAAATCCATAACGTTCTCATTTAATTTATAGACGCACTCAATAATTGTTTGCTTTGCTTTTTTTATTTTTTTGATACAAGGTTTTACGACGTGTTTTGAACATATTTGTTTTTCTTGAATTCTTGAAAACAACATCGTTATATTTTCTTTAAGTTTTATAATTTCGCAAATATCATTTACGTCTTTAGCTTTTAAGAATTCCTTTAAATACCCTGTTAACTTTAGCTTTGTAATGATATTTAGACCTTTTTTGTAATGTTCTACTGTATTTCGATCTGATTCTTTGACATCCGATAACGTATACAATTCCGTATGTTTTGAAATATCATTCTGTAAAGAATCTAAATTGTTAATTCTTTCATTAAAACGAGCGATAAGCCATTTTCGTAAAACATTTCCAATTTCTTGCCTTATAACAATCGTTTCACGATCTTTATCTCCAGCTACGCTTTTGTCGAAATCCTTGATGAGATTATCATAAAATACATCAAGTTCCTTACGTTTTTCGACCAGTATATTTTTTAACATTTCTGTAGTATGATTATATGTATTTGTTTTGTCGTTCATAATTATTTATCCTAAAAATTTTTATGCATTAAATTGATGGCCCCTTGGCTGGCTTGGCGGATAGTTTCGACTTGTAAGCGGGCGTAAACTTCGGTGGCATCACTGCTGTGGTGTCCCAGGGCTTTACCGACAATATGCAAGCTGGTATTATTCATTGTCATATAAGAACCGAGAGTACGACGAAGATCATGAATACGCAGGTCTTGAAGATTCGCCTTCTTCAATAACCGTTGCCAAGCTTTCTTGGGATCCATAAAATGCCCGGAAGCGCTGGTAGCACTCGGGAATACCCACGGCGAAGAGTTGTTGTCCGCTTCTTTTAATGATTTTAGAACTTTTATGGCTTCATCGGTAAGCGGTATTGTTTGAGGTTCTCCGCTTTTTGTTAGAGGTATCCGCCAGAATTTCAATTGCCAATCGATCTGATCCCAACGCATTGCAAGGACATTCGAACGTCGCGCACCGGTATATAACAACAAGAGAAAGAATGCACGAATATGCGGATCTGGTTCTGCTTCAACAGCTGCAAAGAATGATTGGAATTCGTGCGGCAAAATGAATCGTTCGCGTTTTGTCTCCTTGAACATTTTAATGCCAATGGCCGGATTTTCCCCATTCCAGCCCCATTCGATGGCTTTGTTGTACATCGCTTTTAATCGCTCCAGCATTCGATTCGCAACATAAATTCCGCGTTCAGCACGCAATTGGTTGTGGTACAAACTAACATCGTATTTAGAGATAGCGGATAATTTGCGATTGAACCAATGGTGATAGTATTTATTGATGGTCCGCTCATCTTCCTTCCAAGAGCGTTTCTGCGGTTTGGAGTAGCGTTCCATGAACATTTTAAAAAGTTCACCGAGCGTTAATTCCGCTTTCAATTGCTTTTTTTTAACCTCAGGATCTTCGCCTTTGGCCATTTGGACTTTGTACGTTTGAGCCACTTCGCGAGCGTTTGTGACGGTCAATTCCGGGAAACGTCCTATCTTTATCCTTCGCGTACGGCCTTGAATTTTCGTAAGCAGATAAAACGTTTTCACACCGTTCGCCGTTACCAACAAAACCAATCCCCGCTCTTTAGTGTCATAGTAACTATCGAACGCGGATTTGCTTCCGTTGGTTTTAGGCAAGGAAATTTTATCGATAAAACCTTTGGTTAAATTTTCCTTATACTTATCCTTTTCATTGCAACCCTATCGCAACCTTTTTGTTCAAAATGTATCCATTTACGTCCATCTTCATAAGACACATAAGAGCATGAAACGCTGATAAATACAAGTAAATAAAAATATATAAAAATTTGTAAAAAATAAAACTCACTGGCTCATAACCTGAAGGTCCTTGGTTCAAATCCAAGCCCTGCACCCAATGTTTATGCGGAATAGCGCTGACATGAGGAGTAGCTTCTAAGGTTGGTGAATTTGTTGGTTTTTGAAAAAAGATTGTTTCAAAGCTTTGCTGTTTGTTTCTATGGGTTAAAATAGTAACCAATACATGTGCCGTCAGAGCTAAAAAAAGATAGGAATTGTGAAACAAGGAATCACTTGTACGGACGCTATGAAGCAAACGGGAAACGCTACTGCGTTAATTTAGGCGTTGAATACGAGGTAAAATACCAACATCGTTGAAGAAGTTTGGAAATATTGCATTCGAACGTTCTCGTGCAGAAGCACAATTAAAGTTAAAACGAGAGTTTACAATACGACGCAACAAGCTGGAACATAAGCGTAAGGAAGCTTTGGCGCAAGCAACAACTACAGAGGCGAAAAAGGCTATCAACAAAAAGTACGATTATGAAATCGAATTGGCAAAACAATCTCTCTTTGATAGCGTTCATGCGCAAACAGAAACTTTGGTGAGAGAAGCAGAAAAAACGCTCATTCAAGAAACCGAAGCCAACAGATATCAAAAAGAGAAAAAAGTTTGTGAGGACACAACACGCGACTACCTGCGTGGATTTTGCCGAACCATACCGTCCTTTTTAATGGCTTACGGCACCAAAGAAACGAAATTAGAAAACTTCGATACGATTGCACCTGCTCCAGTATTCAAGGAAGTCACCTCTATTACGCTTGACCAATTCAAAATGTTGCGCGACGGAGGCGACTTTATCAACGAATCTACCGACTTGATGGCTCACTTCGAAGGCCATTTCTTCGATCCTATCGTCTTCAATGATTCTGTTCAGGAATTTTTGGCCTTGAAATTATGTTTAGCTAATTATTTCGAAGACATTGCGAAGGAAGATATTTTCGATTACATTCCACCTCAAAAAACGAACCAAATTTTTACGCCGAAAAAGCTGGTTCAGGAAATGGTGGATAATTTAGATAAGGAGTGCCCAGGATGCTTCGATGATCCCGCAAAAACTTTTATCGATCTGTACATGAAATCGGGTCTTTACATCTCCGAAATCGTAAGGCGTTTGTACAATAGCCCAAAAATCAAAACCTTCTTCCCCGATAAACAGGCACGCTTGAAACATATCTTCGAGCATCAAGTCTACGGTCTGGCCCCAACGGAAATCATTTACCGAATTGCTACCGCGTACATTCTCGGCTTCGATCACACGGTTACCATTACAAAACATAACCTGCGCCAATGGGATGCCCTGAAATCTATCAAGCAAGACACCCTCGAAAAGGATCTCGCTAAGCTTTTTCCCGAAATGAAATCAGTTAAACAGGCTTGTATCGTAAGACATGACTAAAACGAGGGAATGCTGTAAAATGAGGTATACCGATCGTTTTATGCATCTTTTTAACCTTCTTTTTGTCATAACTGTCACAAACTGTCACATTTTGTTTTGTGACAGCGTTTTGTTAGTGTTTATGCAGATCAGATGGCATTTTTGACGACTGTCACGGTTGTCACAGAGGACTAATAAAAACAATCAACCAGGAAGCACCGCTTGCCAACGATTGCCACGCCAAAGCAAAATAATTGCTTGTTTATACTCATTAGAAATATTATGCAAAAACCAAGATCCAGAATCTGGACATAAATATTTTACACAATTGGCATCACGGCTTGTTGCATCTAACACAATGACTTGACGATTCAGCTTTTCTTCCAAGTTTTTCCAAAACTCCTCTGGAAAAGGAAAAACAATCCTGTCTCTTTCTTATGATAATGGAGATAAAAATTTCCTTAATATTTCAGCTACTTGCCAATTCCCATCATTTTGAATCACATGGATATATCTAATGGTAGGTTGCAAAATCTGTAAAATGGCATAAAAGAAATTATTATCATCATCTGAGATATCTACAACGTGAATACCATTAGCACAATTTATAGCATTTCTTATTGAAGAAAAAATGTTAACTGTTCTTTTTAAAATTTCCACTTCTTGTGTTTTTTGAGTTTTCGCTGGGGTAAAAATTTTCTCATCCCAAGAACATAGCACTCTATCGGTAACTTTCAATCCAACAAACTGCTTATACAACCGCTGAATCTCTTCTAAAAACTGATCTACGGTTTGAAAATTTTTATAGTAACAATAAGTTTGTAGAAGGTTTTTAATATGATTTTAATATGATTTTCACGATCATTCCCGGAAAAACAACAATATTTTCCTGTAGTTACAAAAAATTCTTCCATGCCAATGATTTGATCGTTCATTAATTCTAAATCTATAACAATAGTTCCTAAAATAGGAAGATTGCAATAAATATTTTTAAACCTTGGAATTTTTAATTTAGTACCATCATCTTTTTCAAACATGGAGAATCTCTCAGGGTCCTCAATTTTTCTACGTGACACTTCTAAACATAGCAGAAGATTGAAGAGAAACTTTCTTGATTTATTCAGCTCGGCATAAGATAACCAATATTCTGCTGCAAAAGGACTTTCTTTGCCATTAACTATAAGAACTTGCCTAATTTCACAGTTACCGGGTTGATCTGATCTTTCATCTCCGTTATAATCCAAACAAAAATGATATAAATTTCTACCGATAGATATTTCTAAAAAATACGGATCCCACAGTTTTCTTTTTCGGTTGTATCAACAGTACGAATATTTCCTACATAATTTGTCTCATATTCCTTATCTCTACTATCTACTTTGCATTGCAGAATTTGATAAAATGAGGAAATAACATCCAACATAGAAGCATTCAAAAAATCTATATTTCGAGCAGCATTTCTAAAATCGCTTCCAGAATTCTCGTAATCAGGATCAAATAGCTCTGTTAAACCATCTTTGCGAATTGAATCAAGATATTTAGATGCATTCTGAGCAATCCATTGATTTTTGACCAATTGATTTTGAAAATAAGGATATATTACATCTCTCCAAAACTCTGCGTCAAAATCCTTTAACGCTTCATACGCTTCTTCTTTAATTATAATCGCTTCAACAAATGTTGCTCTGAAGGTCAGGCAACATGCAAAACACAGTTTGATTAACTTAATCATAGTTTATTATTTTTGATAAAATTTTACCTGAAAGGTTGCAATAGGGTTGCAACAGAAATAACACGCACAAAAGCTAACTTACGCTAACCCGCATAAACTTTGGGTGCAGGGCTTGGATTTGAACCAAGGACCTTCAGGTTATGAGCCTGACGAGCTACCAGACTGCTCCACCCTGCATTACATTTAATATGATATTATTGGAAAAGGTTTCCTAATGAATGTCAAGTGTTTTTTGCAAATTTAAGATAAAGTTGAAATGACATGTAGGTATTAAGAGGTTGTAAAGGTAAAAATTTATAAAAATAGGGTTTATTTTTTACATCAAAATGTCATAAATAAAATTATGTTTTATTATCTGTGTCATTTAGAGCATTACTGGGGGCCATTGCGACTATTTCGTTATGTGACATTTCGAAGCGCAATGGCGCTAATAACAGCCTTATTATGGGGTATAATCGTAGGACCTAAAATTTTTGCATGGTTGCGACGTCAAAATTTCAAGGGTATCGAACGTGAAGCATCTACAGTAGGTGCATTGTCAACATTGCATGCAGGGAAAAAAAATACGCCTACCATGGGAGGATTGGCTATTGTTTCAGGTGTTTTAGTTGCTAACTTATTATGGGTGAGATGTAATGTTTACAGTTATGGAGCTCTTTTTACTGGATTAGCTTTAGCAGTGATTGGTATAATTGACGATGGATTAAAGATTAAATATAACAATTCACGTGGTGTTGCCAGTTATTGGAAATGGTTGGTCCAAGGATTAGTGACGTTAGTGGTATTGTATGTTTTGTTGAGTGTTCCGGGGGTAGGGAATAAGATCGATAGTTTGCATGTTACTTTTTTTAAAACTCCTTGGGTAACAACTATGCCAGCTATTGCGCTTTTTTTGTATTGGTTTTTTGTTATTTCAGGTACGAGCAATGCCTTGAATTTAACCGATGGAATTGATGGTTTGGCGATAGGTTGTACATTAACGGTAATGTTGACTTACAGTGTGTTTGCCTATGTGACAGGTAATGTTATTTTAAGTCGGTATCTTCATTTGCCTTATTTAAATGGGGTAGAGGAGTTAAGTGTGATGTGTTTTGCTATTATTGGCGCTGGAATTAGTTTTTTATGGTTTAATGCATATCCGGCAGAAATTTTTATGGGAGATACAGGTTCGTTAGCTTTGGGAGCTTGGATTGGATGTATTGCTTTGATGACACAGCAAGCTTTTACATTAATAATAGTTGGTTTTGTATTTTTTATAGAAGCTTTATCAGTTATAATACAGGTAACTTCATTTAAATTGACTGGACGTCGTTGTTTTAAGATGACGCCGTTGCATCATCATTTTGAATTGCTTAACATCCCTGAATCTAAGATCATTGTTCGTTTTTGGATTGTTTCTTTTTTGTGTGGATTATTGGGTTTAATGACGTTGAAATTGCGTTAAAAATGGATGCTGATTGGATACAGTATTTAAGCACAAAATGTATAGGCATTATAGGTGCTGGATTGTCCGGAAAAGGAGTTGCTCATTTATGTGATCGTTGGAATTTAAATTACGAGTTAATAGATGAGCGTTCAGGATTTGTTCATACGTTAAACCTTGAAAAGTATAACTGTGTTGTAATTAGTCCTGGATTTTCGCCGCATCATCCATGGATTCATCAGGTTTTAAGTTCAAAAATTTTTTGGTTGAATGAAATTGATTTTGCAATGCGATTTTGCAAAAATCCTTTAATTGCCGTTACAGGTACCAATGGAAAGACATCTACGGTTGAGCTTACAGCGCAACTTTTACGTTGTTCAGGTAAACGTGTAGCAGCTGTTGGGAATAATGGTCGAGTATTATCAGAAGTATTGGCGAGCGATAAGGTTGAAAAAAATGATATTTTCGTTTGCGAAATTAGTTCTTACCAAGCATGGTCTTTGAAGTTTTTGCGCCCTGTATGCACATTATGGACCAATATCGCTCCTGATCATATTTATTATCATGAAAGTTTTCAAAATTATTTGAAAGCAAAGCAGCAGTTATTAACATTGACCAACGGTAAGATTTTTTGTGGAAATTCACTAAAAGAATGGCTGCAGTCGAATGATAACCTTGTTTTTGCTCCCCAGGTTGAACGTGAATACGAATGGTTAAAAGGTTTCCCTGCATGTTTTTCTAGAGGACAGTGTGAAAATTTTGTATTGGTGCGTGCATTTGCTCAAGATTGGGGAATTTCAGAAGCATGTGTGCAGCGTACATTTCAACATTTTCGGCAACCAGCGCATCGATTGTACTGTTGTGGACATTGTGGCGATATAGAATTTTGGAACGATTCAAAAGGTACCAATTTGCATGCTGTTTGTTCAGCTTTAGAAAGTTTAAAGCATAAAAAACAGGTAGGATGGATTCTCGGTGGAAGGGGGAAAGGCGAAGATTTGGGTCGTTTTATTGAGTTATTTAATCATTATCCTAATGTTGAGGTAATATATTTGATAGGTGAAACAGGAACTTTACTTCAAGAGCGAAGTTCTCAATTTCATGCGCAAATAGTGGCAGCAGAAACCATAGATAATGTTTTTAAACATTTTTGTGAAAATCCATTGAATCATGTTTTGGTGTTAAGTCCTGGTTTCGCAAGTTGGGACCAATTTACTTCTTTTGAACAGCGAGGTGAGGTTTTTGAAAAGAATGTGCGTGAGTTTATAAAAATTAAAAACGCTTGAGTTTTATCTTGAAAAAAATCATACATATATTACTTTAAATAATTAGTAAGGGCTCATTATTAAATGAGCCAATTTTTTTATGAAGCAGCTTGTTATAGCAGAGAAACCCAGTGTCGCTAAGGATTTAGCCAAGGCTTTAGGTAAATTTAAACAAAATAAAGAAGGTTATTTTGAACGTGATGATATGATCATTACGTCTGCACTTGGGCATTTGGTTGAGTTATATATGCCAGGTGATTTTGATCCTAAGTATCGATTTTGGTCATTAAAAAATTTGCCGATTTTACCTGAAAAGTTTTTGTTGAAACCTATTGAAAAAACAGCTGATCGTTTCAAATTCTTGAAAAAAATGATGGAACGAGATGATGTTGAGGGGTTGATCAATGCGTGTGATGCGGGTAGAGAAGGGGAGTTAATCTTTGCTTACTTGTGTGAATTGGCTGGATGTGAAAAACCTAAGCAACGTTTGTGGTTGTCGTCTATGACATCAGATGCTATTCGAGAAGCATTTGCACATTTGCGTACAGAAGAAAGCATGAAGCCATTAGAAGAAGCTGCTCGTTGCCGTTCAGAAGCTGATTGGCTAGTTGGTATTAATGGGACTCGTGCTGTTACAGGGCGTATGTTGGGAACACGTCGTGGCGAAGTTGCGAGTGTGGGGCGAGTGCAAACACCTACGCTTGCATTGATTTGTGAACGTGAACATGCCATTAATAGTTTTAAGCCGGTTCCTTTTTGGCGAGTTTCTTGCACTTTTAATATAACGCAAGGGAATTATAAGGGATGGTTGCAGCGAGTACCTTTCAAAAAGGAACAAGAGGAAGATCGCAGTGATCGTTTCTGGGACAAGGGAGCATTAGATACATTATTCGCTCAGTTGCAGGAACAGCAGGCATCTGTTTGGGAGGTGCAAGAGACCACTAAAATCTCAAAACAATCAGCACCGCGTTTGTTTGATTTGACAGCATTGCAGCGTGAATGCAATCAGCGTTTTGGCTATTCTGCTAAATTTACACTGGATATAGCGCAATCATTGTATGAAAAACACAAAGCTTTAACGTACCCACGTACGGATTCAAAAGCGTTGCCAGAAGATTATGCACCTACGTGTATTTCGGTGATGAAGCAATTGGATGAGGTGTATCAACCATTTGCAAAGAAGATTATAGATCAACATTGGGTGAATCCATCGGCTAGAATTATCTTTAATAATAAGGCTATTTCTGATCACTTTGCGATTATTCCAACGGGTACGTTGCCAAAAAATTTGAAGGAAAGTGAACAAAAGGTTTACGATTTGGTAGTAAGGAGATTTCTTTCAGTATTTTTCCCTGCTGCAGAATTTGCTGTAACTACGCGTCTAACAAGTTCAGCGGCGTTTGTATTTAAAACGGAAGGAAAAGTTTTAATTAACCCAGGTTGGATGGAAATAACGCGTAAAAGCGAGATAAAGGAAAGTTTACCTGCTTTAGTTCCCGAGGATCAAAACAAAGCTAGCGTTGAGAATTTTGAAATTGAGAGTGATAAAACTCGACCACCAGCTCGGTTTACAGAAGCGACATTGTTGGCAAGCATGGAACGTGCAGGGCAGTTGGTTGAAGATGATGAGTTAGCTGAAGCTATGAAAGAGAAAGGTCTTGGTACGCCAGCTACACGCGCGCAAATCATAGAAACGCTTATTGCTACAAAATATGTTGTTCGCCAAGAGAAGTCGCTGATGCCAACCTTAAAAGCAGACCAATTGTTAGATTTTTTAAAGTTAGTAAAAGCGCAGGAATTGGCGAGTCCTGCTTTAACAGGCGAATGGGAGTATCGCTTACTTTTAATACAAAACAAACAACTTAGTAGGGCACAATTTATGTCAGATATTCGATCCATGTCTTCTAAAATAGTAGAAAGCATACTTGCTTTTAAGGATAGTGAAGAAGAACATCGGCAAACACAGATTATTTCTCCAACCGACGGAAAATGTATGATAGAGACTTTTAGGGCGTTTAAATCGCAAGATGAGAAAATTTCTATTTTTAAGGTTATTGGAAATCGCAAGATGTCAGAATCCGAGGTTGCAGAGCTTATTGAAAAAAAGAAAATTGGACCATTGGATGGATTTATATCTAAGTTTGGTAAACCTTACGCTGCAACATTGCTTTTAAATGAAAATTATCAGGTGAAATTCAGTTTTGAACCAATAGTTGAAACTCCATCATTATCTGAAGAAGAACTGCAACGGTGTGAAGAAGTAGGTATTTGTCCGTTATGTGGAGGTAAGGTTTATGCCACAGAAACTTATTTTTTGTGTGAAAATACGCAGAAGGATAAAGCCTGTAAATTCAAGGTTGCTCGAACCGTTTTGGCACGGCTTATTCCTAACGAACAATTTGCAAAGCTTTTAAGTGAAGGGAAAACAGACCTATTGGATCACTTTAAATCAAAGCGAAATGGAAAGTTTTTTTCAGCTTACCTTGTTCTCAAGGATAAAGGTAATATTGGTTTTGAATTTGCTAAAAAAGCAGCAGAAGTAGAAAACTAATAATATAGATGGGTTGTAAAAAAGCTTTTAAACCCGAGAAATATTTTTGAGCGTGTTGTGCGTATTTTCTTGCTCTTTTTGTTCTCGGACCCAGCGAATAACCTTGGCCACAGGTTCAATGAGTTCGCGCGGTATGTAACGTCCCTCGTCAGCTAAATCGTACAGCGCATGCGCGAGAGGGACATTTTCCATAACAGGAATTTCAAATTCATAGGCAATTTTTTTCATCAATTGTGCTTGATAATCAATACCTTTGGCAAGAACAATGGGTAAGGGGGTAACCAATTCATTATAGTAGATAGCGATGGCATAATGTGTTGGGTTTACAATTAAAGCAGAAGCACGTTTAGTTTTTTGCGCAGGACTTCCTTGCAATAATTCACGATGCAGCTGTTTACGTTTTCCTTTGATCGTTGGATCACCTTCCATCTCTTTAAATTCGCGCTTAACTTCATCTTTTGTCATCATAAGTTGTTTTTTATGATTGTAACGTTGAAAAATGAAATCTAGAAAAGCCACTACAACGTAGGCAAAAACGACATTCATTGCAAATGTTTTTAGAATAGTTGGTAAAATATTGATAAAATCTTTCAAACTTGTGAAAGGGATTTTTAGAAGAGGATCAAGCGTATTTCGAATAACAAAGTAGAGTAGGGTACTTAAAAATAGAATTTTTGCAGCTGATTTTAAAAATTCAACTAAATTTTTTAATGAAAATATTTGTTTAACCTTGGAGATAGGATTGAGTTTGCTGAAATTAGGTTTGATAGATTCGAAGGATAATAGTAATCCAAACTGAAAAACATTAGCTATAACGCCGGTTAAAAATACCAATAAAACAAGGGGTAGAATTACTTTAACACCAATGGCTAAACAGGCTAATCCCATTTGGTTGCAGGCGGCAATAAAAGGTTCCTTGAAGAAATTGTTTGGAACTACAATGAGATCAATCAAGGTTTTAAGAATGTACTCACGTCGCATACCGAAGTACGCAAAAATAACGATTAATAGCGCAGTTGAAGTAAC
Source organism: uncultured Opitutales bacterium (assembly GCA_934691225.1). GTDB lineage: Bacteria > Verrucomicrobiota > Verrucomicrobiia > Opitutales > UBA9783 > UBA1183. The sequence goes on from CAKUSQ010000002.1 coordinate 27,786, forward strand.
ATCTTTGCTATTAGCAACTTGCCCTTTCTTACGTGCATCACGGAGTTTTTTTGCGGTTGGTTGTTCTGTTTTTTCACTCATGATCGCGTTAAGATTTTTATAAGATTTGTAGCATAGTTATGCGATTCAAATGTGTTACAAAAATAGTGCATTAAGTAGGAAAGGTAGAGGATGAAAAAAAACATGGCTAGTTCACTCTTTATCGGCATGGATAGAAAGAATACATTAAGTTGGGGCGCAAATCTTGTAACTAAGCCGAGGCCAAATTCAGATAAGAATAGAATAAAAAATATAGGACCTCCCAGCAAAACAATTTTTATAAATAGTTGACTACCCATATGGTCATTAAAAAATTGAGTGCCATGAATTTGAAAAAAATCAAATGCGGTAAATACAGGTATTTTTTCATAACTCCAATAGAAAACGCGCATAAATCCTAAAAAACCGCCTGTAACCAATGCAAGAACCATAACAAATTTAAGCAAAAAATCACCTAGTGGACTTGTTTGCGAATTGGATAATGGGTCAAATAAGCTAGCCATAGATGCACCACGTTGTGTATCTATAAGGAAACCAACGCTTTGGGCCGCATAAAAAATAAAATTAGATAACCATCCGAGCACCATTCCTAAAAGAACTTCTTTCATGGATATTCCAAATAGAAGTATGATGGGATTTGTGTACAATTGTTTGAGACCTTCTACGTATAGTTGAGGAAACAGGGGAAAAGCTAAGGCAACAATGACGGCTCTGCGGGCAGTTCCTGTTAGATATTGCGATGAGAAAAATATAGAAACGGAGCAAAATCCAAGGATTCGGCTGCAACAAACCCAAAGAATTGTAAGATTGTCTAGAAAGGGTTTTACCTGTTCAAAATTCATTTACCTGTCCAACGTTTAATGAGCATAAATATAGAATCCATGTAACGAATTAATTCACTTCCCATCCAGTGCGCTGTTAGGATTAAAACAAGTGTTATGCATATAAGACGAACAGCAAAACTAAGGGTTTGTTCTTGCACTTGAGTCAATGCTTGCAGCAAACTGACGCCAAGCCCTACAAATGTTGCTAATAAAATGGAAGGTAAGGATAGCAACAACACCAGAGACATGGCATCTGAAGACAATGAAACGATTATCGATGAGTCCATTATAATAGATTAAGTCGCTAACTTCAACTTTTCTGTGCTTTAATATGTATTAAATCTAAAACATATTACTTTTGAAAGTGTCCTAAACTTACAACCACATTTTCGTAAATAGGGAATAGCTCTATAAAACCAGAAATTTCAAAGATTTGCCTGACTAAATCATTAACGTGAGCTATAGCTAGTCGTCCAGAATTTTTCTTAATTGTTTTTGCGAGTTTTAAAAGTACGCGTAACCCAGCACTGCTGATGAAATCTAAGTTTGTACCATCAATCAGTACATTATTTTCATTTTGGTCTAAGATTTTTTTGCAAGTAGCTTCAAGTTTTGGGGCACTGGAAGCGTCCGCACGACCTTTAATGGTTAAAATTACAACGTTTTCTATTTTATTGAGTCCTACTTCCATGTTTGAGTCCTATTTAAATGCTGCATTTAATCGAACATTACACTTGATAATCTAAAAAAAATTTTACAAAATGGCAAGTGAATTTTTTGAAAGTGTGTTTATGCGGGATTGGTTTTTAAAAAAAATATGCGTGTACTTGATGTTTTTTGTTTTATCAGGGTGTGCACGTTATCGATCGGGTTACCCTATTAGCCAGACTTTTATAAAAACAATTTACGTAGCTCCCGCTGTTCAGCGTGCGATTGTTCCACAAATGTCAGCTACGTTATCGCGACAAATTCGTGAAGAAATTATTAGAAATAGTAACCTTAGATTGGTCGATAAAGGTTGCGCAGATGTGGAATTAGAAACAACGATTACAAATTATGGTCGTTCGATTGGAACGGTGGATGAGTACGATCCTGATACAGCAAAAACATTATCGTTAAATGCTTCTATTTGTTGCAATTTAAAACGTTCAGATGGGCATTATATTTTTAAAAATCAAACCTTTTCTTCAAGCATTAGTATCAATGCTAATAATTCTGCACAAGCTTTGGAATATCAACGTTTACCTCAATTGGCTCGGGAATTAGCAAAGAAGATTACGACTCGAATTATGAATCTTGATGCATCCATAAATAGATGACTATAAAATCGATTGAATGGTTGCCTTCATTGTTTGCAGCTGATCCGCTTAATTTGTCCGCGGGGATGGATAAAATTGTAAATTCAAATTTGAACAGTGTGCATTTGGATATTATGGATGGACATTTTGTTCGTAATTTTAGTTTAGGTTTGAATGTTGTCTCAGCGGTAAAAGAAAGATACCCGAATGTATTTAGAGATGTTCATTTAATGTTACAACATCCAGAAGATTTTATCCAAAAATTTATCCAAGCAGGAGCTCAGCGTATTTTTATTCATTGTGAAATACCTAGAAAATCTTTAGAAAAGAGTATAGATCTATTAAAAGAAAGTGGTATAGAATGGGGGATAGCTATCAATCCAGAGACGCCATTGCTAATTTTGCAATCTTATTCTTATCAGGTTCCGATAATGGATATGCATAGAGTATTGTTAATGAGTGTTTATCCTGGATTAAGTGGGCAACCTTTTATTGAAGATACCGTAAATCGTGTACGCGATTTACATAAATGTTTTCCGCAGCTTGAAATTTGTGTAGATGGTGGTATTAATGAAACAATCGCGCAATCGTTGACAAAATTAGGTACATTTCATTTTGTGGTAGGATCTTCTTTTTTTAATGATAAATAAGGGTTTAAGTCCTTAGATTGTTTACAAAATACCTAAAATCTTCCTGGACCTTTATGCTTAATTAAGTATAATATAGTTATTTATGAAAGTAGCGATATTGACTTCAGGTGGACTTGCCCCGTGTTTATCAGCAGCGGTAGGAGGATTAATTCATCGGTACAATGAACTGGATCCAACTATAGAAATTATGGTTTATTTAAATGGGTATCAAGGTTTACTGTTAGGACAGTCACGTGTAATTTCCAAAAAAGCTCAAAATGAAGCTTTAACGTTATTAAATTTCGGCGGAAGTCCTTTAGGAAACAGTCGTGTAAAATTATCTAATGCTAAAGACTGTGAAAAGAAAGGATTAATCCAGGCAGGTGAAAATCCATTTGAAGTATCTGCTAAACGTTTAATGGCAGATAAAGTTGATATTTTACATACCATAGGTGGAGATGATACAAGCACAACAGCGGCAGAATTATCTCAATTTTTGAAAAAACACGATTATCCATTATCTATAGTTGGTTTGCCCAAGACCGTGGATAATGATATTGTGCCTATTCGTTGCAGTTTGGGAGCAACAACCGCAGCTGAGCAAGGAGCTGTATTTTTTGAACATGTGGTTCATGAGCATAGTGCAAATCCAAAAATGTTAGTTATCCATGAAGTGATGGGGCGTCATTGTGGTTGGCTTACTTATGAAACAGCAAGGATTTATACAGAACGTCTTGAGCGAAAAGTCTTTGTTGAAGCTTTAGGTTTTCCTAAGGACAAGTTTTCTATCCATGGCATTTATGTCCCAGAAATAGAATTTAATTTGGAAGCAGAAGTTCAACGTTTGCAGCCAATATTTAATAATTTAGGTTGTTTAAATCTTTTTGTGAGTGAAGGCGCGTGCGTTTCAGCTATTATGCATGCTTTAGAAGCCAGTGGGGAAGTGCTAGAGCGTGATGCTTTTGGACATGTAAAACTGGATAAAATCAATGCTGGTAAATGGATTGGCGAGCAGTTGCTCAAACGATTAGGCGCACAAAAAATGCTAGTTCAGAAAAGTGGTTATTTTGCACGTTCTTCAGCTGCTAATGCTTTTGATTTAAATTTAATTCAATCATGTGTAGATTATGCAGTTGAATGTGCTTTAAAACATCAAAGTGGTCTTGTGGGACATGATGAACAGCAAGAGGGTCGTTTGCGTTGTATTGAGTTTGAGAGAATTTCTGGCGGAAAACCTTTAAATATAAAAGATGAGAAAGTTATAAGTTTTTTGCAAAGTATCAACGGAAAATCTTTTAAATAAAGTTGTAAAAAAAGGATAATCTTTTGTTTTTTTAAGATTTTATTATTTTTTAATTTACTTTAAAATAAAATTGAATCAAATAGAAAACATGTCTGTATCACTTCCAAAATTGAACTGGTGTATCGTTAGATTAGGAAACGATTATAATTGGTGGGTTAAAGAAATTAGTGATTCTATTCACTGGGGGGTTGATTGCCTCAGTTTGTTGGATCCAAAACAGGTAGCTTACTTATTGGAATTGACAGACGATTTAAAAGATTACGGGTTTTCACCCGATATGTTGGATCGTGCTTTTTTCCGTTTTAAAATCGATAAGCGTATAGGGGAAGACTTAGTGCGTTTGGTAAGAACAGAACAGAGTTTGAGCGATAGTGAAGAGCCTCTGTTTGCTTTACCAGACATCATCGATGAGGAGAAGGGGCCTTACGTAGATTTTCTAGATTATATCACAAAATTGCGCGTTAGACTTCTAAATGATAGTATCGATTTTGAGAAAACTCTTTCTTCAGAGGAAGTCACTGAGGAATTAACAGAAAAGTACCGTTTGGAATATTTCGAAGGAGCTTGTGTTCATGTGTATCGTGAATTGACAGATATATTGGAGTATGTCCCAGAAGGGTTTGATCTAGATAAAGAAGAGAAAAAGTTGTCTATGGATGACTATGAAAATGTCGATACTGGTGATATTGATGAGGAAACAATAGAAGAAGATGAAACCATGCGTTGGGATGATTGGGATGAATCAATTGAAAATAAAAATTTGAAAAAATAATCTTGATTTAATTTCTTTTATTTGTGATCCTAAAAGTAGATGGCACGGTAGCCAAGTGGTAAGGCAGGAGTCTGCAAAACTTCTATACGTCGGTTCAATTCCGACCCGTGCCTCCAATGGACTATATGGACCAACATCAAAAAGAGTGGCGCGAATTTAAAATAAGGCGTTTTCGACTTTTAAAAAAGTTTTTGCGTTATTTGCCATCTCGTTCTACCTTGAGAAAAAACTTTATCTTTAAACGATGGGGTAGAGTTTTATTGGATAAATATCCAAAGTTGTGGTCTTTTTCATACGAGCCTATGAAGGCTGCGTACTATGCAGGTTGGATTTTAACATTTTTGCCGGTTATGGGAATACAGATCCCATTAGCCATCTTACTAGCGCTTATTTTTAAAGGAAACGTGATGGTTTTGATAGCGTTGCAAATGATATCAAATCCACTTACAGTAGGTTTTTTATGGACGTTTGAATATCATCTAGGTAAGTTTGTTTTATCATTTTTGCCTGTAAAAAATCAAATTTTAGTGCAAACTTCAGTGGTTGAAACCTTAGGACAAGGTGGGAAAGGGGTTGCATTTATCAAAGCGACATTAGCTATTTGTTTAGGTGGGATCATTTGTGGAATTATTTGTGGAAAAATTTCCTGTTGCATTCACAAATATGTTTTGAAGCATATGATGTTAAGCTACGAGCAATTTGTTGAAAAGAAGAAGAAAAAATTAAAGCAATTGAAAAAATCTTCGAAAACTTTTCTATCAAAATAATTTGTAAATTACAAAGTACCCCACGAAAAGTTTCCTGTTTCCTTTTTCCACAAGTTAGCATCGTCGATAAATATAAGATGTTTTTTAGCACGGGTACAGGCTACATAAAACAAACGTTGAAGTTCACGTTTTTGAGAAAGTATGCGATCTTGATTTAAAATGTGTTCATACTTATGCCAAAGAATATGGTTGTTATAAAGCAAAGGATAACGGGGCGGTGCATGACGAATAGGACGGTAAAAAAAAGGAAGAATTACGGTATCCCATTCTAAACCCTTGGCTTTATGGCAAGTGTAGCACTGGATAGAATGGGTATTGAGTTGAGGTTCCGAATTGATTGCTGAAGTTAAATAAGGTCGTAGGTGTTGTTCCAAAGAGATCCAAGATCCATGCAAATTTTGAGTTTGGAATGTTGTATTTAAAAGAATATCAAAAGCATCTGAATCGGTGGGATTAGGTGAGCATTTATCTTTAAAAAATTCTATTATTTTTATGATTCCTTCCCATAAGGACATTTGCATAACCTCTTGTCGCAATTGAAATAATATTTGCAGGATATTAGAAATGTCATCTTTTAATAAAGTTGCGCAAGCGATTTGAAATTCATTTTCATAGTCAGTTAGTGCGTGTGTTGGAATGCAAAAAGTTCTTTCTAGCATACCTGCAAGCTCGAAGCTGTCATTAGGAAAATTAATTAAATGAATAAATGTTAAAACATTACAAAAAAATGGATTTGTTCGTCCAGTGATGTTAGATGAGTAGAGTTGTGTTAACCAGCCGTGTTGATTTAAGTAAGAACTTATCTCGTTAAGCCAATCTTTGCGAGGTGCAAGTATGCAAATATTAGAAAGTTCAGTTGGATATGCCTTTAAATGTGCTTTTAATATATTTGATAGTTGTTCGAGTTCATAAGATTTGACATCTACGGACGATGTTGGTTTCTGAATAGGAATGATTTGAAAGGTACCTATCGTTTGTGCAGCTGATATCAAAGGTACAAATCTAACTTGTTTTTTATCAATCTCAGGGCACAGAAGTGTAGGAAATTTTCTGTTAAGCATAGAAACGATTGCTTCAGGGCAGCGAAACGTTTTTGAGAAGATAAGTTCTGTACAGGTTTTATGTTCAACGAGAGTTTTATGTGCATCTAAATAATAATTTACATCGGCTCGCGAGCTATAAATAGCTTGCTGAGGGTCACCTACCATTGAAAAACGATTGCATTTATTGAGATTAACTAACGTTTGTAAATATTGAAATTGATAAGGATCGGTATCTTGGGCTTCATCCAATAAAATTGAGATAGGTGTTTGCTCGAAAAATTGTTTAACGTCAGGTTTAGAAAGGTTACATTGAGCTAAATAAATTAAGTCCGTATGTTTTAAAAATCCTTGTTGGACACGAAATTCGTAATAACGTTTTGATAAAATTTTAGCTAAAAGAAGTGCTTCTGTTTCCAGCTGTTTGAAAAGAGGCTCAAACGTTTTATAATAAACCTGTTTAAAATTTTCACCACCTACAAGGCATTCCGGTAAGGGTAATGGCATATCCGTCGCATAATCCTTTTCCCATTGTTTTAAACTTGATTTTATGTAACCAATGGCTGTTTTATTACGAGGTTCTGGATTATAACCATAAATAGGTGATAAATCAAGACTTACCCTGTGAAATGGTTCTTTAGGGATTTCAAAACTTGTAACAGGTAGTTCAAAATGATCGCATAAAATATCTAGGTCGACAAAACGCAAAATATGAGCAAAATGCTTATAAATGGGATCATTGATAACCAGTGTGCTTAAAAACTTATTTTTTAGTGACGTATCTTCTTGTAAGACTTCATAGCGTATTTGTGGATCAAATTGCTGAATATGTCGCCAACATAAGCTGTGGATGGTTCCAAAAAAGCTTTGGGAAAATAAATATTCAAATTGAGAAAAATTAGGATGTTTTTGTAAACGATTTTTTACTCGCGTACGCAACGTTTCAGCAGCTTTCTTGGTGTAAGTGATGACATACAAACCACGCAACATTTCAGGAGCTTTATCAGCCATGTTGTAGATCCTTTCAGTGATAGCGTAGGTTTTACCAACGCCTGCTGGAGCTATAACTGAAAAATTACGATCGATACAATGACAAAAAAGCTCTCGTTGTTGCTGATCCATACGGCTAGCACATGTGCAGTGCTTTTGTTGATGGACTATTTAAAATAAGTATTAAGTCCTTCGTAATTTGGCTGCATAGCTTTATCTCCTTTGTGCCAATCAATGGGGCAAACTTCGCCAAATTGTTCGAAATGCTGTAAGGCTTGTACCATACGCAAAGTTTCTTTAACGGAACGACCTAGGGGCATATTGTTAACCACTTGGTGTTGAACAATTCCGGCTTTGTCGATGAGAAATAATCCTCGGTAAGCAACCATAGGACCATCTGATTGTAAAAGACCGTTTTCATCATAGTAATAATCACCTGCCAATACGCCGTAATTAGCAGCAATGGTTTTGTTAATGTCGGCGACCAATGGGTATGTGATACCCTGAATACCTCCTTGATTTTTGGGTTGTTGCAGCCAACCGTAGTGACTAGCTTCTGAATCAGTTGAACAAGCCACAATTTGCGTCGAACAGGCCTCAAAGCTTTCTAATACAGCTTGGAATGCGTGCAACTCAGTTGGGCAAACAAAGGTGAAATCTTTAGGATAAAAAAACAGAACAACATACTTTTTGCCCAAAAATTGATTTAAGCTAAAGTTTTCAACTATTTGTTGCCCGTTAATAACAGCAGGGGCTGAAAAAGCAGGTGCTTTTTTGCCTACTAAGGTCCCTGTTACTGCTTTAAAACAATTACATTCACACATGGACTTACCATAAAAACGGTGGCCATTTTCGTCAACTATTTTTGAGAAAAATTCAATGAATATTTAAATGTTCATGAAGATGGTTCGTGCGTTTTTATTTTTTGTGCACACAATTCTGGTGTTAAATGAAATGTGTTAAAAATGGAGGCTGCGGGCGCACTTATCCCAAAACGATCGATTCCTATAACCAAGCCATCGGATCCAACAAAACGATGCCAAGAAAGGGAAGAGGCAGCTTCGATAGCTATGCGTTTTTTACATGTGCTTGGCAAAATTTTTTCTTGGTATTCCGCTTCTTGGCGCAGGAAAATTTCACAAGATGGCATAGAAACAACACGTGTGCTTGTTCCTAGTAAGTTTGCTGTTTTTAGCGCTAATTCAACCTCGCTTCCTGTAGCAATAATTAAAGTTGTTAGAGGTTTTGTTTCTGGGCGAATAATGTAAGCGCCGCGTTCAGAACCCCTTAGTTTATCGTTTTGAGGAATTGTATCGATGTAGTTCAGTGTTTGGCGTGAAAGGATAAAGACACTAGGCCCTTCTTTAAATTGAATTGCACATTGAAAGGCTGACCATAACTCATCGCTATCGGCAGGTCGAAACACTTGAATGTTAGGGATACTTCGTAAACCAACCAATTGTTCAATGGGTTGATGGGTAGGGCCATCTTCACCAACTGCGATGGAATCGTGAGAAAAGAAGTACCAAACAGGTAAGTGACTCAAAGCTGCTATTCGTAAAGCAGGTTTAAGGTAATCCGAAAATGCTAGAAAAGTTGAACCTGAGGGTTGAAAAAAACCATCATAGGCGATACCATTTAAAACACTTCCCATGGCGTGTTCTCGAATACCAAAGAATAAATTGCGTCCAGCAATTGTTTGTGCTGAAAAATCACCACAAGCGTGCAAATAATTTTTCACCGATTCAAATACATCTGCACTTCCAGTTAGCAAGTGTGGATTTTTTTGTGCTAAGTAATTGAGGTATTTTCCTGCGCATTCTCGAGTAGAAATTGAGTTTTTTTCTAAAGGAGGCTCAAGATCTTTGTAAACGTTTTTGGCAATTAAAAAGGAAGCTTTTTCAGGATATGTTTCACACCAATCTTCAAAATTTTTTACCCAATTATTGTAATTTTTTTGCAGGTGTAGTTTATGTTTTTCAAAAAATTTTTTTGTAGTATCAGAAATAAAAAAACTTTTGTGTGGATCAAGTCCCAAAGTTTGTTTGACCTGAACAATTTCTTTAATGCCAGCAGCTCCGTGCGCTTTTGATGTTCCAGATATACTTAATCCATACCCAATAATTGTTTTTAAAATAATTAGTGTAGGTTTGTCACTAGAAGTGCGTCCTTGCTCTAAAGCCTGAAGGATCGCTGTAGGATTTTGTCCATTGACTTCGTGTACGTTCCATCCTAAGGCTTCAAATTTTGACCGTGTATCTTCATTTTGAGAAACTGAAGCATTGGTATCTAAAGTTACTTGATTGCAATCATAGATGAGTATCAAATTATTTAGTTTCCATAGACCTGCGAGTGTTATGCTTTCCAGTCCCACGCCTTCTTGCAAACAACCTTCACCACATAAACATACCACACGATTGTCAATGATTGTATGAGTAGATGTATTCAATTGTTCGGCTAATTTTTTTTGTGAAACAGCTATTCCTACTGCATTTCCAATGCCTTGTCCTAATGGACCTGTAGTGGCCTCAATACCTGGAGTTAGACCAAATTCAGGATGTCCAGGTGTTTTGCTTCTTAGTTGACGAAATTGTTTTAAATCTTCTAAAGAAATATCGTAACCACATAAGTGCAAGCAAGCGTAAAGCAGAGCGCTTCCGTGTCCAGCTGATAATACAAACCTATCGCGATTAATCCAACGTGGATTTTTAGGAAGATAACGTAAAAATTGTCCAAATAAAACTGTACCACATTCAGCACATCCGAGAGGTAATCCAAGGTGTCCTGAGTTAGCAGTCGCTATCATATCAAGACAAAGACCGCGTATTTCATTAGCAATTGAGGCCTGCGTATTTTCCATTTTCAATGTTCTTGTGAAGTTTCTGGAGTTGTTGAGGTATCTTTAAAGCTGTTTACAATCCACTGAGATAAAATTTTAGAAGCGTCAGCAATAAAATTTTTATCAAGAATAAACGTATCTTTTTGTTCATTACGAGCAATGATCTTTAGGCCATAAGCGAGATTTTGAAACAATGTATTGCATAAAGATGAAATAGGTTTGTCGGAAAAAATACTTTGTTGAATCAACGCTTGTACAGCATCATCAGTGAATTGAATTTTTATATTATTTTCTTTGAAAAAATGTGTTTCATAAGCGTGAATGTCGGAAATCCGTTGATCATTTAATAAGGCTTGATTGTCCAAAAGTAATTGTTTTAAAGCCTTGTCTGGATCTGTAACTGTATCCGTATTTACCTCGAAAAAATGAATACCTGAAGATGGAAGTTCGAACTTAAAATTGCGCAAAATTTTTTCAAAAATAGTCATCAAACCTCGCGCTCCCGTTTTCTCTTTTTCAGCTTGTTCAGCTATTTCAGAAATGGCTTCATTTGTAATTTCCATATTAATGCCATATCCTGAAAAATCATTTTTGTATTGTTTTAATATAGAACACTCTGCATCAGTTAAAATGTGGGCTAGATCATTTTTGTTTAAGTTATTACAAGCTACACGAATAGGAATTCGACCAATAAATTCAGGTTCAAAGCCATATTGAATGAAGTCTTGGGTTTGAACTTGATGCAGGTATTGTTGCATTTGGTTTTCATCGGTTGTAGGCGACACATTAAAACCAATAGTGCCTTGATCTAGCCGGCGTTTGACAATTTCTGATAATTTATCAAAAGCGCCGCTGAAGATGAATAAAATATGTCGAGTGTTGATGGTCGTTTTTCTTGGTTTTCCTTGACCTTTTTGCATATCCATAACGGCCTGCAATTGTCCTAACATATCCGTGGGTGTTACCAAGTTAACGTCGCTTTCTTCCATGAGTTTTAAGAGATTGATTTGTACACCGCGTCCGGAAACATCACGTCCTTGAGAAGATACAGAAGCAATTTTATCGATTTCATCGACATAAATAATTCCGTACTGTGCTAAATCAATATTGCCATTGGCTACTTTTACCAAATCACGAACTAAATCTTCAACATCACCGCCTACATATCCTGTTTCAGAAAATTTCGTGGCATCTGCTTTAACGAATGGCACACCAATACGTTTAGCTATATTGCGAATAAGATACGTTTTCCCAACACCCGTTGGCCCTAACACAACCACGTTTTGTTTTAAATATAAATGATCAGCTTTTTCAGGATGCTGTATGCATTGGCGAACATGATTATAATGGTCGCAGATAGCTACAGATAGCACTTTTTTAGCTTCGTCTTGTTTAATAACGTAGTGGTCTAAATAGTCTCGAATTTCCTTAGGTTTTAAATTGAAATTTTCTATCTGTTTAATAAAATCTTCTTGTTCATCATTTATGGTGTTATTATCAGAGCCTTCGTTGTTGGCTTGAAAATTATTTGAGAAGGGAAAATCTGAAATATGTACAGGTATTTTGCCAAAAGCTTCCTCTAATTTTGCTTTGATTGTATTCAAGGTATCATCTTTTTTATCCATAAATAAACGGCATTGAATTTAATTCAATCATATTCGTTACTGTATTAAAGTAAAGAACTATCCTAAAAATATGCAATTGTTTTGAAAATTTTTAGTGTTTTGAAAGATTTAGATGTAAAAATCTTGCCAAGGTAAAGGGAACGCTAAAAAATAACGTTATGTTTGAGGTTTTACCCGGATTTAGAGATTTTACTCCAGCAGCCTGTGCTGTACGCAATGCTATTTTTACAAAATGGCGTTCTACAGCTCGTATTTTTAATTTTGAAGAATTTGATGGTCCTGTTTTAGAATCTTTAGAACTTTTTACAAAAAAATCAGGAGAAGAAATCACCGAACAATTATTTAATTTTGAAGATAAAGGTGGGCGGCAAATTGCGTTGCGTCCAGAAATGACACCTTCATTGGTTCGAATTTTAGGAAAAAATTTGGCTGTTTTAAAAAAACCTACCAAATGGTTTAATATTACAGAAAATTTTCGTTATGAACGTCCACAAAAAGGTCGGTTGCGTTCTTTTTATCAGTTTAATGCTGATATTATAGGTGAAGAAACTTTTTCGGCAGATGCTGAGTTGATTGCTCTAGCTATTCAAAGTTTTAAGAATTTTGGACTTACACGCGAACATTTTTACGTGCGTTTAAGTGATCGTCAGTTATGGATGTTGTGGTTGCAAGGTTTCGGTATAAAAGATTTTGAGCTAGCTCAAAAGGTGTTAGCGGTTTGCGATAAATTGGAACGAAAACCATGCCAGGTTATTGAGGATGATTTGTCAAAAATTTTACCAGAAAGTATTTCACCGGCTGTATTTTATAAATTGACGCAAAGGCTGAGATCCTCTGAAACGTTAACGGAAATTCGAACATGCTTTCAAGAGTTGATGGAATGGAAGGCTGTTACAGAGGTTTTAGAACATCGTTTAGTTGAATTTGAACGTTTATTGCAACGTTTACAAGCATTGCAGTGCGATGAGTATGTTTCTATCGATTTAAATATCGTTCGTGGTTTAGCTTATTATACAGGATTTGTGTTTGAGGTCTTTGAAGTAGGGGATCAAGGACGAGCACTTGCAGGTGGAGGACGTTACGATCAGTTGTTTGAAAAATTGACTGGGCATGCAATGCCTGCAGTTGGATTTGCCGCGGGTGATGTTACTTTAACCGATATATTAGAAAAAAATCGTTTGTTGCCTGCGGTGTCCACGGGTGTGGATGTTTTTGTTATTTTCGATGAAATCATGCAAAATCAAGCACTTCAATGGGCACAGAATTTTCGTTGTGCTGGCTATATAACAAGTTATCATTTAGGTGAAGTAAAAAGTATAACCAAGCAATTGAAAAAAGCGTTTTCAGAAGGTGCTAGAAACATTGTTATTTTTACCCAAGAAGCTGTTATGAATGGGAAAGCTCAGGTGAGGTATACAATGGATAAGACAGAGACAACAGTGAATATTTCAGAGCTTTTGCAAGTTATACGCTAGATGATTACGGAAGTTTAAAGCATAAGTAATTAATATTAGAGCGGAAATTTCTTTTTAAAGTTTAGTAAAATTTTGACTTTCTGAGAATTTTTTCTTAAACTTATCTATATGCGTTTACTTACGAGTTACTTATCGGCTTCTTTATTAATTTTTTCGGTTCAAGCAGCACCTGTATTATCGAATTCACCGCATTCACCTTACCGTCAGCTTCGAACATTAATGGAAGATATGAATGGTTTGAAGGAAGAAATTCAAGAATTGAAGAGTGAAAAAACCTTGTTAAATAATGTACTTGAAACAGTATCGCAGGAAGCTCAACATCGGAATTTGGCATTTGAACAGTTAACTTCTGAAAATGAGGCTTTAAAGGATACGCTTCAACAATTGACGAAGGATTATGAAGCGTTGAAATCGAACTTAGTAGCTTTGGAAGAAAATCAGAAAGGTTTATTGGAAAATTCTGCGTTAGAGTCTGTAAAAGAGCAGTTAAAGAGCGCAAATGAAAATGTTAGCCATTTGTCGCAATGGAAAGAAGACCGTGAGAAATTCCTGAAAGAACTTCAATTAAAATTGCCTAATATTAATAAATTAAGTCAAGAACTGTGTCATATTCAAACTAATACTGAGGATTTTATAAGAGTTTCTTACGAGGAAATTTGCAATAAGATTCAAAGTTTAGAAAGAGATATCGATAAAGTAACTTCTGCGAATGCAAAAGCTAAAAGCAATGATTTTCAATTCCAATTGAGTGCTTTAAAAAAGGAAATTACTGATAAATGCAAGGCAATGTGTCTTTCAACGCTCAATCAAGCGAATGATCGTTTACAAAGTTTAGCACAACAAATGCAAACAAATTTTGATTGTTTACGTGAAAAAAGTTATATCAAACACATTGTTTTAGCAGGAGAATCTTTAAGTTCGATTGCCAATCGTTATCAGTCTTCGGTGTCGCAGATTTTGGCAGCTAATCACTTACAAAATTCAAAAAATGTAAAAGTAGGTGATATGATTTGGATTCCTAAAAATTTTTAATTAGTTAGCTTCAAGACATAGGTTATTAGGCATTTTTTTTGTACAAGGCTAAAAAATTGAATGTAATGGAGGTTAGAACTGTCTTTTTTTACAGAAATTTTAAAAGTAGCTGAGGGATCAAAATCTTTTTTGAAATAACGTTCCTTAGTGATTGCATCATGATAAGACCACCAAATTCCTTTGACTTCTTGATTATTTTGCAAAAACCACTCGAATGCATCTATGTAAGTGTGTAAAATTTTTTCCTCTTCAAGTTGAATATGTTTTTGTTGTTTTAAGGTTTTTAAATGAATAACCACAACTAGGCAGACTGAAAAAATCATGAGACTTAACATGAATTCCAGCAGACTGAACCCACAAACATTATTTTTCATGGTTCTAACTTAAGCCCTAAACGTAAATAAGTAGGGGTATCCCAAAAAGATTCGATGCCTTGACCTTCGAAATCAAATTGAATTTGAACGTGATTTTGTTCAGATGATGTTTGTTTTTTACTTCGATAGCGAACTGTCTTTAGATTCATTTTACTGTAAGAGAGTAAAATAAAAATTTTGGCTTCCTTTTCTCCTGATAAATGCGAATGGCAAACGTTGAGTAGGGTTAAATCGGGAATGCCTAAGAAACTTTGCAGTTCGTAATTTAAGTTTTTTAACTCTGTTAGCGCGATATCATGGCTTAAATTTGTGTAAACAAATGCATGTTGTGAAGGTATATTTTCTACGTGAACTTTTAATGCAGGGCAGTTCATCGCTGACTGAAGTGCGACTTCTACCGCTTTTTCACCTTTACCTTCGCCGTATCCCCAGCAGACCGCATCAGGTTTGCCAGAAAAATGTTTAATGAAATCATTTAAATTGCATGAAAAGGCTCCCGTTTCAGTTTGAGTTAAACTTGAGAAAAAAGATTGTAGCAGTTGGCTTAATAAATGATTTCCGGCTGCAAAAGCTTCTTTGATGGTTGCAGTGTTGGGTAATGTTTGAAACAGAATATCGTTGTAAAAGGGTACAACTAAGTCAGCTAAACTGTGCAATGTTTTTAATTGAATTTGAGCACGAATTCCTTTGTTTTTCCCTTCAAAAGAAAAAGGTATGATCGGAATAACCAGTACAAATGCGCCTGTTTGAATTGCTTTTTGCACTGTTGCGTTCAGCATTCCACATCCAGAACCACCGCTTAATCCTACTAGTAACACAAGTACATCGAGCTTTTGGCAAAAATTTTCAACGAAATTATCTTCTTTAGCAAAAGATTCCTTGATGAGAGTTTCATCTCCGCCAGAACTGAATCCGCGCAAAATATTTTTTGCAAAACAGTATTTGGGTAAATTGGAGGATAAACTTTCTAAACAACGTAGGTCTGTGTCAACTGCTAGACAAAGATCTGTTATGTAAGTGTTTTGTGAAAAAAAATAATTAAGAGCTCGACAAGCAGCACTACCTAAGGCAAGAAATTTTATTCGTGCACCAGGATTAACAGTAGATTCTTCAAATAATTCCTCCACATACTAATAAAATCTTAATTTTTTAAAAATGTCAACGATAGATCTTTTGCCCTAAAAATTTCATATTTTTGATGCAGCTCGGTTTTGCAATAAATAATGAGAAAAAGAACAATAAAGTGATAAAAACCGTAAAAGGTATCGTTAGTGTAAAGCAAGCAAAAGGTAATTTTTCTAAATATTCAACCGACATTAAAAGTATAGCAATACAATGGCTAGCTATTATATTGATTAAAGGATGTAATATTTGAATGAAAGTTGCACAAAACCAAGTTGTGATGCCTAAAATAACTATAAAACTGGCTAAAGGTATCAAAAATAAGTTAGCTATGAATGCCCAAGGTGTAAATAAATTCCAGTAATAGATAGAAAATAAACTGCTTACTACGCTTGCACTTAATGAGATTATGCACGAAGTTTTCAGTTTGTAGTAACGATCGATGTTTTTATTTATATAAGCGGTTAGTGGTATTCCAAGGTATAAAATGCTCGCTACAACTCCATAGGAAAGTTGAAAGCCAACGTCCCAAAGTTCAAATGGGTTAAAAAAGAGTGTTGTGCCAATGGTATTAAAAAAAGCTCCTTGAATGTCGATTGGACGAGAAAGTAATTGTGCGCACAAAATGAAGAAAACCATTAAAGAAGCACGTAAAGTGGATGGGCTAAATCCAACGATAGATGCATAAAAAAACACGCCAGTTCCACTTAAAATAATTCGAAGTATTTTAGGAAAACGAAGTAATTTGCAGATGAAAAACAAAAATGTGCTAACGACACCTACATGTAGACCGCTAACGGCAAACAGATGCATCGTTCCGGTGTAAAAAAAATGTTGCAACTGATGACTTTCAAGGGTTTCTTTTTTACCCATTAGAATAGCTCTGTAAATATTTGTGTATGTTTTATCTTTTAAGCTAAGTGTTTCAGAAAAGAACTTACGTTGTTCTTGTAAAAATGTAGGAGATGCATAGAGGTCTACCGATAATTTTGCGTACGAAGCATGATGACGTACACCGCGAGACCATAAGTAAAAAGAAAAGTTGTTTGTGACATTAAAAGGGGGCCGTAAAGGCATAAGTTTCCCTGATAAACGATACGTAAGGTTGTCCTTTAAACAAATGGGATGCTTAGTGTTTATGTGCAAATATACGTTTTCTTGCCGACCTTCCGGAAGCTCAACCTTTCCAATGCCACCAATTCGCCCTTTATGCGTTCGAAAAATTTTATCAAATCGAAAGGTGCATTCGTGAATTTTATGCGGTGCATCCAAGTATTTTTCACTATTTATCATGTGTAATGCAGGATTTATACTTAGAAGTGCACATATGAAAAATTTAAATGATAAAAGTTTTATAGAGTTAACTTTTATAAAAAACAATGTGAATAAGATGTAAATAACCCAAGTGATTAAAGAGGCATGTGTTAAATAGCAAAACGTACCTATAAGTATAAAGATACAAATAAAACTAAAATAACACATTGGGTATTGTTGCACTGAATAATTAGTGTGTTGATTTAAATTCTAGAATGCATGCTTTTTTTAATAATGATTGCGGCAGCAATTCTAATTGTATTTGTTCTGATTGAATGTGTAGATTGACAGATCGTTGAAATTGTTTGTTTTTTAGAGTACAATTATAATAACCATCTTTGGGTATTAACTCACAATGATGCTTAAATATGCAATGTTCATCTACATGACCAATGCATTGATAGGGCAATCCTAACAGTGCATTAGCTTCTTCAATAAAACCTTTTAATAAAACTTGTCGGATGCGTGAACTGCAAATTCGTTCGTTAGCAAATTTTAAATGTTTGAATACTTGTAATTCTATAGTACCGTCTTTCTGACAAAGCTGGTTTAATGTGGTGGTATCTCCGCAACGATTATGCCCAAAATGGAAATCTTCCCCTACGTACAAACATTTTAAATTAGGGAAAAGTCGTTTTAGATAAGCAAAGAATTTTTCTGGTAAATACTGTGACCAGGCTTCTGTAAATTTTTTGATAAAAACATAATCACAACCCAGTTTTTTTAATAACCAGTAACGTTGTTGAATGGGATAAATAAGTTGAGGTGCATCGGCTAAATGCAAGATTTTCTTAGGATGCGGATGAAATGTTAAAGCTCCTGCCCAAGCATTTGTGGCACGTGCATTGCGAATGGCTTCACCTATTAAATATCTATGGCCATTATGCACCCCATCGAAAACACCTATAGCTAAGTGAAGAGGTTTTAACATATATTAAGATTTTAGCAATTGGTAATTTGCATACGGAATGATGTAGGGTTTTAAACTCTCTATAGAATTTTTCCCTAATATATCATTTAAATCCATTGCGTTTTCAATAGAAAAATGGCCGCTTTTGATTCTTCTTAATCCAGCTAAATGTCCGCCGCATCCTAATTTTTGTCCTAAATCATGCGCTAATGAACGTATATAAGTACCTTTAGAACATCTTACATGAAAGTGTGCATTAGGATTATCATGTTGGACTAAGTTAAATTTTTCAATTGATATAAAATTAGGTTCACGCGCGATATCTCGACCTTTTCTAGCTAACTTATACAGAGGAACCCCCGCATGTTTTTTAGCTGAAAACATGGGTGGATTTTGATATTGATCTCCTAAAAAAGTTTGCATACAGGTTTGAATTAAATCGGTATTTAATCCATCTGTAGGGTGCGTTTCTGTTATTTCTCCTTCGCGATCGTAAGTGGATGTTTCTGTACCAAGCTGAATTATGCCTGTGTACTCTTTAATTCCACACATGAGCTGTTGAGATAGTTTTGTTGCTTTACCGAGCACCACTATTAAGAGCCCTGTGGCCAATGGATCTAAAGTTCCTGCATGACCTAATTTTAAAATTCCAAAGTGATGTTTTAAACGTCGAATGACGTCAAACGATGAACATCCGTAAGGTTTGTCGATGAGCAAGATTCCATCTACTTGGACTTGCGTTTTAGCTCGTTGCAAAGGTGTAGAGATGTTAGGGGAGCAATGAATCCAAATCATGAATAAATTCCTTAAATGAAAAATTATTTAAATCACATTGAAAGCCTGCGGCGCATATATGTCCACCACCGTTCCATTTTTTTGCCACAACATTGACAGGAATATTAGGTTGATTAGAACGTAAACTGCCTTTGACGAACGTTTTATTGTATTCTATAAAAGCGGCAATTTTTGCATTTTTTAACGTTAACAATTGGTTAACAAAACCTTCTGTATCGTTATGGTTTGTGTTGGTATCTGCATAATCTTGAAACGAAAGTGTTGAAACAACAATAGCGTCTTGGGAGTAAATTTCGACATGATCCAAAAATAAACTTTGGAGTTTCAATTGCGCTTGAGTTCTGTTGTTGAAGATTCGCTGTATAATTTTACAGGGTTCAACCCCGGCGCGTACAAGTTGTTCAGCACATTCGAACGTGTGTTGTGTGACATTGTTGTGCGAAAAATTACCAGAATCTGTTAACAGCCCTAGATATAAGGATTCATTAATAAAAGTATTATTGAACCGGTAACCATTTTGACTGAGCAAAAATGTCAAAATTTCACATGTTGAAGATGCTGCTGGTTCTACGCAGCTAAATTGAGCCCATTTGTCTTCTTTTGGATGATGGTCGATAACTAATAAAAAACGACATTGCCTAAGCGATTCAGAAACGCGAGAAGGTTTTCCGCAATCAACCGCAATCCAGTAAGATTTTGCTTCAACATCGATATCTTTTACATTTTTATTAGGTGAATTATTTAGAAATGTTCTAAAAATTTCAGGCGTATCTTCGGTTACAACAGCGTAAGCTTGATATCCTAACGTGTTTAAATAAACTGCCAATGCAATTTGGCTCCCTATAGCATCACCGTCTGGACGTTCATGTCCAACGATGTAGATAGGTAAATGCTTATCACAAATTTTTAGACTTTGAGATAAAAAAGCCATAAAATTAAGAAAAAGATTTTTGCATCAAATCACAATGTTTTATTTACAAAATTTCTTCCTTTGTTTTCAATGCATTCATTTACAATAATGCTGTTAGGGATGATAACAATAGTGTCATTTTCAGTTAGAAGTCGTGTTGATCGTAGTCCTATCGATATAACTTTTCCGCGAGCTCGCGTTCCAATTAGAATCCAATCGCCTTCTTTGAATGGATGATCCAGTATGATCGAAACTGTAGCCCACAGATTAGAGATGGTATTTTGTGATGCAAAAGCTAAAGCTGCTCCACCTATCCCTAATGTTGTTAGAAGACCTCCAATCGAATACCCTAAATTATTAGCGGCTACAACAATACCTAAACTTACAAAACCAAACAGTACAAGTTTTCGCATTAACGGATAGAAGTCTGCCATGTTTTTGATAAGTTTTCCAAAGCAAATCAAGCAGACCAGAACAATAAGATCACCTAGAATTAAACAGAGCAAAAAGCTTGAAAGGGCTTTGCAGATTTGGCCTATAGGACCTAGTTGTAATGCATGTGCTCCAAGCCATACAACGACGAATGTCCAAAGAAGGTATATTTTTAGTCTGAGACTTATGAAAAGTTTTTGTAAATAATTAGGTGAAAGCGATAATTTATGAATCCATGTACGTAATTTCTTAACGCCAATAATGAGAAATACGTGACCAATTGCATAAGCAATTAAGTAAAAAATAATCGTGTACAGATCAAAGTTTTTTATCATGTGCTTGTTCCGTTAATTTTTTGGCTTCTTCAGGACATACAGCACCTCCAGAAATAATAAGCTTAATCGCCTCACCGACGGTCATGTCTAAAATGATCAATTTTTCTTCAGGAACCATAATTAAAAAACCTGATGTTGGATTAGGTGTTGTTGGTACGAAAACATTGCAAACATTTTCTTTGGTTTTTTCTTGAGTTTCACCTCTTGAACGGTTTGTTAAAAAACCGATTGAATACATGCCATCGCTAGGAAACTTCACGAGCACAGCTTTTTGAAATACCGCTTGTTTGTTTTTTCCAATGGTGTCAACAATTTGCTTTACGGTATTATAAATTGTGTTAATGAAAGGGATATTTCGAATTAAACTTTCAATGAAATTTAAGAAAGTTTTACCTAAGAAAAATTTCGAAAGCCATCCGAAAAGCGTAATCATTGCAATCACAATAAATATAGACATTAGACTGGCTATTAATTCTACCCATTGTTTTTCGAACAGATGGCTCCATGGACTGAAGAACAGAACGCTTGCCGGTTGACCAATTTTTTCTAACAGAAATTTTATAACCACAAAAGTAACACCTAAGGGCATTAAAACGACAAGTCCTGTAACGAAAGAATTTTTCAAATTTTTCAGCATTGGCTTAAACTCTAGCGCAGATTAAGAAGTAAAGACAAGAAAATTTTTACGATAAACTATTTTATGTACAAAAAATTTTAAAAATTAAAAAATTTGCGAGTATTTTCAGAAGTAACGCGAACGCATTCATCATAGGAAATATTTTTTATTTCTGCTAATTTTTGTGCTATCCAATGCACGTTTTCAGGAGAGTTAACTTTTCCTCGGTGAGGAGCCGGGGATAGATAAGGACTGTCAGTTTCTATTAAAATTTGATTTAATGGTACAAGTTGAGCTGTTTCAACGGTATGTCCTGGTTTTTTAAACGTTAGGATACCAGAGTATGAAACAAAACCACCATTTTCAAGAATCCAATTGACACTCTTTACATCTTCAACAAAACAGTGAAACATAGCGCGATGAAGGTCAAATTTGGTGTAAATTAAAATTTCTTTTAAAATGGTAAAAGCATCGCGGCAATGAATAACAATGGGTAGGTGATATTTTTGTGCCAATCGAATTTGTCGCTCGAAAATTTTCATTTGTAATTTCATGCGTTCAATATTCTCAGTTTGAAAAATACTGTGAAAATCAAGTCCTATTTCACCTATAGCTACACCTTGAGTTACATAGGTTTCAAGCGCATTTAACTCTTCCTGCCAATGATCCGAAATTTCCAAAGGATGAATGCCATAACATACTTTTATGTTAGAATATTTTTCAGACAATGAATGATAAAAATGCCAGTCATGAGATTTCGCGGCTGAAGTAACCACATAAGACATTGAGTGATTGGAAAGTTGTTCTAAAAAAGCGCTTGCGCTTTCAATAGATAAATGATCCAAATGACAGTGAGCATCGATTAGCATTGCATAAAGCTTCAAAAATTTTACGTAAAAAATCAAATAAAATTTGAAGTTTTTATATTAATTTCAATGATGAAAATATTCGTTGAGCTGCACCTTGATTGTTTTGTACCCATACTAACGCGGATGTTCCATACGTTTTGGCAGCTTCAGGATCTTTTAACCAAGCTAAAAAAGTTTGTTTAACTTCATAAGCATCTTTGCAGCGATAAGCCCCGTGCGCAGCCTCAAGACTTTTACAAATAGCTCGAAAATTTTCCATATGCGGACCGTAAAGCATAGGTTTACCGAGCGAAGCAGCTTCTATAGGTGTTTGTCCACCTTGGTTAGGATCTAAACTTTTACCGATAAAAACAAAGTTGGCAAACGATAAAAATTGATACAGTTCGCCGGTTGTATTGACTACATAAATTTCAGCATCATTGATAGGTTCTGTTCGCAAACAAAATGTAAAAGAGTATGTCTGTAAAAGTTTTTTGATTTCTTGACTTCGTTCTGCATGTCGTGGTACCAAAATGAGCCGCAAATAGGGATCGTATTTACGCGCTTCCTGATATAAATCTAGCAGTAATTTTTCCTCTCCAGGCCATGTGGATGCTCCTAACAAAACGGTTGAGTGTTTCCAGTGCTCACCTAAACTTTCTAATTGAAGGTTCTGGGTTGGGAATTGGAGGTGACAAAGCGCCGCATCTACTTTCAAATTTCCTGTATTTTCTACAGGAATATTAGGGCAAAAGTGGCGAAAACGTTGCGCATCTATTTCACTGGAAGCAAAAATTTTTGTTAAAAAACTAAATAAAATACGTGCAACCGGTTTGCAGTAATTGTAGTGAGCAAATGATTTGTCAGAACAACGTCCGTTTATCACATATGCATCCACATGGTGGCAGATTGCTTGATATAAATGTTCAGGCCATAGTTCTGATTCCATCAAAATCACTGCTTGAGGTCGGATGCGGTGCCAAGCAAGTTTTGAAAACAACCAAAAATCTAATGGGAAATAAGCAATAACACTCGCTAAATCTACATATTTTTTATGCGCAATACGATGAGCGGTTGATGTCGTTGTCGTTAAGTACACGTTATAATGGTGACG
The DNA here is from genome assembly GCA_934691225.1 of uncultured Opitutales bacterium. GTDB lineage: Bacteria > Verrucomicrobiota > Verrucomicrobiia > Opitutales > UBA9783 > UBA1183. The sequence continues at coordinate 51,189 of CAKUSQ010000002.1, forward strand.
TTTAAAAAGCTCCATCAGCGGTTGCAAAGCTTCAACCTCACCTACACTGACAGCTTGTATCCAAATAATATGATTTAGCGAATGTTTAGGTACAAATCCAAAACGATGTAAAAAACCGTTTTTATACCCACCACGACGCCACATTTTTAATAAATAATACGGCATTAAACATAAGAAGATCGGAAAAAATAATAACCGATAAATGAGGATAAAACATAACTGCATACGTTCTAATGCCGATATTTATCAAAATTTTGCACGAACATTATTTTATGATCATGCTCTAAAAATTGTTTATTGTTTTTTATTAAATTTAGGTTCTAAATATTCGACGCAAGAATTGAGCGATTCAAGGTGTGAATAATCAGCTTCTGGAACTTCAATATTATATTTTTTGCGCAACTCCATAACGATATCTAAAAAGTCCATAGAATCTAATTCCAACTGGTCGCGCAACCGAATATCATCTTTTAAATTGCTTAGATCTTCATCCGGTGCAATTTCGGCAATAATATCAATAATAATTTTACGAATGTTTGATTTTTCCATTGTTTTTTAAGTTAAATGACTGGATTATAACGTTTCACAATTACAACTGAATTTATGCCAAGCATCCCAAAAGAGTTGTTAAGAATGGTATCTATTTTTTGTAAATGTTTCGGTTGATTAATCACTAAATTGTTAAGTTCGCATTCTGGATCTAAGTTATCTACATTGATGGTAGGATGAACCATATGATCTTCGAATGATGGTAAATTACCAGCTAATTCCAAGGATCCTGCAGCTCCCATGGCGTGACCGATAAAACTTTTTGTGTTGTTAAAATGTGTATTTGGAGCATCTTTGAAAGCTTCACGTAAAGCTTGGCATTCTTTGATATCCCCTAAAATAGTCGATGTGGCATGCGTGTTGACAATATCAATATCATTCGCTTGTAAGTTCGCTTTTTTGAGCGCTAATTCAATGCATTCAACCTGGCGTTGACTGCAAGGGAGAACAGCACTTTCTGCATCCGAGTTGATGCCGTAACCTACAATTTCTCCAAAAATTTTAGCTTTTCTGGCAAGCGCTGCGTCTAAACGTTCGAGGGTGAAAAAGCATCCACCTTCGCTAATAACAATACCATTACGGGCTTTATCGAAAGGTCGACTGGCTTTGTTAGGATCAGGATTTTCTGCTAATGCGCCTTGATTTTTAAATCCAGCAAAAATTCCAAAAGTATGTATACTTTCACTTACCCCACCAACCAATGCCATATCTACTTCATTTAAACGTAACATTTGGACACCTTGGATAAGGCCCAAATTTCCACCAGCACAAGCACCTCCGATTGTATAATGTGGCCCTGTGATTCCTAAGTTGATCGAAACTTCACCTGCTGGATTATTAGCAACGGTTCGAGGATTATGGTGATGATTCCAAAAGCGTGTGTCATAACCAAATTTTGAAATCTGGTAAACTTCATTTTCAGTTTCTACATTGCCGTGTTCGGTAACACCTACATACACACCAATGCGATGCTTATCCATTTGGTCGAGGTTTAAGCCACTGGATTCAATAGCTTTATGGGCACAATAAATGCCTATACTTCCAGCACGTGTTCCTACACGCAATTCTTTTTTTGTTTGGTAATCTGTTGCGTTAAAAGTACAAACACCGGCTAACACCAATCCAATATAGCGCATGTCAATACGTTGAATACAGGCATATCCTTCCAGCAAATGTTTTCTAAACTCTGTTAAAGAGTTACCATTGGGGGCTGTTAAACCCACCCCTGTAATAACAATGCGTTCAGATAAATTCAACATAAACGACCTTTGAAAGCTAATACTGTAACAAGTTTTTACAGAAATAAAAGCTAAAAAACAAGTTTTTTACATAATTAATTTTTTCAAAGCATTACGTTTTTGAATATTATCTTCTAACAGTTTTTTAACCCCAACAATGACTGCTTCAGGAGCGTGCGACATGAAACGTTCATTGGCTAATTTTTGTTCTGCGGATTGAATATGTTTGGTTAACAATTCGATTTCTCTTTTTATTGCATCCGTATCATCTTGGGTAGAGGTTTGATCGATAATTAAGAAAAATGTTCCCCATAAGGTGACTGTTTTGGGCATACCTTCTTTAGGTTCTGTTTTCACATCAATCTGTTTCAATCCAACTAGTTTTTTTATCAATTCTGTATGTTGATGGAAATATTCAGCATATTTACCTTTAGTTTCCAACACAACTGTCATGGTGACATTTTTGTCTGAGGCTAACCCATGTTTGGATTTCAAAGCGCGCAATTCACTAACTAAATTCCGTAATTGCTCAATAGTTTCAATTTCATTTTCTGTATAACTTTTGTGCACTTGAGCCCATTGTTTTAATGGATTTATGCTCCATCCAGATTCCTGAATAATGCAATCATTTAAATGCAATTGTGCATAAAGCTCTTCAGAAATATAAGGAGCGTAGGGTTCCAGCATAGTTAATATTTGCGTTAAGAATAAATCTTGAACAGCCAAGCACGTGTGTGTTTGGTGTTTTTGAACTTCAAGATACCAATCGCAAAATATGTTTTTAAAACATTGTTGCAGGAGCTTTATGGCAGCACTGAATTCGTACTTTTCTAGAAATTTTTCGTAATCTGCCATTGTTTTTAGTAGAATGGAAAGCAGATGTGCATCGTAAATAGATAAATTGCCGAAATGTTCAATTTTATTTAAAATATCATTCAGATTTCGGTAAGGGATAATATCGCCTTGCATTTGTCTAAAACGGCATGCATTCCACAACTTTGTGCAAAAATTTCTTCCTTGAATTAAGAAGCGCTCATCAAAACGAATATCTTGGCCTTGTGGAGCAATTGAAAGTAAACCGACACGCACACCATCAGCACCAAATTTTTTGATTAAATCAAGAGGATCAGGTGAATTACCGAGACTTTTGGACATTTTTCGGCCAATTGAATCTCTAACAATACCTGTCAGGTAAATATTTTTGAATGGAATACGTTGTTCTAAAGGACGATCATCCAAAAATTCAAGAGAAGCGATAATCATGCGTGTGATCCAGAAAAATAGAATATCTGGACCAGAAACAAGTGTATTAGCTGGAAAAAAGTCGTTGAAAAACTGTTTTGTCTCCGGCTTATTATCTAACCAGTTTAAAGTTCCTAATGGCCAAAGCCAGGAAGAAAACCAGGTATCCATAACATCGGGATCTTGTTCCCAATTTTCAGGATCTTGTGGCCCATCCACTGAGACGTGAATGATGGATTTATCGGTTTTGTGGTACCAAACGGGAATGCGATGTCCCCACCAAAGTTGACGGCTAATGCACCAATCTTGAATGTTTTCTAACCAATGCAAATACGTTTTTATCCAACGTTGAGGCCAAAATTTTACAAAGAATTTCTCGGCGACTTGTTTGGCTTCTTCGACTTTAGGATAACGAACAAACCACTGTTCTGATAAGCGAGGTTCTATAGGTACATCAGCGCGTTCTGAATAACCTACGGCATGGTCGTAAGGTTTTTCTTCAACCAGCAGATTTTTCTCACGTAAAGCTTCAATTACAGCTTTTCGTGCTTGTAAGCGGTCCATGCCTTCGAAAGGTGCTCCCTGAGCGTTAACGATTCCTCGTTCATCCAAAACCTCTATAAAAGGTAAATGGTGGCGTTGCCCAACATCGAAATCAATAGGATCATGTGCAGGCGTAATTTTTAAAGCGCCCGTTCCAAATTCACGGTCTACAACTTCGTCTGCAATAATAGGGATAACTCTAGAAGCGTCGAAAGGACATTGTGCGTGCAATCCTATAAGGTTTTGATAACGTGTATCTTGTGGATGAACAGCTAAAGCTACGTCTCCCATAATCGTTTCTGGACGCGTCGTAGCGATATTAATGAATGTTCCAGGTTTCTCAACAATAGCGTAACGAAAAGTGTACAAAAATGCAGATGTTTGTTTCATAATCACTTCTTCGTCACTGAGAGCTGTTTGGGAAACAGGGCACCAATTTACAAGACGTTTACCTTTGTAAATGTATCCACGTTCGTATAATTTTACAAATGCTGTTAAAACACCACGAGAATAATTTGGATCTAATGTATAAGTGTTGTGATTCCAATCGCAAGAAACACCTAGGCTTTTCATTTGATCACCAATGATGTGTTTGTGTTCTTTAACCCACTCTTGTACACGTTCTATAAAAGCTTTTCGTCCCAATTTTTGCCGAAATAAGCCTTCTTTCTTTAAAACTTTTTCAACCTTATTTTGAGTAGCAATACCTGCATGGTCGGTCCCTGGAATCCAAAGCACATCTTTCCCTTGAATGCGTGCCCACCGGCAAAGCACATCTTGGATCACATCATTAAGCATATGCCCCATGTGCAATATACCAGTAACATTAGGCGGTGGCATAAATAAAGTAAAAGTGGGTTTACCGTTGTGTTTAGCTTCAAAACAGTGGGCTTCTTGCCAATATTTATTCCATTTTTTTTCAATGTCTTCAGGGGAGTATGTTTTTTCCATGAGAACCATAACATTTCTATTCAGCGACAAATGTGTGTTTTCGTCCAGATTTTTTTGTAAATTTATAAAAAATTAAATTGTATGATATGAAAATTAAAAGAAGAAAAAGGCAATTTGTGCAATAAAAACAATGATAAGCAATGAATAGGTAATTTTGATAAAAAGATTGTGCTTACGGATGCAGTTTTGTTTTTTAGTTTTTTTGAAATCAAAACAATGGGTAATATCTCTAGGCGATTCCATAAAAACATTAGAAGATAAATTCTTTTAACCTGCAACCAAATTTTCTAAATGATAGCAGTGGCTACCTTTTAAATAGATACAGTCAATGTTTAGTTGCGCCAAAAATGCGGTTACTTCATTTGAATTTTCAAACGTTTTGATTTGTTGTGTTTGGGCCCCTTGTTGCTTTAAACCATCTGCTAAAGCTTCTTTAAATGTACCAATACAAATATAAATATCGGTAGGACGAATGTGAAATTTTTTGGCTAAATTTTTATGAAAATTGATGCTATTTTCTCCCAATTCCATCATACTTCCTAGACAGTAACAAATGGATTTTACATGAGGACATGTGCGATAAAAATGTTGAAGACTGTCATTAAAAGCAGCTGGATTGGCATTATAACAATCGATAAAAAAATGTTGGCCGTTTTTATGTTGCCAAACCCCTCGATTGGGTATGGGTTTTAATTGTTGCAGTCGTTCTTGAATGGTTAACGGCGAGATTCCTATGGTTAATGCATAGCCTATGGCCATAGCAAATGATTCTGCTGCACCATTTCCACATAAAGAAGGAATACTAAAAGTTTGGTTATTAATTTGTATGTCCCATCCATTGGGAGTTAAATCTAAATGGTAAGAAATTGTATTGTTGTTCGTTTGTATTTTCCCATTTACGTATTCATAGTATTTTCCGTTACATGTATAAAATTTCGACCAAGTTTTAGGAAAAAATGAACTATGTTTAGCTGCATTTATCAATTTAAATTTTTCGTAACCGATGGATTTTATGGATGAAAAATTTTGAAGATGAACTGGATTTACATTAATCAAAATAGCGTCATCAGGAGATATTATTTTTGCTAAAATATCCATTTCACCAGGGGCGCTTATTCCAGTTTCAATGACTGCATATGAATGGATTTTTGGATCGATGCATGTGATGGACAAAGGTATCCCTAAATGATTGTTAAAATTGCCTGGTGTTTTAAATGTGGATGGACCTAATAAGGTGGCTAAGATTTCTTTAAACGTGGTTTTTCCACAACTTCCTGTAATGGCAATGATGTGCGTATTTAAGGTTTTTCGATAATTTTCAGCAATATTTTGAAAAGCTTGAAGCGTGTTTTTTACAATCAATTGAGGGAGCAAACAATCGGGAATTTCTTTCTCAACAATAGCAGCACGTGCACCTTTATTATACGCTTCATTAACAAAAAGGTGACCATCGTTTGTTTTATTTTTTATAGCCAAAAAACAGTCGTTTGCATTTAACAATCTTGTGTCAAAACAAAAATTTTTAATATCAGAATGTGGTTTATTTAACCAATATCCTTGTGTCCATTTTTGCAATAAAATCGGATCAAATATTTTCATTTATTTTTTTGAATATTATCAAAAACTTCAACTACTTTTTTATCATCGAAAGGTAAGAAATGACCATCAATTTCTTGATATTGTTCATGACCTTTACCTGCAATTAAAAGACAATCCCCAGGTTGACAATGGCGCAAAGCCGTACAGATAGCTTCAGCTCTATCGACTATGAAATTTACATGGTTATTATTTGAAAATCCAGAACGTATATCATCAAAAATTTGTTCTTGTGATTCTGTTCGAGGATTATCACTTGTGACCCAAATTTGGTTTGCGTAGGTCTCTGCCACATGCGCCATTACAGGGCGTTTAGTGCGATCTCTATTGCCACCGCATCCAAATACGACGTTTAAATTTTTTGATGTTAACCCTCGAAGCGTTTTTAGTACATTTTTTAAGGCTTCAGGCTTGTGTGCAAAATCGACAAAAATTTTTATGCCAAGGGAATTGAGTACTTCTTCTAGCCGTCCAGGAACCTGTGAAAATGTTGATAAAGCTGGCACAACGGTATTTAAATCATAGCCTTGTGCGTAGCATATTCCAAGAGCTGTTAAGCAATTATAAACGTTAAATTGACCAAGTAAGGCAGTTTTTACAAGCCATTCCCCCGTGGGTGCTTTTAAAACGAAGGATGTACCTGTTAAATCTGTTTGCACTTGTGTTGCTTGCAGCATAGCTGGCGTATCGATTCCAATGGTAATCAATTTAATGGATGGAGAAATTTCCGATAAAAGGCGTTGTCCATAAGGATCATCTACATTAATAACAGCGTTTTTTAATCCGGATTGTAAAAACAACTGTTTCTTGGTTTGATAGTATGATTCCATGGTTTTATGGTAATCCAAATGTTCTAAACTTAAATTTGTAAAAGCGGCTGTTTCAAATGTAAGTGATGCCGTTCGTTTTTGTTCAATGGCATGCGATGAAACTTCTAAAATGGCATTACGTTCGTGTGATTGTACCATTTCATTAAGATAGCTGTTTAAGCTAAGTGCATCTGGAGTTGTTCTGGAAGCAGGGAGGATACGTCGGCCAAGATCATAATGCAGACTACCGATTAGTCCAGTGGTTTGTTTAAGAGAAGTTTGATATATGTGTCGTAATAGCCACGAAGTTGTTGTTTTACCACTGGTACCTGTAATGCCTACGAGTCGCAGTTTTTTGTCTGGTGTATTATAAAATTTATTCGATATTTGACTAACAGCTTCACGTATATTTTTTACTTGCACTTGAATGATGTTGTGCAATCGAGGAAACATTTTTTCGGTAACAATTACTTCAGCGCCCTTAGCAATCGCTTGTTCGATAAAATCGTTACCATCACAATGCATTCCTTCGATAGCGAAAAATAGTCCTTGAGGTTGTACGCATTGACTATGAATAGCTAGATGATTTATTAAGGGATTTATTTTAGGTCCTGAAATCTTTTGTACTGAAATGCCTCGCAGCAATGTTTTTAAATCAATGGGAGTTGACATGAATTTAAGTAAAGGGAATGTGAGTGTTGTTACGGGTGAAGTGAAAATAGGAAGGGTGTTGTTGAGCATAATGTTACAAAAGTTTAGGTTCAGGTTGAATTCCCATATAAGTGATTAAGTCTTCAGCTATTTCTTTAAAAATAGGAGCTGCAACAACAGAGCCGTACGCAGTACCTTGCGTTTTAGGAGAATCTACAGTAATTGTAATTTCTATTTGAGGATTTTGGTTTGGAAAAAATCCTGAAAAAGAAGCAATATGTTGATTGTGTGAGTAACGTCCTTGGATAATTTTTTGACTTGTTCCTGTTTTACCGGTAACATTGTAGTTAGGTATGTAAGCTTTAGAATGTTCGGATAATAACAACATCGCGCGCATAGTTTGTGACGTTGTGTTTTTAATAACTTGTCGACGCGGATGTGGCAGAAAACTTCGAATGATTTCTCCTTTTGTGTTGTAGATTCTATGGATCCATTGAGGATAAAACAAAGTACCTCCATTAGCGATAGCCCCCATAGCGTAGTGCATTTGAAATAAAGAACAAGCTAAGCTATGTCCAATTGGAAGTCGCGTAATTGTTAAACC
>CAKUSQ010000003.1 GCA_934691225.1 uncultured Opitutales bacterium
TGTCGGTATTCACTATCTCCGAATACCCGATTCGATGGTGTGAAATTCTTATTCAAACCTTACAATCCTTTCTGCATAATTACCTTCCTGACAATTGGTTTAGAGGAATGCTATGTGAAGGTATTATTGGAGGTGTAGGCAACGTCTTATTATTTTTACCTCAATTTATTCTAATGATTGCCTGCATGAGTTTATTGGAAAACACAGGTTACTTGGCACGCGTAACTTTTTTACTAGATCGCTGGATGAAAAAAATAGGTTTATCAGGATCTTCATTTATTGCTTTGATTTCTTGTTACGCATGTACCATTCCAGGTATTATGCAAACCCGATGTTTGCATAACCGTGAGGAACGTTTAACAACATTATTTGTAGCTCCCTGGGTTAATTGCAGCAGTCGAGTCCCTATTTATATGCTTTTAATCACGATGTTGTTCCGTGATAGTCATCCTTGGTTTAAAACATTTTTATTAATCATTATTTACATCGTTGGATTGTTTTCAGCCTTAATGTTGGCTGCTTTCATTCGAAAATTTTTTCTAAAAACAAGAAACCATGTTCATATAGCGGAAATGCCACCTCTATTGCGACCACAATTTCACTACATTTTCAAATTAGTGCAAAGTCAAACAGTTATTTTTCTCAAAAAAGCGGGTACTTACATTTTATGTTTCAGTATTGGCTTATGGTTATGTTTACACACTAAAATAACCACCTCGCAAGGAGAACAAACAGACTGCGTTCGATGGCTTGGGAAAAAGTTGGAATATGTTCTAAAGCCTATCGGATTTGATTGGCATATTGGCATCAGCTTATTAAGTTCGTTTGGAACGCGTGAAAATTTCATTTCAACATTAGGGGTTTTGCACAATACAGATGCACCTACGGATAATACTTTACGTGAACAGTTGCAACAAGCTACGGACGATTCTGGACATCCCATTTATTCATTTGCCACTTGCATTTCACTTATTCTATTTTTTATGTTTTCTTTACAGTGCATTGGAACATTTGTTTTTATTAAACATGAAACATACTCATGGCGTTTAACCTGGCTGCAATTCATTTTTATGAATACTTTTGCTTATTCTTTATGCTTTGTTGTTTATCAAATCTTAAAACGTCTATGATTCCATGGCATCCTGATACAAAAATTATACAACAACAAAAATGGCTATGGGCTATTTTTAAACCATGTAATGTTTTATCGCATCCAAATCATTGTCATATAAATCCTAAAAGCATACTTCAAGCACATTATGATTTTGAACACGAGGCTTACATACTTCCCGATAACACGAAAATTTACCTGCTAAATCGTTTGGATAGCCCAACTTCTGGCATTATTCTGTTAAGCACAGATGTTTTACTTGCACAACAAATTAAGAATTTGTTTCGTCAACACCAAGTTCATAAAGTTTACTGGGCTATTGTTAAAAAAACATTTCCAGAAAATTCATTGATTTGGCAAGATTTTTTAAAAATAAACAAAAACATCAATAATGTAAGAAGCCAATGTTCTTCACGTGCACAGGGTGTTTTTTGTAAAACAAAAGCTCGTTTGCTAAAACCTATTAATTTGCCTTTTTCTAAATTAAGTTTGATTCAACTAGAACCTTTGACAGGACGTACACATCAACTTCGCGTTCAATGTGCACATCATGGTTTTCCCATCTTAGGCGACAAAACTTACGGTGATTTTGCTTTCAACAAAGCTTTAAAAGTAAAGCGTCTGTTTTTGCATGCTTATGCGATACGTTTGAACTTACCACATTTCAATTTTGAAGCTACCTGTGTGCCCGATTTTGAACCTTACATAAAAAATGCTTGACAAATGAAAAATGAGCTAATAACTAATATTAGCTTTCTGGAGCTTAGTTAAAGTGAAAGCAAGTAGAGAGTTTTCTGTGTTACGAGGAATTTTTTTCCCTATTCATGCGTATGAGTTGAAAAAAATTATTCCTCTAGGTTTAATTTTGTTTTTTTCTTTATTCAATCATTATTGTTTAAAGAATATAAAAGATTCTTTGATTGTAACAAATGCAGGGGCTGAAGCCATTGCATTTATTAAGCTTTTTTGTGTTCCTCCCTTTGCCATTATTTTTATGCTTGCCTACACCAAGTTGACAGATTGCCTAAAAAATGAGCACTTATTTTACACTACCCTAGGATTTTTTTTATCGTTCTTTGTTATATTTACCTTAGTCCTCTATCCACTAAGAAGTTATATACATCCCTCTTTTGAAACAGTTACGCGTTTACAAATAGCTTTTCCAATGTTTTTTTGGGTATTTTCCATTTGGGGTGTATGGAGTTATGCATTATTTTTCATATTTGCAGAATTATGGAGCAGTTTTATACTTACATTACTATTTTGGCAATTTGTTAATCAAATTACTGCTTTGGATGAAGCTAAACGTGTTTATGCATTTCTAGCTTTATTAGGACAAGGGGCGGTTACGCTATCTGGATATTTTGGTATGCTTGCCTCCAATATACGCGATAAAGTTTCTCAGTACTCGGACCCATGGCAAATCTCTCTGTACTGGATTATTGGCATGGTGACTATCAGTAGTCTATTTTCAATGTACCTTTATCACTGGATATATAAAAATGTTTTAACAGATAAACGTTTTTATGATAAGCCTACCCTACCTGGTGTTAAAATAAAAAACAAGCAACGAAGCAGTTTGTGGCAGAGTTTAAAAACAGTGTGCCATTCCCCCTATTTAGGATTAATCGCATTATTAGTTTTATGTTACGGTATTAATGATAACATTTTAGAAAATTTTTGGAAACACGAACTTGGTCAACGGTATCCTAATATCAATGAATACAATACATTCATGAATCAATATACTATGGCTTACGGTTTTTTATCTATGTTTATACTTATTGTCGCAAGTAACGTTTTCAGGCATTTTCGTTGGGGAGTAGGTGCAATTCTAACACCACTTGTAATGACTTTAGGGGGTATTTGTTTATTTTTAGCCGTTCTATCTAAAAATCATATCTATCTATGGACCCATATTCAGAATACCATTGTTGTTGTTGGTTTAATCGCTTTAGTTTTAGATAAATCTTTCAAAATGTCATTTTTTGATATCAGCAAAGAAATGGCATTTATCCCTCTTAATGATGAACTAAAAGTCAAAGGAAAAGCCATTGTAGATGTGTTTGGATATCGGTTTGGAAAATCTGCAGGTTCCGGTTTGCAAGTTATTTTGTTAACCATTACCAGTATATTTTCAGGTATTCAAACAACCTACGATAACATTGCCGTTTATGCTTTTGTGATTTTTATGTTAACTTCCTTCGTTTGGTTAGTGGCTGTTTTACGTCTAAGTCGTCGCGTTCGAGCTAACAAAATTATCGATAAATAATTATTATGGATTGGATTTCTAAATGCGTAGCTACTCGATTAGGCGGAAGTCAATTTGAGCAGCAAGTTCCTTACAAATTCGAAACAATAAAACAATTAAAAAACAAATACCTGCAATCCCCTATTTTACCTTTACTGGATCTTGGTATTGGCGAACCTGATGGAACTGCTCCAACGTGTGCTATCGAAACATTGCAATACGCGTGTACTTTGCAAGCTTATGGTAAATATGCTGACAATGGTGCTGATTTTTTTAAATCTTCAATCGTTGAATATTTACAAACGATTTTTAACGTTTCTCGCATAGACACAGAACAAATTTTGCCTGTATTAGGGATAAAATCGGGTCTTTGTTTGCTCGCAGGAACACTCATCAATCCAGGAGATCTTGTGGCTTGCACGATACCAGGATACAATGTTTTTTCAACACAAACACGCTATTTAGGGGGTGAAGTGCATCCCTTGCCCCTTACACCCGATAATCACTTTTTGCCTGATTTTTCGGTTATTCCTGAAACGATAAAACATCGTATTAAAGTCATCTGTCTAAATTACCCCAATAATCCTACTGGTGCTATAGCTAATCTAACGTTTTATCAAAACCTTATTAAAATGGCTCTGCATTACCATTGGATCATCTTACAGGATGCTGCTTACAGTGCTCTTAGTTTTCAAGAACCTATTTCCATTTTACAAATTCCAGATGCTGAAAAATGCTGTGTTGAATTACATTCTATGTCTAAAGGATTTAACATGACAGGTTGGCGCCTAGGATGGCTTTGTGGCAACAAAACAATCATTAAGGCATGCTCGATGTATAAAAACAATTGTGATTCAGGGCAATTCTTAGCCATTCAAAAAGCAGCCTCTGTAGCACTAAAGCATGCATCTATGTGGCTCCCCAAATTGCACAACAAGTACAAACAACGTTTATGTAAACTGTACCGCATTCTGACTCAACATCACTTTACACCTTTTAATTCACAAGCAGGATTTTTCTTATACGCTCAATCACCTCATAAAGCTATAAAAACATCGACCGATCAGACTTTCACTTTTTCAAATGCATTTGCATTTTCACAATGGTTATTACAAAATCTAGGCATCGTTACTGTCCCCTGGGACGATTGTGGCGCTTATCTTCGATTTTCAGTAACATTTTCATCCGAAAACGAAGAAGATTTTTTTGCAGACTTAGATCAACGTTTGGGGCATTATCAATTTCAATGAAAAATTAACTATTTTGCAAAAAAAGCTTGCATTATTTGCAAAAAACCTGTTAGCGTTTTTACATATTACTTTATTTGCCTGGATGGCGGAATTGGCAGACGCGCTGGACTCAAAATCCAGTTCTTTCACGAGAGTGAGGGTTCGACCCCCTCTCCAGGTACCAGATTTAAAAATTTCAGTTGCTGTTTTTATTAAAAAATTCTTAAAAAATTAAAATTTTTGTTAAAAAGTATTGCAAAATGTAAAAAACTCCTTTCAAATGTAAGAAATGAAGATACGAATTGCAAAAAGCGTTTTTGTAAATGGCTTACAGCAAGTTTTAAATGTTGTTGGGACACGAACTTCGCTTCCTATCTTGAGTAACGTGCTATTAAACGCACATGATGACACTTTAGAATTAACGACAACAAATTTGGATTTAGGTATTCGCTGCACTGTAAAGGCAAGTATCAGTGAACCTGGAAAAATCGCGTTGCCTGCCCGAAAATTAGCTTCAATAGTGAAAGCCTTGCCAGAAGCTGAAATTGAGTTAGATTGTTCACAAAATCAAGCCAAACTCGTTTGTGGACGTTCCAAATTTCGTATTATGGGCATGGATGATAGTGAATTTCCAACTTTGCCTGTATTTGCACAAGATCAATCATTTCAGTTGGAACAGAAAAAGTTGTTATCCATGCTGCGACATGTATCCTTCGCTCAATCGGAAGATGAAAATCGTTATTTATTGAATGGTGTGTTCTTTTCTTTCAAAGGAGGATCTTCTGAAGAAACTCAGCTAAATTTAGTAGCAACAGATGGTCGACGCCTAAGCGTTATCTTCCAAGACGTAGAAGCTCCAGTTACCTTTAAAGATGTTGAGTTTATTTTGCCAGCCAAAACAGTTTCAGAACTTGAACGTTTACTGCAGCAAACAGCTCCTATAAAAATTTTCTTTAATGAAAAGCAGATTGCTTTTGAACTTGCACTAGAAGATAGCGCCAAGGAAAATGGATTAAACAATACCATCTATTTGGTTTCAAAAAAAGTTGAAGGACGTTTTCCAAATTATCAACAAGTTATCCCACAATCTGTTGAACATCATGTTAAATTGGAACGTGCTTTGTTATTGGAATGTATCCAGCGTGCATCGCTTGTTTCAAGCCTCGACAATAATACAGTAAAGTTAAGTTTTGGAGAAAATATACTCGAAATTTCTGCCTCAAGTTCTGAGTTTGGAGAGGCGCATGAAACGATGGCTATTGAGTATACAGACAATCCGGTTACCATAGCTTTCAATCCTCGATTTCTTCTAGATCCTTTAAAAGCATTAGGAGATGATGACATCTTCTTTGAATTCAAAGACGAACTAAGTCCTGGTGTTATAAAAACAAATGATCGCTTTCTTTGTGTTGTAATGCCTTTACGTTTACAATAGGTGTATTTGTCTATGCCATTCTGGGTTATTAAATTATCACTTAGATATTTATTCCCTAAAGGGCGCAGAGGAACATTTTTTACATGGGGCTCTATGATCGGAGTTACCTTGGGAATTGCTTTGTTGGTGATTGTCGTAAGTGTTATGAATGGTTTTGATACGAATATATCAGAAAAATTAGTACAAACCCAAGGAGCTATCAAAATTTTATCTCAAGACATTATTCTTAACTACCAAGATCTGATGGAGGAAATTCGAAAAATACCATACGTAAAAGGTGTTACGCCGTACGTAAGAGGAATTTCGCTTGTTCAAAGTGATCAACGTGTAGCTTTCCCTAATTGTATAGGGGTTGATTGGGATACTGTAAACGATGTTTTACCTTTAAACAAGTTCTTAAATTCAGAAAATAAAGAAGGTGTTTTTATAAGCGTTCCGTTGGCTCGTGACCTTGGATTAAAAAAAAACCAAACCTTCGACCTTTACTCGCCTCTTGTACTAGAAGCCATTAAAAATGATGAAATTATTCTGCCGCAAGAATTGAATGTAGACGGTACTTTCAAAACGGGTTGGGCTGAAATTGATCAAAACACAATCATTTTTCCACTAAAAACTTTGCAAGAAACCTACGGCATGACAGAAAATGCTGTCCATGGTTTTAATGTTAATACGGATCAAATGTATATTTCTCTTGCGTGCAAAAAATTGAATTATATATTGCCGCCAAACATGCATGCCTACGCTTGGTACGAATTAAATAGCAGTTTTTTACAAGTGTTAAAGATGGAAAAATCCATGTGTATATTTATTTTATTTTTTATCGTATGCATCGCTGCATTTTCCATCAGCAGCGGTCTGATGTTTTCAACTATTCGCAAACAACGTGAAATCTCTTTGCTAAAAACTTGGGGCGCATCAAACAGAGAAATTACTCAAATATTTTGCTTGCAGGGCTTCATTTTGGGATCCATTGGAACCATTTTTGGCTTTATTATTTCATTTTTTATTCTAAAATATCGAAATTGGATTATTAATCTTTTAACGGGATGGTTTCTACCTAAAGATGCATTATGGAATTTTTACGAGGTAGAAGAATTACCCGTTGCTTATTGCCCATTGGATTACACTGTCATCGCTATCTGTACACTTGTTTTAATTGTATTGGCTAGTTTCATTCCAGCTCTAGCAGCTTGCAATAAACCCGCAGTTGAAGGATTACGTTGTGAATAATAATATAGTACTTCGTGTAAGCGATTTAAGTAAAAGATATTATTATAAAGGTAATGACTTGTGTCTTTTTGAAAATGTCCATTTTCACTTGTATGAAGGTGAAAATATGTCAATTTGTGGGCCATCTGGATGTGGGAAATCGACATTGCTATTCAATCTAGGCGGCTTGCAAACGCCAACTTCAGGTCGCATAATATTTCTAGGCAAACCTATCTATGGCAAAAATTCTTATATCAAAGGAATAAGTTACGTTTTTCAACATTATCATCTCATTGAAGAAATGACTGTGATTGACAACATTATGTTGCCTGTGCACATACAACGATATTTTATAACTCGAAAGTATCGCAACCAAATAATTGACGTGCTTAATTTAAGCCATTTACTCCACCGTTTGCCTTCTACTTTATCGGGTGGAGAACGTCAAAAAGTTGCGATTGCACGTGCACTTATTGTTCAACCAAAACTTCTATTGGCTGATGAGCCTACAGGAAGTTTGGATGAAAGAAGTGGGGAAACCGTTATGAAGCTGTTGTTACAATTATGCAAAGATTTAAAAACAACTTTTATCTTAGTAACGCACAACATTTCATTTGCCAAAATGACAAGAAAAATCTTCTATTTAGATCATGGGAAAAAAGGTTAATTGTGGTGTCGTAGGTGTAGGTTATTTAGGTGCTCATCATGCACGCATCTATTCCGAAATGGAAAATGTCAACCTTGTAGGTATTTTTGATATAAACGAAAGTCGAGCTAAAGAAATTGCTGATTTATATCATTGTTCTGTTTTTTCTTCTCCAGAAAGCCTTGCTGAACAATGCGAAGCTCTAAGCGTCGTTACACCTACAACTTCGCACGCAGTAACCGCAATTCCTCTGTTAAAATTAGGATGTCATCTACTAGTTGAAAAACCCCTTTGTGTTACGATGAATGAGGCTGAGCAAATTATCCGTACAGCAGAAAAACACAAATGTTATTTACAAGTAGGACACATTGAAAATTACAACCCCGTTAATAGTTACTTGGAAACCCATGTTCAAAATCCGCAATATATTACAGCTGATCGTTTAGCTCCCTTTAGTCCTCGTGGAGCCGATGTTGGGGTTGTTCTCGACTTGATGATTCATGATTTAGGTATTATCCTTCAATTGGTTCATTCTCCTATAAAAAAAATTGAAGCTATCGGTGTTAATGTCATTTCATCCACGGAAGATATCGCTAATGCTAGAATTTACTTTGAAAATGGTTGCATTGCTAATTTTAATACCTCACGCGTTAGTTTAAAAAAAGAAAGAAATATTAGAATTTTTCAACCCAATAAATACTTATCTATGGATTTCATGGACCAAAAAGGTCATTTATTATTCAAAAAAGACAAAGATATTTTGAAAGAAGACATTCCTTTACAAAAAGAAGAACCTTTGCGTGTTGAATTGAATTCGTTCGTTGATTGTATTTTACAATCACATCAACCTAAGGTTAACGGACAAATAGCCTGTTCAGCCTTATCAGTCGCATTAGAAATTACACAGATTATTCAGAATAATATACTAAAGGCCTAATGATCAACTTACTTGTAATTGCCGGTGAACATTCAGGAGATAACCATGCTGCTTATTTCATCCGACAATTGAAAGAAAGGCATCCGGATATGTCCATATGTGCGATTGGCGGACCCGCCATGGAAAAAGCAGGAGCCCATTTGATTTTCGATCTTACCCAATGGTCGGTTGTTGGACTAGCCGAAACATTAAAATATTATCATAAATTTAAAAAATTGATGGATTGGCTGGTAAAATGGATTCACATTTACCAACCACGAACAATCTGTTTGGTTGATTTCCCAGGATTTAACTTAAGACTAGCCAAACAACTTTACCTAGAAGGACTTAGCCTTAAAAGCGGCGGAAAAATTTGTGTGTGCCAATATATTTCGCCCCAAATCTGGGCTTGGAAAGCGCAACGACGCTTTGATTTAAATAACTACATTGATCATTTAGGAACTATTTTCAAATTTGAAAAAGATTGTTTTAATGATACCACGCTTGATGTTCAATTTGTAGGACATCCGCTCATGCATACACCCAATCCTTTTTGTTACGATTGCCAAGGTCCTATTTTATTATTACCAGGAAGTCGAAAATCAGCCGTTCAAAAAATATTTCCTGTGCTTCACAAAGCTTTTCAGGAACTTAAATCGATGCACCCTGAATTAAAAGCGGTTGTTCCCTATCCAAATTCTCAAATAGCCGACTATTTGAGACCATTTGCCAACGAAACTCTAAACATCTGCCCATTATCTGAGTTGCATGAAGGGGTTTGTTGCGCTATTGCATCTTCAGGAACCGCATCCTTACAAGTAGCTTTGGCTGGTATCCCAGGTGTTATCACTTACAAAGCCAATCCACTTACATTTTGGTTGGGAAAACATCTTGTAAAAATTCCTTACTTAGCCATGTCTAATATACTTTTACAGAAAACTCTTTATCCTGAATGCCTTCAAGATTTACCGAATCAAACTTCTTCAATCGCTGTACATGTCGAAACTATACTTTCTTCGCTCGAAGAGTCGCGACAAAAATTCCTAGAAGGTGCTCAACAATTGCGTCAATTACTAACCCATACGCAAAATCAAAATGTAACGGATTGGATTGAAAAATACTGCTTATAGTTTTAGTTCAATGCGTTTTATGGTACTATGTTCACCAGATACAATTCGAATATTCGTTTTAGCCGTTTTAAAGTAATTGGATAATACTTCGCGCAACTGATCGTTAGCCTTACCTTCCACAGCTGGCCGCGTCAGTTTTACTTTGTAATTATTTTCTGATTGCTGAATAACTTCACATCTAGAAGCCCTTGCAATTACTTTTACTTCAATTTGACGCATTTTTTAAATACTGCAAAAATTCACCTTCGGACCAAACAGAAATATTTAAAGATTTAGCTTTTTTCAACTTATCTCCTGGATTATCCCCGGCAATAACCGCAAAAGTTTTTGAAGATACTACATCTGTCACTTTCCCACCTGCATTTTCAATCGCTTGTTTAGCCTCACTCCTACGCATATGCATTAACGTTCCTGTTAACACGAAAGATTTTCCGCTCCAAACTGTTTCAGGTATATTTGCTTCTACCGTTAACATCAAACCTTGGTCCAATAACAAGTTAATTATTTCACGATTAGAAGCATTGGCATAAAACGCTTTCAAAGATTGTGCTGCACAAGGACCTACCAAAGGAACCGTCTGTAATACTTCTGAGGAAGCTTCAAAAATTTTCGAAATACTTCCAAATTTCTGTGACAAATTTTTCGCAGACTCAATACCTATATTAGGAATGCTCAGGCTGTATAAAAAGCGCCATAAAGGTCTTTGTTTAGCTGCATCAATTTCAGAAATCAACTGGTCAACTATCGTTTTTCCAAATCCACCTAAATGAATCCAAACATTTCGATGGTGCCACAAATTGAAAATATCCGCAAAATGTCGCAACCAACCTTGTTGCACCAATGCATCAATTATTTTTGGACCAAGTCCTGCAATATCCATCGCATCTTTCGAAGCAAAATGAACCAATTTCAAACGTAATTGTTCTGGACAAACCAAAGATGTACAACGTATAGCCACTTCACCATCAATATGTATCAAAGGAGCTCCACAAGCAGGACACATTTTTGGCAATGCAATAGGTTCTACACATTTTCGACGTTCTTTGTTAACAGCGATAATAGCGGGTATTACCTCACCCGCTTTTTGTAAAACAACCCAATCACCTATTTGTATATCCTTGCGCTTGATTTCATCAAAATTGTGCAAAGTTGCCCGTGAAATTTTTGAACCCGCTAGCGTTACAGGAAACAGTTCTGCCACTGGTGTAACCACACCCGTTCTACCTACCTGAAAACAAACAGCTTTCAATTGTGTTTCTACCGATTCAGGTTCAAATTTGTAAGCAATAGCCCAACGAGGAAATTTTGCTGTAGCACCTAATTGATTTTGTAAATTACGGTCGTTCAACTTCAAAACAACACCATCGGTTTTATAAGGTAATTCAGCAGCTATTTTAGGAAAATTCTCAATAAATTTCCAAACTTCTTCTATAGTATCAGCTTTATCAATAGAATCAAACACAGGGAAATTATTATCTATTAACCATTGACGACAATGCTCCTGAGAGTCCCACATACCTGAACCAATTCCATGGGCAATAAAACGCAATCGTCTACGTTTAACTTCAGCAACATCTAACAATTTCACGCTTCCAGAAGCCAAATTTCTTGCATTTGAAAAAGGTTCCAACCCCAATTTCTCTTGTTCTTCATTGATACCTGCGAAATCTTTTATAGAAATGTAAACCTCTCCACGAACTTCCACGTTTTGAGGGCCTTCATTTAACCGCAGTGGGATAAATTCTATAGTTTTTATATTTTCAGTTACATCTTCCCCTACTGTTCCATCGCCTCGTGTTAATGCTCTCACAAAAACACCTGATTCGTAAACCAGATCAATGGCCATTCCATCCACTTTAGGTTCTAAAATATAAGTATGTAGTTTACCAATTTTTTCACTTAATCCCTGATCAAAATTAAATAATTCGTCCTTTGAATACGTATTTGCCAAACTTAACATAGGCGTCAAATGAGGAAACTCCTTGAACGGCGACGCTCCCAAATCACTTCCAGGACCATCATTGCTTGATAACATTGGAAACGTCTGATATATAGCAGCTACTTCTGCTTGCAAACAGTCGTACTCGAAATCCGAAATCTCAGGTGAATTTTCACGGTAGTAAAGACGATTATGCCGTTCAATTTCAGATAATAAAGCACGTAAACGTTTACGTGCTTTTTCGATGTCCTCAAATTTTTCCATGAATAATACTATTTCTTGTACTACAACATTTTCATTAAAGACACCTTTATTTTTATAATCAACCACAAAATGGATGATTTCTTCACTTAACGAATAATCTCATCATTGCTCTGACCTGGAAGGATAACTTGCATAAAAGCAACTCCTCTTTCTGATCCTATACTAATTTCACCTCGCCATCGCTTGATAGTCTCTTCAATATCTGAATATTGTAACCCTAAATGGTTATCCTTTCCAATAATATCATGACGCTCAATGATTTTAGATAAATTTTCTTGAGTAACACGCCCATTTGCGAGTTTAATTTTTATGATAACATTATTCAAATCATCAACTCTGGTCTCGATGCCAATGGAACATAAACTATTTGGTACAATTGTTTCAACGTAAATACCAATAAGTTCTGTAAATACACGTCCGAACGAAACAGGCTCTACACGTGCAATCACATCATCATCAAAATTCAAATTAAATTTTATGCCTAATTGTTTTTCCCGTTTTTTTACACAATTTTCTAGAATACTATTAATATTCTTCAACGCTAAATAATTATACTCTGTCGATATTCCAGGCACAATATTATCAATGATTTTTGATACCTCGGTGATGCTAGCAAACATTATTTTT
Source organism: uncultured Opitutales bacterium (assembly GCA_934691225.1). GTDB lineage: Bacteria > Verrucomicrobiota > Verrucomicrobiia > Opitutales > UBA9783 > UBA1183. The sequence continues at coordinate 12,758 of CAKUSQ010000003.1, forward strand.
CGCCTGCGGCTCGATAAATCTTTATCATCCTCTAACAACAATTTTAATGCTAATAAAGGTGTTGTGACATCATGCGAAATATTTTTAGCAACTCTGTAACGTTCTGCGACAACAGCTAAATCTTTTTCTAACAATAATGTCTGCATGCTAGATTTTATCAATAATGCAACAAACACAAAACCAATTAAATAGAAAATATGCCACCCATGAAATGCTTTTTCTAAAACAAATTCTTGTTTTCCCGTAAACATCATTAATAAAATTAAAGAAAGGAAAAGGATTCCTATAAAAATCACTGTATTTTTATGTTTGTCATCTGCGATTAAAACCATAATAAAAAGTGATATAATTAAGGTTAAAAAATGAATGCCGTTTTCTGGAGAATTAAATAATAAGTAACATGAAGTTAACGGTAAGCAACATATTAATGTAAATAATCTGAAATAAATAAAAAGTTTTTTATCTAAAAAAATTTCTAACGAAGATCCAAAAACAAGAAATACTGCCATTATTCCATTAAGAAAAATTAGGGCTATCTTAACCGTTGTGATAGCCCCTGAACCAAATGATAATGGACAAATTTGTAAAAAAACCAAACAAAGTCCTAAGAAAATATTACTTCTTACTCGAAACGTTCTTTCATCAAAGCTTTTTTTTTCTCCGGAACTTCGTTTTTCTGTATATCTAGCAGCTCTTCATCGGTAAAAACTTTCTTTTTACCACCTAAGAAATAAAAAGCAACTACCATAACCAAATTAACAAAAAGCCCTGGAAATAAACCATCGATTTTTGTCAGCGGTTTGATCTGTGAATTCCATACTAAAATAGTTCCAAGACCAAAAAATGCACTTAACACAAACCCTTTAAGGGAAATTTTTAAGTTAAACAATAAAAAGTACAAAGGTACCAAAATAACCGACAACCAAAGACTTTTACCGATAACCTTAACTTCAAATATACTTGTACTGTAGCTTGCAAAAATAAGAGCACCTACACCTATAATCCATGAAGCCCAACGTGACATCCTTAATTTCATCTGATTAGAATACTCACATTTGGATAAAGGAACAATCACATCATTTACAAACATGATACTACCGCTATTTAACTGGGAATCAACTGTCGACATTAAAACAGCAATGATACCTGCCACCACAAATCCATAGACACCTGTTGGCAAGTATTCTCCAACTAAAGCAACTAAAGCTTTGTCAGCCCTGCTTAACTCAGGTAATAAAACACGTGCGCACAATCCCAAGCTAACAGACATAATAACAATAGCAAAATATACTGCTACAACTTTATAACAAGCTCGCACACTTTGAGCACGACTGTTTGACATCAACAATCGTTGAACATAAATCGGCGAAAGTGTTGGCAACATAAACGGTAAAGCTAAAAACAAATAACGATGTAAAGTATCCCCTGAAATGGTTGAATGCGATATAGGCAATTTAGCAAATAATTGAGAAAATCCACCTACTTTATTTAATACAATAACTAGCAACAAAGGAATAGCTATAATAAGTACCATAAACTGGAAAACATCCGTAAAACTAACTGCACGAACCCCTCCCTTACCGGTATAAACAAAAACAATACCTGCTGAAATTATTAAACAAAATATATATGACCAGTTTGTAAGCGTACTAAGTGCTGTTCCCATAGCCATAAGCTGAATTCCAGAACTGATTACTTCATACACGCAACCTGTCATACCTGCTAATATCTTTCCTGGCTTTCCATAGGCTTTATAAAACATGTCACCTAAAGAACAACAACCGTAATAATAACTAAAACGTTGGGCTAAAAACATAGCCATTAACAAAAGGGCAAAAGGAACTCCCAATTGAACTACAACTTGAGCAACACCTACGGCATAAGTTTTCCCAACACATCCCATTGTTGATGTTCCACCAATACAACTTGCTGCTAATGTACAAAAAATAACAAAATCAGAAAATTTTCTATTTCCTATAGAATAATCTTCGAATGTTTTTATTTTTCTGCCGGACCACAGACCAATAATAAGCGTACTCACTAAAAATACACCTACAATAACTATATCTATATAAGACATATGCTTACATGTAAAAGTCAATCATAACAGCTGTCAACAAAAATTTCGTTTAAAAAAATCTTTTATATAGGTATAAAAAAAGGTGCCCGAAGGCACCTTAAACTAACCAGAAAACGATTATTTTTCACCAGCTTCTTTATTCGCAGCTTCAACACGTTTTCCAAGGGATTTTACAGACAAAATCCACAAAATACAAATCAACAAAAAGAATCCAAACAGATAAGGAACGATTTGATAATAGGTAGCTTTTGTTCCTATAATGCTGCTAACAGCCGAAAACAGTACAACTTGAATAAAAGCTCCACCAGATTTACCTAAACGACCACCTACAACATCAACAACCGCTTTACCTTTTACCTTCATTTCTTCATCCAATGGAATATAAGCCATTTCTTTGGTTAAATCAAATAAGGCGTATTTCGTGGATTTTGAAGCAACAATGATAATTGCACCCAAAATAACAGCTACAGCCACTGGATTAGTACCTAAATCCATTAAAAATCCTGTTAATTCCTGCCGAAATACAATAAATGAAAAGAAAGATACACCACCGACTAAGAATACCATAGGTGTAGACATAGCAGCAACCACCCAACGGCATACCCGCAAAATATTTCCGCCAACGATCAACATGACAATGGAAGCCAATCCTGTCCATATGGTGAAACGACTCATAAATGTGTTATAATCATTTTCATCCACATATTGCAATTTCAGCTGACTCTTCCATAAACCTTCAATCAAATTTACACTAATACCATAACAGATAACCAACATAGCGATCAAACCTAAATATGGCGAAGTAAATATCGTCTTTAAACTTTGAACCAATCCGGCTTTTTTCTTACCTTTCTTAACACCTGGCAATTCAGGTTTATCGTAAAAACGTTTATCGGTCAGAACATTTTTATATATCCAACGGTAAATAACCATCGTAGCAACACCAAATACAACCACAATGCTCATTAACCAGTGCAACGAAACTTGCCATGGATCTTCTCCTGGAGCAATTTTATCTTTAACATTTGAAAAATAATCGCCAAAAACACCTGCTAACAACAAAGAAACCTGAGCCATCAATCCAAAGAAAGCATACATACGTTTTGCTTCAGAAACACGTGTAATTTGATTTGCAAACTGCCAAAATGACAAGGATACCAAAGCACTTCCCCATAACTCAGCTAAAACATAAAAAACAGCATAACTCCACACACCTAATAAAGCTAATGGCCAGTGCAATGAAGGGAATTGCGCCTGCAACGAAGCAATTGTTTCAACGGTTGGATGGAAAAATTCACGATTTGGATAAATAACAAATGCAAACAATCCAAAGAAAATAATAAATGGCGATAAAGTCGCATAAAACAAGTTTTCATTGCTTAAAATATTACTTGCCTTTGCGTACAATAACATAAAAATAATCGCCGATGGAGTTACACAGAATAACTTCAAGTAAGCGAGCGCTTCTGCCCCTGTATTTGTGACAATTAAGGAATCTTTTATGTTCCTCAAGCAGGTATAGTTGAATAATATGAAGAAAAAAATCATTCCCATAGGAATTGCTTTCTTCAATTCATACCTATGAATTGGGAAGAATATTCTTCGAAACTTTGAAAATTCCGGTTCTTTAGTTACTGTATTCATAATATATTAATTTAATTTATAAAAAAATAAACTACTATTAAGTATAATTCTTTCCTTTCTATTGCAAGCAGAAAATTCTTTTTATTTAAAAACACTTTTCTACATAGCTAAAATTTTTCTATTTACTTTCAACCCAAAAAGCGATAAAATTTAAAGATATGGATGGCTTTGACGAACAAACGACTGATTTTTTATACCTACTGGCATATCTATATATGCAACAGTCCAAATATGATGTAGCCCTTCAATTATTTCGCATTTTACGACTGCATGCACCTGAAAATCAAAAAACAGCCCTAGCTTTGGCTTCCTGCTTAAACAAGGCAAAACGACCTGAAGAAGGGTTAAAAGTACTAAAATCTCTAGACGAACAAAAACTTTCATTTGATCAAAAAATTGCCTATTTTTATATCATGAGCAAAGTTCTTTGGGATCTAAAAGAAACCGATGCATCGCGAGAAACTTTACATAAATATTTAAAAATTCGCCAATTAAAGCAATGAACTGGGTACTATCTCTCGAACGAACTATAAACAAATATTCGCGTTTTAACGACGTTTTTCTTGCCATATTGGTGGTCATGATCATCGCTTTGATGATCGTACCTGTTCCGACGCATGTGTTGGATGCACTTTTGTCGCTCAATTTAACAATTTCTGTTGTTTTGTTAATGATGGCGCTTTATATTCCCAATGTATTAGCATTTTCAACCTTCCCAAGTTTACTTTTATTTACAACATTGTTTCGATTAGCGCTCAACATTACAACTACACGTATGATTTTGTTGCACGCAGATGCAGGTGAAATTATTTTCACATTCGGACAATTCGTGGTAGGTGGTAATTTCGTTGTTGGTGCTGTCGTATTCTTAATCCTATTATTAGTACAATTCCTTGTTATTACGAAAGGTGCTGAACGTGTCGCTGAAGTCGCTGCTCGTTTCACTTTGGATGCTATGCCAGGTAAACAGATGAGTATCGATGCTGATATGCGTGCAGGTACTATCGATATGAACGAAGCGAAACGTCGTCGTTCTAATCTTGAACGTGAAAGCCAACTATATGGTGCCATGGATGGAGCCATGAAATTCGTTAAAGGAGACGCTATCGCTGGATTAATCATAACCGCCATCAATATTGTAGCAGGTATTATTATCGGAGTTACTCAGAAAAATATGGAAATTGGCAAAGCTGTCACAACTTACTCCATTTTAACGATCGGAGATGGACTTGTTTCACAAATTCCAGCCCTACTTATCTCAATCACTTCTGGTATTATCGTTACCAAAGTCGGCTCGAGCGAAGGAGCTATATTAGGTCGCGATATTGGATCGCAATTTTTGAGTCAACCTAAAGCTTTACTTGTAGCCGGTTGCATGGTCGTCGTTATGATGCTCATGCCAGGTTTCCCTAAATTACCTTTTTTTGTTTTAGCTACAATCACTGTTGGAATTGGTTATGCTTTAAATTCAGCAAAAACCAATGCTGGCAAAAATGGTAAAAAAACTTCATTAACCCCTCAACATAAAGCTCCTGAAATTACGCAAGAGTCCTCTGAAAATACAGGTAATGAATTTTCTGTAACAACCCCACTTGTTTTAGATGTTGAACGTTCTATTGAGGATAGTATCGAACCTGATGTTTTAAATGAACAACTCATTCAAGTTAGACGCGCACTTTACCACGATTTAGGAGTACCTTTCCCAGGAACACATTTACGTTTTAACAGTGCACTTCCACAACATTCGTATCGAATTTTAATTAACGAAGTCCCTATTGCACAAGGTACTCTGTTACCCAATCATGTTATTGTTCGTGAATCTAAAGAAAATCTAGAAATGCTTGGTGTACGTTTCATTGAAGATGAAAGTCCACTCCCTAATATTCAAGCTTTATGGGTACCTAATGAAGATATAAATTTGCTGGATAGTTCCAATATTGCGTACATGAAAACACCGCAAATCTTAACATTTCATTTATCTTACATATTGAAACGTTACGCCAGCGAGTTTTTGGGTATTCAAGAATGCAAATTCTTGATAGAAAATATGGAACAAGATTTTCCGGAAATTATTAAAGAGGTTCAACGTGTGCTTCCTATTCAAAAAATAACGGAAATATTTCAGCGACTCGTTCAAGAAGAAATTTCTATACGAAATCTAAAAACCATTTTTCAATGCCTAATTGATTGGGGACAAAAGGAAAAAGAACCTGTATTGCTGGCCGATTATGTTCGATCCACATTACGACGCTACATTAGTTTCAAATTCAGTGAAGGTAATAACGTTTTGTCGGTTTACTTATTAGATCCTAAAATCGAAGAAATTATTCGCAAAGCCATTCGACAAACATCTGCTGGAAGTTACTTGGCTTTAGATCCACCGACCGCTAAAAAGATCATTAAAGTTATTAAGGAAGAAGTTGGAACCGTAAGCCTTCATGAGCACCGCCCTGCCCTATTAACTTCCATGGATATTCGACGTTACGTTCGAAAATTAATTGAGATGGAATTGTACGACCTTCCTGTGTTATCACACCAAGAACTCACAGAAGAAATTACCATCCGGCCTCTAAGTCGAATCCACCTTTAATTTAACTTTTTGCTAACTGCAATGCTTGCTCTAATGTACGATTAAACTTATCGTCATTAGATGCATCCCACAAGCGCGCTTTTAACATCCTCTCACACACAAGGTCATTAGCTTCGCAAAATAAAATCTGAATCGATTTGTTCGATAAAACAACTTCCAATGAACGTAAGGAATCAATAGCACTGACATCAATAAATGGCACATGTTTTAATCGAATAATAATCGTTTTAACAGAATCATTTACACTGGATAAAGCCGCTTGAAATGTATCGATTGCTCCAAAGAAAAAAGGCCCTTCAATGGAATAAATGCTGACACCTTGCGGAATATCCACATTTATCTGCTCATGATGAAGCTCTTCAATAGTATTATGCTCAATCTGAACTGTTTTTGCCATACGCCGCATAAACAATAAAGTAGACAGTACAACCCCTATGTTAACAGCTACAACCAAATCAACAAAAACAGTTAAAAAAAACGTGATTAAAAGTACAAATCGATCAGATTTTGGTGCTGTTGTTAAAATTCGCATAAAACGTTTCCCATCGCTCATATTATAAGAAACAACAAACAGAACAGCCGACAAAGCAGCTATAGGAATATTTTTTGCTAATGGTGCTAATGTTAAAATAAACAAAATAATTGTAAAACAATGAACGATACCTGCTACCGGTGAATTGCCCCCACTTTTAATGTTTGTAGCCGTTCTAGCGATGGCTCCAGTAGCTGCAAAACCACCTAATAAAGGTGAAAATATATTGGCAATTCCTTGACCCATTAATTCTTGATTCGAATTATGATGCGTTCCTATCATACTGTCCGCCACTGCAGCTGATAATAAAGATTCTATCGCTCCTAATAATGCAATGGTAAATGCAGGTCCCATCAATTCTGCTATCAAATGAAAAGAACACGGCGGCATTGTAAAGCTAGGTAATTTTTGTGGAATTCCACCAAAAGCAGAACCTAGCGTCGCGACCGAATCAAATTTAAAAATCCCTTGAAATATGGTAGCTACCACCAATGCTATTAAAAAACCAGGGATCGGTTTTAAGTATTTATTTGTAAAAATAATCAGGCACAAACTTCCTATCGAAACAAGCGTCGTTGTCACATCAATTGTGCCAAAAGCATGAAAAAGATCAACTATTTTCGAACATATACTGGCATTTTTAAAATAAACATTTAACCCAAAGAAATCTTTCCACTGCCCGATCCATATGGTAATTGCTACGCCTGAAGTAAATCCAACAATAACCGGTTCTGGTATGTATTTTATGATGGAACCCAATTTAAAAATTCCCATAAACAACAAAAATATTCCTGCTAACAATGTAGCTAAACGCAAACCATCTACCCCATATTTCTGCGTAATACCACACAATATAACAACAAATGCACCCGTAGGTCCCGCGATTTGCACTCGGCTTCCACCCATAACGGATACAAAAAATCCAGCTACAATAGCGGTATATAAACCATTTTCAGGAGGCACTCCCGAAGCTATTGAAAATGCCATAGCTAATGGTAGTGCAACAACTCCTACCACAATTCCAGGTAACACATTCGCTAAACAATTTTTTAATGAAAATAAACCACTACGATAAGCTTCCCTTACGACTAACATAAATTATAGACATTAATGGGCAAGAGCGTTTACTCATACCCATAATATGTCAAGCTAAATAGCAAAAATAAAGGAATATTTCATGTTATCCTTCACATTTAACTTCATTTACAAGCGGTTCATGTTTTAAATATGCAGTTACATTCTCTAATGTTGTTGTCGCTATATTGGTTAAAGCTTCCTGTGTAAAAAATGCCTGATGCGAACTAACAATTACATTATTGAACGACAATAAACGAGCTAAAACATCATCTTCAATCGGCTGATTGGATCGATCTGCATAAAAATAATCATTTTCATTTTCATAAACATCGAGCGCTGCAGAACCAATTATACGCTTTTTTAAACCACGAATAAGCGCATGTGTATCGATCAACGGACCACGTCCTGTGTTAATAATCATAACCCCTGGTTTCATTCGATCAATAGCTGCATCGTTAATGATATGGTGACTTTCTGGTGTTAATGGGCAATGTAAAGAAATAATATCAGATGCTTCAAACAAATGATTCAAATCGGTATACGTAACATTGTATTTTTTAGCAAACGCTTCATCTGGATAAATATCATAGGCTAATAAATGAACGCCAAAACCACTTAACAACTGTATCAATACTTTTGCTATTTTCCCAGTACCGATGATACCAATTGTTTTTTCGTGCATATCAAATCCCATTAACCCTGTAAGCGAAAAATTTCCTTCGCGCGTTCGGTTGGTAGCCTTGCAAATATGTCGATTAGAAGCTAACATCAAACCTAAAGCATATTCCGCCACTGCATAAGGAGAATAGGCAGGTACACGAACAACTTTTAACTTCCCTTCTGCGGCTTTTAAATCAACATTGTTAAAACCAGCACACCTCAAAGCCAATAAACGCGTTCCATTTTTATGTAAAACATTAATAACTTCTGCATCAACTGTATCATTAACAAATACGCAAACAACTTCACTGCCTTGCGCTAAACTAACCGTATCTGCGTTCAAATTAACCTTAAAAAATTTAAAACGAAAACCAAATTGTTTTTCTTCATTAATAAGATTAAAAAATCGTTCATCGTACGGCTGTGAACCAAAAAAAGCAATCGTAACCATAAAGTTCATTTTATCGAAGTCTTTTAAGAACAACAAGTTATTTTTTACCTAATATAAATAATTCTTGCTCTTATTTATTCTAATAAGTCAACGTTTATCATTGAATTATAAAAAACAACCTATATCTTTTACTTGTAGATATGGTTTGCTTCGATGCATCACGTTCCAATTTTGGTCGCATAAAGTTTTTACAATTCGTTATTGCGATGATGTTTATTGCTCTAGCTGTAACCATTTTCTATCGACAATATTTGGAATTTTATACCTATAATCAACTGGGGGAAAAACAATGCCTAAGACGCATTTTATATCCAGGGATACGCGGCACTATTTACGATCGTAATGGGCATGTTTTAGCAACGCATCGCGATACCTACTGTCTAAACGTTGATCTAAACTATTTCAGACAGAAATTTGAAAGCTTTTGCAAAAAAAACAAAGAACAACAAGCGCAACAAGAACAATTGTGGGCCTTGGTACATGATGCTTTATTGCCTTATGCACAAAAAGTAGGACCTATTCCTTTTCACATTTCACCCAAAAAATTGCTACAGCACTATCGGCAGAATATTTTATTACCATTAACCCTTGCACGCGATTTACCCGATGAACTTTATGCAAAATTGTTAAACATTTTTCCGGTAAATGGTGCATTTAACGTAAATATCGAAAAAATTCGTTATTATCCTTACGGTTCATCCGCTTGTCATGTATTGGGATTTGTATCTAAAACATCTGAGTTGCAAGCAGATAATTTACCTGGCAATTCATTACGAACTTTTTTCTTATCCAAAGAAAAAGGTAGGACGGGAATTGAAGCTTTCTATGATGAACAATTAAGCGGATACAACGGTGGCGACATTTGGCGTGTAACACCTTCAGGCCAAGAACAAGCACGTCTAATATCTATACCCAGCATTAATGGTCGTGATATTCAATTAACGTTAGACATTGAACTTCAAAAAGTGTGTGAAAACGCATTAGGAAACGTTAAAGGTTCTGTATCCATTATCGATGTTAATAATGGAGATGTTTTGGCTATGGTTAGCAAACCTGATTTTGATCTAAATCAATTAATGCCCTACATTTCAAAACAAACTTTTGATAATATCACACAAAACGGCGCTTGGCTCAATCGAGCTATTCAAGGTCTTTATCCACCAGGCTCTACCTTTAAATTAATTTCTTTTTCAGCCATGTTGCGTCACAACATCATTAACAAAACATCTATGTTCAATTGCACAGGATCGTACAAAATTGGTAATCGTTACTTTAAATGTCACAAACATAGTGGTCATGGATTTATAAACACACTCCAAGCTATTCAACAAAGTTGTAATCCTTTCGTTTTTAAGTATTGTTTGCCATTAGGTGCAGAAAAACTATACCAAGAAGCTTGTTTCTATTTTTTGAACGTACCTTCAGGAATTGATTTACCTTATGAGACAAAAAAAATGTTCATTCCATCACCTCAATGGAAAAAGCAACGCCTTGGTGAACGATGGACAGAAGGGGATACTGCTAATATGTGTATTGGTCAAGGATATTTGCTTATAACTCCATTTAAGATGGCTTGCTTTGCGGCAGCTTTAGCTAAAAATCGAAATGTTTTCATTCCTCATATTGTACAAAATTCTCCATGGACATTTTCTAAAGCTTTACCTGATCAAGCTTGGGAACCCCTTATCACAGGGATGTCGAAAGTTGGAGAACATTATATTAATTTCATGCCCACCGCTATAAAAACAGGAACAGCTCAAGTAAAAATTGCTAACGAAGATAAATACAAACATATCGGTTGGATGGTAGGATTCGCACCTGTAAAAAATCCACAAATTGCTTTTTGCATTGAAATCGAACAGGATGATTCAACCGATAATTTTTGGGGTGGGCAAATGTGTGCGCCTATTGCTCAAACCTTTTTGCGCAAATATTTTAAAATAAAAATGTTTAAGTAGACTGTGTTTTTACTTGCCTTTTTAGAAAAAACATGATTCATTGTATGCATGAAGCGTTTAGTTTTATTGAGGCATGGTGAAAGCCTTTGGAACCAAGAAAACCGTTTTACAGGTTGGACAGATGTTGATTTGTCGGAAAAAGGACGCCAAGAAGCACAAAACGCTGCTCATTTGCTATCACAAAATGGATTTTCATTTGATCAAGCTTATACATCTGTTTTAAAGCGAGCCATAAGAACACTATGGATTGTATTGGATAAACTGAATTTAATGTGGATTCCTGTGGAACATGCTTGGCAACTAAATGAACGTCATTATGGAGCTTTGCAAGGCCTCAACAAAACTGAAACCGCTCAAAAATATGGCGAAGAACAGGTGCATGTATGGCGTCGAAGTTACGATGTATGTCCGCCGAAATTAGAAGCCGATGATCCTAGGTTTTCAGGGAAAGATCCACGTTATGCTTCCATTTCGCCTCAGCAAATTCCACAAGGGGAATGTTTAAAAGATACATTGGATCGGCTGCTTCCTTATTGGCATTCGAATATACGCCCTACCATTCAGCAAGGGAAAAATGTTTTAATTGTAGCTCATGGAAATTCTTTGCGTGCCCTCATTCAATTCTTAGATAACATGACTAATGATCAAATTACTCAGTTGAATATTCCAACCGGCACTCCATTAGTCTACGAATTAGATGATAATTTAAAGCCAAAAACACATTATTATCTTGGCAATGCAGATGAAATTGAACAAGCAACACAGGCAGTTGCAAATCAAAGTTTATGTCATTGAAAAAAGGTTATACATTTCTTGAATTACTTATCTGTTTAATTGTTGTTGGAATTTTAGTAAGTTTAGCGGGTTTCGTTTTTAAAAATGCAAAATGTTCCCATAAAGTAGATACCTTTATACAAGAACTTACTATTCTTCGCAATGCTTTTGCAGGCTATTATGAAGCTCAAGGTAGTTTTGAAGCTGATATTGAAAACACGGCTCTAACAGACTCCGCGTTTAATTCTTACAGACCTTACTGGTATCCTTTTGTGCCATCGCAATCCAAAGTGGTAGAAGGTGCTTATTGGTGTGCTAAGATCGATCAAAATAATCCCAAATCAAGTTACGTTCAACTTCATATAAATAATAGGTGTGCAAGCTTAAACTCCAAAGAAATTGAATTATTGAAAAAGAAACTTAAAGGCGTATGCAAGTTTACAGCTGAAAATAATCAGCATTTTTGCTATATTCTTTCCATGTCTGATGATGCTTTATGAAAAAAAATGTTCGTGATAAATTGTACGCACGTTTATCATCGCTTAACAAGGCTGAGCTCAATAATTTACTGCAATACTTTGATCGCGAACGTAATTTGCTCAATTCAATCATCAATGTTTTACAGGAAGCTGTTTTGCTTGTTGACCAAAAGGGAACCATTAATTTCTACAATGATGCTGCCTCATCGCTTTTAGGATTGCCTAAAAACCACAAACAACTTGCCCCATTATGGCACTGGATGCCTAGTTTAAAACCATTTTTTACCACCACAGAAGATAATTTATATCCCGATGTTTTTTCTAAAGAAACCGATTTAATATATCCAGAAAATAAATGGGTTCGCGTCCATATACAGCATTTTCCAGAGTGTTATAATCATTGTTGCTTTATCGCACTTATTCAAGATATTACACAAGAAACACAAGAAAACGAAGAGCGACTCATTCAAGAACGTTTTGACTCAGTTGTTCAGTTGGCATCTGAAGTGGCTCATGAACTTGGAAATCCACTAAACTCCATGGGAATTCACCTTCAGTTAATTCAGCGTGCATTAAGTTCCATAGACCTTCCAGAAAATGTAAAACATTCCATAAACATTTGTCAAAACGAGATTCATCGTTTGGATGAAATCATTGAACATTTTTTGCAAGCTGTCCGTCCTCGAGAACTTTGTTTAAAAAAAGGTGATGTGGTTGGTATTTTAAAAGACGTTGTGTCCGTACTCAAACCACAATTAGAAAACTTAAATATTACTATCGATATCAAGGTACAAGGAAATTTATCACCTGTTTTACTCGATAAAGCTCGCCTACATCAAGCTTTTTTCAACGTGATAAAAAATGCAATTGAAGCTATTGGAACCCATGGATGGATTCGAATTTCATGCTACCAAAATGATTGCTATCTCACGGTTGCTTTTGCTGACTCTGGCTGTGGCATTTCCGGAACTCAAGCAGCTAAAATGTTTTCAAATGCAAATCAATCAACGAAATCACAAGGACACGGTATTGGCATGTTGATCATTCGACGCATTTTAAGGGAACATCATGGTTATGTTGAAATAGAAAGTAAAGCCAATGTAGGTTCTATCCTTTACTTGAAAATTCCTTTGTCAGAACAATCACTAAAAAAATTGGACACTACGCACTCAAAACAGCTGTAAGTTACTCTTCTTTCAATTCTCTTGTCATCAGAGATTTTACAGCTAAACTTAAAGCATAATTTTCATAAAAAACTCGATACAAACTTTCTAAAATGGGCGCATCCAATCGATAAATTTTTACTAATTTTTCAAAACACTCTATGCTCCAATATCCTTCAACGGTTTTATCTTTCAACAGGGCATCTATCGTTTCACCACGAGCAAAATCATGTCCGAAACTACGATTTCGACTCCACGAACCCTGCGCAGTTGCTATCAAATCCCCTAAACCGCTTAAACCATAAAAAGTTTCCTTTTGCCCTCCTAAATGCACACCTAAATACGCCATTTCTTTCAAGGCTCTCGTTAAATAAGCAGATCTAGCGTTATCACCCAATTCTAAGCCATCCAAAATACCTGCGCCTACAGCATAAATATTCTTAAGGCAGCTTCCTAATTCAACTCCTCGCAAATCTCGGCTTCGATAAACACGCACTGAATCGGTACTTAAACGTTGCTGCAATAAACTTAATATACCTTCAAAATCACCGGCCAACACCATGGCAGCAGGCTTACCTAAAGAAAACTCGCGCGCATAAGTAGGTCCCGATAAACAAGCTACAGGGACATCAGGCAAAATTGACGCAATCATTTCCGACGGCGTCTTTAAAGAACTTCGATTCAAACCTTTTACGAGAGAAATAACACATTTTAACTGAGATTGCAGCGGTTTCAAAAGCTGGCAAACTTGCACTAACCCTTGCGTTGGACAAGCCAAAAAAACAACTGTATTTTCATCCACATAAGACTCAAATGCAACATCGACTATCAAATTATCAGGGAACGAAACATTTGGTAAATAGTAACTATTCTCACGTTTTTCACGCATATTAGCTGCTTTTTCTTCACTTCTTGGAACTAAAACAGTTTTCACGTTCATTTTGGACAAATGGATAGCCATCGCTGTCCCCCAAGCGCCAGCTCCCATAACAACAAAATTCAACGTTTCCATAGTTCAGATGGCCCTTTCAACAACATTTTCATCAAAATAATTGAAATCCATTCCTGCATTTACAACTATCGTTTGACCATTAATACCACTGGACATGGGGCTCAAAAGAAACCCAATAACATTAGCGACTTCTTGCGTCTCTAAAGCACGTTTCCGCAATGTTAATTTTTCTGCAAACAAATAATTTTTTAAAAAACCAGGGATGCCGGCAGAAGCACTCGTTTTTAATGGCCCTGAACCTACACAATTAAAACGAATTTCTGTATCCGAGCTGAAAGACTTAGCTAAAAAACGAACAGTACTCTCTAATGCAGCTTTTATGGGTGACATGTATCCATAATGAACCGCAGTAACTTGTGAAGAAATTCCAACTGTAACGACCGAAGCTTTTGTATTTAATAAAGGTTTAAACCATCGTGCAATTTCAACTAAGGAAAAACAAGAAATTTGTGCTGCTTGTAAAAAATCTGCACGGCATGTTTCGTAAAAAGGCTTAAAACCTTCAGAAAAATTAGCAAACGCCAACGCATGTAAAATTCCATCTAAACAAACACATTCATTTTCAATCTCTTGCCTTAAACGCTGAATAGCGCCTTCATCCTCCACATCGCATACCCATAAACGTTTTGGATCTATCCAACGAGAAAGTTCTTCGCGCCGTTTTTCCGAGCGAACCGAATACAAAACATTAGCCCCACTGCTTTCAAGCAATTTACCTGTAAACCAAGCAATACTTTTTCGATTAGCTAAACCAAAAATTAAAAATGTCTTTTGTCGCAAATCTAAAAGACTCATAAATTTAGCGCCTTTACCATCCCTAAAACAAATTCAACGCTCACTAACAACTGACCTTCTTTTCGAGCAGCTCCTTTGAAAAAATAAAAATCTTTTATTTTTTGTGTAAAATTTGCTTCTAATGTCAATCTATCACCTGGAAATGCCATATTTTTAAACCTAGCTGACTCTATTCTCGTTAATACAGGCACTTTCCCTTCCAAATCTTTTAAATCCAGCAATTTTTGTCGCATAAATACGCCAGCTGTCTGAAAAATAGCCTCACACATCAACACACCGGGCATCAAAGGCATCTGCGGATAATGCCCTTTAAAGAAAAACTCATCCGTTTTAAGTACCCGTTCCGCAGTGATAGATGTATCTGTCAACGCCAAAACACAATCAACAAATAAAAATGGAGAACGATGCGGTATAGATGTTAAAACTTCTTCTGATGCGTTTTCTTTTTCAACCATACTTTTTTTATAAATTACCCGCCAAAAAATGCAACTAAAATATGTTTATATTTCAGCGGACTCCATTTTGAAAATTCGTTCGATAGAAATTGCTTGCTTAGTTTCCAAATCTAAGCGAACAAACACTCCATTGATCATCGATAAACCACTAGCAACTTCAAAACGGCAAGGTTTTCCATATTTTGATTTTTCAATGATTGTATCTACACGAAAACCCAAAATACTATTGTAAGCGCCACACATCCCTAAATCACAAATAAACGCCGTTTTCTTATTTAAAATTCGCTCGTCGGCCGTTTGTACGTGCGTGTGAGTACCCACCACACAACTCACACCTAAATCCGACAAAAACCAACCCAGCGCATATTTTTCAGCTGTAGCTTCTGCATGAATATCAACAACAAAATTTTCAATTCCCTCGGACTTAAGCTGACTAATCATTGCTTCAGCTGTCTTAAATGGGCAATCCAACGTTAAATTCGAAAAAGCACGTCCTATTAAATTAAATAAGGCAATTTTACATCCTTTACACTCGAAAACAAGGTACCTGTTTCCGGGACATTCTTGAGGTAAATTAACAGGCCGACATACATAATCTAATGATTGAATTTCACTCCAAAAACAACGCTGATCCCACGTATGGTTGCCCAATGTAATCCCATGAATACCCAATGTTTTAAGTTCCGTCGCTACCGAAGCATTTAAACCGAAACCACCCGCTGCGTTTTCGCCATTAGCAAATACAAGATCAGGCTTGTAAAAGTCACACAAAACAGGTAGTTGTTCTTTTAAAAATACTCTTCCTGGACGACCTACAATATCGCCAAAAAATAACAAACGACATTCACTCATGCGAAAATTGGTGGGCCCTGTAGGATTCGAACCTACGACCAAAGGATTATGAGTCCTCTGCTCTAACCGCTGAGCTAAGAGCCCTTAGGTATTAAAATTACCACAAACACCGCTAACAGTTCAAGCTTTTTTTAAACAAATTTACTTAAACTATTAAATTAGAACAACTTAAAGATACAACTACAAAGGCAATAACTTATAATTATTGTCCTATTCCCAAAAATAACAAAAACTTAAAATATTATTGTTTTGGTTTGATACCAAATACACGTTTAATAGCACCAAAAACTTTTGCAAATGAGTTTCTAAAAAAATAAACAACTGTTAAAGCACCTGCAATCAGACTTTGAACAACAAGTCCACCTAAACCTGGATCAATATAACCAAAGAATTAAACATAATTGTACTTAATGTAGATGAATAAAAATAAACGTCAACATAATCTTTTAAATAAATTCAATATAATTTTCAATTCTTTGTAACGGCCTCCTGATTAGACTCAACTTTATCATAACTGACACGCGAATGTAACATACTCAATAAAACCATTTGAAATGTCTTTTTAATAATATCCAAATCTTGTAACGTGATATTGCACTCATTAAATTGCTCCATTTCAATACGCTCCTTTATGATTTTCACCACTAAATCTTGCACCGATTGCGGGGTTACTTTTTCTAAACTTCGACTAGCAGCTTCTATCGCATCAGCCAAAAGTATGATTGCAGATTCCTTAAATTGTGGTTTTGGTCCATCATAATGAAAAATTTTTTCATCTACAACCTCCCCTTCTTCCTTCATCAACAATGCTTTTTTGTAAAAGTATTGCATTAATGTAGTTCCATGATGTTGCTGTATAATATCAATAACCGTTCTTGGTAATTTATACATTTTAGCTAACTCAACACCTTCTTTGACATGACTTTTAAGAATGATAGCACTCATCGAAGGTGACTGATTTTTATGCGGATTTTCCTCACCTTTCTGGTTTTCAGTAAAATATTCTGGTTTTACTAATTTCCCGATATCATGATACAAAGAACAGCACCGACAAAGCAACGGATTTGCTCCAATCTCACCTGCAACCTTCTCCGACAAAGAAGCTACCATTAAGCTATGATGGTACGTACCAGGTGCTAACATTTGCAATTTTTTCAGCAGAGGATGATTATAATCCGTTAAACTAAGGAACGTCATATTCGTTGTATAACGAAAAGCTTTTTCAAGCAAAGGAATCAAATTAAGCACCAAAAATATAGTAAAAATCCCACCAACAATGATCGCAGCTACTTGCCGTAAACACATTTCTATTGTAAGATGTTGCACCATTATCCCATGCGTAAACACAAGCAATGATGAAAGCAAATAAGCATACGCACTTGCCCGAACGATATCTTCTTTAAATCTAACTTTACGACAAAGAAAAACAATGAAAACCCCTACTAAAAGATCTAATAGAAACGACTCAAACGTTCCATACACAATAAATGCTTTTACACCTACAACAAAAAACGTGCAAATGAACCCAACCAACGCATCTGTCAATGAAGTTATAAGTAAACTTGACAAAAAAGTAGGTACCAAAAAGGTTGCAAAGGACGCAAACAAGCAAGCTTGCCCTACTGTCACATGTTGACAAATAATATTAACTAACCGAATAAGGATCACATTAAAAATTAATGTGCTACCCACAACGATTTTTAACCGAACAGAAACATTCAAACGTGTAGGAAATATTTTTAATATAAATACAAAAATTCCAAATAGAAATCCAATTAAAAAAACTTTTTTTAATAAAACTGTATGGCAAGCCATACGATAGGTATCTTCATTTTCAAGAACCTTAAAATATGCTTCATAACACTCGTAAACTTCTGGTGTAACCATTTGACCATTTTCAACAATGATTGAACCTCTTGCAACTTTTATAACCACATTAGGTGTTCTTTCGACAAACTGATTGATCTTTTCCTGAGTCTTTTGTTTATCATACACCAAGTTAGGAACAAGGCCGTACTTACAAACATGAAGGAGTGCATTAGCCACCTCATACTCAATATCCATAATGAACAAATTCATACGTAGGCAGCGCAAAGCATTACCTTTGCTTTGCAAACGTTCATTGTCATCATTTTCTTTACTGATGCTGGAAAAAAAGTTTTCCTCGCCCCCAGGTCTAAAATCAATATCATCAAAAATACCTTTTTGAACAATTCCTTGAAGAATAAACAGACTTTCATCCATCAATCGGTTACGTTGCAAATTTGAAGAAATCCCTAACAAAATTTCTACATCATCTTTATCTAATAATATGTTATATTTTGTAT
>CAKUSQ010000004.1 GCA_934691225.1 uncultured Opitutales bacterium
GTTAAACCATCCCAATGCTTTATGGGGTGCAAAATGCCTTTTGTTTCTCCTTGGAAACCTGATAATGTCGATTCACCGAAACCAAAATTTCGAACATATTTGTAAAGTTTTTCTTCTCCCATTTGAAGAGCGACTTGTACTGTACCACGATTGCTTGAATTGGATAAAATTTCAGCAATATTCATGGACTGATTGAATGGTTTCCAATCCTGTGGAAGTGGTAAATTTTTACCACGATAAGCACTTTTATTTTTACGGCAATCAAACGTATCATTAGGTTTTACAGCATTGCAATCTAAAGCAGCACTGATGGTGATTGCTTTGAAGACCGATCCTGGTTCATAAATATTAGTTACAGCTCTGTTATTAAGAAGATCTAGAGGATATTGATTGTACCGATTTGAGTCAAAAAAAGGCCAATTTACCAAGGCTAAAATCTCACCTGTATTAGGACGTGTAATGAGAGCTTGGATACTTTGAGGAGTATATTTTTCAGCGGCAGCAACAATAACCTTTTCAGCAATTCGTTGTACTTGATCGTCAATTGTTAATTCTACAGTATAACCATTAATGGGGTCGATTTTGCATTTTCTGTGTTGTGCTAATTCTTGATTTTTCCCATCAATTTCATAGGATAAAAATCCATTTTGACCACTTAGGTAAAAATTCATTATCTTTTCGACTCCGCACACAGCAGTGCCTTCTTTATTAATAAATCCTACAACATAACTTAAACTAGGTGTATGTAAATAGTTTCGTTGTTGTTTTTCATTACCGTATACACCACGAATTTTTAGTGCCTTTATTTTTCGATAGTTGAATTCAGAAACATCATTTTTTAGTGGTTTCCAATGGCAATCAGATTTTACCCATAATGCTTCCAGTGCATTTAAGGGTTTTTCTAAGAAATGAGCTAAGCGTGGTAAAAATGTTCTGTCTGTAATGTTTATTTGTGTTAAATCAACACCAATATCGTAAACTTTTTGCTGCATAGCCAAGCATCTACCTTTGCAATCAATAATTTTCCCGCGCGAAGCGGGTAGGGTGCGTAAACGATGTCGAGAAGTTTCTAAAAAGTTGGAAAAATCAGATTTATAATAACCTAGACAAATCAGACGGCAACCAATAACGATGAATCCTGCACCGAATAATGCTAGGATGAAGTAATAACGTTTGGAAACCAGAGGTTGCATCAGTAATTAAGCGCTAACGTCGATAATTTTACAGATGTATTTTCTGGAGAAACCCAGATTATTTGTTGTGACTGCGTAGGTGTAGTGTTGGCAAGTTGTTTGTTTTGCAACTTAATGATGCACAAATCAGCACGTTTGTTGAGTTCAACGATAGAAGCTAATTTCTTTTCTAACAGTGAGGTGACGGATGCTTGCAAATAAATCTGCTGACGTACCCACAATAAGCTGAATGCGCCGGTTATAACAAGGCAAAAAATAAAAGTTAAGCACCATTTGTATTTTAATATTTTCATAGTTTTTTTAATATTCTGAGTTTAGCTGATCGAGCACGTGGGTTGGATTTTGTTTCCGAATCGTCAGCCGTTATAGGTTTGCGATGTAACAATTCTGCTTGAATTGTTTTTAGTTGGCGTGGTTGACTGTCGTAGCGATTTAAGCTGCGTCCACACCAAGTATAGAAATTTTGTTTAACAATGCGATCTTCCAAAGAGTGAAAGGAAATAACGGCTAGAATTCCATTGGATGTCAGTGATTTAAAGGCAGCTTTTAATCCAATATCGAGATGACATAATTCGTCATTGATAGCGATACGTAGGCCTTGGAAGACGCGAGTGGCAGGATGGATACCTATTTTTTTAGAGCGAGCTATTGAGGTTGTTGTTTCTAAAAAACGCACAAACTCGGTTGTACTTTCCCAATAGGTTGAATCGCGATGTTGTAAAATAGATTTTATAACAGAACGCCATTGAGGTTCCTCTCCATAGTCTCGTATGGCTTGAATAAGTTGATTTTCCGTAGCTGTTCTTAAAAAATCGCTCGCAGGAATTCCTGCATTAGGGTTCATACGCATATCAAGAGGTCCATCCTTTCGAAAGGAAAACCCTCGCTTAGCATCGTCCAATTGAAAGGAAGATACACCTAAATCGAGTAAAACACCTTGAAATGATTGTCTTAGTGTATTGATTTGAGAGAAATTGATAGCCTGAAAGGTAAATCTATGAGGAAATTTTTCTAGCAGTAATTGTGAACGTTCTTGGGCTTCAGGATCGATATCTAAAGCTGTAATACATAATGAAGGATTACTTTCAAGCAATGCTTCACTGTGACCGCCACCACCAAAAGTACCATCTAGTACATTACCTTGTAAGTGCTTAAATGCTTCAACAATTTCTTTTTTTAAAACTGGTGTATGTCCTTCCATATCACAATCCTAATTGTTGAAGTAGTTGGCTCATGACGTTTTCTTCCTCTAACGGTGCATCAAGATATGATTTGTACCGTTCAGGTTCCCAAATGTTAAAAGTTGCATAACTTCCAACTAAACATGCATTTTTTTCTAAATGTGCATGTTTCAAAAGTTTTTCTGATAACGTGATACGTCCTTGCTTATCGCAACCAAACGTATCTGCTTGCGAAAATAATTTAGCTAAGATTTTTTGTCCTTTTAAATCCCCAAGGCTTATGGTGGCAACTTTTTCTTCGAGCCGCTCTACCATTTTAGGAGGGTAAATTGTTATGCAGCCAATAGGGTTAGGTAAAGCAAGGTAAACATCAGCATCATCGCCGGCAAAGCGCCATTTTGCAGGAATGCATAAGCGATTTTTCACATCTATTTGGTGTGAAAATTCACCTACAAATATGTTTTTACCTAAGATTCCCATACGATTAGCGCTTTATTATTTATTTCCCCTATATTTACCATTAAGCTCCACTTTGCCCCACAAGTCAACATAAAATGTTATTTTTATCTTATTTTTTGTTATTTATTTATTTTTTATGAATAGGGGTAAATTTGTGGTACTTTTTTTGCTGCTGATTTAAGATATGAAGTTTACGAAAAATACAATTGTATTGACATGTTGTACATTAACAGGAATTGCTTTTGCAGATTTGGACAAAGATCCTTGGGAGAAAAGTACTAACACTGATATTTTTCAAACGACTAAAAATACCAATCAATCTGCTGTTATAACAGAATTAAAATCATTGTTTTTAGCAGATGCTCCTGAAGAAAATGCATTATGGCAAATGCTTCAAGAGGCTAAAGAAGGAAACGCATTGATTGCAAGTGCAAATGGTGTTAGAAGTGCAGGGTTTTCTAAAGCAGGTTCTTCTAATAATGAAAGTAATTTAAAACGTGTATTTGGTCGTTTAGTGCGTTCAAAAGTAAGAAGTGTTATAAAGAAAC
The DNA here is from genome assembly GCA_934691225.1 of uncultured Opitutales bacterium. Classification (GTDB taxonomy): domain Bacteria; phylum Verrucomicrobiota; class Verrucomicrobiia; order Opitutales; family UBA9783; genus UBA1183. The sequence continues at coordinate 3,382 of CAKUSQ010000004.1, forward strand.
AAGGCCAAAATTTGCCAGAGGACCAAAAAGTTGATTTGGAAAACAAGCTAATAAACGATATTTTGCTGGCAATTGATTCATTTATAGCTGAGAACGGTGGTTATTATGCAAATATTTCCTGGAGCATTACTAAACAAGTTTTAGTTGTTATTGCAAATATTTTGAATACATTTTTTGATAACTGATTCATTTAGGGGATCACTTTTTATCTTTACTTTATTAAAAACTATCGTTTTAATAAAATTTGAATGAAACGTTTTCTAGTTTTATTATTTCCAGGTTTTGAAGAAATTGAAGCCTTTGTACCGATTGATTTGTTGCGGCGTTCGAAAATAGAAGTTGTTACTGCAAGTTTTTATGATCAATTAAAGGTATCAGGCGCACATTCAATCATTGCCTGTGCTGATGAAACGCTGTGTACGGTAAAATTAGAAACGTTTGATGGTTTGTTTATCCCTGGAGGACCAGGTGTTTTTAAATTAGAAAATAATACAACTATTTTAGAAACAATTCAGTTTTTTTGTCACCACAAAAAATGGTTGGCAGCTATTTGTGCAGCACCGATTTTATTAAAAAGTGCAGGTTGTTTACCCGAACATTTTACAGCTCATGCTTGTGTAACAGAGCAGTTAATCGGTTGTGATGCACAAAAAAATGTTGTGGTTGATGAAAACGTAATTACAGGGCGTGGACCTGGTGCAGTATTTCCATTTGCATTTGAGCTCATAGAGAGATTGACATCTTCGAATGTTGTTCTACAATTAAAAACATCCATTCATTATGAAAAGTGAAAACGACAATAAAGAATTGAAAAAACCTTTGAAAACAACAGCAGATGCTTTTTTGCTAGATTTATTAAAAGCTTCGTCGCCTTCCGGGTATGAATTTGAAGCTCAGAAAGTAATTGAAAAATACGTGTCTCCCGTGGCTGAATCCGTTAAAAAAGATGCGTTAGGAAACCGAATTGCCACTATTAATTCTAAAGGATCTCCTAGGGTTCTCATGACGGGACACATGGATGAAATAGGATTTATTATTCGTTACATTAATAAAGATGGTTTTTTGTTTTTTGATACCATTGGTGGTCATGATGTAGGATTGATTTCAGGTCGCAAGGTTCGAATTTTAACCAGTAACGGTTTTGTTTATGGTATCACAGGTCGTCGTGCTATTCATTTGTTAACGGCTGAAGAAAGAAAGCAAATGCCTAAGTTGCAATCTATTTGGATTGATATTGGTGCGCGCAGCAAAGAAGAGGCTATGAAGAAAGTTTCTGTGGGCGATGCAGTAGTTTACGACAATGAACCATTTTATTTAGATAATGGTTATTTATGTGCGCGTGGTATTGATGATCGTGGGGGTACTTATGTTGTTCAAGAGGTTTTACGTCGTTTATCTAAAGAAACAATGGATGCCTCTTTAACTTCCGTTTCGACTACACAGGAAGAAATTGGAACGCGTGGTGCTATTCCAGCTGCTTATGAAGTACATCCTGATGTTGGAATTGCCGTAGATGTTGGGCACGCTACTGATTTCCCAGATGGGGACAGTAACAAATTAGGTGAATTCAAATTAGGGGCTGGGCCTATTTTAGCACGTGGACCTAACATTTGTCCTTGTGTTTTTGAACGATTAAAAGCTTGTGCGGAACGTTTAAATATTCCATATCAAGTAGAAGCTGAATCAGGACCTACGGGAACAGATGCTCGTGTTATACAAATGTCGCGTGAAGGTGTGGCGACAGGTTTAGTAAGCATTCCTTTGCGTTATATGCATACACCACATGAACTAGCTTGTTTGGATGATATTGAATGGGTTATCCAGCTTTTGGTTGAATTCACACGTTCGTTGAAATCAAGCGATAAATTTGAATGGTAAGGGCCTAACATGTTAAGTGGTATTCAAATATTTTTAGAAAAAAATCGAAAATGGTTGTTCGGTTTTTTACTGATGGTTATCGTGGTTCCTTTTGTGTTTACCATAGGAAATACACCAGGTTTAATAGGGCGAAAAAGAGGGGAAAATTTAATATTATTTGGATATGACTTAAATGACCCTAAAAAACTCGAAAACGTTGTTCGTGATGGGGCTGCCAGCATTGCCCTTCAGACGGGTTCAGAGGAAAATGCGTGGCTGGAATCGGCACAGGGGTATGCTTTTTATCGTTTGTTGTTATTGCGTATTGCACATGATTTGCTGTTGCCTAAACCATCTGAAGAAACTTTGTATGATTTTATCAAAACACGTCCATTGTTTTTGAATGAATCTAAAGAATTCAATGTAACGCTTTATAATGCTTACTTTGAAAATTGGAAAAAAATTTTTGGAGAAACGAAATCCTTATGCAATTTGTTGATAGAGGATTATTTGTGCGATCAGGTTCGTAAAATTGCCCAAACTTTAAATTGCTGTCTTTCTCAAGAATGTGCAGCTTATTTTAAAAGTATAAAAGCCAATTATACGTTAGATTACATTGTCGTAAAAAATAATGAAAAAGCTCCTGAAAATATTTCTGAGGAATTGTTACGTGCTTATTATCAAGCGCATCAGGAAGATTATCGAATAGGGCAGCGCGCGGATATTACCTTGTTATTCTTTGATCATAAAAAGTATGCCTCGAAATTGCCTGTGATTTCTGAAAGCGATTTGGAAAAGTATTACAATGAACATAAAGATTTGTTCAAACATGAAGATGCTGTTCTTCCATTTAATGAAGTGCGTGAGAAAGTAAAATTGGCTTTTGAAACAGAGAAGTTGAGTCGTTTAGCTGAAGAAAGCGCTTCTGCATTTGCTGTAGATGTGTACGATAAAAATATAGCGTTAAACAGTGAAGATTGGAAACAGGCTTTGGATAGGTACGATATTCGTTGTATACACTCAATAGCGCCTTATTCCAAAGCAACTGTGCCTGAAAAGAAGGGTTTACCTAAAGATATTTTACTAAAAGCTTTCGATTTGGATGAAGATCACTTTTTGAGCGATCCAATGCAGGTAAAAAACGGCATCGTGTTAGTTGCATTAAATAAGTTTTTCCCTACTTATATCCCAGAAATGGCAGATATTCGTAACCAAGTGATTGAAGATGTTAAGAAGGATGAGTTGCAGAAAGCATTTGATAAAAAAATAGAGGCGCTTTCGCATTACTTAAATACAGTTACTGTGGAAATGGCAGCTCAAAAGGAAGGTTTAACAGCACAAACGTTGGAAAATTTTACTATTGAAACCGGATTTGCTTCATTAATAGAGTTATTATCTTTTCATTCAATCATTGAATTTACAAAAAATCTACCATTATTACCATTGAATCATTGGTCGCAAGCTTACAAAGATAATGAAGGTAATGTGGTATTTTTCTATTGTAAAACTCGGGAATTGCCTGTAAATTTTGAAAATACAGATGCGTATAAAACATTTGCAGATAATTTTATAGCACGTCAACAAATGGTGAGCTGTGAGACATTGCTGCGCGAAATTCTTGAAAATGCTATGAATTGTTTTCAAAAACGTTAATTTATACATATGAATCATGGGATGCATTCACCATTGGATTTTAGATGGGTACAATGTGATGCATGCCCTAAATTTTTTGCCATCACCATTATCATTTGAAGTTGCACGTGAACGTTTTTTAAGCTGGGTTTCTCAGTTTCAAACGTTAGGTGACAAAAAAGTTACAGTGGTTTTTGATGATAATGTCCATTTAGATGGGCCTCGTGAAATTAATCGTGTTTGTTCTGTTTACAGCCCTGTAGGATTTAATGGTGATGGGGCTATATTAAGTATTGTTCGACAAACACCGCGTCAATTTCGTCCTTATTTGACCATTGTTACGCGTGATTTAATGTTGCGTGATGCAATTTTTTCTTATCGTTGCGTTGTTATTTCACCTGAAGCTTTCAAACAAGAATTTGAAACGTATCGACAACATGCGGATCGTAAAAACATAAATGCAAAAGCATCATCCTGTGAATTTTACAAACCTTTTCGCGATTTTTTTGAAAATAAACCTATAAAAATGTAAAGTTGTTAATAAAAGTATCTATATCTCGACATTTAGCGTTATTTATGACATAATAAATGTAGGATGCATATAGATTCTACAGAACTTCAATCTTTTATACGAGGCGATCATAATAACCCACATCATATTTTAGGAAAACATCTGAAAAACGATCGTAACGTTGTTCGAGCATTTTTCCCGGATGCAAAAACAATTTATATTTGCGATAGAAATAATAATGCATGTACGCCTATGCAGCGCATTGATAGTACAGATTTGTTTGAAGCGGTTGTTGATGAAAAGATGGATTATTATTTTAAAGCAATCCTGGTATCGAACAATGAAGTTGTTTTTGAAGATGCATATGATTTTGTACCTACTTTTACAGATGAGGATTTATTTTTGTTTAATCAGGGAAAACATCATCGAATTTATGAAAAACTAGGGGCTCATGCAATTGTCCATGAAGATACACCTGGGTATAGTTTTGCTGTTTGGTGTCCCAATGCACGTCGTGTTTCGGTAGTAGGAGATTTTAACAATTGGGATGGAAGAAGACACATCATGCGATTGTTAAATAACTCAGGTGTTTGGGAATTGTTCATTCCTAATTTGAAAGCAGGATATAAGTATAAGTTTGAAATTTATGATGCTAATCGACAAATACAACTCAAAGCAGATCCTTACGCTAATGCTTGCGAGTACGACCGAGGGCATGCTTCAATTTTGACATTACCGTTAGAAACCTATAATTGGCACGATGAAGTTTGGTTAGAAAAAAGAAAACATCAGAATTGCAAAGAAATTCCAATATCTATTTACGAGTTGCACATTGATTCTTGGAGACGAGATGAAAATAATCAACCTTTAACCTACCGAGCGTTAGCTAAGGCTTTAGTAGAATATCTTAGAACAACACATTTTAATTATGTTGAGTTTATGCCCATTGCCGAACATCCTTTTCTAGGATCTTGGGGATATCAAGTAACAGGATTTTTTGCACCTACTTCACGTTATGGAACGCCACAAGATTTTCAATATCTTGTAGATGTTTTACATGAAAATAATATAGGTGTCATCATGGATTGGGTCCCTGGCCATTTCCCTAAAGATGCTTTTAGTTTGGCTAAATTTGATGGTACCGCACTTTATGAACATGTTGACCCACGCCAAGGTGAGCATCAAGATTGGGGAACTTTGATTTTTAACTATGGCCGGAATGAAGTTAGAAATTTTCTTACTGCAAACGCATTGTTTTGGATAGATAAATTCCATATTGATGGTTTGAGGGTAGATGCAGTAGCATCTATGCTTTATTTGAATTATTCTAGGAAAGATGGCGAGTGGATACCGAATATCTATGGAGGTCAAGAAAATTTAGAAGCCATTGAATTTATTCGTTGTACCAATGATTTAATCCATCGTTATTACCCTGGTGTTATAACCATTGCAGAGGAGTCGACTTCGTTTGGACGCGTTTCTCAACCCACACAAGTATATGGGTTAGGGTTTGATTTTAAATGGAATATGGGGTGGATGCACGATGCTTTAAATTATTGTAAAGAGGATCCTATTCATCGCAAATATCACCATAATAAGATGACTTTTGCTATGTTGTACCAATATTCTGAAAATTTTATAAGTGTTTTTTCACACGATGAAGTTGTTCATGGAAAATGTTCTATGGTTCAAAAAATGGGCTCAGGTTATTTTTCAGATAAATTGAGTACACTTCGGGCTTTATACGCCTACATGTGGGGTTGGCCAGGTAAAAAAACATTGTTCATGGGAAATGAATTTGCTCAAATAAATGAATGGGATTATCATAAATCTTTAGATTGGGATTTACTTAAACAGTTAAATCATAGAGGGGTTCAGCGGTTAATTTGCGATTTAAATACATTGTATTTTTCACATGATTACTGGTCTCGTTACGATATGTTTGGTGAAGGTTTTTCGTGGATAAATCCAAATGATTGTGATAATAGCGTGTTATCTTTTATGCGTCGGAATCCTAAAAATACGGCTACTTTGTTATTTATTTCAAATTTTACGCCTGTAGAACGTATCCAATACGCTTGTGGGGTTCCTTGGGAAGGAAATTGGCGAGAAGTTTTGAATACCGATGCGAAAGTTTATGGAGGACAAAATCGTGGTAATAGTGGTAGCGTTAGTACTTTAAGTTACGGAAGAGATCAACAACCTTACGCATTACAGTTGTATTTACCTCCGCTTTCAACTTTGGTTTTAGAATATGAAACAAACGAACCAATTTTGAACAAAGGTAAAAATTAACGCTAGTTGGGGAAATATTCATTGAAGACCTCTTACAATTGTGTTAAAATAATAATGGAAATAGAAAAAACACGTATGACAAAAAAGGAATTGAAAGCTGCTATTGAACGTCACCTACATCAAACATTGGCTCGCGATAAAACAAATGCTACGTCGCGTGATTGGTGGTTAGCTAGTTGTTATGCTATCAATGATCAGATTTTTCAACGATTAAGTGAAAATCAGGCAGAACAAAAACGTAAGGATGTTAAACGTGTTTATTATTTTTCATTAGAATATTTGATGGGACGTCTTCTTAACACCAATGTTGATAATTTAGATTTTAAGGAAACACTTATTGAGGTACTAAAAGATTTAGGTCAAGATTACGAAACGATTCGACAAGAAGAAATGGACATGGGGCTGGGTAATGGTGGATTGGGCCGTTTAGCCGCTTGTTTTATGGATTCGCTTGCAACACTTGATTATCCTGCGGTGGGATATGGAATTTTATATGAATTTGGACTTTTTAAACAAAAAATTACTGGTAATCGGCAAGAAGAATTACCAGATAATTGGCTAAAATTTGGAAATCCTTGGCGGTTATTGCGTGCTGAACGGACACAATCTGTAACATTGTATGGTCATTTGGAACAGTATTACGATGATAAGGGTGATCTGAAGCATCGCTGGATTCCATCAAAAACGATTCTAGGACTCCCCTGGGATATTCCTATTGTTGGATATCGCGGAAAAACAGTTAATTACTTGCGTTTATGGGAATCGCGTGCCTCCGAAGATTTCGATCTTAAGATTTTTAATGATGGAGGTTACATTGAAGCTGTTAAAGAAAAAACAGAAGGAGAAACAATTTCTAAAGTTTTATACCCGAATGATAAAACAGAAAACGGCAAAGAATTGCGATTGGTACAGCAATATTTTTTTGTATCTTGTTCGTTAAAGGATATATTGCGGCGATTTAAAGTTAGTCATAAAACTTGGGATGATTTCCCTAAAAAAGTTGTGATTCAATTAAATGATACGCACCCTGCAATTGCTATTCCAGAATTGATGCGTTTATTTATTGATGAAGAAAAGTTACCGTGGGGAAAAGCATGGGAGTTATGTCGAAAAACCTTTGCTTACACCAATCATACTTTACTTCCAGAAGCTTTGGAAAAATGGAGCGTAGATTTGGTTAAAAAAGTTTTACCTCGTCATTTGCAAATTATTTATGAGATTAATTTGTGGTTTTTGGAAAATGAGGTTGAAAAATGTTGGCCAGGAGATGTTAATAAAAAACGTGAATTATCATTAATCGAAGAAGGATGTCCACAATATGTACGAATGGCTTATCTTTCAGTTGTTGCAAGTTTTTCTGTGAATGGTGTTGCACAATTGCATACGGATTTATTAAAAACAAGACTATTTAAAGATTTTAATACATTATATCCTCAGAAATTTAATAATAAAACCAATGGAGTCACACCTCGGCGATGGATTAAATCTGTCAATCCAAAGTTAGCAAACTTAATATCAGAAACTTTAAAAACAGATACATGGATCACAGATTTAGAGCGATTAGAAGCGTTAGAATCTTGGGTGGAGGATGATACATTTTTACAAAAATATGCAGCTGTAAAAAAGTTTAATAAACTTGCTTTATCCAGATTCGTTGAACAAACACAAAACATTCGTATCAATCCTGAATCTATGTTTGATGTGCAAATTAAACGATTGCACGAATATAAACGCCAACATTTAAATTTATTACATTGCTTGAAGTTATATTATGATCTCTTACATGGAAAGAAATCTACGCAATTTAAACGTACGGTTATTTTTTCAGGTAAAGCCGCTCCAGAATATTACCTTGCTAAGGAAATTATTCATGGTATTAATTTACTTGCTCAGCATGTTAACAATGACAAACGCATCGAAGATGCTTTAAAAATTGTTTTTTTGCCTAATTATAGCATTACTTTAGCTGGTAAAATTATTCCAGCAGCTGATTTATCAGAGCAAATTTCCACCGCCGGTAAGGAAGCTTCAGGTACCGGTAATATGAAATTAGGGCTCAATGGTGCTTGTACATTGGGAACATTGGATGGAGCTAATGTTGAAATAATGGATAGGGTAGGGCCAGAAAATATTTTTATTTTTGGGCACACGGTTGAAGAAATTGAGAATCTTCGTACACAAGGATATTGTCCTTACGATATTTATAATGCACAGGTTGATCTAAAACAAATTTTGGATTGGATGGATTCAGATTTTTTCAATGATAATGGGCATAATCCGATGCGCATGATACGAGGTAGCTTGTTAGAAGGAGGAGATCCTTTCTTTGTTTTAGCTGATTTTAAAGCTTATTGTGAAGCGCAAAAAGAGGTTGAAGTAATATATCAGCAACCTCGTTTATGGACACAAAAAACGTTATTAAATACAGCTAGATTAGGTTATTTTTCAAGCGATCGAACCGTTCGCGATTATGTTCGTGATGTTTGGAAAATTTAAATCAAAAAAATTTACGTTTTTTATTTCTAATTTTACTTGATATTTTAAAATTAAGTATTAGAATAAAAACCGTTTATATATGATGGAAATAGACAATAGGGCAATGCCTGTTTTCCTTGCGTATGAAACCATAGATTCTGTTATTATACAGGTTCAAGGTATTGCTACTTATGCTGAGGCACCGTTGCTAAATAAGTTTCTTGAGAATTCGTTAAAACGCAGTTACAAGAAGTATTGTATTTTGTTTAATAAATGCGAAGGTATTGATAGTACTTGTTTAGGTGTTTTAGCCGGTTTGTTGTTAAAGTTGAGAGCTAACAAAGGTATGTGCTTATTCTGTGGATTAAGACCTCGTCAATTAGAATGTGTTCAAATTGTTGGCTTAGATAAAATGGCTTACATTGCGGATGATATACCTTCTTCGATTTCATCTCAAGTAAAAATTTCGCAACCTACTTGTCGTGATACAGTCCCTGAATTATCATCTCAGTTGGTCTTGGATGCACACAAATTTTTAATAGAAGTTTGTGCAAAGAATAAAGCGCATTTCAAGGATATAGTTTTATTATTAGAAAAAAGTAGTATTTTTTGATGCCGTATTTTTTTCTAGGCGTTTTCTTGGGATTTTGTCTTTTTATAGCTCTCTATTGTACAGCACATTCAGAATATGGAAGGCAATTGGTAAAGTCGGAGTGTGTTCTTAAAGAGAAGAGTATTTTGTTGAATTTTATGCATTCATTGTACGATGGAATTTCGTACAAGTTAGATATGGATGCCGTATACCAACGAATTGTTCATGGAAGTCGAATAAGTACATTAGGAACTTCGGCTCGTTTTTTTAGATATGATGCAGATACAAAAGAATTAATTGCGTCGGCTAAAGAAGGTGCATTTCCTTTGTTTAAAACAAAAGTGAGACCTGAATTACCCAAAGCCGCATTTTTGTCGTTATTAAACAAAGGGGAAACATTCTTTTTAAATGAAAATTTTATTGGTAGATGCGCTCAAGATTTTCGAACCTATTTGTTAGGGAAAGAGGATCTCAAATTATTAGTGAAAAATTCAGCATCCAAGGCGAAGATTAAACAGTTATTAATAAGTCCTATTTTGTTTAAAAATGAATTGTTTGGAATAATTGTGGTTGTGAATTCTATGCAATCCAATGGTTTTTCGTCTGAGATATGCGGTTTGTTGCGATCAATTTGTGAACAAGCTGGAATTGTTTTGAACAATGTTCGTCAATTGCAACGATTATTTGAGTCTCAAAAACTTAAATTCGATCTTGAAATAGCCAATCACATTCAAATGTATTTATTGCCACAAGCGCATAAATTAGCTGTTAAAGAGGTTGAAATGCATATTAAGTATAAACCTTCTCAAAAAATCGGAGGAGATTTTTATGATATTATTGCTTTGGATCCTGACAGAACGGTCGTTGTAATAGGAGATGTAGCTGGTCATGGAATTTCAGCTGCTCTTGTTATGGCTAGAATACTAAGCTATATTAGACATTATGTGCCTATAAGCCAACGTCCATCAAACGTATTAAAGTTTTTAAATCAAGTTATGTATGGAACGATGCCTGAGCATTTGTTCATAACGATGTTGTGTGCAATTATTGATACAAAAAATAATACAATTGAATTTTCACGAGCAGGCCATGAATATCCTCTTTTTATCCATGATAAGCGTGTTTTAAGATTAAACGTGCCGGGTATGGCTTTAGGATTGATGCCTTCAGAGATTTTTGACAGTTTTATAAGAGATTTTAAAGTTCCATTTTTACCAGGAGATACTTTTATGCTGTTTACGGATGGGTTAACAGAATCAAGAAATTTTAAAAGAATGGAATTTTCGAATGAAAATCTTAAAAAAAGTATTTTGAGGAATATTGATAAATCGGTTGAAGATATAAATGAAAATATTGTAAAAGATGTTTTAGAATATATGAGGAACAAAGGTTTTTCGGATGATTACACATTAATGACCTTTAGAAATAACAAAAATATTGCCAAAGTATAAGGATATATTTAAAGTTTGAAAAAATGCGTTTTTTATTAAGAGAAATTTTCGCTTTATGGCATGCGACAAGGCTTAGGATTTTCCCTATCGGCACAGAAGTTTTGAATTATCGTTTAGAGTATTTAATTCCAGATTTAGTCGCTGCTTTAAATGTATCATTATTGGTGTTTCCACAAGCGATAGTTTATGCTTTACTAGCAGGTTTACCAGTTGAATATGGTTTATATGGAGCTATTGTTGCGACATTACTGTCATCCATTTTTTCTGGTTCACGTGTGCTGAATTTAGGACCAACCAATTCAACAGCTGTTTTAATGTTAAGTGCATTTACAGCTTGCGGATTTCAACCGGATCAATTTACTGTTTTTTTACCTATCGTTTTGGTTCTTACAGGAACTTTTTTGATCGTTGGTTCTATGTTGAATGTAGCTTCACTGGTACGATACGTTTCAAAAAGCGTAATTTTCGGTTATGTATCAGCTGTCATTATCATCATGATCATTAATCAAATCCATTGTGTGTTAGGATTTGAATTGAACATTGTTTCGGATGGGGTAGTTACATTTTTTGATGTTTTTAAGGCAACGATTTTTGGTTTAAAAGATATTCGTTGGGTTTCAGTAGCTATGGCTCTATGTACTTGGGGATTATATACGTTATGGCGAAATGTGGCTCCACGTTCACCTTATGTAGCGTTAACTATCTTTACTTTATCGGCCATTTCGTACAGTTTGATAAATTTTTTCCACTGCGATGTTCCTGTGCTAGAAAGGATTTGTATATATAATTGGGAAGCTTCTATAAGTGGTTTTAATTTAGATAATCTTAGTTCCATGACGAGTGTAGCTTTGGCCCTTAGTTTTATTTGTTTGCTTGATGGTACTACCATTTTAAAAACACTGTCTGTGCACATGAAAGACAAAGTTGATATAAATCAAATGGTCTTTGGAATGGGTTGGGCAAATATTGGTTGTGGTTTGTGTTCAGGAATGCCAGCTTCAGGTTCATTAGTACGATCTTCAGCTAATTATTTTAGTGGTGCAAAAACATCCTTAACAAGTTTTTACTGTGGAATATTTTGTATGTTGGGGGTTGCTTTATTGGGACCTTTTTTTAACTATATTCCTAAAGCAGGACTTGCTACAATACTTATTTTGTTTGGACTTGATTTATTTGATAAAAAATCGATACACGTTATTTTAAATTCAAGTAAAATGGACATTTATGTGTTTTATACAACCGCTGTTACGTCCTTTTTTATACCCTTACATCTATCCGTTTTTTTAGGTGTTTTTTTATCTATAATTTTATTTTTGAAGAAAGCTTCTGTGCTTGAATTTTACGAATATATTTCGGAAGGAGATGATTTTTGGCAAAATAAACTAGGAGAATATCCAACAGAAAAACCTGAATTATCTGTTGTTCACGTAGAAGGAAATTTGTTTTTTGGATCTTCAGAAATATTTCAAGAACAAATTAAAATGGTCTGCAGACGTCCGCAATTAAAAGTAATCATTTTAAAATTAAGAAATGCGCATCACATCGATGCTACCTGTTTATTGGCACTTAAAGATCTTATTGCATATACAAGAAGATTAAATAGACATTTAATTTTATGTGAGGTTAAAAAGCCTTTGTATGAATCACTTAAAAAATCAGGTGTATTGAATGAATTGGATAGGAGATGTCTTTTCTTTGATAATTTGAGACACCTTAATGCGTCTATGAAAAAAGCGTTAGAGTTTGCAGAAGAAATTGTTGGAGATCAAATAGCGGTCCACATTTTAAAGCGGAAAAAAACGAATGACCAAGATGAATAAATTACAGAGTTATTCTAAAAATGCTTCTGGAACTAAAAGACATTCAAAAATTTTTGCCGCATTATAAAAACGAAAAATCGGCTGTACAGTGGTTAAATGAACACGCGGGTCCTTTATGTCTTGCTTGTTCTGGGGGACCTGATTCCATGGGGTTATTGTTGTGGACACGATATTATTATCCCAAAAAACCTTGTATACTTCTGCATTTTAATCATCGTATTCGTTCTATTTCTGATAACGAAGCACATCGTTTGAAAATTTTAGCAAAAAAACTAGATATCCCTATTGAAATTGGACAACGCAATTCAAATGTGTATGCATCAGAAGCAGAATTAAGAGATGCACGTTATCAATTTTTTGAAAAAATGTTAAAGTTGCATAATGCTTCTGTACTTTTGTTAGGGCACCATCAGGATGATTTGTTTGAAACAACTTTAATGCGTTTGGTTCGTGGTTCCAGTTTGGAGGGTTTAATAGCACCTAAACCGATACAAAAGACTCGATGGTATACAAAAGTTCGACCATTACTTAATTTTTCCAAACAAGATCTGCAAGCCGCTTGTGAACATGTAGGCATAGAATATTTTGTAGATGAAACAAATGCTACCGATATGTGTTTGCGTAATCGTATTCGACATCATATTTTGAATCCATTAAATGACATTTTACGGAATAATTGGCGCGAAGGATTTGCTCGCACTTGTAGTGTTTTAGCCGAGCAGCGCGAATATTTAAACACATGTATTGAAAAAAATTTGTCCGTATATGATTTCGCAAAAACAATGTGGAATTATTCTATTTTTAAATCCATGCCGATATATGAATGTCAATGTTTTTTGCAAAAACTTTTCTATCACCATGGTATTTTGAATTACACGTTTGAATTTTTACAACGCATAATGCTAGAAATTCGTAAGGGTGCACAATTTTCAATCAATATTAACCCTCATTATCGATTAGTGGGGGAAGGGAACGCATTAAATTTAATAGCGCTGCCTAGAAAAAATGTATCCGTATTCAATTTTTATTGGAAGCACGGAACGATCGTATTTCCTAACGGTGCAAAATTATTTTTAAAACAAGAAAAATTTTCAGAAAAATTATACTCAGATATTAAACAGGGATGTTTTTCGCACAGAAACGTCGCTATTTTGGATAGCGATCGGATTTCTTCTGTAAAATGGGTTCGTAGCCGATGCCCAGGCGATCGATATCAGCCGTTAAATTTTGGCTATGAAAAAAAAGTAAAAGATTTGCTAATTGATCATAAAATTAATAGAATAGATAAGAAAAATATACCTGTTATATGCGATAAAAACGGGGATATTGCCTGGATTCCAGGTTTACCGCCAGCAGAAAAATTTAAAATCCAAGAGAATTCAAAATTGTGTGTTTTTTTGGTTTATAAAAATTTATAAATCATTTATATTGGTTGAAAATGATAAAAAAGCATCAAAAAGAAAAGCAAAAAAAAGGTACCGCTAAAAACTTGAAATCAAAAAGTTTTTTAGTGTGGGGATCATTATTGTTGATTTTATTGGTATTAAATTCTTTGGCTTTAACACCAAACGAGCGGCTTAATCTGACTATCAATCAGGTCATAGCTATGGCTCATGAAAAGCTTATTAAGTCTGCCGAAATTAAATCAGATGCTTCCGGAGGTCCACAGTGGTACCGCATTCAAGGATCGTTACGTAAGGATAGCGCAAAAATTTACCAAGTATTGCAAAAGGATACCAGCAGCATTTGGTCAAGCACGATGCAAGAAGGAAAAACATCAGCTGCGCCATTACCGTTACATTTTGAAGCCGTAGGGCGATTGACCGATGATCGATTTAACGAATTGATGAGTGGCGATTTCGGTTTTCAAATCAAAGAAAAACCGGCGAGTACAATTGTCTCATCGATTCTAATGAACGTCTTGCCATTCGTTTTCATTTTAGGCTTTCTTTATTTCATGTTTGTGCGTCAAATTCGTGTGGCTGGCAAGGGTGCCATGAGTTTTGGACGAAGCCGAGCACGTTTGTTACAAGAAGATAAGAAAAAGGTAATGTTTAAAGATGTAGCTGGATGCGATGAGGCTAAAGAAGAAGTAAAAGAAATTGTTGATTTCTTAAAAAATCCTCAAAAATTTCAAGAAATCGGTGGTCGTGTACCTAAAGGTTGTTTGATGGTAGGGTCGCCAGGTACAGGTAAAACTTTGTTAGCTAAAGCTATTGCAGGTGAAGCTAATGTTCCGTTTTTCAGCATTAGTGGTTCAGATTTTGTTGAGATGTTCGTTGGGGTAGGGGCTTCTCGTGTTCGAGATATGTTTGAGCAAGCAAAACAGAATGCACCTTGTTTAGTTTTTATAGATGAAATTGATGCTGTTGGACGTAAACGTGGCGCAGGTCTTGGTGGTGGTAATGATGAACGCGAGCAAACTTTGAATGCCATGTTAGTTGAAATGGACGGTTTCGAATCGCGAGATGGTATTATTGTGGTAGCTGCCACTAATCGTCCAGATGTTTTGGATAATGCTTTACTGCGCCCAGGTCGTTTTGATCGTCAAGTTGTATTGGATTTGCCAGATGTTCATGGTCGTGAAGAAATTTTAAAGGTTCATGCAAAACGTATTAAGTTAGATCAAGCCGTTGATTTGAGTGTGGTTGCCAGAAATACAGCCGGGTATTCAGGAGCAGATTTAGAAAATTTACTCAACGAAGCCGCCCTTTTAGCAGCGCGTCGATCTAAAAAAATGGTCGATTCGGATGATTTAGATGAAGCGCGTGATAAGATTTCTTTTGGTCGTGAACGCAAACGACTTATGGATGATAAGGATAAAAAAATTACAGCTTATCATGAATCGGGGCACGCGATTGTTCAAGCTGTTATCGATGATGGTTTAATGCCGATACACAAAGTTACAATCATTCCTCGAGGACAGAGTTTAGGAAGTACAATGATGTTACCAGCTAAAGATATTTTAAATTATTCAAAAAAGCAGGCATTAAATCAGATTTGTTGCGCTATGGGCGGAAGAATTGCAGAAGAAATGACGTTTCAGGAACAAACAAGTGGTGCATCTTCAGATATTCGATCAGCTACCAAATTAGCGCGTCGTATGGTTTGCGACTGGGGAATGAGCGATTTGGGTCCCATCGCTTTTGGTGAAAATCAGGAGCATATCTTTTTAGGCAAAGAGATTGCGCGTGAACAAAATTACAGTGAACGCACTGCTCAACAAATTGATGATACGATCGCAAACATTGTTCAAGAGCAATACCGACGAGCCAAGCAAATTTTAGAAGAAAAGCATTCGTGTTTAGAAACGTTAGCTCAGGCGCTGTTGAAATACGAAACGTTGGAAGGAAAGTACATTTATGAAATTGTTCAGCAAGGGCATATTGTTTCTGAAATTCAAACACAATCGAAGACGGCCGAAGCGGATGTGCCTGTGAAAGATTCAGATAAAAAAACTTCATCCACAAACGATAATGCGGTAAATGAGGTTACAGAAAATCAAAAACAACATGAGTGAATCTGAAAAACATTGTTTTATTTGCACTTGGGGTGCCCCTATTTTAAAGCAAAAAGCACGTCCAATTACGGTATTTGATAAAGCTTTAGCAAATCAAGCAAAACATATGTTGAAATCCATGTATATTGCTAATGGAATTGGATTGGCAGCACCTCAAGTTGGTGTATCTACACAGTTAGTCGTCATTGACTTGCAATTAAAATCTTCACCAGATTGTGTAAAATTAGATGGGCGTGAAATCCCACTTGCATTGATTCAGCCTTTTTGTTTTTGTAATCCTTCTTTTGAACCTGTTAATGACAT
>CAKUSQ010000005.1 GCA_934691225.1 uncultured Opitutales bacterium
CTGTGGCTTTGTATTCGAAGTTTGTAAAAACGTTAGTCCCGGTTTCGTCATGTTCAACGGCTGAAATGGTGAAAATTTGGGAAAATACGTTTAGGGCTATCAACATTTCTGCGGTCAATGAATTGAAAATGATTTGTGATCGTATGGGCATGGATGTTTGGGAAGTTATTGATGCAGCCAAAACAAAGCCTTATGGTTTTACGCCATTTTATCCAGGACCAGGTATGGGCGGACATTGTATCCCTGTAGATCCGTTTTATTTAACCTGGAAAGCTAAAGAGTACGAAATCCATACACGTTTCATTGAGTTAGCTGGCGAAATTAACTTTAGAATGCATTCATATGTTGTAGAAAAAGTAGTTTCTGCTTTGAACATGCAAAAGAAATCAGCAAATGGTTCTAGAGCTTTGATTTTTGGATTGGCTTACAAGGCTAACATTTGTGATTTGCGTGAATCTCCTGCATTTCCAATTATTGAGCGGTTGCAACGTTTGGGTATAGAAATTGATTATTACGACCCATTTGTACCAGAAATTCCAAATTCGCGACATTTTTCACATTTGAGAGGGAAAAAATGTATCAATTTATCCGCAGATGTTGTTAAAAATTATGACGTCTGCTTGATGCTCACATTACATAAAGATGTTCCCTATGAAATGATTGCAAAAAATGCAAAAGCTATTGTAGATACCCGCAATTGCATGGGCGCTTACACAACGAATTGTAATGTTATAAAGGCTTAATATTATGAAGAATATTGCAGTTGTTGGTTGTGGATATTGGGGTAAAAATCTTGTAAGGAATTTTTACGAATTGGGCACCTTAGCAGCTGTATGCGATCCTGTAGAAATGGTTGCGAAAAAGTTTTCTGAGCAATATAGCGTGCCGTCAAAAACATGGCTAGAGATTTTAAAAAATAAAACAGTCCAAGGTGTCGTTTTAGCTGTACCAGCAGTTCTACATGCCCGATTGTGTTGTGAAGCTATTCAAGCAGGTAAAGATGTTTACGTTGAAAAACCTTTGGCTCTGACAGGGAAGGAAGGTTTGCAAATAAAAAACGCTTTAAAAGCTTCTTCCCAAATTCTTTTAGTAGGGCATCTTCTACAATATCATCCAGCTGTTGTAAAAATTAAAGAATTGATAAAAGCAGGTGCTTTAGGTGATTTGAGATACATTCGTTCACATCGTTTTAACATGGGGAAAATTCGCCATGAGGAAAATGTTTTATGGAGTTTTGCTCCGCATGATTTTTCTGTTGTTCATAGTATCGCAAATTCTTCAATAAAGACCATACACTCGCATGGACAATACCTGTTTAACGATGATATTGCAGATCGGGTCGATGTTGCTATGGAATTTGAATCCGGTGTGCATGCAGAAGTTTGTGTTTCTTGGGTACATCCTTTTAAAGAACAAAAACTAATTGTCGGAGGGAACAAGGGAATGCTTGTTTTTGATGATACCTTACCTTTGGAACAAAAATTAAAATTTTATAAGCATAATTATTCTCGTAACGGCAAGAACATTGTTACGAAAAAAGCTGAACCTGAATTGATCGTACTTGATCCTATAGAACCTCTAAAAGCAGAATGTCAGCATTTTATGGATTGTATCAAGAATCGTCAACAACCTAGAACAGATATCAATGAAGGTATGGCTGTTGTACGTATGTTACAACTTGCACAGAAAGGATTAAATAGTGAATAATTTTTTTGTCCATGAAAGTTCTTATGTAGACGAAGGATGTTCTATTGGAGAAGGAACAAAAATTTGGCATTTCTCACATGTTTTATCGGGAGTAAAAATAGGCAAAAATTGCATTATTGGCCAAAATGTTATGATAGGTCCAGATGTTATTGTTGGAAATAATTGTAAAATTCAGAATAATGTTTCCCTATACAAAGGTATTGAATTGGAGGATGGGGTTTTTTGTGGTCCTTCTTGTGTATTTACAAACGTATATAATCCTCGCGCTACTATAGATCGGAAAAATGAATTTTTAAAAACAATAATAAAAAAAGGAGCTACAATAGGGGCTAATGCAACGATCGTTTATGGCGTAACTCTGGGAGAATATTGTTTTATTGGAGCAGGAACGGTTGTCGTTAAGGATATCCCAGCTTTTGCGTGTGTTGTAGGGAACCCTGCACGTTTTATTGGATGGCGATGCCAATGTGGAGAAAAACTTGATTCAACTTATTGTTGCCATCGTTGCGCATCTGAATATACACTAAAAAATAATAAACTAGAAAAAATATCATGAAAATACCTTTTATTAATTTAGATCGTCAGTATCAATTACATAAAGAAACGTTTGATCGAGCCGTTCATAACGTTTTGTATCATGGCCAATATGTCAGTGGCCCAGAAGTAAGACAGTTTGAGCAAGATTTACAAAAATTTTTAGGTGTAAAACACGCAATTACCTGTGGGAATGGTACCGATGCACTTGTTCTAGCGTTAAAGGCATTAAATTTGCAAGTTAATGAAGTTGTTTTTGTCCCTAGTTTTACATTTGCTGCAACGGCAGAAGCTGTAGCTTATTGCGGTGGCATCCCTTATTTTGTAGATGTAAATGAAAATAGTTATAACTTGGATGTTAACAGTTTAAAAGAGGCCATATATGAAGCCCAAAAGCAATCATTGAAGATGGTAGGTATAATCGCTGTTGATTTATTTGGGTTATCTGCCGATTATACATCGATCAATACAGTTGCTAAAGAGAATAATTTATGGGTAATGTCCGATTGTGCGCAAGGTTTTGGTTCAACACATAACGGTCATTACGTATGTTCTTGTAAAGATTGTACCATTGCTACTACAAGTTTTTTCCCAGCAAAGCCGTTGGGTTGTTATGGCGACGGTGGTGCGATTTTCACAAATAATGATGAAATCGCTTTATTAATTCAAAGTTTGCATATCCACGGTAAAGGTTCAGAAAAATATGATAACATTCGGGTTGGGCAAAATAGCCGTTTAGATACCATACAAGCGGCTATTTTGATAGAAAAATTAAAATTATTCCCCAATGAGATTATTTTAAGGAACAAAATAGCTAAACATTATAATCAAGCTTTTGAAAACCGTTATAAAACACCTATTATTCCTGAAAATGATACCTGTGTTTGGGCTCAGTATACCTTGCAAACCAATACATCCGAAACGCGGACAGTTGCAATGGAAGAATTTAAAAGTCGTGAAATTCCAACGAATATTTATTACCCGAAACCATTACACTTACAAACCGCTTACAAACATTTCCCTCATGCAAAAGCTATGGCTGTAAGTGAACAAGCTGCTTGTACGGTCTTCAGTTTGCCAATGTCGCCGTATTTAACGGAAGCAGAGTTAGAATATATTTGTAAATAAAGTGAATAATCCTATTTTTGTTATTGCCTACGATTGTCCACACCGAAAAACTTTTGACGTTTTGAGCGGATTGTCAGCATTAGGGTACAAAAATGTTACTGCTTTTGCTTGCCCAATGTCTTATAAAAAGACATTTAAACCTCTATTGCAGCATAGACCTAGTGTTGTTTACGATATTGATACATGTACGTTATGTAAAAATTTATGTTTTCAATTCATCGCTTTGAAGTCGTTACAAGAATTAACTACATATATAGGGCAAATTGGTGAAGCACCTGTTTTAATCGCTGGGGCTGGACTTATTCCGGAAGATCTATTGGATAAGATTACATTTATCAACGCTCATCCTGGCTATGTTCCTTATGCGCGTGGCTTGGATGCTTTTAAGTGGAGTATTTTAGAAAATTTACCGGTAGGTGTTTCTTCCCATATTTTAGGACATGTTGTAGATGCAGGAAAGCTTATTAAGAGATTGAGAATTATACCTGGACCTGGAGATACTTTCCATAGTTTAGCACAAAAAGTTTATGAACAAGAGATAAAATTACTTTTAGATGCGGTTTTAAAATACAAACATGTTTTAAAAGAGGTAAAAGAAATAAAAGGTTTCCCAACACATAAGCGTATGCCAAATGATATTGAAAAGACATTGGATATAACATTAAAACATTATCACTGTGATGAAAATTTGTACAATTGTTGGGAATAGGCCCCAGTTTATCAAAGAAGCACCTGTAAGTTTGCAGTTAGCTAAGTATGGGATTAAAGAAGTTTTAATCCATACAGGACAGCATTATGATGCCAATATGAGCGATGTGTTTTTCGATAATTTGGAATTGCCAAAACCAGATTACCATTTTTCGATTATCCACCGCTCGCATGGGGCAATGACAGGAGAAATTTTAACCAAAATTGAAGAGGTTTTAGTAAAAGAAAATCCCGAATGGGTGCTCATTTATGGGGATACAAATTCTACACTTGCTGGAGCTTTGGCTGCGGTTAAACTACATATTCCTGTTATGCATATTGAAGCAGGTGTTCGCATTTACGATATAACAGCCCCTGAAGAGGTCAATCGCGTTTTGGCATCTCACGTTACAACCATTCACTGTTGTTGTACGCAACACAATGTCGATAATTTGAAGAAAGAAGGTATAACAAAAAATGTTTACCTTACAGGTGACGTTATGTTGGATGCATTTAAGCTTTTTTCTAAAAAAGCTAAACAATCATCCAATGTAATTGATAAACTCGATTTAAGAAAGTCCCCTTACATTTTGATGACATTTCATCGCCCAGAAAATATCGATTCTAAAGAAGGCTGCCTGCAATTAATAAAGTTGATAAAACAGGTACCTTATAAGGTTATATTTCCTATTCACCCACGAACAAAGAATAGTTTTGTAAAGCATGGTTTGTGGACGCAAATAGAAAATGTCTCCAAACTTACCCTTTTAGAACCTATTTCTTACCTGGAAACTATTAATTTAATCAATAATTGTGTTTTTGTTGTTACCGATTCAGGCGGTTTGCAACGCGAAGCGTTTTTTGCGAAAAAATATTGTTATTTCTTCTATTTTGATGGCTGCTGGCCGGAGCTAGAAGAAATCGGCTGGCAAGCGAGATATAATTTATCTGAAAATAAGTTTGACTTTTCAAAAACAATAGGAGACAACTATCGCAATAATCCATTTGGTGATGGAAATGCAAGTGAGAATATAGTTCGCTTGTTGACAAATTTAAAAAAATGAAAAAACACATCGTATTATTACAATTTTGCGAAGAAACGCCTGAAAATGAAGAAGAAATTCAACGCCGAACAGCATTTTTAGGGCAGTATCTTTCCAAAAACGATTGCCAAGTCACATGGATAAAAAGCGGTTTTAGTCACGATGCAAAGAAAAATCTTTGGGGAAATTCTGTTAAAGAATTGAATGATAATTTCAGGATTATTCACGTTCCGGGGATTGGCTATAAGCATAATGTTTGTGTAAAACGGTATATTCATGATTGGATTTGTTCATTCCAAACATTGAAAGTTTTGAAAACATTAGAAAATATTGATGCTATTGTTTCTTGCATACCGAGTGTAGGAGCTTCTTTTTTAGCAAGCCGTTTTGCAAAAGAGAAAGGAATTCCTTTTATTTTAGATTTACGTGATGCTTGGCCAGATGCGATTCCTTATGCCTTAGCGAATTCTTTGTTTCGTTTTCTAGCAAAATTAGCTATATTACCTGATCGGTTTTTCTTACATCAAGCACTAAAAAATGCTACGGCAGTTGTATCTATGTCCCATGATATGCTAAGCTGGGGAATAAAAAAAATAAAAGCTACCATGAAACCTACAAAAGTCTTTTATTTAAGCACAACAAAAGATGTGTGTTTATCAGAAGAAGAAATAAAACATTATTCAGAAAAGTATGCTAATTTATTATCTCGTAAAACATTTAAAGTTTTCTATCTAAGCCGTTGGGGAAAAATATGCAATCCAATGTTCTTGTTACGTGTAGCTCGAGAGTTCATCAGTTATAATGTTGATTTTATCATTTGTGGTGACGGGGATTATGCAGAACAAGTTCGAGAAAATGCAAACAACTTATTAAACGTATTTTTGCCGGGATTTGTTTCTGCAAAAGAAGGTTATTTCTTGGCCAAGCATTGTGATTGTGGAATTTCCTTTATTTCTAAAGAAAGTCAAGAGCATGATAAGAATGTCATTCCGAGTTTTCCTAATAAAGTGTTTTTTCAATTCACGTGTGGGTTGCCATTAATAAATGGAATGTCAGGGGAGTTATCTCGAGTTATTTCAGAAAAAACATTGGGATTAAATTTTTCAAACAACAACATTACTGAAGTAAAAAAACATATTTTTTACTTGAGAGATAACCCATACATCCGGGCACAAATGGGAGAAAATAGTCGAAAGTTTTTTGAAGATTTTGGTAATCCTGAAATTGTTTATCAACAATATACTGAATTTGTGAAAGGTTTTTGTAAATGAAAGTTTGTAACCTAACTTCTGTTCATCCAAGGTACGATATTCGCATATTCCATAAACAGTGTTGGACTCAAAGTTTGCGCGGAGAAGCACATTTGATCGTCGCTGATGGTCAAAAAGATGAAATAAAAGATAATATTCATATTCACGGGGTAAAAAAATATAAAAATCGTTTTCTTCGCATGATTTTAGCGGTTTTTGCTGTCTATAAAAGGGCAAAGACCATCAAGGCAGATGTTTATATTTTACACGATCCCGAATTATTAACGATCGCTTTGTTGCTTAAAAAAACAGGTGCAAAAGTATTCTTTGATTCACATGAATGTTATACAGAAGCCTTACGGGATTCTTATTGGATTCCTCCATTTTTAAGAAAGCATGTAGTTAAAATTTACAGATACATAGAATCGTTGATTTTGTCGCGTTTAGATGGAGTGATTGCTGCCACCGAACATATCGGAGATGTCTTGAGTGAATATAACAAAAATATATTCGTTTTACATAATTATGCCTTATTGAAAGAATTTGCGGATTGCACAGAGCCTGATATTGAACACTCTAATCACATTTTATATTGCGGCGGAATTAGCCAAGACCGTAATATTATAAATATAGTAAAAGCTCTTAGCTTATGTCGTAATGATATCAAACTGATTTTATGCGGAACCTTTTCCCCTGAAGCTCTATTGAAGCAATGTCAACAATTATCAGGTTGGTCCCAAGTAGAATACAAAGTCCAGGTTAGTAGACAGCAACTACATAGTTTAGCTCAAAAATGTTTTTGCGGGATATGTGTTCTACGAACAAACCCTGCGCATAAATATGCGCTAAGTTCAAAAATTTTTGAATATCCTGGAATGCATTTGCCACTAGTGGCATCTAAATTTGACCTTTGGAAAAAAATAATTGGCAATGAAAATAAACCTTTCGGTGTATTTATAAATCCTGAAAATCCACAAGAAATTGCTGATGCCATCGACAAATTTTATGAAAACAAAGCCCTAACAAAACAACTTGGACAAAATGGTCGAAAAGCAGTTGAGACAAAATACAATTTTGAATTGGAAAAAGAAGAGTACTTAAACTTTTTAGAAAAATTTCATAAAATTTAAATAAATCAGAATAAGGAGAAAAACATGAAGATGGTTACCTGTATTTATTTGTTGTCAGGATTATGTTTATGGTTGGGCTTTAAAAGAAATTTATACTTTTCGACATGCTACTTGTTTTTGGGGTATTTCTTTTTGGTATACTTCCCTTGGCAGATTAGCACATCTTGGAAGGATTATTATTTAGCAAGTTTTTTATTATGTTTTTCTTTAGGTTCGTGTTTTTATTTTAATTTACCTACTTTATTTGTTAATTCCGATCGTTCAAAAAATCTTGTAAAAAAAATCATTGTAGGTGTTTGTGGGTTTTTGTTTCTACTGGCCACTTCTCGTATTATCTATAGATGGCTTCCTATTCAGAAAAATTATGTAAATATCCGATTGCTTTTAGCATTGAATATCAATTATTGGGAATACTTGTGTTTTTTTAAAATAAGTTTATTTATTCTTCCTTTATTTTCTTTTTCGTTGAGGAACAAATTTTTTAAAATCTTTTTTTGGCTTTTGAGTGCTTGTGTTTTATGTATCCCTTTGCATAAAAGTCTAGTGTTTTTTTATTGTTTAGTTTCCTTTTTCTCTTTGTTTTTGCTGAAAAATACTAATCGTTTGGTATTGAAGTGCAAAACTGTTTTTATTTTTGCCTGTATTATATATTTTTTTATATGGCTAATTTTTTGCATTTTTAACCAAAGGTTTTTACCTTTATCATCTGTAGTTTCAAGAACATTTACAAGTGTGAAGAAAATTTCCTACCTGGGTTTGGATTATGCATACAAAAATAAAGTGTATTCATGTGGTGCTTCAAGTTTTAGTAAAATGTATTGTTTATTTTCTAAAAACAAAGTACAACAACGTCTTGATAAGAAGATTCTGTCTTTGTATGCAGGTGTTGACGAATCTAAAATATCATCTGGTGCGGGGGCAAACACACCAACACCTATTCCGTTATATGTAGATTTTGGTTGGTATGCGCTAATTTTTGCATTTTTGTTGGGTATGTATTTAAAAACAATTGATATTCTAATGATAAATTTTTGCAGCGATAACAGAATTACCCCATTGATAGCAATCAGTTACTCTTGTTGCTTAGTAGGTTCTAGTTTGTTTATGATAACTGCAATGGGAACTGCGTTGTTATCAGGTGGTATATTACTCTATTCAGTACTATTGTTTTTGTTTATGAATTTGGAGAGAAAACCAAAAAAGGAATCATAATCCATGTTAACCCAATTTCTCCAACTATTTTCTTTGAATGGAATCGGACAAGTTTTATATGGCATAAGTGGGCTTGTTATTGTCAGGTTTATATCCATTGAAAACTACGGAATAGCAGCCTGCATATTAGCGTTTACAAGTTTTTGTAGTTTAATTGCAACAGGCAGATATGATATTCCGATTTTGTATGAAAAAAATGAAAATAAGCGACAACAATGTGTAAAATTATGTTATGTTTTGATTCCCACAATATCGGTTGTATGTAGTCTTTGTGGTTTTTATTTGCAAAAATTTTTATTTAAAGGATTGACAGTTAATTTTGGAATATTGTCGGTATTTTTTATTTTAATAACTAATAGTTCTTTATTTGAGTTGGTAATCAGAAAAATTTACATACATGAAGGAAAATTTAAGCAATTAAGTTATTTATTGTTTACAAATTATCTGTTACGAACCGGTTTACCATTTGTCTTATTATATTTTTGGAAAGATTGGCGTTGTTGTATTTTGAGCGAAACAATTAGCGTAACTATTTCCTGTAGCATTTTCATATTGAAGAACAGCAATCTAAAAACGATAAATTTTGATCTTGGTATACTAATAGGAACTTTACGAGAGTATAAGCATTATCCTAAGTACCAATTGCCTTCCACGATTTTAGACTGTGTATCCTTTGCATCTATCATTCCCGCACTTAATTTTTTATTCGGGAATACTATTGCAGGACAATTTGCTCTCGTTTATAGGGTTTTACTCATCCCGCTTTCTCTGTTAGGGAAAATTATTCAAGATTTTTATCAACACAGCATAAGCATTGCGATGCGACATAGAAATCTAGTAAAAGTTTTATCACAATATACAAAAATCTTTATTCTATTTTCTGTATTGATCTATTCTGTAATTCTCTTAAGTGGTTTGATTTTTTACAAGGTTGGAAACGGTTTTAATGAATTTTTTTATCTATGGCCTGTATTAATTTTAGCCCTGGTTCAATTCATTGTTAGCCCCTTGTCGGGAGTTTTATTGGCCAACGCAGACGGAGTAAGATATAAAATGTTTTATGATTTTTTTAATTATATTTTGGTTTTGTTGACTTTTGGTATAACCTTTTTGTTTCAATTTGATCATTGTGTTTGCATAAAATTACTAGCATATGTTTTGATCAGTACTTATCTTATTTATTATCTCTTAATTTACTATTATGTGCGGAATTTTCGGTATACAGACAATTAAAGAGCGGAATATAACAGAAATTTTTGCTAATAAAATTTCTAAGTTAATGAACCACCGTGGTCCAAATGCCACCGGATTTTATGGTTATAATTTTAATACAGACACCTCGTTTTTAAAAAAAAAAATAGAACAACCATGCAACATAAATTTCTTTTTCATGCACAAACGCTTAGCGATTTTAGATCTTACGGAAGCAGGGAATCAACCGATGCAAACTGCAGATGGTCGTTATACAATCATTTTCAATGGTGAGATTTACAATTACAAGATTTTAAGAAAAAATTTAGAAAAACAAGGAATTAAATTTTTTACTAATTGCGATACAGAGGTTTTATTACAATACTTAATCCATGGTGGGATAAACAATTTACAAGCATTAGAAGGAATGTTTGCGTTTGCTTTATTTGACAAGCAAGCAAACAAGCTGGTTTTGGCAAGAGATCCTTTTGGGATAAAACCCTTATACTACTTTAAAAATCAAAACATTTTGGCGTTTTCTTCACAAATAGATTGCCTATTGGAAATTCCTTGGTTTGGGGAAAAACGTTTAAATTTAAATAAATATTTACCGTTCTTGAGACAAGGTACCAGTGATTGTGATGAACAAACATTGATAGATGGGGTTTACCGTTTAGAACCTGGGCAAGTTTTAATTTCAGAAATCACAAATAATACATTAAAAACCGAAATAAAAACCTACTTCACTTGGGAGAATAATAGTTACAAGCACGAAGTATTATCTTTCGAAGATACGAAACAACAACTTAGAAAAAAACTTGAAGATAGTATTCAAATGCATCTTATAAGCGATGTGCCTGTGTGTTTTAATTTGTCAGGTGGAGTAGACTCTTCAGCCCTTGTAGCTATTGCTTCTCAGTTGCATGGTAATATTACGGCTTTTACTTACCAGGCAGATGATACCCAAATAGATGAATCTCATTTTGCTGAAGATGTTGCTAAATTTTGTAAAATCAATCTTGTTAAAGTAAAAATCAAGCCCGATGATTTTGGAGAAGATTTAGATGATATTATTCTTAAACAAGGTGAACCTTACGCCGGTAGCAGTATTTATGCACAAAGAAAATTATACGAAGCACAAGCGAAAGAAGGCTTCAAGGTTTGCCTTGATGGGCAAGGCGGGGATGAATTATTTACTGGTTACCATCCATATTATGCTTATGCCATGATAGATGCTTTAAAAAGGCATCAATTAAAACGCTTGTTTTATTTGTTAAAAAATATAAATCAAAAGACAATAATTGCCCATTTGTTATATATTATTGTTGGTAAATATCCTCTCTTAAGGCGAATATTAAGGCAAATAGGTGGAAAAGATCTTTGTCCTTTTTATATCGATAGAGGTTTTTTTAAGAAACGATTCATCACTCTTAAAAAGTCAAACAGAACAATAAAATCATTACATGATGCTTTAGAGGATGACACAATAAAAACATCCATTCCTACGTTGGTACGCTATGCTGATAAAAATGCAATGACATTTTCTATCGAAAATAGAGTTCCATTTTTATGTAATAGCGTTGCTCAATTTGCGCACACATTACCAAATGAGTTTTTGATTTCCAATACTGGTTGGCAAAAATTTATTTTACGAAAAGCGGTTGAAGATATTTTGCCTTCAAATGTTATCTGGCGAAAAGATAAAATGGGATTTGTTCCCCCAGAAAACATATGGTTATTGCACAACAAAAAACTGATAGCAAAAATATTGAATGGTAAAACATTAGAAGCATTACCTGGGGTAAAATCAGATGTTGTTAGGGAATACTGGAAAAATATAAGTGATAAAAATCAATTAATCGGGTGGCGCACGGATATCGTTTGGCGATTGGTTAATATGATTCGTTGGATAGAATTAAATGATATAAATTTAAGTTTTTAGCTAAAGTTAAAAAATTTACGGCAACATTTTATGGTATTGACGTCGATCTAATTGAAAAAAGTTCTACACATTGAAATTTGGAGAGTTAGTAATATAACACAAAATGGATGTTGGGGGAATATGCATTCGTACAATTAATGAAAGAAAACAACCGCTTTTGTGTCTTTGCTTCCTTGGGCTGTTGGTGGCACATTTAAGTTAAAAGTACAACTTCTAAGTTCAAAAAAAAACTGCGAGACTGGGAATGAGAATCCCAAGTATTTTCTGGGTCTAGTGTTGAGTTTTTATCGGCAATTTGCGAGGTATGCTGCGATGTAAACGGTCTTCATTTTCTTTGAGAAATACCGAAGCAGCAAGCAGTTCATATCTTCGCTAGTCCCGCGCTCCCACGAGCTGTGCGGATGAGCGAAGTACACCGATGCATTCAAACTTCGATGGTTCTATGGTCGGAAAACTCAGTTTCGGCATCAAGCGCAATCGATTTTACGGCCTGTGGAAAGTAGCCAATACTGATAAAATAACATTGTGGCTCTTGCCACTACATCTTACTCAACTTTTGTACTCACTCGCAATCGTAATTCCAAATTCGATAGGTATAGCTTTATAAAATACCATTTTTTGTAGTTTCCCCAGAAAAATTTTTAAAAGAACGAAAATTTTTAACATTTCGCAATTCATCTACCGGACGATGACGTTTCACCGAACTCACTATCTATGCGGGTTATAGCGCAATAAATTACCTCATTTTGCAACCCAGCACATTTCGCTAAAAATAAGGATATTGGTAAAACTGTTTTAAAAGCCTCGGAATTGCCGTCCCACTATTGTTGGTTTCAAAAGGTAGAATCCTCTCTCCAAAGTCTTCATCCAAGCCCCGTCCCATTTACAATTTGTATTGGTGGTTTTGTTGGTTTTTGTTTCAAATTATCCCAGATGTTTCAGGAGGTTACATTTTTTAAGAAAAGGCTTTACAGGATGCATAAACAGTGACCTAATTGAAACATACAGAGATATCTAGAAACAAGAGGTTAAGTAACTGCATTGGTCTCATAACCTGAAGGTCCTTGGTTCAAATCCAAGCCCTTCACCCAATGTTTATGCGGGATAACGTAAGTTGGCTTTTGCGCGTGTTATTTCTGTTGCAACCCTATTGCAACCTTTCAGATAAAATTTTATCAAAATATATCCAGGGTGGTAGGTTTTGGATGTTACTTTTGAAAAACGACAAAATTTTTTTGAGATCTTATGAATAAGGTTGTAGATTCCAGAAAATGTCGCCTTAAGAATATCTTGGGCTAGATGAGCATCCTAAAATTTTCCGTAGTGAAATTTCTACAATCGGTTGTTGCGTTTACTTCCTTTGTGACAACTGTGACAATCATCAAAAACGCCTTCCGTCCTGCATAAATACTAACAAAACACTGTCACAAAATAAAATGTGACAATTTGTGACAGTTGTGACAAAAAGGAGGGTAAATCTCGCTTGAGGGCATTCCTAAGTTTAGTCGTGTTTTACGATACAAGCATGTTTAACGGATTTCATTTCTGGGAAAAGCTTGGCGAGATCCTTTTCGATGGTTTTTTGCTTGATGGATTTTAGGGCATCCCATTGGCGCAGATTATGTTTGATAATGGCAAAGCCGAGGATGTACGCGGTGGCAATTCGGTAGATGATTTCCGTAGGGGCTAGGCCGTAGACTTGATGCTCGAAGATATGTCGCAAACGTGCCTGTTTATCGAGGAAGAGGGCTTTGATTTTTGGGCTATTGTACAAGCGCTTTACGATTTCGGTGATGTAAAGGCCGGATTTTATGTAC
>CAKUSQ010000006.1 GCA_934691225.1 uncultured Opitutales bacterium
GCATTACTCAAGCTAACAAAAGCTATCGAAGATAATAATTATGCGGACGTTTTAACGGGCATTGAAAATATTATTCATTCAGGTTGTGATGCTTATAGAACTGTTTTGGACATCGAAATGTATTTTCATGATCAGCTCGTAAATGCTTCTAAAAATGCTCCTCAAGTGAAATATTCGCCTTTTGTTTATGCAAAAATTCTTGAAATTTTAAAATCGGGCGAAGAACAATTGCAACGAGGTTTATCGATAAAAAGTAATTTGGAAGCCCTTTTATTTAAAGCTATTGAATGTACAAAGGTATCGTCCATTGAAGTTTTGTTGCAAGCGTTGAATTCGCTTCCTGATGAAGTAAAAAAAAACGACTTTTAGCTTTAAATAATTATATAGAATCTAAGATTGCACAACCCAAAAACGAAACACTTCCTTCAGATTCTTCTGAAGCAAATAGTTCTATTTTAACGCAGAACTTTGCATACACAGACGCGCTTGTATTTCAAAAGGAAGCCTACGTTTCAAGTTTTGAGCAAGAACCTGTCTATGATTTGGACAGTTTTAAAAATTCTTCAGAAAAAATTGAAAAAACGCTCACACCTCCACCTAACTTTCAGGATCAATTGAACAAATTTCCTCAAGAAATAAATGCTGCTTTTAAACGTATTTTAAATGCAGAAATTGTTGGAATTTGGCCTATTAAAACAAGTAATTTTTTAAAAAGCAAAAATTCATAACCAATGCGGGAGCAACCGAAGCGCTAACATTAAGAAAATTGTTGGAAGTAAAGCACCTAAAAATAAAGGTAAAGGTTTAACAATTCCATCTTTAAAAAATTTCGATAATAGTGACTGTCCTGCAGGGTTAGGAGCATTAGCAATAACCGTTAAACCACCGCCAACGACAGCGCCTCCAACAACGGATAACTGCAGCTGTGAATCATTTAAGAATTCTGGCACCAACGATGCCAAATAAGTAATGGAAGCATTATCATTAAAAGCTGTTAAAAAAGCAGAACCGAGAAACAACAATGTATCATTGAGGCGTGACAAAACAATTTCAATCCACCATTCCTGCAAACCTCCATGTGTAACAAGACCTGCTAAAAAACATCCTACTAGCAACGATTCCTTAATATTGAGGGGCGATTGGTATTTCTTAAAAATATTAGCTGTTGCCAAAAATGCTAAAAATCCCCACATTAACAATGCTGTGTGGTGCGCATTAAACACAACCCAAGCCAAAAAAAAGACATGCAATCCGATGATAACAGCTGGAATTTTTTCATGCGTGTTATCTTCCTTAAATACATTTTTAGCCAAAATATTTAAATGATGCAGTTGTTTTGAAAAGATTAAAAAATAAAAGAGCGACGCAATTAAAATTCCTAAGGTAGCGTAAATACCTAAATGAGAAAACACGTAGCTATTCGACCAATTCCACTTGGATGCTATCATTAATATAGGTGGAGATGCAAAATTTGTTAAAACACCTCCTACAGAAATATTTACGAATAATAATCCTAAAGTTCCATAAGAAAAAAAAGCGCTTGGTTTGTACTTGTAAACTTTTTCAGCTAGTAACATTGCTGAAATCGTCATAGCTGCTGGCTCTGTGATCAATGATCCCAATAACGGACCTAAAATTAAGATACATAACCACCATGTAGATGGTTTTTCTTGCCCGAACATGTGCACAACTTTTTGAATGCAAGCTTCCGCTAAATATAAAATAGGGCGTGTAGAAGCAATTGTCATGATACCAAAAACAAAAATGGGCTCTGTATATTGCCTTGATGAGAAATATTCAACCGTCGCATTCCAGCCTTTAAACATTACGAAACATACAACGAGTGGGATTAACCAAATTCCAAAGATAGCCTCTACTTCCCCCAACCAGTGCATTATCGCTACTTTCGCATCAGACTCACCCTTGGCGCGCAAGGTCTTAGCTTTTGATGCCAATTTGCCTGCAAAGAAACTGTGAAAAACAGCTCCCATAAAAATCAAAAAAGCAACTAAACGAAAAGGATCCTCAGAAATTTTTTGCATCCACAAATTAAAAAAAGCATCTGAAGGTGTTGCAGCTATGCTAGCTACAAATAATTTATGGAACAACAACATATTTTTATTATATAAAAATTTTTATTTTTAACAAGCAGAAAAATTCAAAATTGCCACCCTACCCTTTCTTAACATGGCTAGGTGCAATTAAAACAACATATTCACCTTTTTCCGGACATTGAAAAGCATCTATTTCACTGATTGCACCTCGATAAAAGGTCTCATTCAATTTCGTCAGTTCGCGTGCTACAAAAACATAGCGTTGCGGATCTAAGATTGTTTTTAACAATTCAATTAATTTCTGGATGCGATAAGGTGATTCGTAAATTATTAACGTACCACGAAAATCTTTATATGAATCCAAAAGCCGTTGACGAGGCCCTTGTTTTACGGGTAAAAACCCTAAAAATAAGAACTGATCGCTAGGGAATCCTGAAACGCTCAAAGCTGCGATAGAAGCTGTAGCCCCAGGAACAGGAATTACAGGCACTGAATGTTCACGGCACAATTTAACTAAGCGGTATCCAGGATCACTGATAGTAGGTGTTCCAGCGTCACTGACAAGCGCAACTGTTTGACCTTGATGTAAACGATCGAGTAAACGTTGAGCACTTTTTTCTTCGCCTGCATCACGATACATGAAAAGCTCTTTATGCGATAATTTTAAAACCATCAGCAGGTTTTTCGTTATTCGAGGTGTTTCGCAAGCAATGCAATCGCATACGTTTAAAACTTGTATAGCTCTCAAGGTTAGGTCACCTAAATTGCCAAGTGGAGTTGCAACTACGTATAACGTCCCTGATTGAACGTTTTGATGGCTACATAACTCCATTAAATTGTCTAGCATTATTTTACTTTAAAAAATAATTTTTTACCAACGCGAACAATACAGGTTTCATTCTTTGGTAAAGCATAGGTCAATGAAGAAATTCGTTGCTCATTAACCTCTACGCCACCCTGCTCAATAAGACGCTTTAACTCTTTTTTACTACCTTCATAGAGCTTTGTATTAACAATAACATCAACCAAACTTTCGCACGATAAAAATGATTCCCATGAAAACACCGGCATGTCATCTGGTAACTTTTTTTGAGAAAAAACAGTTTCAAAATGCTTCTGTTCTTCTAAAGCTATAGATTCTCCATAAAACTGCTTAACCAGTTTGTAAGCCAACGCTTTTTTCATCATCATAGGGTGCTGCTTTTTACGCGCTTCAATTTCTGTTTCGCTTTCTAATCCAAGCAGTTTGAAATAGATCCACATAGCTTCGTCCGGAATCGACATGATTTTACCGTACATATCTCTTGAAGTGTCGTTAAACGCGATGTAATTGTCGTAACTTTTTGACATTTTCTTCACACCATCGAGCCCTACTAATAAAGGCATGCAAAGGACAGCCTGCTCAGATTGCCCAAAGATTTTTTGGAATTGTCGTCCCATACACAAGTTAAACAGTTGATCCATACCACCTAACTCAATATCTGCTTTGAGAACAACAGAATCGTAAGCTTGAAGGATAGGATACAAAAACTCAATCAGTGCAATAGGTGTTTTATTGCTGTACCGCTTAGTAAAATCATCTCTTTCAAGCATTTGTGCTACTGTAACATTTCGCGACAAACTCAGCAAATCACTAAACGACATTTTACCGAACCATTCACTGTTTCGACGAACCTCAGTTTTCTCTCCATCAAGAATTTTAAAAGCCTGCTCCAAATAAGTTTTTGAATTTTCAGCAATTTGTTCGGACGTTAACACAGGACGCGTTGAAGATCGACCACTTGGATCGCCAATTTGTGTAGTAAAGTCCCCTATTAAAAAAATAATCTGATGCCCTAACGATTGTAATTGACGAAGTTTATTAAAAACAACCCAATGACCATACGTTAAATCAGGACGTGTAGGATCTACTCCAAGCTTAACCCTAAGTTGCTTACCTTGAGCTATTTTTTCCTTTAAATCATTTTCACCTACATAACGTTCAACATTTTGAGAAATAATTTTCCACTGTTCTTCTGCGTTCATGGTTGTCCTTTTATGTTTCTAATATTTTTACTGCGCATTAAACATACAATACACAAGGATGCTAATACAGTGTTTAACAGTACACCAAGTGCAAGTTCATAATCTGACGCTTGATAAATACGAAGTCCTTGTGCATTAACCGCACCTGTCCAGTATTCATCCAAAGATCTCGCTACAAACAACTGCAATAATGTCAAACCTAACATATTTATTGTATTTACCCAACCAATGATTAAACCTGACGTTTTGGGTGTAGATAACTGCGCTGATAAAGCAAAACACAATACATCACCGCAAGCAAAGAATCCTAGCAAAAACAAAACACTTTGAAGTATCACAGCCGGCATTTGATTGGGACCATAAATTAAAATAGCAAATAAGATCCCTAGTGCTAAACAACAGGTACGTACTCCTTTCAATATCTTTTTGCCTCCATTGAATAACATAGGAATTAGAAATGCACCCAATAAGAATCCAGCAAACATGAACTGGTTAAAAAATACAGCTTGCATATCATTTAAACCATATTTCGTGATTAAAAACGAATTACCCCAAAGATCCGATAAAGTTGTTACGACAGAACATGTTCCTACCGTTAATAATGCGTACAAAAAAATCCGATGATTAAAAACGACTGAAAATAACGTTTTCCAAAAATTCGATGTTTCTAATTCAGCATTCTTTTCATGGTTTCCTGATAAAGACAACAAACATAATAAGAACAACAATGCACCAAAAGTATTTAAATAACATGCAGTTCCTTGCCAATCATTATTGACTAAACAAAGCTGTTTTAGCAAACTGTTTCCAACAATAACAATAACTGTCCCTAAGGTACAGGTAATTCCTATAAAAACACCACACAATTTATCTGAAAAAGAATCCGTTGCCATTTTTACAGCACTCATAAACGCTGGTGCAGCTCCGACACCAATTAATATACGTCCACATTGTGCCCACGTAGCCGAATGTGTATGTGTGAATATAAATTGCCCTGATAAGCACAAACCAAATGATGTTAAAATCAACCATCGAATACCAATACGATCCAATAATATTCCAAATGGTATCTGCAAACAACTATATACAAAAATACAATACGTACTTAAAGTTGCGAATTCATTGGCTGAAAAATTGAAAGTTCCGCGAATTTCATTCGTAAACGTACTTGGATAAACGCGCAATAAGTATTGGTATGAATAAAAGAGAGATAATAAAAACCAATTCCAATAAGCCTGCTTGTTAGCCTGTTTCATAACCTTTCATCCAATCAGAAATATTACTACAAACACAAGCTAAAAATAAATAATTCGACCAATATAAATAAAAAATAAAAGTGGGAACGTTAAAATTCCCACTTAAAATTTACTTGCGCGGATTTTTTAAGGCCGCTTGTGCACAAGCTAAACGAACAATTGGAATGCGATTAGGTGAGCAACTAACATAATTTAAACCTACGTTATGGAAAAATTCTACCGAACGTGGGTCACCACCATGTTCACCGCAAATACCTACCTCCATTGCTGGTTTTACTTCACGGGCACAATTTACAGATAACTTCACTAACTCCCCTACTCCATCCACATCGATCGATGCAAACGGATTAACCGTAAAGATCTCATGATTGATATATGCATTGAAGAATTTGCCCATATCATCTCGACTGATTCCTAGGGTTAATTGTGTCAAATCGTTTGTACCAAAACTGAAGAAATCAGCAACCTTAGCAATATCAGCTGAACGAACCGTCGCACGAGGATTTTCAATCATCGTACCTATCATACAAGGAATATCAATATGATGTTGTTCGCACACTTTCTTTCCAACAGCTTTAATCAATTGCACTTGATTTTCAAGTTCTTTCACAAATCCTACCAAAGGAATCATAATTTCCAAATGGACCTTGTTACCTGATTTAATAACTTCAGCTGCCGCTTCAAAAATAGCAGTGGCCTGCATTTCGGTAATTTCAGGGTAAGAAATTCCTAAACGACATCCACGATGACCTAACATTGGATTCTGTTCGGATAAATTGGCTGAACGACGCTTAATTTCCTCAACAGGCATATTAATAACAGCTGACAAAGCTTCAATGGCTTTTTCATCATGTGGCAAAAATTCATGCAACGGTGGATCTAGCAAACGAATGATAACTGGATGGCCCTTCATTGCTTTAAAAATACCGATGAAATCTTCGCGTTGTAATGGCAGCAGTTTTGCTAAAGCCTTACGTCTCGCAGCTTCGTTATCAGCTAAAATCATTTCACGCATTGAATCAATGCGATGCCCACTGAAAAACATGTGTTCAGTACGACATAATCCAACACCTTCCGCACCAAAAGCAAAAGCTGCTTCAGCTTGTTTAGGGGTATCCGCATTTGTCCGAATTCCCAATTGACGAAACTCATCGCTCCACGTCATAATTTGATGGAACATACGATAGGTTTCACTTTGTTCTGGTTTTAAAGTGCCATTAAGAACTTGCATAACTTCTGATGGCATGGTGTCAATCGCACCTTGGAAAACTTCACCCGTCGTTCCATCAATTGAAATAAAATCACCTTCATGCAATACAACAGCATTGCGTGTGATTGTTTTTTTATGGTAATCGATGGTTAAATCACCTGCTCCACATACGCAAACTTTACCCATTTGACGTGCTACCAAAGCCGCATGTGAACTTACACCACCACGACTCGTCAAAATACCTTCGGCGACCAACATACCGCGCAAATCTTCAGGCGAAGTTTCTGCACGACACAAAACAACTTTCTGGCCTTCTTTAGATAATTCCTCTGCACGATCTGCAGTGAAAACAATCTGTCCACAAGCAGCTCCAGGTCCTGCCGGCAAACCTTGAGCAATACATTTTACATGCTTCTTATGAGCATTATCAAACACAGGAACTAAAAGCGTTGCAATTGATTCTGCTGGAATGCGCAATAAAGCTGTCTTTTTATCGATCAAACCTTCTTCTACCATGTCCAAAGCAATTCGAATAGCTGCTAAACCCGTACGTTTACCATTACGCGTTTGCAACATAAACAAATGTTCATCTTCAACTGTAAATTCAAAATCCTGCATATCTTTGAAATGATTTTCCAAAGTTTCACGGATTTTCAATAAAGATGCGTAAGCAGCTGGCATTTCCTCTTTCAATTGAGCGATAGGATGCGGAGTCCGAATACCTGCAACAACATCTTCACCTTGTGCATTAATGAGATATTCACCATAGAAAACGTTTTCACCGTTCGCTGGATTACGCGTAAAAGCTACACCTGTAGCACTCGTATCGCCTGCATTACCAAATACCATTGCTTGTACATTGACTGCAGTTCCCCAATCCGACGGAATATTATATTTATGACGATAAATGATAGCGCGTTCATTGTACCAAGAACCAAATACAGCACCGATAGCTCCTTCCAACTGTTCAAAAACATCTTGAGGGAAATCACATCCTTTTTTGGAACGTATCAGTTCTTTGAAACGAACAATAATTCCTTTTAAATCATCAGCTTCTAATTCGGTATCATAATGGACACCCTTAGCTTTCTTAACATCTGTCAAAATAGCATCAAAAGGATCGTGCTCATCATCAGAATCCGCACCTACTCCCATCACAACATCGCCGTACATTTGAATAAAACGACGATAACAATCGTAAGCAAAGCGAGGATTTTTCGTAATAGTGGCAAAACCTTCAACCGTTTTATCATTCAAACCAAGATTTAAGATGGTATCCATCATACCTGGCATTGATTCACGTGCGCCCGATCGAACAGAAAATAAGAGTGGATTTTCAGCATCACCAAATTTTTTCCCTAACTGCGCTTCTACACTTTCAATTGAAG
Organism: uncultured Opitutales bacterium; assembly: GCA_934691225.1. GTDB lineage: Bacteria > Verrucomicrobiota > Verrucomicrobiia > Opitutales > UBA9783 > UBA1183. The sequence goes on from CAKUSQ010000006.1 coordinate 7,934, forward strand.
CCCTAATAGCCGCCTTCAACTCAGGCTTGATCTGCTTATTTGCTTTGTAATAATCTAAGCACATGGCGGTTGTTATTGTAAATCCGGGAGGCACAGGCAATCCAATACGTGACATTTCAGCAAGATTAGCACCCTTACCTCCTAATAACGCACGCATAGTTGCATTTCCATCGGTTTTTTTACCAAATTCATAAATCATTTTATCTGTCATATTTGACTCCCCTATTTAAATAGCCTTTTTTATCTAAATATGTTTAAGTAACTTTGTCAATCTAGTTATAAAAAAAGATAGTATTTATATACGGAAATTATGCATAAACATTTAGAAAAAATTTTTTAGGCATAGAATTTGCTTCAATTAAAAACAAGTATGAACGGTCATTTAAGGAAACACTATTTACTTTTAAGTGGATTTATAGGGTTTTTAATAACTTTTATATGGGGTGTTTTAAACCAAAAAGTTCCACTTACAAACCTGTTTCATGCATCTTTAGGTGGAGGTATAAACCTAGGATTAATGCAAATTTTATTATGGATGAACAACAAGCATGAAAATCGAAACGCAAGGACTGCATTTAATTCCAACATAAACGATTAGAAAGTTTAAATATGGATTTTATCGCAGAAAAAAACAAAACTAACATATCCACCTCTCATCAGTTATCATCAACCAACAAACAAATTTTACCGGATTGGGAACTCGTCCGCCAATACTTACCTTTGTTAAAATCCATTGTGAGTAAAATGACTCCTAATTTCCCACCTTCAGCCGATCGGGAAAGTATTTTCACGATTGGTCTGTTAGGACTTATTGCTGCTACTCAGGCATACAACAAACAAACTTACAACGGATGTTTTGGAGCTTATGCAAAAGTACGCATAAAAGGTGCACTATTAGACGAACTTCGACGACTAGATTGGTTGCCAAGATCAACGCGAACACGCATAAAATTATTCAAACAAAGGCTAAACCAATGTGAACAGTCGTTAAAAAGGCCTCTATCGAATGAAGAAATCTGTAATTATTTGCATATTTCTAAAAAAGAACTTATCCAATTAAAACAGCTTTCTAAACCGTTTGTTTTTGTTCCCTTAGATTTAAAGTCAGACATTGATAAAACGAACAATAAAAATTATACGCTTGAAGAAAAAATTTCCGATACTAACCAAGTCAATGGTAGAGAAATTTGCGAAAAAAATGAACTAAAGCAAATATTAAAAGCACATTTAAAAGCGTTACCTAAAATGGTCCAACAAGTTTTTGCATTGCATTACTATGAAGGTCTTCGTTTATCAGAAATTGCTGTTATATTTAAACTAAGCGAATCGCGCATAAGTCAAATTCACAGTGAAACTATTGTGAAATTGCGACAACGTCTTCTAAAATCACTTGAAAAATAATACTTAGAAATAATTAAAACTTGCAATTTCAACAAAAATGTTTGATATAAAATGTATGAACAAATGCGTATCTGAGTTAAGACAAGGAGAAACAGGATGTATCGCAAGTGTAAATCGTAATGATGCTTTAGGAATTCGGCTCATGGAGATGGGCCTTACACCAGGCACAGCTGTTCAATTCATTCGAAAAGCTTCCAAACAAGGCCCTTTAGAGATCGCTGTTCGAGGTTATCGTTTAACCCTAGGACTTTCTGAAGCACAGTCCATCTTAATTCATCAACCCCAAGCTTAAATTTTTTGAATGTGATTGATAGCGTAGATAGAATAGTTTCAAAACAAATTTATATTATCGGCAATCCAAATGTCGGTAAAACGATGTTATTTAATGATCTCACCGATGCTAATGAAAAAATGGCTAATCTGTGTGGGATAACTATGGGAATTACGCCGGATGTTTTCTTCGACAGTTACGGTATTAGACACAAAGCTTTTGATTTTCCTGGAACTTATGGATTATCCGCTTACGCTCCTGAAGAACGCGAAGTTTGCAACGCTCTATTTGATGCCACAGATGACATTCGAATTTTGTACACGTTAGATGCAGAACACTTAGAACGAAATTTGTTTTTGGGAACACAAATCCTTGAATTAGGACTTCCGACATGTTTTGCAATAACACTTTCAGAACAAGCTTGCAATCGAGGACATTTCATCGATATTCCTCGGTTAGAACAAGCTCTTGGTGTTCCTGTAGTTTTAATCTCGGAACGTTTACGACAAAGAAAGCAGCAATTAAAAGATATTGTTACACTGGACAAATTTAAAGTAAACACATCTTTTCACGTAGACTTGCCAGAAAAAGTCACTAATATTGTAAAAAGTTTATCGTCAGAAACCGACATAAGCAGCGTTTGGTGTTCGATTTTATTGTTTCAAGGAACAACTCAAAGAGAAGTTATTACAAAAGATAAAGAAAAATTATTTGTAAATGCTTGCAAAACAATTGATGAAATCGATCCTGACTGGAAATTAAAGTACATTGAATCTCGCTACCAAAAAATTGAAAAGTTTTTAGAAAATGTTATTGAATCGAATCCCTGCGAAAATAAAACGAATTGGGATAATTTGTTTTTACATAAGTTTTGGGGACCTGTTAGCATATTTATAATTTTTTCAGGGTTACTT
>CAKUSQ010000007.1 GCA_934691225.1 uncultured Opitutales bacterium
GTATCAAATTCTTCTATCAATTTTCCAACAGCTGATGCTTTCTGTTCTTTGGATCCAAATTCAGCATATTGATTCAATTTTGTCTTTAAATATTCTATCTTTTGAGAAAAATTACGAAAAGCACTCATGTCGACCTTATAGACTGGCAAAACCATATGCCGACGTTGTTCTTTAAGCGCTTTCGTTTTTAAATCACTGATGTATTCAAAATCCAATGAAGCTACGATGCGAGACTTAGCAGGATAATTAAGTAAAAGTCGGCATCCTACATGTCGCTGTCCCCAAAAGGCCACCATCAAAATAATCGTAAAAAAACTACCGTAACCTAAAAAATTTTTCCAAGAGAACTTATACTGGCTACTATCGATTTTCAATCGCTTATGACGATTTTCTAAAATCTGCTCTTTTTGTGATTTTTTTCGCCAAAAAAACATAAATCAGATAAATTGAATTAAACGCTTCCACATGTCCTTCAATGCCATAGGAAGCACACGCGTCTCACCAATAACAGGCATAAAATTTGTATCACCATTCCAACGTGGAACTATATGAACATGTAAATGATTAGGAACACCAGCCCCCGCTGCTATGCCTAAATTTATTCCAATGTTTATCCCTTCAGGATTTAAAGCTTTTCTCAAAAGATCTTCCGAAAAGGTCACTAAATTAATCAAATCTAAACGTTCTGATTCTTCCAAAGCATTCAAACTTTTTACAGCACGGTAAGGGATAGCCAAAAGATGCCCTGCATTATAAGGAAACGCATTTAAAACAAGATAACAATGTTTGGTTCTATAAAGGATGTAATTTCCTTCATCATCATTTTGCTTTGGCATATCCTCAAACACAGTATCATTCTGCGTTTTTGGAACTTCTAAATACTCGTATCTCCAATACGCGTGCAATCGCTCCATAGTTATTATTTTAAATCTTTTTTTATTATTGTCTACCGTTATTTTCAAATTTCTTTGAATTAAAATGTACAAAAACCATTTACAAACAATTCTTAAAATGCACTTTTTCAAGAAATTTACTTGAAATCATTGCTTCACCGCATACAATAAAAGCAGCAATTAAAATATTACTATGACATTATACGTAACATTGATTTTATTTCCTCTTATCCTAGGTATTTGGGCACAAATTAAAGTGCAAACCAAATACGACAAATGGTCTAAAGTGGACTCTAAAGGAAAAATTTCGGGCGCAGAAGCAGCCGCAGCTGTTATGGAACAGGCAGGAATTCACAATGTAACGATTGTAGCTATTGATGGGAAATTAACAGATCATTATGATCCCATTCATCGGCGATTAGCTTTGAGTAAAAATAACTATTACGGAACTTCACTTGCCGCTCTAGGCGTCGCTGCCCACGAAGCAGGTCATGCGATTCAACATAAACAAGCCTATGCTCCTTTGCAATGGCGTTCAGCTTTAATTCCGGCTACGAATATCGCTTGTCAACTATTACCTTGGGTTGTTTTTGGAGGATTTTTTCTAAATTTAGTGGGTCTCGTTAAATTAGCAGTTTGGATCTACCTTATTTTAGCCATATTTCAATTGGTAACGTTACCGGTTGAATTTGATGCAAGTGCACGAGCAAAGAAAATTTTAGTAAATTTATCCATCATTGATACGCAAGAATCCAAAGGTGTTTGTGAAACTTTAAACGCTGCTGCACTTACTTATGTGGCTGCATTCATCGCCTCCTTAGGTCAATTAATTTACTACATTATGCTTTCAAGGAATAACGATAATGACTGATCCTAACCGCACTTGGGAATGGGACCAAAAGTTCCCAGCCATGTGGACTATCGACACAGACGAAACATTACAAGATTATCAATGGGCAAGCGTTTTCAGACGCAATGCACATCACCCCGATGGACGCTCGCACGATTTTTTACTTTTAAATTGCAAAGATTGGGTTCAATGCGTTGCATTAACGCCTAAAAAAGAACTTGTCTTAGTCAGCCAATATAGAGCCGGAAGCAATGAATTAACACTAGAACTCCCAGGCGGCAGTGTTGATGCAGGTGAAACGGCTGAACAAGCATTATATCGAGAATTACGCGAAGAAAGCGGTTACGCAGGTTGTTACCCCATTCATCTATATACAAGCTATCCAAATCCGGCCATGCAAACAAATCGCGTTTATTTTTACTTATTAACGCAATGTGAAAAACTTTACGATACACAATTTGATCCCGATGAAGATTTAGCAACATACCTGCTTCCAATTGATCAACTCGATAATGCTATTACAAATAACACATTCCAACATACTATTACCCTCACAGGTTTGCTATTATTTCAACGATGGCTCAAAAAACATCCAGAATTAAGCAATGAATGAAGTAACCACAAAACTTCCCGTCTCTGTTGTTATTATTGCAAGCAATGAGGCAAAAAATTTAAAACGTTGCCTAAACTCTGTTTATTCATGGGTATCAGAAATTATCGTTGTTATCAATGATTGCACGGATAACACACAACAAATCGCAGAATCATTTCAGGCCTGTGTAATAGAACATCCCTGGGAAGGATATGCTGCTCAAAAAAATTTTGCATATACACTTGCCACTTACGATTGGATCTTAAATCTAGATGCGGATGAGGAAGTTTCTAATGCGTTAAAACAATCCATTGAACAATTTTTCCAACTTTCAAACTTCAATTCTTATACAACTGCTACATGCCGGAGAACTAATCGTTACTTTCAACATTGGTTAAAGCATACAGCTCGCGAAAGTCATCATTCAATTCTTCTTAAAAAACGCGCTGTACACTGGGAAGGACTTGTACATGAACGACTTTGCTTTCAAGGATTAACAAAACCTATTGCAGGTTCTGTGTTGCATTATACAGAAAAAACCGTTCAACAAACGCTGTCCAAACAAATAAAATATGCTCAATTATCTGCCATTACTTTGCGCGAAAAACATACACCGTCTTGGCTCTTACTCAAGGCTATCATAAATCCATGGGTAAGTTTTTTTAAACATTACATTGTTCATCTAGGATTTTTGGACGGATTTGCTGGTTTTTATTATGCCACTATTAATGCTTACTATACATTTTTAAAGTACACATTTGCGTTGGAACAAAAAAATAAAAATGAATAAAACACTTGTATTACTAGCCGCTGGCAAAGGAAGCCGTTTTGGTGGATTAAAACAGTTACAAACGTTTCAACCGCAAAATGCCACTTTGGCAGAATTTGCTATTTGGGATGCTTTACAAGCAGGGTTTGATCATTTCGTGGCCATTGTCAGTGAAGAAACACACAGCGATTTTGAGCGTATATTTCAAAAATTAAACCTTCAAAACTGCTCTACCTGTATCTTACAAACATGTTGTGAAGCACCGATCTCCTCACGAACGAAACCTTGGGGCACAGGACACGCACTTTATTGCGCACGCCATGCTATACATACGCCATTTGTAATTGTTAACGGTGATGATTTTTATGGACAGTCAGCATATCGTTTAGCTGCCGAATTTCTAGAACGTAATTCTAATGATTTTGCACTTATAGGTTACCCGCTTGGTAAAACATTATCCGAAAATGGCTATGTTTCTAGAGCCCTATGCACACTTGAAAATCATCAGGTGATCGCTTTGAATGAATGCCTTAATATTCAACGAATTAATGGTAAAATCGTTTCGACCCAGGACAAAAAACAAACTTTTCTGGATGACAAAGCATTGGTTTCTATGAATTTTTGGATCTTACAACCTTCCATTTTGGAACACTTAGAAACTGCTTGGGGAAAATTTTTAGAACATTTGACCGATCCATTAAAACAAGAATTTTACCTACCCGTTGCTATCCAAAATATAGCTCAAAAAAACAGTATTTCTATAAAACTGATAGAAAATGTTTCTGATCATTGGTTAGGCATCACTTATGCTAATGATGTGGATAAAGTTCAAAAAACACTACTAGAGCTAACTGAAACACATTATTACCCAAAAAGTTTTAAATAATTGCTAAATATTACAAAAATTCATCCGAATTTATTTGGTAATATGACAAATTATTTACACTATTTAGCCTTTATAACTCTATTAAATATAATACCTTATTTAAATGCTTACCCTATTTGGGATGAACAAAAACAATCGCTTAAAGATTCAACTTATACCGTTAATTACGACCATAATTCGGATCGTGAATTGTTAAAATTCTTGTTGCATACAGATAAAAAAACACAAAATTTTTACCACATTTTGCAAGATTTTTCCAAAAATATGGATGAAGGTTGGTTGCAAATAGTTCAACAAATTCAAACCCTCACAGCCAACATTGAAATTAAAAATGCCCAAAAACTTTTACAACAAAAATTCTACTTACCAAACAGTATAAAAGAAATTATTCCTATCAATTTAACGACAAATGATATCACATTCACATCTGCACTTCTCATCTATTTAGCAGGATTTTCTGAAAAAGTTAATGTAAATGATTCAAATTTTTACCAGGAATTTGACAATTATGTAAACTCTTGTATTGACAATTCATATTTTTAATGCATTACACACAAATTATGAACAAAAAATTACTAAATTTAAGCATAATATTATCAAGTGCAGTTATTGTAAAAGGAAATTTTTCAAACTTCAATATATGGGACTTGGGTTACGATCTCAGCGACATGAGAATACAAAACGGTATACAACCTTTTCCAATTATTTTTCACTATGGACAAGGTGGTCTTAACTCTGAAACTCCAGATCATCTTATTGCAAGGAATGATCACCCTGAACAAGCTCCAGATAACCTTCCTCAAGCTATTAGTGACTTATTAGCAAATATTAATGACGTTCAATACTTTGAAGCTTACTGCAAATTAAAAAGTCAAAATTGTAATTATTTCACTCATTCATGGTCTATGGATAGAATGATCGAAAATCGTATGACACGCGTTTCTAGTGGTATGTACGAACCGCACAATCTACAACCAATAAATGGTATGATAGGTGTAAATAGTCTGGTTGAACAAGAAATGCATTTTCATGATAGCATCTACCTAAGTGGTAACGTAGCACAGTTTCAAGTTGTTGACATGAACAATATAGCAGATGCTTGGTTTGTATCCATTTATAACCCAGATAGGAATCAAAACTCAAATAACGCTGACATCAATCAACAAAGTGTTAAAGCTATCGTTGTTCATTGGTATTTAATTCCTGACAATGTTCAACCTCAAGGGTTTTTAAAAAATGTACTCGCAAACTGGGATAAAGGAGAGGTAAAAGGAAATTTAAATCCTCAATTCATACCTCAACAGTAAATCAACTTTAATCACTATAAAACCCATAGAAAACTCTATGGGTTGTTTTATATTCCAAACAATCGAATCTTTAAACGTTCAGCTTCACTGATAACCTCTGCTTTATTTAAAAGAATTGTACGAGAAGCTTCAAGTGCAGCCCAATGAATCTTTGCAGCGTACATTTTACGTAACGTTCTCAATCCAAAAACAGGCACATCAAACCGAAAATCTTGATTTTGCTTAGCCAACTTAATAAGGCCCATAGGACGATCACAGATATCACCTGCACGTTCAATCATAGCATCCGTCCCATCAAAAGCCTCAGCAATAACCACTGTACCTCGACTAACAACAATGCTTTGACCAATATCTAAAGCTGCTACACTACGGCAAATCTCAACATTTTTATCCAATATCTCCTGTGGTATTTCAAGCAACCCCTCTGAAGTCATATCCCCCAAGGTAGCTAACTGATCCTCTAAAAAAGAACGTGCATCTAAGACATAAATCCCTAATTTTTCAATTTCTTTAATGAGTGCTCCGAAAATGGTTGTTGCATTTTTTTCCTTCAATCTTGCTAACAACCACAAAGCTTTCAAATCTGGATTTAAGCCATGGAACAATTTCTTAGGCGTAATTTGTCCCGCTAAAATAACGTAACGCGCGCGACATTTTTTCAACGCTTTCAACCAAGTGCTTACTTGTCCCACAGGAAATTCAAAATAACGTTCATTCTTTGATGAAATCCAATCTAAATCTTCAAAAGCGAAAACATAACTTTTTGCTTTTCTTTCTTCCAAACGTTTCCAAATTAACTTTGGATATTCCCCCTTACCTGCTAGAATAACGATGGGTAAGGATGGATTAAAATCATCAGGTAAAAAATTTACACTCATCATAAAATAACTACAAAGTTTACTAATTTTTTTGGAACATAAATCTCCTTTACGAGCGTTCCTTTGGATAAATACGCAACAACTTTAGAAGCCTTTTTAGCGGCTGCAATAATTTCAGAAGGTTCAGCATTCGCAGGTACATTAACCTCATCACGAACTTTTCCATTCACCTGAACCACCACTTTCAATTGCGAGCGAACACACTTAGAAGCATCAAAGTTAGGCCATGCAGCTTCTGTAATAGAAGCTTTTTCTCCCAAACGTTCCCACAATTCTTCAGCGATATGTGGGGCAAAAGGCGCTAATAATTGCAAAAAAACTTTGGCAGAATTTTTTGATATTTGCGGCTCTTTCTGAATACCATTAAGGCATATCATCAACTGTGAAATAGCTGTATTGAAACGCAAATTCTCAATGGCTTCTGTAACTTTTAAAATTGTTTCATGCAACAAATGTTGAAATTCAGCAGAATCACAAGCACCGAGCATCTTCTTTGTAATTTCACCTTCTAAATCAACAAATTCACGCCACACTTTTTTCAAAAACCGATAAACCCCTTCCACATTCTGAAGGCTCCACGGTTTAGAAGCTTCCAAAGGCCCTAAAAACATTTCATACAAACGCAATGCATCTGCACCATATTCATCAATAACGCTGTTAGGGTTAATGACATTCCCCAAAGATTTAGACATTTTATTTCCATCTGGCCCTAAAATAATCCCCGGATGAAACAATTTTTTGAAAGGCTCAGACGTGGGTAATAAACCTAAATCAAATAAAAACTGATGCCAAAAGCGCGCGTAAAGTAAATGTAAAACAGCATGTTCAGCACCACCAATATACATATCGGGTGTTTCCCAATAATACAGGGCTTTATCATCCACAAAATTATTTGAAAAATGTGGTGATAAATAACGCAAATAGTACCAACATGAACCTGCCCATTGCGGCATCGTATTGGTTTCACGAACACCTGTAATCCATCCTTTTTCTACAAATCCATCCGCAGGTAAAATTTCTCCTGTGGAACAATTCATTTTTACATTCAACCAAGATGAATCCGCATTTTGTAAGGGAGTTGTAGATCCCATCGTTGGTTTATAAGAGGATACTTCGGGTAACGT
>CAKUSQ010000008.1 GCA_934691225.1 uncultured Opitutales bacterium
TGAACCTGTTAATGACCTAAACATAGAAGGTGAGGAAGGATGTTTATCGTTACCAGATGTGCGTGGAAATGTTAAACGTTATCATCAGATTATATTAACTTATCAAGATTTGGAGGGGGTAGGGCATACATTACAATGTTCAGGTTTGCTCGCACGCTGCATTCAACATGAATGGGATCATTTACAGGGAATTTTGTTTATTGATAGAATGTCAAAAATTGAACGACGTGAAAATAAAAATCTGCTTAATGATATCAAGGCATTAGGCGGTTCTTTTGATTACATGGATGATTTGGAATGCTAAAACTTAGATAAAAAATGCTTCAAATTTTATCATTGATAACAAAATTATTGAATAAGCTACCTGCTTGTTGGATAAAAGTTTTGTGCAATTGTTTTGGTTGTTTTATTTATTACGGTTTAAAATCAAGGCGGCAGATTCTTTTAAAAAATCTATATATTGTTTTTCCTAAGAAAACTGAAAAATGGCGCCGAAAATTAGCACGTTTAAATTGTTGTCGTTGGGTAGAAACAGCCTGGATGTTTTTAGTATCTTCACATTGGGAAAAAGAAACCATACAGAAAACATTCACTATATCACCCGCTTTAAAAAATTGGATTGATAATTTCAATAAAAATCCTAAAGCTACGGTAGTACTTGTTCCGCATCTCAATCTGATGGAGTCGTTGACGTGGTTACCGGCATTTTTCGAAACATTTCCTGTATCAGGTGTGGTTTACAGGCCTTTTCGAACAAAATGGTTTGAAAATTGGATCCGTAAAACGCGTGAACGATTCGGGTTGCAGCTTATATCGCGAAAACGTGGCGTATTACCCTTAGAAAAAATTCTGAAAAACAATGGCATTGTAAGCATTCTTTTTGATCAATCGGCAGGAGAAACCGGTTGTTTAACCACTTTTTTTAGTCGATTAGCATCATCGACGGATTTACCAGGACGTTTAGTGGAAAAATACAACACAGATGTAGTAGCTATTTTTATGCGCAGGACCCAGTTTTGCCAAGGTGAGTTTTGCATTGAAGAGATTGCTACACCTAAAACAGCACTAGGGGTTACTCTAGAAGCTAATCGATGGTTGGAATCGAAATTGTCGAGCGAGTCATGCTTTTATGAAAATTGGCTGTGGATGCATCGTCGCTGGAAGATTCAACATTGGCCATTGCGTCGCTTTAATATTTCACAAAAACGAAATTGGTTACCTGAAGTTTGTTCTTATTTTAATTGGTCGCAACTTCCTAAAACAAATCAAGTTTGGTTTCGTATGCCGAATTGGTTAGGGGACTGTGTTATGGCTTACCCGATTCTTAAGGCGATTCGCAAAGCGCGTCCAGATTTTTGCATACATCTTGTGGTACAAAAATATTTAGCGCCTTTGCTGCAACACTATTTCCCAGCTGACTTTATCCATGTATTACCGCAAAAATCGGGCTTGTCTTACTTTGATAGTTTTTGGAAAATTCGCCAACAATATCCGGATTTATGGGTCAACTTTACCAATTCAATACGAAGTGATATAGAGGCTTGGTGTTCAGGGGCTCCTCAACGTTTTGGATTAAAAAAAACATGGCGCCCTTTATTAACACATACCTATCCATATGAAATTAAACCCAATGAGCATCAAACAGAGCTATGGTATCGTTTTGCACAAAATTTTGGATTAAAGGAACCGCTTTGTACAGATCCTGTTAACCACACACATGTTTCATCGAATATATCTGTATTTGGCTGTTTTTTGGGTTCTTCAAATACACCTGAAAAACGTTGGCCTATGTATTGTTGGCAGGAATTAATTTGGGCGTTACTTAAAAAATTTCCTGAATCTAACTGTGTTTTGTTAGGTAGTGAAAAAGATGCACTGTTCTGTGAAGAAATTTTGATAAATTTACCTCAAGATAGAGTGAAAAATCTAGCCGGTAAAACATCGCTTATACAATTAACTCATGTGCTCGAAACGCTTGATTTTATCGTAGGAAATGATTCTGGCGGTATGCATTTAAGCAATTTTTTAGGTATTCCAACGGTAGGTTTGTTTGGGCCTACAAATCCTTCCTGGGGAGGTCCGTTTTACGAAAGCCCTAAACTTATCCTTCAATCACCTTCAAAAGAAATGTACAGCCTATCTTATAAAACCGCTTATGAAAAAATTATAGAATGGCTCGATAAATCAAAGCATTAAAATAACTCAATTTGTTGAGAAGATGCATGAAAGTAACTTTTAAATTTTTGGAATAAGCGAGGTAAATGAAGCTGTTCTAACATTTTTGCGAAAGTTTCGTATTGAGGCTGTGTAGCTTCTAAGTCTATCATTATTGCTTCAACGTAGTCGTTGGAAATTTCTAACGCAGCTAGTTGTTGATTTTTTTTCAGCAAAGTAACGTTGTTTAAAAGGACTGTTTGAAACCTTTTAGGCATTAACACATGAATGTTTTCGTAAATTTTGTCTATAGATCCATAAGTATTTAACCATTTGGCAGCTGTTTTGGGACCTACACCTGCAATTCCAGGATAATTATCTACCTTATCTCCAATAAGCGATAAAAAATCAATTAACTGCTCTGGATAAATCCCCATTTTTTCGAAAACCCCACTGCGGTCTATCAAATTCCAACCTTGTGCGGTTGGAATAACTTGATTAACATAATCATTAACACACTGCATAAGGTCCTTATCGGCACTTACAACCAAACATGTACGTTTTTGCATTGAAGCCCAATGGCACCATGAACCTATCAAATCATCCGCCTCAACACCTTGTTTTTCCCAGCAAAAATGCCCCAATAAAGGAATCATTTGTTTGATATAATTCAATTGCGTTTTGAAAGCATCGGGTGTTGGCAAACGATTTTCCTTATAATCAGGTAATAATTGCACACGTTTTTTAGACCGACTGCAATCAAAACATACGATCGTTTTTTTAGCCGGAAACTGTTGCTGTAACGTAAATAACGAATTGAAAAACCCATAAATTGCGTTTACAGGAACATTTTGCCCATTCGATAAATCTTTTACACCGTAAAAACTTCGAAAAGCTAAATTGTTTCCATCAATCAATATGTAATCTACCACACGCACAGTTTAACGCTATTTATTTTCAAAATTTTTGTAAATAAAAAACATAAAATAAAACATGAAATACTAGGAAAAATTCGTGAGATAATTTTTTAATAACGAACAAAAAGATTAGACATAATATTCATTATACGAAATGACAAGTAACTCTACGAACTGCCTGTGAACATAAAAATTATTGTTGCTTTGATACCTTTTTATGCCAACAAAGTTTTTTTACTGATCCATAGCAAAAACTATCTCCAAAAGATGACTCATTGTTAAAAAATGCTAAATATGTTATTTCTTTAAAAACTTCATTTTCTGGGTTATCACAAATGTATAACTTAAAATCATAATTTTGAATAGTTTGCTTTAATAATTTGTTGTTAAAAGTATAGTAAATATTATCATCATATTGCTGGTAAACAATACGTCCATTTTCTTTTAACAATTCACCAAATTTTATAAAAATTTCTGGTAATATATTCTTAAATCTTTGTCCTTCGATAATAACATAATCGAAATAATTTTCAAGCTGAGGGAAAACAGTTAATATTTGTTCAAAGTGACCTATTTTCATTACATTGTAATTTTCATTAAGAGAATTAAGCCACGTATTCAAAAATAAACTTTTTCTGTATTCTGCAGTATTATATATAATTTCAGAACCATTTGCTGGGATCTCTTGATTAAAACCAACAAATAAAATAGCTTTATCGCTGCTTTCATCAGATATTATGCGTCTGATATTATTTTCCTCTGAACCGGTCATCTTATCAAAATCATCGGAACAATGGTAATCGGGACTTTCACTAAAAAATTTCATTAGTTTTTTATAAGTATTGATATTAAAATCTTCTGTGATTCTTTCATTAATTGGAAATTCTGTTTCACAAAATGGTGTAAAACTCTTAATTTGATGTAAATTAAAGTATAATAATAAATTTTCACGTATTGTATTACAATCACAATCATACAACTTTTTAATAATTTGAAAAAACGAATAATTCAATGGATGTGAAAAATAATAATTAGAGGTTATTCTTTCTCGCAAAAGTAGATCATTAACCCTAACTTCTTCATGAATTTTTGTATAAATTTCTTTAATATCATGCTGATTAATTTCTTCTAACGCTAGATTTTGATAAACAAATCGCAATTCATCTATCGTTGGTTCTTGATCTCTTGCTAGGTATTCTTCCTCTGTACCCCAAAGTAATGAGATTTTAGATATTATTATAATTCCATATATAAGTACAATATTTTTCATATATAAATTAAAATAGTATATAAAAAAATAAAATATTTATCAAGAAAAACCAGTTACTATTCATTTTGTTAAAAAAATAATAAGTAAGCTTGTCTTATACACATAAAAAGTTTTTACTGTATTGTATGGTTAGCTATACAGTTATAGCAAGGCGATGGAGGCCTAAAAGATTTGAGGATTTAGTAGGACAAGAAGGCGTTGTTAAGGCGTTGTCTAATGCTATTACATCCAAAAGGATTGCGCATGCATATATTTTTGTGGGACCAAGAGGAACCGGTAAAACAAGTACAGCGCGCCTTTTTGCTATGGCGCTTAATTGTGAAGAAGGTCCACGTTTGGATTTCGACCCAGAAAGTTCACGCTGTCAAGCTATTGCGCAAGGACGTTCGATGGATGTCATTGAAATTGATGGTGCTTCGAACAACTCTGTGGAACAAATTCGTTCTTTGCGAGAAGATTGCCAATACGCACCTAGTGATGGTGCTTATAAAATTTACATTTTAGATGAAGTTCACATGCTTAGCACCGCGGCTTTTAATGCTTTATTAAAAACGCTTGAAGAACCACCTGCACATGTCAAATTTATATTTGCGACCACTGAAATCCACAAGGTTCCTAATACCATTATTTCGCGCTGCCAATATTTTGAATTTTTCCCTTTAGAAACGGAACTTATTGAGCAACAACTAAAACGCATCGTCGATGGTGAAAATCTTCAAGCCGAACCTGCTGCTTTGCATACCATTGCGCGTTTAGCTGAAGGAGGTATGCGAGATGCGCAGTCCATGTTGGATCAATTATTAACATTTTCTGAAGGTGTTTTGACTGAAAATGCAGTTAAATCCATGTATGGATTATTAAGCACAGAAGCAT